>CAZIAD010000052.1:0-23005 GCA_964537555.1 uncultured Brevinematales bacterium
CTTGATCGGCATAGAATTTTCATCATGTGTATAATATTATGTATAATAATATAAATGTCTCATTTAGGCAAGCGCAATGGCCAAAAAAACAGGCTTTTAAATGGCACGTAAATTGCTTTAATTAAGATTACAGAGCAAGGAGGTCAATATGTGGAATCATATGATCGCACTGGGCCCGGACTCCTGGAACCAGGTAGGAGGCATTATAATGTGGATATTAATTATAGTACTGATAGCAGCAGCCGTATTCTGGCTGATCAGGACAGGGAGTACCGGTATATCAGGAGGGCAATCTCAATCAGACCCAATAGAGATTATCCGCAGAAGATTTGCCAAGGGTGAAATTACCCGGGATGAATATTTATCCCTCAAACAGGAACTGGATAAAGAAGTAAGAAAGTAAGGTTATTAGATCCAAAATTTAGGAGGAACAATGAAGAAGAAAAATGCAATGGCCTTAGCCATAATCACAGTAGCAGGGATAATAGGGATAGCATTCGCAGCACCAGGCCATCACGCCCCTAATGTCCAAAAACAAGAAGGCCATCATATGATGAACATGGATGGAAACAAACATGAAATGGCTGAGTGTGGAGATATGATGGGAATGCATACTGAAGGGATGATGCAGGATATGAAATATTCCATGAGTCTCCATATGTATCTGGGCTTGCATGAGGATTTCCACAGTGAGATGAGCAAGATCAATACTGACACCCATAGCAAAACCGAAAAACTCATCAAGCAGATAGCTGATAACCGTAAAGTATTAGATGATCTTTTTAAGCAGGATAACCCGGATCAGAAAAAGATTTTAAAACTGATCCAGGACAATGAGACGGCCCATTCCACTATTATGGGAATCCATTTGGAAGCGAAAAAACAAAAAATGGCCTTAATGGAGAAACACCATCAAGATGTGAATAAGAAGACTTCAGACTGGCTTAAAAAAGCTGAAAAGGATAAAACTGAGCTCGAAAAGTATATCAAATATGTAAAAACTCACTCCTCCGAAAACGGCCATTCCATGCATGGCAACAGCATGGATGACATGGGACACCATAAGTAATACCCATTCTAACGGAACACAGAGGGGCACTTCCCCCGAAGCCAAACTCTCTGTGTTCCCCTTATTTTTTATAATTTTAATCAGGAGGCTGGAAATGAAAGAAATCATCTTAAATATTGAGGGTATGACCTGCCAGGGCTGTATGAATACTGTTAAAATGCACATTAACAACATCATCGAATATGGAGAGGTGGAACTGGAACTAGTGCCGGGTAGTGCGGACATTATCTGCGATGATGATGTGGACTTCAGAGATATCATCGATGAAATTAACCATAATACAAACTACCATGCCTCTTTTGTGGAGGAAAATGAGGTGGAAGATTATGTATAGCAGAGTAAAAACCAAGCTGGCAGTGATGAGTTTGTTTGTATTTGCCGGATTATTCTTTCCTTCTTCAGGTTATCCACATGGAGGAGAGGCTCATTATAGGACAAATATAATCACAAATATAGTCAATACAGCCACAGGAGAAGTACTGGATACTTCCAAAAACATGGCTGTCCAAACAGCTATAGAAGGGCCTAAGCCAGAAGCCCTGCATATACTGACGGTGATTCTGGGAATAATTACGTTCTCATTACTTACGCTTAACATTGTGATCGGGTTTTTACGTTGGAAAAAGATACTCCCCTGGAAGATGAAGGCGCATAAGTACATAGGCCTGGCTACCTGGATTACCGCTGTTATTCATGCCGCATTAGTTTTATTTTTTTAGGATAGGAGGGAATGTAATGAGTTATGCATTGACTAGAACGATATCAGGAAAAATAGATCAAGTTGAATTTAATATCAGAAACGAACTTTTTAAAGAAGGATTTGGGATACTTACTGACTGCATCAATGCCTGAGGTCAGAAACCCTGATCTTATGATGATAGCCCATGATATTAAGAGAGAATTACATAAATCAATAGAATCTTTGTAAAAAGAGGAGATAACTATGGATCACCAGAAACACGCGGAACACAATCATCATAACCAGGAATCTCATCATTCAGATACACATCATTCAGAACATAATGATATGCATGGCCATCAAAAGCAAAAAGGCCATCACAATCATCATGACCACCATAAAATAATGGTGCAGGATTTCAAAAAGAGGTTTTGGATATCACTCATTGTGACTATTCCAGTGCTGGCCCTTTCACCTATGATACAGTCATTCTTTAAGTTTTCACTGGATTTTGCGGGGCGTAACTATGTACTCTTTGCCTTATCCAGCTTTGTGTTTTTCTTTGGCGGATGGCCTTTTCTTAAGGGCCTGTTTTCAGAGCTGAAACAGAAGCAACCGGGAATGATGACCCTGATAGCGATTGCCATTTCCGTAGCTTATTTCTATAGCGGAGCAGTCGTATTCGGCCTGGTAGGAAAGATGTTCTTTTGGGAATTGGTCACACTGGTCGACATCATGCTCTTGGGGCATTGGGTGGAGATGAAATCCGTGCTGGGGGCCTCCCGGGCTCTGGAATTATTGGTAGAGATGCTGCCAGCGGAAGCCCACATGGTCCATGGCGGCCATGTCATGGATGTCAAGGTCGAAGACCTGAAGGTGGATAATGTCATTCTGATAAAACCCGGAGAAAAGATTCCCGCGGACGGTGTGGTCATCGAAGGGGAGAGTTATGTCAATGAATCTATGCTGACCGGTGAATCAAAACCGATCCTGAAAAAAATAGAGGATCTGGTAATAGGCGGATCGTTAAATGGCCAGGGTTCATTACATGTAAGAATAAAGAATACCGGCAGTGATTCTTACCTTAACAAAGTCATCACCTTAGTGCAGGAAGCTCAGAATTCCAAGTCAAAAACACAGCATCTTGCAGATAAAGCGGCCAGGTGGTTAACCTTTATCGCACTTACAGTGGGTGTAGGTACTTTGATTGTCTGGCTGGCTTTAGGGAAGGATTTTGTGTTTGCTCTGGAGAGGATGGTGACTGTTATGGTCATCGCATGTCCGCATGCTCTGGGACTGGCTATTCCTCTGGTCGTGGGTATATCAACAGCGGTTAGTGCTCAGAATGGATTACTGATCAGGAACAGGACTGCTTTTGAGAATTCCAGAAAAATCAGCGCCATAGTCTTTGATAAGACCGGCACGCTTACAGTAGGAGAGTTTGGCGTCAGTGATATCCACATGCTGGAGTCAGGATACAATAAGGATGAGATCCTGAATCTGGCTGCTTCTGTTGAACAATATTCAGAACACCCAATAGCTGAAAGTATTGTAAAATTTGCTAAATCTAAAAAAATAAAATTCCATAAAGTAAATGATTTTCAGGCTATCACGGGTAAAGGGGTAGAAGCAAAAATACAAGGGATGAGCATCGAAGTAGTCAGCCCAGGCTATCTTATTGAAAAGAAGATTTCTGTACCCCAGAAGGGGCCGAAACAGGAAGATGAAACTCTGGTATTTGTGATAGTAAACGGCCATCTCATGGCTTCTATTGCATTATCAGACCAGATCAGGCCCGAATCCGGGCCAGCCATTCAAGCCTTTAAGAAAATTGGCATCAAAGTCTACATGGCTACAGGTGATAATGAGGCAGTGGCAGCTTCTGTAAGTCAAAAACTGGGCCTGGATGGATATTATGCCCAGGTCTTACCCCATGAAAAACTTGAGATCATCAAGGACTTACAGAGTAGGGGTGCATATGTGGCTATGACCGGTGATGGAGTGAATGATGCGCCGGCACTGGCCCAATCCAATGTCGGGATTGCCGTTGGGAGTGGTACTGATATTGCGGCAGAGACGGCAGATATTATTCTAGTAAATAGCAATCCCCGGGATATCCTGAACTTGATCTTGTTTGGAAAGGCCACCTATCGTAAAATGATACAGAATCTGGTTTGGGCAACTGCTTATAATGCTTTTGCAATCCCTTTAGCTGCAGGTGTCTTGTACTGGGCTGGATTTGTACTGGGGCCTGCTGTAGGGGCTGTATTCATGTCACTGAGCACCGTGATCGTGGCAATTAATGCCCAGCTCTTGAAAAAGAAGGTGAATTCACTTAAAATTTAGGCTTAATTAAAGAATAGAACATTTTTAAGAATACTTAAAATGAAGTAATGCAGATTTCTTTAATGGTTTAGATTATTACTCCTTAAACCGGGAAATTTACTTAAAGGATGTAAAACATGAGACGAATATTAGAAATCATTTTTTTTGGAGTCAGGAGTTATCTTGATTATAAAAATTTTAATAGAAGCAAATCGGCTCCAGAGTCCCGATTCACCCTTCCCAAAAAATTTGTAGATGAAATTACAAAAATGGGGCCCACATTCATAAAAATGGGACAGGTCTTAAGTACACGTCCAGATGTCTTACCTGACGCATATATTAGTGAGTTAAAGAAATTACAGGAAAATGTCCCCACCTTTAGCAGTGAAGAATCCCGGTTTATAGTTGAAACCGATTTTGGTAAACCCATTCAGGAAATATATAGAGAATTTCAATCTGATCCGGTGGCCTCAGCCTCTCTCTCTCAAGTACACTTTGCGGAATTACATGATGGTACACCGGTAGCAGTAAAAATCCAACGGCCTGGAATTACTAACATCATAAAAGAAGACATGCAGATATTTTCCACTATTCTTAAAGTCTTCAACTTTTTCTTTCCCCGATTTGTAAGGCGTACTAATATATTAAATGCATTTGAAGAGTTCAAGCGTTACACCCTCCGAGAATTAGATTTTATTCAGGAAGCTAAGGTCATAGAGCGTTTCCGGATAAATTTCTCCACCTGGAAAGATGTTGTATGCCCCATAGTTTATTGGGATTATACCTCAGATCGGATTTTAACAATGCAGCGCCTTTACGGTATGCGTCTACATGATGCTGTCGAACAGCTCTCAAATCCAGAAAAAGAAAAATTGTGTAGGCGTATAGCTGAAATTGAATTAAAAATGTTTATTTCTGATGCACTTTTTCATGCCGATCTGCATCCTGGAAATATCTTTTTTGGAAAAGAAGGAACTATATCTTTATTAGATTTTGGTATGTATGGAGAATTATCTATTCAGGAAAGAGATAACTTTGTATTGTATTGGCTCGCTGTGGTTCAGAACGAAGTACGTAAAGCATTTTATTACTTTAAGAGGCAATGTCGGGAATTGCCCGGTGCAAATGAAGAACTATTTTATAAAAAATTTAAAGATATGGCGGAACAGTTTTATTCCTCCCGTCTGGTAGATGCATCACTTACAAAGGTATATATAAATATGATCAAGGCGGGATATAAATACGGCTTTCTTTTTCCATCGAATCTTCTGCTCCACGCAAAGGCACTCACTACTGCTGAATCCCTTTCTTTTGCTTTAGCGCCTGATATGCGTTTTGAAGAAATTACAAGGCCAATTATCGCACGTGAATTTGCCCGATTGACCATTCAAGGCCCCAGATTATTAAACATTTTGGAAAAAAATATTCCAGAAATGCTTCTTTTAGGACAATTTTCGACTCAGGCAGATTTATATAAAAATGAAAAGGCAGCCGGGGGGAAAAGCTTTTTTTGGGATGCAATTTATGAGCGTATTATTCTAGAGCTGAGGAACTGGGAAAAGGATGCTCAGCTTTTCAAATCACTTTTAAATCCTTATGTGAGTTTAATATTAAATAAAAATATGTCTCCAAAACATACGGAAAAAATTCTCGATCGCGCCTGGGAGATGTTTACAAAGATGGAGCCAGAGATTGCTCCTCAAAGTACAATGGGAGCTACGGTAAATATGCATCTCGCAGCCGCTACTATCGCAATATACAGGTCTTTATTGGAAGTCGGATGCAAGAAAGATCAGGCTGCCACTTATATATATGATATCGGATGGAAAATATATAGCCGTATGGGGGAATGGCCCATGATCATTGCAGGGATATTCAGCAGTGATCCCCGAAAAAAAATGGAGCTGGCTACGCAGATGTTTCGTTGGGTTCCCTTCGGTCCCCCCGCATATGAATGGGAAGATGTCGATGCAGATGATAAAATTATAGCTTTTAACTGTACAAAATGTCCCATCGCAGATTATTTTTCCAGATTCCAGCTAAGCTGGCTTTGTTACCAGACATGGTGTAAGTTAGATTTTCCCCTGGCTGAACAGTGGGGTGGGCGACTGGACAGGTCAAACAGCATCGCAGGAGGTGCGAAAATCTGTGATTTTCGCTGGAATCCGGGTAGTAGATAAAATTAAATTGTTTACACTGCCCTGGACTATAAAAACAAACGGTGCACAGATTGGCCTATAGAGTCATTTAATGTACATCTCAGTAGGATGCAGGGGCCACACCTTTCAGTATAAAATTGCCTCCATGATAATATGCCGCATCATCTATGTAGTAGTTGAGGTTGGTCATAAGGTAACCGGACCAGGCCCCATTGGAGTAATAATTCAAAGAGTACTGCTCGGATAAGCTAAGGTTCATGGTCAGAGTGCACCCTCTTTTCCATTGTGCGTCCAGGGGGAAATAATGTTCAATGGAGTAGATAGAGAGGCCCTTATGTGTCTTAAATAATGAAGTGAAATTAGTATAGGAAAGTGCAAGATAAGATTTCTGATAAAGGCCATGGGAGGGATCAAGGGCCAAGCAGGTTCTTGTCTTATTCAGTTCTTTACTTCGCTTTACGGTTTTTTGAAAATTTGTCCATGTGGTCTCATTGGTAGCTTTCAGGAAGAGCTCTCCTGATACATAAGGGGCCTTTTCAGTAAACATGGCGTTGAAAGTAATATTGGTCAGATCACCGGCATTTGTGGTTTTATCCCAAACTATACCGCTGCCCAGGTTTCGGGCAATCGACTCAAAATGAATATTGAGAATATAGCCATCATTGAGGTAATGATAGCTTCCTCCATGGCCCTGCATGGTAATCCAGCCTTCGTTAGATATACCATTGGCATTGAGGTCATTACTGATCTCAAAGTCTTCGACTATAAAGCGATATGTCCCATCTTCTAAGAGAGTTAAGGTACCGTACTCCATGTCATAAATAAGATCCTGGCTGAATCGTCCATCCCTGTCTGCCTGGAGGATGGTGCCCAGATCCAGGTCCAGTACAGGGGTACATCTGGCCAGGCTGAGTATCAACAGTATATTTGTAAATCTTTTTTTCATTTAAAACACCTCCCTGAGAGAAATGCCCTGCGCTGCATGGGCGTCCGGAGTAAGGATGACAAAGGTCCCCAGATGGGAGAACACCAGATCTTCACGTATCTGGTCACCCGGTGTGAAGTTAAACCAGATCCAGCTCATCCAGGATGATGAGTACCAGGCCCTGTATTTTCGTGCATCGGTGGTGACATGATAAGTGAGGCACTGGCCCTCTTCCCAGGGCAGCCCTTCCGGCGACACGGATGATAGGGTGCCCTTGTTAAGTATTTCCAATATATAATTTAAATTATTGGTGACATCGAAAATGGAAGTCGATTCCAGATTGCTGTAAGTCTGTGTGTCAGTATTCAAGGTGAATGTCCTGGTCACTAAATAGTGTTCCCCGGCATAATTCTGATAATTATGGGACCCGGATAATCTTCCATCAGGCTGGATCTTAAACACACTCATTCCTATATTATTAGCGTAATAAGTGTGTTCAAAGGCTGCGGCGAAAAACTCCCGGGTGATCACATCCATAGAGTTGGTCAATGGGGCCCATATATATGACTGTCCTATTGATGGAGACAGATAATGATGACTGAGACTTAGAGACATGGTCAGTGTATTCGGATCATAATGATAAGTGCCTTTTTCTCCGTTGGTCTGCATCCATCCTATGTTACTTATTCCATCCCCATCAGAGTCACTCCCGTCTTCATAATAAAAAAAGGATGCATCATAGCTACCGTCTGTACCAAAGCTAATACTATGGCTATGACCAAATTGGTAAACCTGATCTTCAGGAAAAAAACCGCTTTCATCTACAGAGAGCAGGCTACCCTGGGTGCTCCGCATATGAATGGAACAGGATGTAAGAAGCATCATCATTAATAGCCCTGATCTAAAGGCTGATTTTTTCATTCTGACATACCTCCATGCGGCCTTTTCTACATTTTAAATTTATGTTTCAGTATTGTCAAACATACTAACAGATATTTAATATTGTTTAATATAAAAACCTAGATTTTGTATCAGATTTCGTGTGATTGCCAAAAAAAAAGGATATTTTTTTATGCTTTTGCTTATCTGGCCTTACGGGAATTGCCTGAATGTGAATCCAGGAGGCCTTTTAGGCCCAGACTGTAGAGATGGGTTATGAGTTCTGCTATTTGCACCGGAGGTTCAGGATGTGCACTGTTCAGCCACTCCTGTATGATCCCCATAGCACCATTGATAAAGAAGCTATAGATCATTTCCAGCTCCCTTTCAGACCTATGTCTGTATAGAGGTTTCCACTCTGCCAGAAACTCATCCCGGGCGATTGCAATCACTTTTTTTATATAATTGGTGTCACCATGGGGCCCGAACAGTATGCGGCACAGATCCAGCTGAGAATAGACCTCCTGGATAATGGACAGCATATAGCTGCTCATCTTATCCTGGTCCATGATATTTTCCACATATCCGATGATAGATTCGTAGAGTTCATCCTGGAGCTGGCACAACAGGTCGTGGGGGCTGTCATAGTGGATATAGAAAGTGCCCCGGTTGATATCTGCCTTTTCACAAAGCTGAGTGACCGTGATCTTTTCCACGGGTTCATGTTCCAGAAGTTCGAGCAGACTCTGCCTTAGGACCATCCTGGTATATTTTGTCCTCCGGTCTTCTTTCACTTTTTTCATGACGCTTCTCCCTGTTATGTATAGTACTATACACTTCTATCTGATATTGGTGATTAAGTGACACGATCTTAGAAAATAGTCTTGCTATCATTGTCACACTGTTAATATAATATGAATGTGTTATATAATCAACAATAAGTTGGATTAAATTTACCTTGTTCTCTAAAAGGCTAATTGTTGATGCAAAAGACACTATTATGAAAAAATCAAGGAGATCTGATCTATGGTCAAAAGAATCAGTGATTTTGTGATAAAACATTCCTCATGGATCATCATCGTCAGCATCGTGTTTACCGCAGGAATCAGTGTCTTTATTAAAAACCTGCATATAGATAATGATATAAAAAACTGGGTATCACCTCATAGCAGGATCGGCATGCTGCCCCATTATATCGACAAAGCCTTTGGGGGGACATCCCCTGTACTGGTAGTATTGGAAAATGATGATGTGTTTAGCTATGAAAGTCTTAGCACTATACGAAAGATATCCCGTACCGCCCAACAGTACGAGGAGATTGACGCGGTCATGAGTCTCACTGAGACTGTGGATATGACGTCTGATGAATATGGAATCCTTATCCAGGATCTCTTCGGTGAGACTATCCCCACCAATTCCCTTAGGATACAAGAGCTGAAGGAGTATATACTGGCATCACCTAGTTACAGCGGAAAGATAGTGTCTAAAGATGCCCGGTCTACTATGCTATTTATGAAGATAAAATCCGGAAAAAAAGGAGACATCATCACCAGAAAGATAAAAGATATGGTAATGGAGACCATAGACACTAATACTACCAAGGCCTATATAGGCGGAGACCGGGCTATTATGAATGACCTTTCTGAAATGGTGGTCAGTGACCTTTGGTTCCTGGTACCAGGTGTGGTGATCGTATTGGTACTTATCTTATTCGCCTCATTTCGGACACTGCGGGGGGTATTGCTTCCGTTGCTGACTGTGATGATGTCCACTCTGATAGCCCTGGGACTGATGGGTTTACTGGGCGGGACCTTTAGTATGCTGGGGGCTGCCCTGCCTGTCATACTCATAGCTGTGAGCAGTGCATATGCCCTGCATTACCTCAATCGTTATTGTGAGGCAGGCTCGCTCTATGAAAAGAACGAAGATACCATCATCCATCAGACTAGCACGGATATAACTAATCCTATCCTGATGTCAGGCTTGACTACCTTTTTCGGGTTTTTATCTCTGGTGGTGTCTGACCTGACTATCATACGTTCTTTTGGGGTATTTATATCCATAGGTATATTATTTGCCCTGGCTCTGGCTTTGCTGTTTGTGCCGGCTTTGCTGCACCGTCTGCCCCTGCAGCGTGTGACCACCTATCAGAAGAAAAAGGACCTATCTCACATAGAGGCAGGCAGATTTGCCTCTTCTCTGACCGGTTTTATGCTGAAATATAAATGGGCCATAATCGCACTTTATATCCTTTTATCCGGATTATCTCTATTATTCATGAAAAATATACGTCCGGAACTGGACTTTATCAGTTATTTCAAACCGGATAGCCAGACTACGCAGGTCAGTAAAGTCATCAACAGAAACTTTGGAGGATTCAATCCCTTTTCCTTCTATATAAAAGGTAAGATACAGGACGCAGATATACAAAAATTGATGCTGGTATTGGAGGAAAATACCAAAACTATGGCGCCCATGAGCAGTATGGGAGGTATTCACCGTGTTACTTCTGAGCTGAATTATCTCACTACCGGTATCAGGACTCTCCCTGAGACTACTGACGAGGTAAACAACCTGTGGTTTTTCATCGAAGGACAGGATGATATTTCCTCCATGATCACTTCAGACAAAAAGGAAGCTCTGATCAGTTTTATGCTCCCTTCTGTGGCATCTTCTTTTGAGAAGAAACTCTATGTGCCTCTGCAGCAGTTTCTAAATGACTATTCTTCCAGAGTTATGGTGGTAGAGATTCAGCCCACCAACCACCATATAACACATCTGGTCACAATCATGCTCAGCAATCGTATGGTGGCACAGGGATTGACCAATCAGGGCCTGGAACAGAGGCTGCCTGGACTGGTTATGAGTATAGCCCAGGATATGATGATTCAGAAAGCATTTTTCCCCCGTCAAAAGATAATCAACTATCTTTTGAGCGAAGAATGTGAGATCGAGATAAAAGATCGTGGCCAGGCACGTAGGATATCGGGCATCCTGGAAGGAAAATCTTCACTGGCATCGATGAGTGACAGCCTGCACTCTGTTCTGGCTGTTTACGACCACGATACAGTCTCCTCCCTGGCGGAAAGCATATATATGATGCTGGTAACTGAAGAACGTGTACAGAAGCTCGCCCAGGCATCCAAAAAAGCCCAGGCTGTGCTGGGTTCTGGCATCCCCTATACAGAGCTGGAATATGCACTGGGCCCCTTACTGTGGAGTAGTATGCCCGTAGCCAGTGATAGGTCCATTGATCCGGTGCGCATAGTGGAGCTGGAAACTCTGAAGATCACAGGTACTTCATGGTTGTATTACCAGGTCAAAGGTAGAGTCACCCGGGGACAGTTACTGAGTATACTACTGGCTGTCATTGCAGTATTCTTTCTGAATACCTATACCTTTAAAAGTATTAAGATTGCACTTTTGTCTATGGTACCTATCCTGTTTACACTACTTATGAACTTCGGTATCATGGGCTTATTGGATATACCCCTGGATGTAGTGACTGCCATTATTGCCAGTATTGCTATCGGTACCGGTATTGACTACACCATCCATTTTATCACCCGCTATCGTATTGAATATAGTAAATATAATGGTGACAGAGAAAAAGCGATCAGTCTGACCCTAAGTACGGTAGGCAAAGGTATACTGTACAATGCCCTCTCTGTGGGAGCGGGATTCCTGGTACTGTTATTTGCCAATGTCATGCCTATGCGCACTCTGGGCCTGATGCTGGCAGTCAGCATGTTAGTCAGCAGTACATCCGCACTGATACTATTACCTTTGCTAATGCATGAAAAAGAAATTATAAAATCAGTTCCTGAGGAGGATTAATATGATAAGAACTATGACATTTTTGATGCTAATACTTTTTACCACAACCGGATTGAGTTTCGCGATCACTGGGGATGAAGTCCTGACTAAAGTCGAGACCCTGATGACAAAGTCCAAAGACTCCTACGGTCTGGCTACCATGACTCTGGGAAGTATAGAAGGCGGTAGCAAAGAAGTGCGTCAGCTCGAGATGTGGATGGCCGGTAAAGATAAACGCATCATAAAGTTTTTAAAACCGGCCAGTGTAATGGGTATCGGCCTCCTGGTTAGTGGCCCGACGGAGATGTATGTCTATCTTCCCGCTCTGAAAAAGATACGCCGTATTTCCGGTGGAGCCCGGAATGAAGACTTTCAGGGCACAGATTTTTCCTATGATGAAATGGGCAGCTATGAATATAAGAAGGATTATACCGCTGATATAGAGTCTGAAAATAGCTCATCCTATACACTGATATTGAAACGTAAACCCGGTTCTGAAAAGACCTATACCAGCATGAAGATGGTGGTCAGTAAAGAAAACTATGTCCCTATCCGGGCAGAAATGTATGATGGCACCACCCTGGTCAAGGTACTAAGCGTGGGCGAAGTCAAGGAGGTCAAAGGCTATATTATGCCTGTTTTTTTACGGGTGGAAAACAGAGTAAAACAGCATTATACCGAGATGACTATAGAAAATCTCCAGTTTGACCAGGGACTGGAGGACCAGGATGTGTTTAGCCAGAGATTTTTGAAAAAATAGTTGGGCCCGTAAATAAAGAGGATAGACTTTATCTAAGGAAAGTACAATGAAGAATATCTGTATATCAGTCACATTACTTTTAGCCTGTTTCACGATATCATATGCAATGGATATCAATGGTGATCTGAACATGGAACTGAGATTGGCATTGAGCAACGGCAACTACCTGATGAACCAGGAGAAACTAGCCCTGAAATTCCGTCATGATGCCAATATGAAGCTGAAGACGGTATTCGAGCTGGATTTTATATATGTCAATGGTTTAAGAAGTTCGATTAGTTATGACAATTTGCTCACACCAGGGGATATTGGGGTATTTTATACTCAGTCTCCCCTGGAGATCGAGCTAAAAGAAGCCTATCTTAGCTACAGTCAGTTCTTATTACCTGACCTGGATCTGGTATTGGGTAAACAGCGCATCGCATGGGGAAAAGCAGATCAGTTTAATCCGACTGACCTCTTGAACCCGGCTGATTTGTCAGACCCTCTGGATTTCAGTAAAAAAGTCCCCACTTTGGCCCTGAATGCCCAGTATTATCTGCCCTTCCTGGATAGCAGTATACAGCTGGTATATGAACCCTATTCGCAGCCGGCCCGACTGAACCTCTTCTTTTTTGAACAGCTGCAGGAACAGTTAAAAGAACAGATAATCAGCGGAATGGGTGAGGCTGAAGTCACAGACCGGTCTAGCGGTTGGGGAGACAGCAGGGTAGAGATACCGGAATGGGAATGGAAAAATGGACTGGTCGGATCACGCTTTTCATTTTACCTGGCGGGTTTTGACATCTCAGTGAACGCGGTAAACAGAGCAAACGATTTTCCGGTACCGATTCTCTTAAACGGGGATATCACCGTGGATTCAGACATGGTTTTAGAAGCAGACATTACTGCCACTTATGTACTGGGCAGTGGACAGACAAATATACGGACAAACAGTATTGTCACCAACAGCTCTTATCAGAAGATCGACATCAATTCCCATGATTATGTCCTGGGATATGGAAGGGAATGGGAACTGGGCCTGGACTTTTCCCGGGATATGGGTGGGTTCCTGCTGTGGGGAGAAATGGGTATCTACTTAAGCGATGAGATCCCCATAAACGTAAATATAATCAGTGATGTAAGTGCAAATGTGCCTGCCACTGTATATATTACCCAGGTCATTGGAATACCTATTTTTACGTTCACCAACTGGACAACCAACTATTCGGTCAGCAATATGACCATCACGACCAATGTACAGTTTACCAATGCAGTGTCAGACGTTTCTGTATCCAACCAGGCATCGGTGAAATATGTGATAGGCATAGATAAGATGTTTAGCCATGGATGGTATGGGAACTTCCAGTTTGTGCACGGACTATTTAACGAAAGAGGGACCTGGGGTCCGGCACGCCTGCAGGACTACTTTATACTGGCTGTACAGAAGACCATGCTGGGAGAAAAACTAGTCCTCACGTCCGCCGGGATGTTCAGTATTAATAATATCTGGAATTCTTTCCAGGCAGAAGAATTCTTCCCCTACATTGGGTCCCACTATGGACTTTCCCTGCAGCTGTCAGCAGCGTATTCCCCCATACCTGACTTAAAGCTTGAACTGGGCATGGTGCTCATGGATGGTACTAATTCTACGCTGGCATTTATGAAAGAGAACGATATGTTTTTTACTAGATGCACCTATACCTTTTAAAGGAGACTGACTGAAGCTAACTAAATTGTCTGGATATTGGAGTCTAAATCTGGCAGCCTGTGACCGAATACAGTGCGCTGGATTTTCTGAAAGAGGAGTTTAAATATGAAAAACAGAGCATTCCTGGTCAGTATTCTGGGCATCATCCTCATAAACAGCTGTACTATAGGTTTCGATATTGATTCGGACCCTATTACTATCGATGTGCCTAATACCCTGGGTGCGTATTTGGAACAAGCTATCGATGTCCCGCCCGAGCTGCATGACAGCAGGGCTACTTTTACAGAAGTCACAGTGATGTATAACGTGACCAAGTCCGATGCACTCTCAGCTGATGTCAGTATCTATGTCTCTCCTCTGCAGGCATCGTCCCTGTTACCTGGTCCCGGCCATGAAAAGATCGTAGATGTAAGCCTGATATGGAGCTCCAGTACACTCTCCGGTGAGACTGTTTCCACCAATATTGAGTATGACCTGAACCATGGTTATGAGCAGATTTATATCGGTGTAAAAAATATGTCAGTAGGGCTTTTCAATCCAGTAAGCGTAGTGATGACTATCCATTTTAAGGGTGAATATAAATTATTTTAGTCTGTCCACTTTAGAGAATAAAATCATTTGGAACTGGCTGTGTCGATCCCGTCTGCATAATGTCTGTACAGCCCCTCAAAACGGTTGCCACGTTCACTGTGTCTTTATTATCGTATATTCCATGCGAGATAGGGAGCTAATGTTACCTGCTCGCATCGGTAGTGTGTATACCTACACTCGACTGTAAGGGTAGCCCTTAGAGTCCCACCCACAAAAAAATGGCTGCCCCGCGAAGGGCAGCCATTTATATTTTAGCTTAGTGGTCAATCTTAGTTAGCACCATCGAGGATCACGTCTTTTCTTTCGATGAGGGACTGGGTGTCTCTCATGATAGCGTCGTGTCTCAGCTTGTTCTCCAGGAGTGCATATTCCAGGAAGTACTTCAGTACATCCTTCTTTCTGTCGGAACGGGAAGCATCACGCAGCATCAGGTAACCGATAAACACATTGTTGGTCATCTCGACCAGACGGCGTGCATGGTATTCCTGATAGTCAGCATCATTCTTTTCCTTGATATACTCTACTGCTTTTTCAGTCAGTTTTCTCATCTGCTGTACGATCTTGTGGGAAGGACGGTTGGATTCAAAGTCGAATTCAGCTTCGTATTTATCCCACTGCTTGAAGGCTACACCTTTGATGATACCACCGATTGCAGCTACGACCTGGAGCTGGGTAGTTCCTTCGTAGATGTTGGTGATACGGGCATCACGGTAATGACGCTCAGCCGAGAATTCTCTGGTGAATCCGGTTCCGCCGTGGATCTGAATACCGTCATAGGCTACTTCATTCGCCATTTCGGTGTTGAAAGCCTTGACCAGGGGGGTCATGAGGGCAGCCAGGGAGGTATACCACTTCAGGTCTTCGTTCAGTGAATCCTTTAATTCAGGATATTTCTGTATACGGTGATCCAGCTCGTCTCTGAGGTCTACGACTATAGATGTCTCATACAGCAGGGTGCGGCCGGCTTCGATCTTGGTGCGCATATTGGCCAGCATCTCGGCTACAGGCAGCATTGTCTTGATAGACTTTCTGAACTGGGCTCTTTCTTCAGCGTATTTATCAGCAGCAGCATAGGCAGCTTCAGCGATTCCCAGGGCCTGAGCGGATATAGCCAGACGGGCTCCGTTCATGAGGGACATCACGTATTTGATAAGTCCATATTTTCTCTTTCCGACCAGTACACAGGGTGCATCGTTAAACTGCAGCTCACAGGTAGGGGAGGTGTGGATACCCATCTTGTGCTCAATACGGCGGATGATCATCTTGGAGTCTCTTTCGTATACAAACATAGACAGTCCGCGTCCATCCTGGGTACCTTCTTCAGAGCGGGCCAATACCAGGGAGATCTCACCACAACCATTGGTGATGAAACGTTTTACACCCTTGAGGAACCAGTTACCGTCTTTATCCTGATAAGCCTTGGTCATTACGGCCTGGAGGTCAGATCCGGCATCAGGCTCGGTCAGAGCCATAGATCCGGTCACTTCTCCGGTACAGAAACGGGGCAGAAACTTCATCTTGATATCTTCGTCGGCAAACTTATTGATAGTCTCAGCGATATCCTGCAGTCCAAACAGGTTCATCAGTCCGGCGTCTCCTCTGGATACCATTTCGATAGCCATGGAGTAGAGTGTGATAGGACAGTTCAGTCCACCATACTTACGGGGCAGGGTAAATCCCATCAGGTCTGCTTTTTTAAACAGGTCCATGGCGACTTTGGTGCCGGAAGCATATTCTACTACACCGTCTTTAAAGTGAGCTTCTTCCACGTCTGCGTCTACAGCCAGGGGCTCGATCACATTTCCGGAAATATCACCTACGATCTCCAGGATGCGGTCAAAGTTGTCCATGGCGTCGTCGACATTGACAGGAGCATAATCGTATTTTTCTTTTTCCTTGAAATCATCTTCTTTGAGCTCAATGACCCTTTTGAGGTCGATGTGTTTCATGTGAAATTGAATATCATCATTATCTTTATAAAAATTTGGCATTGTTAACTCCCTTACTTCTTTAGTGACTTGTAGGCTTCAATCATCATGGGCAGTACCTCGGTCAGATCGCCAACAATACCATAATGCGCTATCTGGAAGATGGGGGCATCAGGATCACTGTTGATAGCGATTATACGTTTAGACTCATTCATACCAGCCATGTGCTGGATCTGTCCGGAGATACCACAGGCGATGTAGAGCTTGGGACGTACAGTAGTACCGGTCTGTCCGACCTGGCGTTCATGCCCAGCGAATCCTGCGTCTTTTCCGGCGCGGGATACGGCATATTCACCACCCAGAACATGGGCCAGATCTTTGATAAGCTTATAGTTGGCACCTGTTGCCACACCCATACCACCGGCTACGATGATATCAGATGCTTTGAGGTTGACATGCTTTTCTTCCTGGATGCGTTCCAGTACTTCAGATACCAGGAGCTTTTTGGGGATGTCTACTTTAAATTCGACCAATTCACCCTTTGCGCCTTTTTTAGGCTCAGCCATCTTCATCACACCTTCACGCACGGTAGCCATCTGGGGCTGGTGCTCAGGGCAGACGATAGTAGCGATGATATTACCGCCGAATGCGGGACGGATCTGGTACAGGATGTCCTTGTAGTTCTTGGGGTCCTGTCCCTTCTTTTCATAATCCCCGATACGGAGCTCGGTACAGTCGGCTGTGAGGCCGGTACGCAGCTCAGAGGTGATACGGGGGGCCAGGTCACGTCCGGTGGTGGTTGCACCATAGAGGACGATCTCAGGCTTAAATTCTTTGATCAGTTTTACAGTGACATCAGCATAAGGCAGAGTGGTAAACATCTTGAGGGCAGGGTCTTCTACCAGATATACTATTTCAGCACCATATTCGTACAGGGTCTTGGACAGCTCTTTAACTCCGCTTCCGATGAGGATAGCGGCTGTCTTTACTCCCAGGTCCTTGGCCAGGTCTTTGGCTTTACCCAAAAGCTCAAGGCTTACATCTTCTATTTTTCCGTTGTTTTGTTCGATATATACCCAAACATCATTGTGACTCATTAGACTCCCCTTAACCTATGATGTGTTCTGACATCAGTTCAGATATCAGAGCTTCCAGTCCCTGCTTAGTGGGTTCAATCATCTTAGCATCGGGAGCTTCTAATACGACACTTTCAATGGTTTTTACTTTAGTAGGTGATCCGGCCAGACCACACTGAGTAGCATCCGCATTGATATCTTCATGACCCCATAACTTGATGATGGCATGTTTTTCAGTGATCTCATTCTGGTTCAGATATTCATCATCGTAGTTTTGTACTTCCTGGAGGGTCATGGCTTTTTTATAGGCTGTGACTCTTTTGGCAGAAGCGGTACGGGGCAGGTTAGCTTCGTTAGTGACGGTGAGCAGTACAGGCATAGGAGCCTTTACTATTTCGTAGCCGCCTTCGATAGAACGTTCCGCAGTGATGAATTTTCCCTTGATCTCCTTGATCTTATCGATACAGGTGATCTGGTTCATCTTGAGCTTTTCTGCGGTCTGTGGGCCTACCTGGGCTGTATCTCCATCAATAGCCTGGCGTCCACACAGAACGAGGTCAACATTTCCCACTTTTTCGATAGCTTTGGCCAGCACATAAGATGTAGCCAGAGTATCAGCACCGGCAAAAATACGGTCAGATATGAGAATAGTCTCATCTGCCCCTCTGTATAAAGATTCCCGCAGGACCTGTGCAGCCTTGGGAGGACCCATTGTAATTACAGTGATCTTGGCATCCTTAAACTGATCCTTGATCGCAATAGCTTCTTCCAGGGCGTTAAGGTCTTCAGGGTTGAAGATCGCTGGAAGAGCGGCTCTGTTTACAGTCCCGTCCTCTTTCATGGCATCACCGGTCACATTGTGGGTATCTGGCACTTGCTTGACCAATACCACTATATTGTATCCCACTTCTACCTCCAATATGATTTTTTATTTTGTTTTACTATTTATTTATTGTTTACACAAGGTCTGTATAGCCGTCAGTTCTGTCTCGGCTTCATCTACAAATCTTTCTATCATTTCTTTCATGGGGAGGATATCATTCATCAGTCCCACACTCTGTCCGGCCATAAGGGATCCGTTATCTACATCTCCATCTACTACTGCTTTTCTGAGAGCTCCCAGCCAGAAGTTTTCCACTTCGTACTGTGCCGATTCCCGGTCCAGGGTGTCGTTCTGCAGCTTCTCGATGAGCTGGAACTGCAGCTTACGGAAGTTGTCCATACCTTTATTGTCCAGGGCACGTACAGGTACTACGGGCAGCTTGGAGTCAAACTGGGGAGTAGCGATAGCGGAGCGGGCCCGGGCTTTGATAAATGCATCCTTAAAGTTAGGGTGGGCGGTACACTCTTCAGTCATCACGAAACGGGTACCCATCTGAACCCCGGCTGCACCCATGAGCATAAGGTGAGCCGCCATCTTACCGGTGGCAATACCGCCGGCTACAAATACGGGCACCTCAGTCACCTGGAACAATACCTGCTGCAGAAGGATAGTGAGGGAGACAGGGCCGATATGGCCGCCCGCTTCTGAACCTTCCAGCAGAAGGGCATCGATCCCGAAACGGATCATCTGGTGGGCAATAGAGTCAGTGGAGGCAAAAGACATGGTCTTTTTACCCGCTTCCTTCATTCCTTCCACCGCCCATTTCTTGGGGAAGTTTCCGGCAAATACCACATATTCCACTTCTTTTTTCTTTTTAAGGATCTCAAAGTGCTGTTTGTAGTTAGGGGCAATAGTGATCATGTTCACAGCAAAGGGTTTCTTTACATTTTCGATACACTTGTCTATCTCTGCTTCAAAGACCTCAGGAGGCATGTTTCCTCCGGCCAGTACAGGGAAAGCACCGGCATCACTGACCGCTTTGACCAGGGCATAATCGGATACCCAGGACATTGCTCCAGAGATAATAGGATATTCGACTCCCAGAAAGTCTTTCCCGCGTTTAGCGATTTTATCATACAGTTTATGGGCCATTTTTCTCTCCTTTGTGAAAATGGGATAGTGCTTTTGTATAAGCACATCAGGGTATTTTCTTTGATGTCTCTTCGTAGGAATACCGCAGGGTAAATTTTAACCTAAAATCACAAAATTTTCAAACATTCAGAGGGAAATCTGGAACGAAGACGAGACTAACAAAGGTATGTATGTATAGATATTATAAGGATATATGAGACGGGTCAGCCGTACTTGCGGCGCATCTGCTTGTAGAAATCATCTTCCTCATTTTTGGGTGCAGCGGGGTTGGTCAGTATCAGGACTTCATTGGCCCCTATCTGAAAGTCGTAGTCGACCTTCCGTACCAGAGGTTTGTAAGTCCTGAATTCCTCCAGGATCTTTTTCAAATGCACCGATTTTTTTCCATTGTGATCGACCAGGGGAAAGATGCGTACTTCCCGGGCTACTTCCAGCATAGCTTTGATGGACTGGGCATGGAATTGGTAGTCCAGATTCTCACTATAGAGAAACAGGAAGTGGGAGCAGAGAGCCAGATCGAAACGGTCTTTTTTAAAAGAGAGTTTAGGCAGCTCACCCACTACATAGCGTCCCAGCATCTTCCCCTGGGGGAAATCTGCCAGAAATTTCCGCATAGTAGCCATACGCATGCTGCCCAGCTGCATGGGGGAACCGAAATGTTTCCAGATGTATTTATCTTTATTGGCAATAGTGGTTTGCAGGACTTCTTCATAGGTCTCGGCAATACGGGCCTGGATCTTCTCTTTGCTGAACTGGTAGATAGGATCCAGAGAAATGACTTGTCCATTTTTTTCATTGCATTCCACATTAAAGCTGGAAGGACCCCCAGCACAGTCCAGGATACGTAGTCTCAGGTCCTGTTCACTGAGGGCGAACATTCGACAGTATTCATCAAAGTTTCTGCCCCAGGGTACAATGCTCTCATATTTAATCGGCAATTTTTTCTCCATCCACACACTAACATCACCTTATAATCATAGCGCATTATATAAAAAACTCAAGAGATTTGGATAAATTGATTTTTTATGCACTTTTTTAGAGCCCCTCCACTCAATAATTTTCTATCAGTACTGTTCAGAGCTGATCTTCCTGTTTGAATCTTATCTTGATTGAGACGTGTAGACTTTTAGTGTATATGTTTAAATCTGTATGATAAAGGTTATTGCGGGCTGGTTTAAACCACAGATACAATATAATCTTCAGCGTGGAAGCTGGAACGGACGTAGGGGCCGGACTCTACATAGTCAAAACCCATATTCCGGGCAGTAGCTCCCAATCGTTCAAAGACCTCTGGGCTGATATATTCTACTACCGGATGATGTTCCCGGCTGGGGGCCAGGTACTGGCCCAGGCTGAGCAATCTGCAGTCTACCTCCAGGAGGTCCTGCATGACCTGTATCACTTCTTCCTCAGTCTCGCCCAGACCCAGCATAAGGCCGCTCTTGGTGGGGATGCGGGGCTTCTGTATACGGGCCTGGCGCAGTACTTCCAGAGACCTATGGTAATCCGCGCCTTTGCGCACATAGTATAGACGGGGGACGGTTTCCAGATTATGGCCCAGTATATCGGGCAGGGCCTGCTGTACCAGGGCCAGACTGTCCTCCATCCCCTGAAAATCAGGTATGAGCAGTTCTACCCGGGTCAGGGGGTTGAGGTCCTTGATGGCATGGACTACGGATGCATAATGGGCAGCCCCTCCGTCCGGCAGGTCGTCCCGGGTGGGGGAAGTGATGACTACATGGCGCAGGCCCAGGCGTTGGACCGCTTCGGCGACCCGGGCCGGTTCATCCTTTTCTACCGGGCCGGGCCGGGCTTTGTCGACATTGCAGAACGAACACTGCCGGGTACAGGCTGTCCCCAGTATAAGAAAGGTGGCCTGTTTCTTTTCAAAGCACTCTGTGATATTGGGACAAAGCGCCTCTTCACAGATAGTGGAGAGCTTGAGGTCAGTGAGCATATTCTTCATACGCTGCTGCTGCCTGATATTGATCTTTTTACTAAGCCATTCGGGGTGTTTTTTTGGGCTGATCTTCATACGGTCCTTCCCTCCGGTATTTGCGCATCCCGGTTCCAGCTCTCCCTGCAGAATATCTCCTGCTCCAGGTGGAAGCTCAGGTCTCGCTCCGGGCTGTTCAGGGTCTCACTGGATAATCTTACTCCCAGTATTTTTTCAAACTGAGTGATCAGAGTATCCTGAAAGTCATGCCTGTTATAGTCCGGCAGCAGTTCCGATAGGGAACTGAATCCGCTGGTATCAGGGGTCTTTTTAAAATAGGGCAGCTGCCGGTCCAGGTCCTGTACCAGGGGTATAGATCCATGCTGGAATATCAGGTCCTTGTAACGGCGCTGGGCATTTCCCCCGATCTTTTTCTGTCCGACCAGGATATCATACAGCTCCTGTCCCGCAAAACAAAAGGCAGTTTTAGCACCCAGGCCTGACTGCTGCTCACTACGGTCCAGGGCGTAAGCGGCGTCCAGTCCGTAGTGACGATAGGACTCCAGTATAAAGCTGCATAATGTCTTAAAGGACTCCTTGACGGAGCGGGTGCCGATATCCTCAAAGCTGCATACCAAGCTGTATGTGATCTCATTCTGGTGGAAGATGGCCCCTCCTCCGGTCATACGGCGTACCCAGGGAATACGGTCCCGGGACAGCCTGTCCAGATAGAGGTCAGCCTCAGCATCCTGAAAGCGCCCCAGGGATATACTGTGGGGAGTCCAGGAATAGAATCGTAACACCGGACGGCCCGCATAGGACTGTAAGAGGGACAGGTCTACCGCCATATTTTCAGCGGCACTCATGCCCGGGTCCTGCAGGAGCCGCCAGGCCTTAGTCAATGTCCGCCCTGAGCTTGAGCTGCCGGGCTGCCCGGGCTTCATCGGGCCGGGAGATGGGCAGATTACGGGGCAGGTCGTGGAATATCTCGGGGGTCTCCCGGGACAGGCGGTCTGCCTCTATCATGGCATCGATAAATATGTCTATACTCTGCTTGCTCTCCGTCTCGGTGGGCTCGATCATAAGGGCTTCCTTCACAATGAGGGGGAAGTATACCGTGGGGGCATGCAGTCCCTGATCCAGGAGGTACTTGGCAATATCCAGGGCGGATACTCCCCGTTTGGCCTGTTCCACCGC
>CAZIAD010000053.1:0-22445 GCA_964537555.1 uncultured Brevinematales bacterium
CACAGTAAATCTTACCGGGGCAGTACCGCAGCTGCTGATCAGGAATAAGGATCCCAATAATAATAACAGATATTTCTTCATTTAAACCCTCCAGTTTTTATTCTAAAAAAATTATAAACCAAAAGCACTTTAAAAATCAAATGTTGGGACTCTTCCGGAAAGAATTCTCTTTTCTGTATTCACTGGCCATATCACTCAGGTGAAGTCTCAGGTAAGATTTACTGTGAAGAGGCCTGCCCCTATTAATCTTAAAGGGCTTAAGAAAGTCGCTCTGGGCACATTCAAAGGAAAAAACAGCAGGCATGTCAACCTGCTCATGAATCAAGTGACCCAAAACCTGCTGGAGACCCAGTATTTTGACTCCGTTCTGGATCGTCAAAACCTGGATGACATCATCAAAGAACACAAACTTAAACTCTCAGGACTGGTCAATGATGACGGGATCATGGAACTGGGTAATTTTATAGGAGCGGCTGCCCTCATCTTCGGTGAGATCGAGACTGATGCATACCAGGAAGACATCACCAAGAGAAACGTAGTGATCACCAACAAAGTAGACTCAGGTAAGAAAGATGAATACAAAAGGACAATATACAAATATACCTATGAAGATAAGATCCAGCACACCCGGACCGGTATCTATAAACTGACTATCAGTTTCCAGATGGTAGATGTAGAGACTGCCAGACTGATCACTGTCAAGACCATGCCTGTCAGTAGAAAGGTAGAGACCAAATCTTATGAGGGAAAACCCGACCCCATTGACCCGGAAACGATCTATCTTCAGTTAGCTTCGCAGGTCAGCAGTGAATTTGTCAGACAGCTCGTTCCTTCTTACGTATCTGTACAGGCAAGATTTGAGAAAGATAAAGAACTGCCTCAGGTGGAACTGGCTATACAGAAGATGCAGGCCGGTTTTAACGATGATGCTATAGCCCTGTTTGAAGAGATGACCCGAAATACTGCATTGAAACTGCCCATTCAGGCCAAGACCTGGTATAACCTGGGACTGGCCCAGGGATTTAATCAGCAGTTCGAGGAGTCTCTGATAAATATCAAGAAAGCTATGGACATGAACCCCAAGAATAAACTGTATATGCAGTCTCTCAACATGATACGTAACGAGCAGAAAAATGCCGAGATCCTGAAATCTCAGGAATAATACAGATCAGTTTACACCAAAACCCGTCTCCCCTGAGGCGGGTTTTTTATGCGTAAATATGCCTTAAGATAGTATTGATGCTATAATGTATAAAAAGTAAAGACAGGTAAAAATATGGATAGACTGACCATCACCCGGCCGGACGACTGGCACCTCCACTTAAGAGACGGAGACATACTGCCCCAGACTGTGGCTGCTAGCTCCCGCTGTTTTCAGCGGGGCATCGCTATGCCTAACCTGGTACCCCCGGTCACTACAGCGGCCCTGGCCCTGGCCTATCGCCAGCGAATACTGGATGCCCGCCCGGCTGGCAGCACATTTGAGCCCCTCATGACCATCTACCTTACTAACAACACTACTCCTGTTACTATACAGGAAGCGGTAGATGCCGGAGTACCCGCTGCCAAGCTCTACCCCGCCGGGGCTACCACTAATTCTGATAGCGGAGTATCCTCTCTGGAATCCCTGTACCCCGTATTTGAAGCTATGGCAGAAAGGGGCATGCCCCTGCTGGTGCATGGCGAGGTCACCGATGCGGATATCGATATCTTCGACCGGGAACAGGTGTTTATAGACCGGCACCTGCTTCCCCTCACCCGCCGATTCCCCCATTTAAAAGTAGTCATGGAGCATATCACGACCTCTGATGCAGTACAGTTTGTCAGCGGGGCATCGGAAAAAGTGGCGGCCACTATCACCCCCCAGCACCTCCTGCTCAACCGTAATGACCTCCTGGCCGGGGCCATACGCCCCCACAACTACTGTCTACCCGTCCTGAAGCGGAACACCCACCAGCAGGCCCTGCAGGAAGCGGTAAAGAGGGGCAGCCCCCGCTTCTTTCTGGGTACCGACTCTGCCCCCCACCTTAAACATAAAAAAGAGAACGCCTGCGGCTGTGCCGGCTGCTATTCCGCCTGGAGTGCCATCGAGCTCTATGCTCAGATATTCGATGAACTGGGCATACTGGACCGGCTGGAGGGTTTCGCCAGTCATTACGGGCCTGATTTTTACGGCCTGCCCCGCAATAACGGGACTATCACTCTGCTACGGCAGCCCTGGCAGGTGCCTGCTGAGATTCTCCTGGCGGATGGACAGGTGCTGGTGCCCTTTTATGCCGGGAGGACACTGGAGTGGAAGCTGGCGGAAGGCTAGATTTTGGCTATTAATCCGGATTTAATGGTATGAGTTCGTTTTTTTTAAGCCTGGAGACTGCTCTAATAATACGATTATCTGTTGGGCCAGGCAGGTCACTGGATTAAAAACTAGTGCTGCAATTTAATATTTTGATACTATCATTTGAGAATTCCTCCCTGTTTCGCTATACTGAGTGACGCATAAACCTATATCTGGTCTCTTTGTGTTTGCAGAAGTTATAATGAATAAATCAGTATAGGTGTAACATGAAATCCATTATCCATTTTTTTTTCTTAATTCCGTTTTTATTATTTCTGGTCGCAACTACCCCCTTACAAAAAAGGGAAGAGATTTTTGTCACATATCTTTCAGGAGATAAAATACAGATTCACAAAAAGTATTCTGCTAAATGGAATTCTTTATTTATTGAAGATGTCATTAAAAAAGGAGATGAAATTAAAACTGGTCAGGATTCATATTGTGAATTGCAGATAATCGGATATGGAATCTTGCGATTAGCCCCAAATTCAGAATTAAGCATTTCTGAAATCCATAATAATTATCAAGGTTTCACTGCCGTATTTAACCTCAAACAAGGTAAAATTTTTTTTAATGTACTCAATAGGTCTAAAGAGAGTCAATTTTTAGTACAGACACCAGTGGGTTATGGTATAGTCTCAGGCTGCCAGGGGTTCATCGATGTACAACAAGATGCTTGTATTATCGCCACAGAATCTGGGAGT
Organism: uncultured Brevinematales bacterium; assembly: GCA_964537555.1. Lineage (GTDB taxonomy): Bacteria > Spirochaetota > Brevinematia > Brevinematales > CAYRWR01 > CAYRWR01. The sequence continues at coordinate 3,040 of CAZIAD010000053.1, forward strand.
CAGCAGTTTCTTCCCCTTATTTATGCCCTGGAAAAAGCGGTCAAGGCTGGTGAATTTGATAACTATACATCTGAGTATTTTGAAAAAACATGGATCAGACATATAACTGTAAATGAAGGTACTCATTATAGATTATCCAGACCAGTTTACGATCAATTTAATCTGCTTCTTTATAATGCTATATCGGAATATATAAAACAAAATAATCCAATTCTAAAACTAAAATCTATTAATACAAACATGCAACATATTGAGCAAATTGAATTACCTTTGGTTAATATATTCGGATTAGCTATAAAATCATTAGTTTCATCCAATTCCACTGATACTCTCTATCCTCTGTATATAAATAGTCCCTTAATCAATTTAAAGCAAACACAGAAAAACCTTCTTCTTTCTTCAGAAGATCTACTGATTGTTAAAAATCTTTCCAGCGATAAGATTATTACTTATTCAAGTGCTAATATAAGGATCGACTCCATTCCTCAAGGTGCGAAGGTAAGCATTGACGGAATTAACAAAGGAACAACGCCTGTGGAAGTCTCCTACCCATTAGATAATTCCATAAAAATAACCCTGGAGTTAGAAGCTTACCATGCATATGATTACAAGTTAAAAATCACCCAGCCGGACCATGAAATTACTCTCAGCCTCAAACCTATAGAAAACAATCTGATAAATCAAGCTGATCCCGGCAAATCTCAGGAGAAGAATAAACTTACATTGATCAGTGAACGTAATCAGATATTTACGGAAAACATTGAACCACCAGTTATTTCACATAACCAGATTGTATGTACAAAGGAAAACACTTTATATATTATTGATGAAACAGGTAAGATATCAACAAAAATTATTACTGATTCATCTAAATTGACCAGGCCTGTTATTATACAGGATAGCATTATAGTGGGATCATCTGACGGAAATCTATATGCTTTTGATTTTCAAGGTAAACAATTGTGGAAAAGAGAAGGAACTGGTATACAAATATTTGGAGCATCAACCGTTTCGGGAGATGACACCCTCTTTTTACCTTCCATGAAACAAGGAATACAAATATATTCATCAAATGGAAAATACATAGATTATATACCTCAGGCAAAACCCATTTACTCCTCTCCCTATTTCTATGGGATAAAAAAAATCCTTGTTTATGCTACTGAAGGAAAACAGATCATTGGGTATGATCTTGAAAACCAAAAACAGATTTGGATGAATCCTACAGAAGAAAGAATTATGTATCCGCTTATTGGCAGTGAAAACATTGTGATATCGACATTTAGGAGCTCGGGGAAAATATTTGCTTTCGATCCTGAAAACGGAAAAGTCTGGTGGAGTAAAACCATCCCTGGATTATCAAATACTAGAATAATTCCATTACTTCTAAACGGATATATTTTATTGACTTCAGCAGATAAGTCCATTACCACCGTATTATGGTATAAAAATGGAGGAAGAGTATTGAACTTGAAATCTGAAAAGACCAGTTGTTATCCTTATATTGATGGGGATTGGATATACATTGGAACAGAAAAGGGCGGATTGATTGCTAAAAACTATAAAAATAGAAAAACTTATGAATACTCTGTCAATGAAAAAATCAGCTTGATTACTACAACTGAAGATAAAATCATCATTCTTACTCCTACTAAATTATATAGGTTCGAGAAAGTACACTGAATAAATGTGAAACTTTCTCATTTGAAAGTCTCAGATCTCAGCCTCAGTCATCGTAAAACAACAGCGTCGATATATACCGCTCCCCGGTATCACACAGGATAGTGACCACCGTCTTGCCGGCGTTTTCAGGCCGGGCGGCTACCTGTCCCGCGGCCAGGGCATTGGCCCCCGCGCTGATGCCTACCAGGAGCCCATCCTCCCGGGCTACAGCCTTAGCGAAATCTATAGCCTCATGGCTCTCTATCTGTATGACCTCATCCACCACATCGCCGTGATAGTTCCCCGGGATAAAGCCGGCCCCTATACCCTGTATCATATGGGCCCCGGAGGGCTGTCCCGACAGGACGGCACTGGTGCTGGGCTCTACGGCGATCACCTGAATAGCCGGGTTCTGCTCTTTGAGGTATTTGCCGGTACCGCTGATGGTGCCTCCGGTGCCTACTCCGGCTACCAGTATATCTACCTTTCCATCCAGGGCCTGCCATATTTCGGGGCCGGTAGTGCGGTAGTGCACATCAGGGTTAGCCGGGTTGTCAAACTGGCTGGGCATGACTGATCCGGGTATGCTTTTGAGGAGCTTTTGGGCCTTGTCTATGGCCCCAGCCATCCCGGCCTGGGAGTCGGTCAGTACCAGCTCGGCACCATAGGACCGGAGGAGCTTGCGCCGTTCCACACTCATACTCTCGGGCATACACAGGATGACCTTGTAGCCCTTGAGACGGCCGATCCAGGCCAGGCCTATACCGGTATTGCCGCTGGTAGGCTCTATGAGGGTGTCGCCGGGTTTGATGAGGCCCTTTACCTCTGCATCCTCTATCATGGACTGGGCGATCCGGTCCTTGACACTGCCCCCGGGGTTACGGTTTTCCATCTTGCCGTAGACCTTAGCCCCCGGGGCCAGGGTTACTCCCTTGCTGATATAACTATTTTGCAATCGGACCAGGGGGGTATCGCCTACCAGGTCCAGTACTGATTCATATGCCTGAGACATTCATCTCTCCTTGTTTTCATCGATGATACTATGGGCCAGCTCCAGGGCTTCCTGCTCCCGCCCTGTTTTAACGAGCTCAATAAAGCGGGACGAAGCATAAGCATCCTGGAGTCCCTGGTGCCGGCCTTTCCGGGGTAATTCATCACGGAGCCGGGTCAGGGTACGGGCCAGGGGAGCTCTCCTGCGAAAGTCCTGTTCCAGCTCCTGCCGGAGCTGCCGGGAATAAAAGGCACAGTTACCCCGGGTGGAGATACCGGCCAGAATGGGCCCTGCATCCACCAGAGACATAAACCAGGTATCCGAGTATTCTTTATTATCTATCACCGTATGGCGTATCCCCAGTCTTTTACATTCCTGATGCAGGATCTCATTGTATGCCGGGTGGGGCAGATCAGATACTACATAGTCTCTGTCCTGGAGGAGCTGCCGCAGCTGCCGGCGGGCAGACTTAAGACCGAACCACCACTGGGACTTTTTCTCCCCCTGGTGTATAAAGGGTTCAAACAGGGCCTTCACCGATACAGGCAGGATCTCAGCACTTTTCTCTTGGGGAAAGGCCAGGTCCTCCGCCACATAGCGGACCGGCCCCCGGGAGAATACAAAGCTCATGTCCCATACCGGGGCATTATCAGGGATAGGGCCTCCCGGTATCACGGTGACATTTCGGGCGTAGAGAGACAGTTTCTCGGTCTTCTGCAGGCCTTCTCCTTTCTCTCCGCCGAATACCAGTACATTATTGAGCTCTATCATAAAGGGCATGTAAGGTGCGGCCCCGGGGCCGGGGCCTTTAAAGCTATCATCCATGGTCTACCCCCTAGTTTCTTTATACTCACGCAGTTCTTTCATCATGTCTTCCCATTTACCGGATTGGACATCCTGGCTGCAGGAAGTCAGAGTGGCCTTTTTCATGGTGATGGCCTCGGTAGGGCATACCCGGAAGCATTTACCACAGCGGATACACTCATCCGAGTCTATATAGATATAGGTAGCCTCCCGGCTCAGATCAGTCTCAATATAATCAGTGACATAATTGTCCTCATCCTGGATAAGGCGGGATACCTTCCGGATACAGTTCCGGGGAGCAGCCTGTATGCACCAGTCACAATGAATACATTTATCATTATCTATCTCAAACTTATAATGACAGAAATAACAACGGGTAGCATGGCTGAACAGTTTATCCGGGTCAAATCCGGTGGCTACTTCGGCATTTCCCTCGGCCCTGGCCTCCAGGGACAGATTGGGCATAGGTGCCTTACGCTGCAGGTCGTGGTCCCGGGTACGGATGGTCTCTCCGTCGGAATGGCCCATCTCAATGGATACATGCTTTTTAATACGCTGTACCCCCATGAGATAACGGTCTATCACATCAGCCGTGGCCTTGCCTTCTGCCACGGCATGGATCACATCCAGGCTGCCTGATACAAAATCCCCTGCGGCAAATACTTTGCCCCGGGTGGTATTCTGGCCCTGGGTGAGCTTCCATCCAGATGGCAGGATGTCCCAGTCCTGGAGCTGGCCGATGGCCACGATGAGGTGGTCACAAGGCTCAACAAACTCACTGCCTGTGATGGCTTTGATCTCTACTTTTCCGTCCTTAGTCTTATCCCCCACCGCATTTCGGATAAACTGCATGCCGCTGAGTTTCCCGTCTTTTATTACAGGCTGAAGGGGGGAGGCCAGGGTGCGGATGTCGATGTTCTCTAGTCGGATCTCCTCCATCTCCTCCAGCTCCGCAGCCATGTGATGCTCGGTACGCCGGTAAAATATCGTGACCTTACCCTCCGCTCCCAGGAGCTTACGTACTGCCCGGGCGCAGCTGCGGGCGGCATCCACAGCTGTGAATCCCCCTCCGATGATGACCACATTTCCTTTCATCTCTTTTATGGCTCCGGCATTATAGGACTTCATAAAGTCCAGCCCATTGTAGACCGCCGGATGATCGGGAAAGTCCAGGAGCCGGGGGTTCATAGTCCCGGTAGCCAGCAGTACAGCGTCATAGTCCTGTTCCAGGTGTTCCAGCTGAGCAGAATCAACGCTTTGATTTAAAAGGACATTAATCCCGCTCTTGACTATGAGGTCTATCTCACTGCGGATCACGGCCAGGGGCAGGCGGAAACGGGGTATACCGTCCACCATCATTCCTCCCAGGTGGTCTTCCCGCTCCAGCAGGGTCACGGTATGCCCATAGCGGCGCAGCTCCCGGGCCGCAGTGAGGCCGGCGGGGCCTCCCCCTATGACAGCTACCTTTTTACCGCTGTCGTTAAACCAGGGTGCTAATGGTTTTACTGTATTCTGCTTTTCATCAGCTGAGCCTCTCTTAAGATGACAGATAGCCACAGGGCCGTTGGTATTGGTCCAGTTATGACGGCAGGCATCTTCACAGGGTTTAGTACAGATCCGTCCCAGTACACCGGGAAAGACATTGTCCTCCAGATTGATGCGGTAGGCCGCATCGGGATTACCCAGAGCGATCTGCTCGATATAGCCCGGCACATTGGTCTTAGCCGGACAGGCCGCCTGACAGGGGATGTCTTTAGCTATAGTCTTAAAGTCCAGATTGGTGCTGAGCAGGCCCAGGCTGCCGGAGTATTGTGTGGGATTAGGGGCTTTTTTATACTGATACTTCATGAGTAGACTACCTCCCTGAATAGTTCAATGCCCAGGCGGGCTACAGTCTGGGTCAGGCTTTCGTCCTCGTGACGTACCTGAATAAAGTGGTCCAGGACTTTTTGAGTGATCTCAGGTATATCCTGTACCTTAAACTCGCCCAGTTTTTTACCATGCTCCTTCTGATCTCCCCCTATGAGCATCTCATATCCTTCTACTGAGCCCAGCTCTTCACGGATTCGCATACCCCGGTACCCTATGTCCACGATACGGTAGGGAGAGCAGGAGTTAGGGCACCCTGTGATGTTTATGAGGACTTTCTTTTCTATGCCGTCGTATTTTTTATGCGACACCAGTTTATGCAGGGTATCATAGAGGTCCCGGGTCCGGGCTACGGCCTTAGGGCAATAGGTGGTCCCTACACAGGGGACTATATCCCGGATACCGTAAAATCCCTGAGTGATAAAGCCGATCTTATGGACTTCCTTCTTCACTTCCTCTACTTTAGCCGGATCCACCCCGGGGATGTTGATGTTCTGCCGGTTAGTGGTGATGAGCCTCTGTCTTCCATAGAGGTCAGCCAGGTCAGCCAGCTTTTTGAGCTGAGTAAACTGCATCTCCCCCTTGGGCACCATGATCTGTAGGGTAGCCATGCCATCTGTACCGACAGGGGTCTCCTCACTCAGGGGGCGGTCAGGAATATCCTTTCCAGCCTCTGTAAACGGCTCCCAGGATATTCCATCCAGGGATACATCTTCCTGTTTCAAATAATCCAGTACCAGTTCCCGGCATTTGTCGATACCGTAACGATGGACCACAAATTTCAGACGGGACTTGGCCCGGTTATAGCGGTCGCCATGATCCCGGAACATGAGGCCTATAGCCCGGCTCACTTCTGTGATCTTTTGGGGAGGCACAAAAGTAAACAGCTTTTGGGCTACAAAGGCCTTCCAGCCCATACCGCCCCCGATCACGACCTCAAAACCCTGTTCTATTAAATCACCCTGTTTTCGGGAGACTGCGATATTTCCCACACAGTTCATATAGGGCTGGGCACAGGCAGCAGGGCATCCTGAAAAGGTGATCTTAAATTTTCGGGGCAGGTTCTCCAGGTCCTCGGCATCACTAAGTACTTTGGCGGTACGCAGAGTATGGGGCATGACATTAAAGCGGGCATACCGGCAGGTAGCTGCCAGGGGACAGGCCGCCACATTACGGGTCACATCCCCGCAGCCATGCTTGGTCGTACTGCCCTCGGTAGCCAGGGCCCGGATCATATCGGGGAGCTTGGTCGCCTTAAGCCAGTGGAACTGTATAGCCTGACGGGTAGTGATATTAAGGATGCCCTGGCCAAAGTCTTCGCTGACTTTTGCCATATTACGGGCCTGGGTAGAGCTGATCTCCCCGCCTGGAATGACCACCCGGGCCATATGGTTGCCGGGCTGACGGGAGCCGTATATCCCATACCACTTGGCTATACTTTTTTCCTCGGGTGTGAGACTCCCCCGCCGGGCGATCTCGTCAAAGTCCAGGGTAAACCCTGCGTCTTTTATCTCTTCATCTTCACTGCGGCGAAGAAAAGTCATTTTTCTTTGCATAGTCCCTCCTGATATCGGCCATGTCAGTTAGTTTTTAAAACCGGCATTTGAATATTCAGACAAATACCCGGTTTTGTTTCATGGACATTATTATCTTATAGAAATTATAGGATTGCAAGAAAAAAGGAGGTTTTTCCATAATAATATTATTTTTGCTATAGGTTTAGTAGTGTTTAAATGTGATGTTGCGTCTATATTTCCAGGGCACACAAAAAAAGCTGCCCTGAATCCAGGGCAGCTTATATTTGGGGTTTCTATTCTATTTCAGTCTGATCTCATTGATGGCAGTTCGTCCAGTGCTTTTCTTTTGCCCAAACAGGTAGGGCTTATCATCATTGTAGAAGATTGCAAAGTTAGACCAGCCGGTAGTCCAGTTTCCTTCATATACCTGGGTGAGAGTGTCTCCCCCTTCAGACAGCTGGTCTATTCTGACCAATCCTGTACCTGATTTATAATGGAAGAGATACGCTGCATCTCCCAGAGTGAAGAAAAATGTGTCGGTCCAGCCAGAAGACCAGTCTTTGTCATAAACCACTGTGCCCAGATCTGCAGTTTCTAATCCACCCCTTACCGCATCCTGGATCTTGCTTTTATTGATCTTATTGATCTTAGTCAGTCCGGTACTGCTCTGCTGATACAGCAGAAAAATATTGAGGCCCTGTTCAATTAATGAAAAATTATCATAATCTTTTTTCCAGGTCTTTTCATAAATTTTCTTGCCAAATTCACCCGCGGTCGCAGTACCATTTAAGCGGGCCAGGCCTGAATCTTTTTTATAATGGAAAAAATAAGCAATATTATTTCTTACAAAAAACTTGGTGGCAGTCCAGCCTGAAGACCAGTTCTCTTCTTTTACTTTTTCTCCCATACTTTCACCGGCCATGAGCTTATCATAATCCATTGCTACCAGTCTGGCTAAGCCATCGTTTCCTTTCTGATGAAAGAAATAGACTCTGCCAAACATTTTGAAGAAGTTCATGTTGGACCAGCCTTTACTCCAGGTCTTCTGGAATACGGGAGCTCCCCCTTTCTTCAGATTCCATACAGAAGTAAGTCCTGTATCCTTGTTGTGACAGAATACAAAAGTCTCCCCGTTTAACACAAATGCCTCAGCATAAGTATACCCTTTGGAGAGGTTTACATCCATTACTTCTTTCAGCTCCAGTTTATCGGATTTTAATGCTTTAAAATCCTGTGAATACACTGGCCGCACACCCAAGGACAACATAAACACTGCCAACAGAGCCAGCACCCACCCTTTTTTTTCAGACACTGTTTGAACCATTTTTACCATCCTTTAATAAAATTTCATTATTTTAGCATAAAAACGATTTGCTGTAAAGCGTTTGTTTTATTTGTATATTTTATTAAAGCATATTTTGCAATTGTGTGTAGTGATATTTCTTTGGAATCAGGTAGAAAAGACAAGACCCTGGTTTTAAGTGTTAGAAACCCGAATGTATGAGATCCTGCCATCCTCGCTTAAAGTGACATTTTCCCGTAGAAAACCCCTGACCAAATCATTTTTATTTCAGTCCCTTACTGAGCTTCAAGTATTTTTTGATATTCCCTGGTGATATGGGTGATGGTGTCTTCTATTTCTTTATTGGTTTTAAAATCATTGGTTTGATATAAGCGGTACAGTCTTTTCATATAAGGAGTGAATTTGGAATCCTGGTTTTCAGTTAAAAAGCGCTGGTAACTCTTCATGACCTCATCCAACAGGGGATCTTCCCGGGAATAAGTGAGCGGTGTATTGTCCGCTCCCCACAGGTATGCATAGAGCCGGGTTTCGATGAGTCCGGGCAAATCCCGTGATTCAAAGAATTTGGGGTGTTTCAGATAAAATCTTTCAAAAGCGATCAGATTAGCCCGCATCTCTTCCCAGGAGATGAGGTAGCCTGCATCGGCACTCAGCTGGTGGCTGTCATTTTGAGCCAGAACAGTGAAATAGGCCACGATCTCCCCTTTACAACCCCGCAACACCTCTTCCACGTAGTAGTGGTAATTTTCCCGGACAAAGGATTCGCCTTCACCGCAGTCCATCTGTATGCCATTTCTAGCATAGGACACCAGCTCTCTCAGGAAAAACCGGAAATCCTCATCCCGCTGTACACTGTCATAACCGGAATCTTCCGGATCCCCTTCATACCACTGGAGTTCTTCTTTTAATTTTTTTATCTGGCCTGCACTAAGATGATCCGGGTCGATAGAATGAAGCAGAGGGCTACCCAGGACATATCCCGATCCTGTCAGTCTGTTATCGCTTTCTATTCTGGATTGCAGGCTATACCCTGCCTGTTTATATAAGTGGCGAAAGACCCTGAAGGCATGTTCCTGTAATTCGGGCCGGGACAGAAAGGACTTCCGGAAAGTATTTTTAGCTTTTGTAATGGAATCAATATCATTTACATCCAGGCTGTCACAAAACCTGATATAAGACACCAGGGGGTCATCCTGACTGACAGTTTTGAGATATGCATCAAATACCCAGCCTGAATAATCCAGCCATTGTACTTTTACCCATTTCCCCTTGACCCCGGAAATGGTCTCTGACTTATCGCTCAGAGCTACCACCTGCACCCGGGTCTGATAGGGTATGACCAGCTCCCGGTCTGCATTCTGCCCGGGCTCTGTCCTCATACTGAGGCCGCTGGGAGCAGTGACCAGAGAGTAGCCTGTTTCCGTACCAGCCTCAGCAACAGCGACAATCATAAAAAGGAGAAATAATGAAAACATCGTTTTTTTCATGGGGCACCTCATCTTGCTACTGTAATTATTATAACACCAGATTCTAACTCTTTAAACCAGCGAGAGAATAAAAGCATCAGTCATGAGGGCCGGGATAGACCCGGTACATCCCCTTTTCTTCATCTATCCGGAGCCTGATATCAAAAGTGTGAGATAAGTATTCATCCCTTAGAACTTCCCGGATGGGCCCTTTTTGATAGATACTGCCCTCTTTAAGAAGTATTACTGTACTGATCTCGGGTATGATCTCTTCCACATGATGTGTCACCAGTATGACCGTAGCCACTCTGGAGAGCTTACGCATTATTTCCCGGAATTCATACTGAGCCCGTATATCCAGCCCCACTGTGGGCTCATCCAGCAGAATAGCCCGGGGCTCATGTACCAGGGCCCGTCCCACTACACATCTCCTGATCTCACCGGTTGACATCCTGCCTATGAGGTGGTCCCTGAGATGGGTAATATGGAGAAATTCCATGACCTCTTCCGCTTTTTCTTTCTGCTGACTGCTGTATTCCTGATGGCGAAATCGCCCCAGGGATGAATAAAATCCGGAGATGACTGCCTCAATTCCGGTACTGCCGGGGGAATCACGCACAAAGCGGGTGTGCAGGTCATTGCTGATGATGCTCAGATGACTTTTCAGATCCCAGATATTCCAGCCCTGTTTACCGAATATTTTAAAAGAACTGTTGGGTTCCCTGCGGGGATAGATATCCTGGGAAAACAGCCGGATCAGGGTAGTCTTCCCGGAGCCATTAGGGCCCAGTATGGCACAATGTTCTCCTTCTTTGACAGAAAAACTGATATCTTTCAGTACATTTTCCTGTCCGTAACTCACCGAGACATGGTCCAGTTCTGTGACAAATCCTCTATCCATAGTTTTTCCCCTGCTATCACATTCCTAAGCATTGATTGTAATTCATAGCGCTTTTTCTATCAAATATAGTTTTATATATATCACATGTAATCTGCATTACTTAAAATAAAACATATACTGGTCAAAATAAATAAAGATGAGTATATTAATTACCTTAGGAGAATCACTATGAAAGAGCTGATAGCACTCACCCCGGAGCACATAGAATATACCATAGATCAGGGGGACTTTCCTCCGGAAGTGTTAGAATCAAAAACACGTGTAGCAGTCGTTATGACTCAGGACTGGTGCCCTCAATGGGGGTACATGAAGGACTACCTCCCCGGAATAGAAGATGCAGATCTGGATATTTATGTGACCCTGTATAATACAGAAGCTTATGGGGATGCTTTCATGGAGTTTAAAGAAGATGTCTTTGAAAATGCCCTCATCCCTTATGTGCGCTATTATGTTAATGGACAGTTTAAAAAGGCATCTAATTTTGTATCACGGGAGCATTTTATTCAGTTGACCGGAACCTGATCCTAATTTTTTTTAGTTATTATCTGATATATGTTTGACTCAAAAAATATTGCTATCTATAATCAGTTTATATATTTCTCAGAAAATGTCTCACTTATAAGAACGAAGAGGAATAAACATGAAGATCCGATTCATGAATATCCTGTACATCCTCCCTTTTCTCATGTTCTTTCTATATTCCGGCCTGCATGCCGGCAGTACAATAGAACTGACTCATCAGGAAAAGTCCTGGATACGTCAACATCCTGTGATAAGGCTGGGATCTCTCAAACATTACCCTCCCCTGGCATTTGAGGACAGGCAATCCGAAGGCTGGGCAGAAGATTATAACCGTTTGATCAATGAGAAGACCGGATTAAATATAGAACTGGTTCACGATGACTGGATGAAAAGTGTAAAAGCAGCGAATAATGGCCAGCTCGAAGGCTTGTTTCCCGCTATTATTAATCTCAGGATCCTGTCCCCCACCCATTCATTTAGCAAGGTCACTACCAGTTCTTATATTTTTGTTTATACACTTATAAGCGATAAAAGCAGCTTTAAAAAAATAGCAGACCTTAAAGGAAAAAAAGTCGCCTATCAACAAGGTATCAGCCATATAAAAGAATTACTACAAGCTGAAACCACCATAAAGGCACAGACTTATCCCACACAATCTGAACTTTTATCAGCCCTCCTGGAGTCTGAGGTCGATGCGGTTTTAGGGAATGTCAATCTTGAGTATGAGATTAATACCAGGATGCTTCCTGTTAAAATGGCATTAGTCCTGAAAGATCATCCTGCTGAAGCAGGCTACGCCATATCAAAATCCCAGCCCCTGCTCCTCTCTATTATAAATAAAGGCATCGATGCCATTTCGGAAGAGGAACAGAGTGCGCTTTTTAGAAAGTGGCACTTACAGCATTTGGTTCAGGACCCTCCTCTGGTGCTCAGTAAAGCAGAAAAGGCATGGCTTAAACAGCATCCCGAAATCAGTGTGGGCAGTGACCCCTTTTGGGATCCAATAGAATACCGTGACAATAAAGGAGAATTTCATGGTATTGCCATTGATTACCTGAGACGTATTGAAAATATGCTGGGGGTCAGGTTCATTATAGATAAAAAAAGCACCTGGCAGCAGCTCATACTGAAAGCAAAAAATAATCAAATAGATATGTTTTCCTGCCTGGCCCTCACTGAAGAGCGTAAAGCATTTGTAAACTTCACTACACCATATATCACTTTTCCAGTAAAGATCTTTACCCGCCACGATACAGCCTATATTGCGGGCCCCAAAGATCTGGCCGGCTTAAAAGTGGCTGTGGTGGAAAGCTATTCCTTTCATTATATGTTACAACAGGATTATCCGGATATCGAGCTTGTGACCGTCTCGACCATTGAAGGAGGTTTGGAAAAGCTCCAGCGGGGAGAAGTGGTAGCTTTTATCGGTAATCTTCTGGCAACCGGGCAGATTATCAGTAAAAAGGGGTTTTCCACCATTAAAGTGGGGGGAGATACTCCATACAGCAATACCCTGGGCATGGCATCCAGAAAAGACTGGCCTATACTCAGAGACATCCTACAGAAAGCCCTGAATAACATACCTCCCTCTGAGAGAATAGAGATATATCAGAAATGGGTGCCTATCATCATGCAAAAGCAAAATGACTATTCATTATTATGGAAAATAGGGATACCTCTTTTACTAATATTATTTGGTTTTATTATATGGAACAGACAGTTAAAGCACCAGGTCACGCTCAGGACTAATGAACTAAAACAGAACGAGTTTTATCTGCACCAGGCTCGTAAAATGGAAGCCATAGGCCAGCTGGCGGGAGGCATTGCCCATGATTTCAATAATATTCTGGCCGGAATAATCGGCTATACCGAGCTATCCCTCATGGATGCGGCGGAAGATTCAGTACAGGCCCAAAATCTAAGGCAGGTACTCATAGCATCTGAACGGGCTAAGAACCTGGTCAGTCAGATACTGACATTCAGCCGTCATTCCGATACCTCGCGCCTGCCCATTATGCTGGAACCGGTGATAAAGGAAGTATTAAATCTTGTCCGGGTTTCTACACCCTCTACGGTTCAGATCACTACTGAGCTCCAGCCGGATACCCGGCCCGTACTGGCCGATTCCAGCAAAATACATGAGATGATGCTCAATCTGACGACCAATGCTATACAAGCCATGAAGAACAAAGGGCATTTGTCAGTAAGCTTAAAGGAACTGAATATCATTAAAGAACTAGAAGGACGTCTGGGGAAAATTCAGCCCGGATACTATTCTATACTGGAAATCAGGGATGACGGACGGGGCATGAATGCTGATGTGCTGGAAAAAATATTTGAACCCTTTTTCACTACTAAAGGTACAGGCCAGGGCACCGGTATGGGGCTGGCTGTAGTATATGGTATCCTTTTATCACACAAAGGAAATATCATCGTAGAAAGCACTCCCGGCATAGGGAGTGTTTTCAGAGTGTATCTGCCTAAGACTAACATTTCTCATCCTGAATCCGCCCGGGCAGATAAACCAGCCCGGGGAGGAAAGGAAAGAGTCCTTTTTGTGGATGATGAAGACAGTATTATCACCACAGGTTCAGCCCTTCTCAGTTCTCTGGGATATGATGTGTACAGCACATCCAGTAGTCTGGAAGCTCTGGAAATGATAAAAAATGATCCTGACAGATTTGACCTGATTATCACTGATCAAACCATGCCGGAAATGACCGGTCTGGAGCTTTCAAAATACGCCCATGAAATACGAGAAAAGCTGCCTGTATTGTTATGTACCGGATATAGCTCCGATATAAGTGAAAATGAGCTTCTGAAAAATGGAGTCAGCAAGTTATGCCTCAAACCCCTGAGTAAACAGGAATATGCCCTCGCTATCCGGGAAGTTCTGGAAAATTAGGCTGCACTGCTCAGTGCTCAAACTGGTTTCTATCTCCCGGCAGTCAGTCCAATATCTGAAACATCCACATTTTCCAGGATGACAAAGCCTCCGGTGCCGTCTGCATTCATGATCTTGATCTCATGAGTGCCACTGCCTCCGGGACGATCCAGCCACAGGGAGACCACCCTGCCGTCCTGCAGTACAGTGGGGCTATTATCATTCTGGTAGCTGGAATTTATCACCACCGGGTCAGTAGATCCTGGAACCAGCCTCCAGATCTGTTCACCATTCCAGTCCGCCTCAAACACGATACTTCCATCCGGGGCAAATGCCGGAGAACGAACTGAGTGAGAGATATTTCCTCCGGCATGGCTCAGAGGGCCGACCAGGTTGGTATAGCCGCTGCCGTCGATATTGGCCCGGAATACTGCTGTACCCTCCTGGCTATAGGGAGTTAGCCCTCCATCAAACAGCACCTGGGTCCCGTCTGCAGAGATGCGGGGATTGCCCTGGTTGGAATAAACCGTGGCACTGGACAGGCAGGCCACATTGATCCAGTAATTACCCAGATTGGTGATCACAAAGACGTGCTGGATATTGGTCACCACCTGGCACAGGACGATGATACGGCCGCTGGAGGCCACTGCGCTATAATCGGCATGCCAGGCTTCTCCGCTATAATCCCTCACTACCTGAGCCGACTCCAGGTCAGAGCGGAGCAGGACCAGGCCGGTCCAGGCTGACAGTCCGAAACGGTCTGTGGCAAGTAATATCCAGTCCCCATTGGGAGAGACAGATGCCCAGGCATCACTGCCTCCCGGGGGCAGAGCAGACAGGCTGTCCAGCTGATCCGAAAGGGAGACCGGTGTTGCATCAGCCTGGGGCAGTATCGAATATATGCGCCCATTAACAGTGTAGACTATCCCTCTGATGTCACCTCCACTCCGGGGGGCACAGGCGGAATATAAAATTATTATTAGACTGGATAAAAATAACCGACTTTTTTTCATTCCGGAACCTCGATTTTAAGTATTGATTGTAATATAGCATAATTGCAGAAAAAAACAGGAATTACCAAATTTATTTTTCCAGGCTGATGATGCCGCATTTTCGCAGCATCTCCATCACCTTCTCTTTTCTCATGGGCAGCATCCCTGGCTCGGGCAGGTCCATGACCAGGGCAAAGAGCCATACCTCCCCGGCAGTCTCTACATAGCCCACATACCATCCTAACGGATACTCAATATCTGATGCCCAGCCAGTCTTGGCATACAGCTTGTACTCTTCATTGCCCTCTATAAACATCCACTGCTTCAGGATAGGGTAATATTTTCGGAATTTGACCCATTTTTGCCGGTATATATTCCTCATAAATGCTACCTGCTCCTGAGGGGAAATACGAAGGCTGTCATCCAGCCAGAAATAATCGGGCCGGGGCCCTAGTTTAGCATTGCCATAATGATAGATCCGGAGGTATTTTTCATACCGGGCCCGGGAGACCTGTCCGGACAGAGTGGAATAGACCCAGGGCATAGATCCCCTAAAGGCCGTCTCCAGGGTCTGATCCTGATCCCACCCGGGATAGTTTCTTTGTACTCCATCCCAGGGGATGACCTGATCCAGACTTACCGCTTCTTCTGTTAGCAGGATGAGGGTATTGAAGATTTTAAAGGTAGAAGCGGGACAGTATCGTTCCCATTCCCGGAAGTCACCTCCCTGTTCCCCATAGGATTTATCCCCCTTGAGATTTTCCAGGTAGACTACTCCTCTGAAGGGGTATTTAGCAGTAGTAGACTGACTGTAGCCTGATGAGAATGACGCGCCTATAAAAACCAATAAAATCCGAAAAACAATCCTGTTCATGAGATGGCCCCTTTTCCCCGGATATAACACAACAAACGGCCGGGAAACAATCATAACAGAATGACTGTTTTTTTTCCAGAAATAAAAATGTAATCTGTATTACTTTTCAACCTTGAAAAATTAGTATTAGCATTGATATTAAATTATATTTGTATTACTAAATACAAGGAGTACGAAATGAGAAAAAATGTATCTGCAATCTCTGTCCCGGCGCTGCTGGCCCTGTTACTTTTTATGTCCGGGGGGCAGGCCTGGGCAGGCAAAAAAATGCCCAAAGCCCCTGCTTTTACAGTGACTAATATTGCCGGGCAGACCCTTAGCCTGAAACAATCCCTGGAACAAGGAAAACCGCTAGTCGTGTATTTTATGGCCAGCTGGTGCCCCATGTGTGCCAGGAACTGGCCTGCGATAAACCAGGCCTACCCGGACTACAAGGATAAAGTCACTATCCTGGCCGTCAGTATAGATCCCACTGATACCGCCACTGTATTGTCTAATCTGGCTGCCCGTAAGGGCCTGGACTTCCCCCTGGTGCCCGGAAATCCTCAGCTCATGCTGGATTTCGGAGTCAAGAGTCAGGCAACTACTATAGGCATTGATAAGCAGGGCAATATAGTATATATGAAAAAGAAAAAAGTGCTGAAAGAGTCAGAATTTCGGGCTCTTTTTGATTCCCTGCTGAAATAATCATGGATTTTCTGATCTTTTCTCTGGTACAGGGAATCCTGGCATTTTTAGCCCCCTGTGCTGTAGCTCTGCTGCCCGGATATTTAAGCGGCCTGATTGCCCGGGACACTACGGCACAGGATCAGGCGGGCCGGCTCCGTTCTGCCCTGAAACTGGCAGTGTTTATTCTGCTGGGAGTCATAACGGTATACCTGGTAGCGGGAGGGCTCATCCTGGTCGCAGCAGGCTTTTTAAAGCAGTATATGAAGTGGATAGCTCTGGGCCTGGGTGTAGGCATTATCGTTCTGGGGGTCCTGATGCTTCTGGGGAAAAATGTCAGCCTCTCCTTTCATTTAATAAAGGGAAAACCCGCTGGTGAGCTGGCCGAAGCTTACGGCTTTGGTATGATCTATTCTCTGGAAGCTCTGGGCTGCCTCTTTCCCCTGTTTCTGGTAGTGACTACTCAGGCCCTGTCGGCCCCCAGCCTGCTGTGGGGTGTATCCTATCTGGCCGCCTATGTAGGAGGGATCAGCATCATGATGATCACGGTAATAGTACTCACAGTGCTTTCCCGGGAATTCCTGCAGAAAAATCTGCGCCGCTTAATGCCCCACATCAGCCGAATCAGTGGGGTCCTGATGATAATAGCGGGGCTTTATATAGTGTGGTATCAATACAGTCTTTTCTGATCGTTCTTATGAGCCTGTCCCTGAAATCCGCTTATAGGATCCTGGGGCAGGCTTTTTTAATAGATTATTGTTTTTTCTGGTCCTGGAGCTTTTTCAGTATATTTACATAATAGGGAGTCTTTTCCGGTTTATCCAGTTCCACATAGATATCTATGACCTCTTTTATTTCTTCCGGTGAGAGAGTCTTTTTGCGGGGTACCATCTCCGTGAGTCTTTTGTTCAAATGGTTCTGATGCCGGATTTCTTTGCGGCAGGGGATACAGCGTACTGACTTGGCCCGGTGGCAGAATTTGAGCTCCTCAAACCAATGGCGCTGCTCTTCTTTGGTAAAAATATATTTTTGGTGGCAGCTCTTGCAGGTCTTTTCAATGTCATAAAAGGCCAGGTATATGCCGTAAACGCCATCAAAATTGTCATGATTTGCCTCCAGGGCCCTACCGCTGTCCAGACAGGCGTCACAGGCCCAGTGGTAATAATCGCCGGCCAGGTTTTCCATACGGGGACGGGCCCAGCCTCCCAGTATCTGCACCTCGCGGTCCAGGGTATGCCTCACTTCATCCGGGCCCACCGTCTCTCCACAGCAGGGACATATCACTGCATCAATGCCGGAATCGGGAGTATCTTTTCCCTGTTCTCTGTAGGCTTCGGCTGTCTCTTCATCCGGTTCATAGATGAGGAAGTCAGTGTATTTTTTCTTGAGAGACAGGGTTTCCAGCTTTTGGTCCTTTACAGAGATCCGGATGGAGTACCTGCCATAGGGCTTATTTTCAGGCAGCATAAAATCTTTGAGTACTATCTTTTCAGGCATATTCCGGGTGTGAAACGCATAGCTGAATGTGATAGTCTCAAAGGCTGCAAATTCGATATAATGATCATCCCCGTAGCCATACAGGAGCCGGTGATTTTTACGGTTCATCACACTGCTGCTATAGACATCCTTTTTTGTCAGTTTACCGGGGTCCTGACTGGATGGGCTGTGCAGGCTGATCTCCTCATTTACCATGATGGGAATACATAGATCATTGTCATAAAGATTCTGCAGGCTGAAAAACACCGTGATCCCTTCATTTTCTCTGTATTCAATCTTGTCGATGGTCTTTCTAAAAAAGTAGCCGGAATCAGAGATAGGGTAGAGATAGCTTAAAATATTGATCGTTTCTCCTTACTTCACAGCTTCCCAGATTTTCACATTATCTATAGCTGAGTAGCCCCCATAATTTACTTTAAACATAATAGACCCGCTCTCAAAAGCTTCATCTTTAAAGGCGCCCACAAAGATATCATTGATATACAGGTCAAATGTGTCATCTACCGCCACTACTTTGAGGCGGTTTTGAGATTCTCCCCTATTGAGTGCGGGGGTACTCTGAAGCGGAATAGTATCAAAGACTCCACCCAGGCGAAAATTATAAAGAGCATAGCCTCCTTCATCATGGATATAAAAGCTATAACAATTTAAAGTAATATATGAACCATTTGCTCTAAAATCAACAGAAAACTTATTATATTTATCACTTACCTGCTGAAATTGCATATCCACTTCGATAATAAAATTGGTCAGATCATTATAGGGTGCAGGGTAGGAGGCATAGCAATGGCCATAGGTATTTTTAGTGGAGTCAAGGAAAAGTTTTCCCTTTGTATATCCGGGGCCACTATTGAACGTAGGAGACAGATATTTTTTCTTTGACATATCATCATTGAGAATGAGTTTTCCCTTTTTTACATCAGGAAGAAGAGGGGTATATGATATCACGGGTTCGGTTTTTGGATATACATCTATGGAAATGATATCTCCTTTTTCGACACTTGTGTACCCGGGAGTCAGTTTTCTCACTTTGGTCTTGGCCAGGGCATAATCCATACTGGTAACGGTGAGCGTGCCTACCCGCTTCAGGTCGACATATAAAATATTTCCCGCATCATCCTTCAGGACCTCTTTGCGGGTCACAAACAGGCGGGTCCCGGTTTTCAGGCCATGATTTGATCCCAGATTCACTATCACATTATCACCTGTTTTTCCCAATACCTCACCCAACAGGGGGAAATTATTAAGAATTCGAGCTACTACAAACCGGCCCAGATCAGAGGCCGAAGAATTTTCTTCATAGACTTCAGAATTCAGTTCGATTTGTGCAGTCTGGACATCAATTACACTTATTGATACAGCATAATCTTTTTTTTTCAGATAGATTTTGGGTATAAGTATCTTGTCCACTCCTGCTATCTTTCCCAGTTCCACTACTTTAGTCTGATCCACTACACC
>CAZIAD010000054.1:0-20596 GCA_964537555.1 uncultured Brevinematales bacterium
TCATATATTATACTTAATCCATATTATATATAATATATAAAGACCATATCATATAGTCAAACTATGAATAATAAAATAGTAATCCCTCATACAGATCACTAATGAGTATTGTGACATAACATCAGAAGAGGTGCTATACATCCAGGCCAAAAGGGGTGGAAGCCAGCCCTGAAATGCCGGGGGAGGCCCGGAACAGACTGCCCGCGTATTTCTCCTGTTCCAGCTGCCGGGATGTCAGGTTTTCCCGGGCGGTGGTGATATACAGGGTATCTCTCATTCTGCCGCCGAATGTACAGGAGCTCACCTGGGACACGGGCAGAGGAATATGCCCCTTTATCCTGGCTCTCACCGGATCTACATGGATGACCGCACCGCCCTGGTACAGGGCTATCCACAGATCTCCCTCTTCATCCATAGTCATCCCGTCCGGATAGCCCATATCCGGGGATAAAGTCAGGATCTCCCGCCTCGTACTGATAGTCCCACTGGCATGGTGGTAATCAAAGGCTGAGAGAGAGCGTAGAGGACTATCGATATAGTACAGGGTCTGCAGATCCTGGGACCAGGCCAGGCCATTGGAGACGGTCACTCCGTCCAGACGAAGATGCCACTGAGCCTCATGATCGAGCATCCAGAGCCCGGCCCTACCCGGCTCTCCCATGGTACCGATCCATAGTCTACCTGCCGGATCACACCTGGCATCATTAAAGCGCTGGCCGGGCCGGGGATGGGGAGCCAACCGGGCCAGATTGTCATCCTCCAGACGAAATATCCCCTCAGACAGTGCCACTATCGGCCGTCCATGCCGGTCCATGACCACTGAGCCTAAGGGTGGGGGCAGAGTGAGTGTATGCACCAGCCCTGATGCCGGAATAGTGCTGTGTAAGTGGCCATTGAGGATATCTACCCACCACAGCCTGTCTCCATCCCAGAGAGGCCCCTCACCCAGCAGGCATTCCATCTCCTGCTCTAATACAGCAGGGGCATAGCTCTTTCCCCAGTGCGGAGGCCTGGAGTCCTGCCTCAATCCTGGGGTACCTTTCCCTGATCCTTCCAGCGGCGGGCGATATAGACCAGGGGGGTGTCCATAGCGGCTACGATGACCTTGAGGATATAGGTGGTGATGAGGATAGACCAGAATTCGGACAGGGTACGGGTGGCCCCCAGGAAGGCGATGGTGCAGAAGATCACGGTGTCGATAAGCTGGGACACCATGGTGGAGAAGTTGTTACGCTTCCAGATGGAACCGGCCCGGTCGTCCCTCTGCTTCCAGAAGTGATAGGCCCACACATCATGGAGCTGGGATACACCATAGGCTACCAGGGATGCCAGGGCAATGCGGGGCAGGAGGCCGAAGATATGCTCGAGATGGGGCTGGGCGGCATCGGCCACAAAAGGCGGGAAGAGGATGGTAAGCTGAGTGAGCACAGCCATGAAGATCAGGGTGATAAAACCCAGTATCACGGCCTGCTGGGACTCCTTTTTTCCGTGGTTTTCACTGAGGATGTCAGTGACCAGGAAGCTGGTGGCGTATACTACATTGCCCAGCGTGGTGACTGCCCCTCCCAGCTCGATGAGCTTGATGACCTGTATATTGGCCAGGATGACCGATACCGGTATCCAGGCGAAGAGGCCCTTTTTACCAAACCTGCGGTAAATGAGCAGGATGGTGCCGAAATTAAGCAGGGCCATGATGACCCAGAGTATCTCGTTATGCAGGGGAATAGTAGTGATCCAGGCAATAGCCTGGCTGTAGTCGATAGCTGTGGACATGCTGTCCTCCTTGTGTTTTGTTTTTCCCTGGGTGCCAGGGAGAGGCGGGAACTACGACCGCCAGGGTGCATAATTATAAGACAGGATAGTGAAAAAGGCGAGATTTGCGGGCCTCTCATCCAGCTACAGGATCAGGAATGGCGCCGGCATGGGGGAAAAACATAAGAATTTTCCGGCATTATTCTTCAGTTAGAGTCTCTGCCCACAGAAAACTTTCCAAAAGAGCAGTCCTTAGGGATTCCAGATCCAGGTGCAGGGGATCCAGATATTTCAGAAGCAAAGCCATATCCAGACCGGAATCTTCAGTGATGTTAAGCACCTGGAGGATCCGGCCCGCCTGACCTTTATAATGCAGAATTGCATCGGTTATTTCCCGTCCCACATTCATCTCTCTCAGCACCTCTTCGAGGGGAGCACAGAGCACCGCCCCGATCAGGGAGAGCATGCCTGTCAAAAATGCTTCATCCATTTCTTCCTGACTAGCTGAAGGTTTGACCACTTTGGTGAGGAGCTCCAGGGATTTACCTCTCTGGCTGGCGGTGTGGAACAGGGGGTTAGACCGGTTAGTCATCCCGCTGCTGGCATAGGCCATAAGAAGCAGCCACTGAGAAAGTTTCCTGTACCCGATGAGGGTGATAGCCTGCCTGATGTTGGTGACCCGGTTGCGGATATAGATCTGGGCAGAATTGATAAAGCGCAGAAGATTGACTGTCAGTTCGGGGTGCATCTTAAAGGTGTTTTCTATCTTGCTGATATCCGTATCCTGCCTTATCTGGTTAAATACCTCTATAATAGCCGCCTTTTTGGGGTCAATGCTGCTCCCCTTGAGAACAGTAGGCTTTTCAAAGAAATAGCCCTGAAAATAGTCAAAACCCATTTTTTTATAGAAATGGAACTCTTCCATGTTTTCGATCTTTTCAGCCAGTAGTTTGACATTATATTTTTTAAGCTTCTTTAGCTGGCCCTGGACTACTTCCGCTTTATTCAGCATAACGTCCACTTTTATGATGGACACTTTTTCGAAGAGGGGCTCGAAAGTGGTGAAAAATTCTTCGCTAAACACAAAGTCATCCAGTGCAAAGACATAGCCTTCTTCATGGAGTTGACTGATCTTATGAATAAGATCCTTATCGATACGAGTAGTCTCCAGGATCTCCAGGACAAACTGGTCTTTAGGCAGGCTTTTATAGAGTTCTTTGACCAGAACCTCTTCATTGATGTTGACAAAACCTTTTTTATCACCCAGGATGCGGGCGATACCGAACTGGTTTAAAGTATTGACCAGGACCCGGGAGGTCGCTCCCAGATCATCTACCACGCCTGAGCTGCTTGTATTACCGGAACGAAATAAAAGCTCATAAGCATATAGTCTCTGATGGGCATCCAGAATAGGTTGACGCCCGATATAGATATCGTTATTCATGGACTCATCCTTCCTGCGAGATCACTTCCAGCATCTTTTGTATCTGTACTATGTGGACCTCTTCGTGCTCCGCTACTACTACCAGCCACTGGTAGGCATTGAGGTCCCCCAGGTAGGGATGCGGGTAGACATTGGCCCGCAAGTCCAGGTCCCGGGCATGGGTGAGACAGGGTCCCAGTTCCTTGCGGGACTCATAGAGATGATCGATGAGCTCCTGTTTGTCCAGGCCGGACTGGGGCTCAGTAGACTCCACAGCCGGATTTTCCAGAGATGACTCGTCCAGGTTGAGTCCTTCCGGGGAATGTTTGATCTCAGGGGGCAGGGATTTAGTGTTTTTCTGCTTTCGGGCCTGCATGGCCATAGAGCGTATGACCAGAGAGACCTGGCGTTCCGCTACACTGAGATGATGCACGATCTCTCCTATAGTCCAGCTTTCTCCGCCCAGGTGATGGTCCAGCTGATCCTGATGCAGGGGTTTCAGTTCATTGAGCAGGCGTATGCGGGTATCTATCAGTCTTTGTTCGATGTCGTTTAAAGTCATGTTTTCCCTCACTTGACTCAGTCTACATCTATTTTAAAAATAAATAAAGAGTTTTTTTGCAAAAATTTTATCTAAAATGAATAAGCCTGAAGTTTAGGTATCAATCCGGGAACTAAGGCTTAAGACAGTCTCCCAGCTCTATACTCTTATCATTTTCCGAAAATATCTGAGCATAGATAAATTGAGCTTGACTACCTTCTAACTCTATATTTAGATTACATTGATACATATTATGATCACCCTTTTTCCACTCCGGTTTTTTAATCAGGCTCATCTGGTTCCACTGTAGCCCTATATGTATTTCCCGGGGGGGAGCATCTGCCTGACAGATAAACTCTATATTATAGATACTTTTTTCCTTTTTGGATTCCCGTGATAGTATATTCATAGCTCCTTTTACCCGGGGTTTGGAAGAAGTATGCCTGATATAGTTTAGAATCCGGTCTTCACTCTTGTTTCGGGTATCCCCATGGCCGGCATCCGGGATCACTTCCAGGTGGATATAGTCATCAATGCCCTGGAGCATGAAATACCTGTTCATATCATTAACCCAGTGAATTGCTCTTTCCAGCCGGTGGAGACCCTGGAGATCTGCCCGTTCACTTTGATTCAGATCATCTGTACGCAGGATATCCTTTTCACCTATCAGCACCGTCTTCCTGATGTGACTCATTTTATGGATCTTTAAGCTTACACCAGGAGCAATATTCTCTGTCTGTTTGAGTCCATAGGAATAATTCTGTGTAAAATCGGGGAAAGTATAATAGCCTGCTCCTGAGGGCACCACAGATACCAGGTTCTCCGGAAAGAACATCATATAGCGATGGATGAATTGACCCCCACCGCTGTGACCCCACATAGAGATGCTGCCTGGATCTGCTTTATATCTGTCTGCTATTTCCCGGATAGTCTGCTGTAGTTTTAAATAGGCTTCTCCCGGAAAGACGGTCTGATATCCATGGTATTCCTCCTCGGAAAAATAGGGTGCAATAAGGATGACCCCCAACTCTTCAGCAATCTGTTTAGCATGAGACACGTGTCCCACTACAGATCCCGGACTACGGCCCGCCCCATGTACTACTACCAGAATACCATTGCCCTTCTTAAAACTGCGGGGAATATAGTGAAGATAATCAAAATGTAAGCCTGGATCCACCAGGGTAAAACTTTTTCGTGACAGGTCTTTTCCCTGCAGGGACAGTACCACAGTCCACCTTCCACTACCCATACCTACAAACTGCCCCAGAGAAATACCCCTGTGCTGGTTAAAGCTCCGGTAATCTTTGTCCCTGACCAGATCCTGGCTGTACACCTGCTTTCCGGAAGGGTTAAGGATACGGATCTGATAGGGAGTATTTGCGGTGTAGTTTTTCATCTTAATGTGAACATACATCTTTTCATAGATCTGGTAGTCGTATTTGTAAATGGGTCTATCCTCTCTGTCCTTATCCTGGAAGAGAAATACCTCCCCGCTGACAGCATGAGACCGGACAGGCAGACACATACCCATCATGAGTGCAATAATCAGTATACGCCATTTTATGACCATGTATACGCTCCTCATCAATCGGATAGTCTTATTTTTTATTGGGGCTTATAATAAGAAAGAGTGAAATAAGGCTGGCCCGTATGGTCCCAGCCAGGACAAACAGGATCACCATAGTGACTGCCAGGGGCTTTCCCAAAAAAAGCACGATCTTTTCGAATGGCATTATCTTATCAAACATAATGACTACCACTAACCACCATAATAATGTAATAAGCAGCCATTTTCCCATACCTTTGATCTCCAGAGTCTTGCGGCAGTGAGGGCACTGGGTATGGACAGACCTTCCCGAAAATAATATCTGTGAGACAAAGGCAATCTTCCCCCCGCAATTCGGGCAGGGTTTATAAAGGAGAGGGTCTTTTACAGGAACCGGGCCTGCTGTGCAGTCCGGGCAGGGTGAGTCCTTTTGAGCATCATAATAGCCGGTCTCACAATCCGGGCAGACATGCCAGTAGATGGTTCCCTGACAGCTGCTGCAGGTCAGGTCCTGAGCACTGTCTGATGCTGTAAAATCCAGGTGATTTAAGGCCTGGCAGTGGGGACAGAATATCTCAATCTGTGTCTGTTTGGGCATTTTCCTTATCCTTAAGCGGCTCTTCCAGGTACTGGAAAATATCCTCAATGACCTCCAGTCCCGCTCTCTGGCCTTTATCCTTGATCACTTTGCCATCCCGGTCTTCCAGCTCATAGCTGATGGTAGAGTCTACACTTTCCTTGATGATTCGACTCATGGAACCGGCCTGAGGGGCCCTGAGTTCCCCGGTCTTTTTCCGCACCGCTTTTACTCTGAGTGTGTATTCCTCGTTTTTCAGCTCCAGGCTGAGCGTATCCTTTTTAAGGTCTGCCCGAATGATCTTGGTTCCATTCCAGGTGGCAAAGGTATGAAATGTTTCATCCCGATACAGGTAACCTACTATCCCGTTAAATGACTGTCCCAGCCAGGGTACCCGGGCTATTGACAGCATCAGGCTGGTATCCTGGTCAGCAAAGTGGTTACAGTGGGTCCAGATCCAGGCTTCGGGAAATGACTTGCCCCAGTCTTTCTCTATATAGCCCTTCCCTCCTTTAAAGTCCACTGTCGTCTTATTGACTTTGATACTTCCCTGCAGGTCATGGTTTACCGATACGACAGCATGATAACACTCCATAAGGGGGACAAAGCTGTACCACCCCATGATCCCGGGGCTGGTCAGGCTGCGGGGATATTTGACCATATTGGAGTATTTGAGTTCACCGCTTATGCTCATCTTCTCATTTTTCAGGTTTATTCGGCTGTAAGTATTACAAAACACATTATCAGCTATGCTGATGGAAAAGCTCTGGTCATTCCAGCGAAATTCCTCCAGGGGATACAGAAACTCGGTAGTCTCACCGGTGATGCCATCTATAGCCTGGATAAAGGCCGTATTATCGGCCAGGGATACTCCCGGGATAAAGGCCCACACATGTTCCAGATCAGCTGAAACGTGCTTAAGGTACCAGCCTTCAAAGTACTGCTTACGCTCCAGATTCCCCTGAAACACTTCCGGATTGAGCATTCTTAACCAGGCCATAACACGCTCCTTATGTATATCCTCATTTCTACCAGAGGGAGAGGCAGATACACCCTGGCCTCCGGAAATATACCTTGCCCCCGGTCTATTACAAATCTCTTCTATCTTAACACATCTGAGAGATTGCACAACTTTTGGATATAATGAAAAAACGCAGCCTTCCGGTACCAAAGTACTATTGTAAGCCTCACTCGTATCCTTTATGCTAATGCCTTATCATCAACGCCGGAAAAGATTGTGATTAAAAAAAGGAGGAAATCAAATGAAAAAATTCGTACTGTCTGTTTTTTCTGTTGCTGTTTTATACCTTGGGGCCTGTACCGTCTTAACCCAGGAAGCATCTCAGGTAAATAGTACTGAACAAGGGGAGGGTCTATCCGCCCATACAGAAGGATTGTCCCTGAGCCCTGCTCCTGTCAATAAAATCGACTGGTCAAAAGTAGGCTCCATTGTCCCTGTGAGCTGGCTTAAAGACCCGGTCCGTCTGATCGATGCAGTCCCTTATGTCTATTATTCTTCCGGGACCAGCTTCCGTATCCATGTGCGAAACCTGGGCAATGCAGCCAGCCGCTCAGTAGGTATCTGGTATAATGACGGAGGAAGCTGGAAGTATAAGGCCGCCAGTCTCAGCAAAGATAACGGAGTGTTTTCTACCTATCAGGCCAGCCTCAGTAAGACCAGCGTGGAATTTGTAGTGAAGTACGTCAATGACTACGGCACTTTCTGGGACAAATTAAGTGATACTCAGAATTACAAAGTACAGGCTTACTCCTCCACTCCGGGCTGGACCCGGGGAGCTGTAGGCGGAAAGGTGGGCCTCATTTCAGCAGAAAATAAAAATTACAATTATTCCTACTATGGAGCATCCCTGACTACCTACCATATTACTGCCAAAATCGCAGTGGAAAACCTGGGACCCACCAAGAAAGTAGGCCTGCATATCTCCTTTGACGGGGGAGCTCACTGGTATGATTATGAGGGGGCCTACAGTTATACTTCCACTATGGGCGCAGACAGGGTGGAATACTGGAATGTGGCCATAGACTCGGAAAGGACCTATACCGGTAAGGACATTAAGTTTGCGGTCTACTATAAAGACCTGGACCACAATACCCAGTACTGGGATAATAACTTTAGCTCAGACTACACCCTGGCTTTTGCCAGCGGATCAACTATTCAGTAAAATACAATCCGCGCGTTGATACCTTGTAAACGTCTTTCGGGAAAACCGGAAGACGTTTTTTTATCCTGTTATTACCCTCATTTCTTCATGCTATCTTTTTATCCCGGGGCTCTATATGCTTGACATAGATAGAGAGTATCTTATAATACCCTATATTTAATAAAATGGAAGTAACATGATCCAGGAAGTAATATCGAAGACTCTTCTGATCTTTTATGTCTTATCTTTTGCAGCGGGATACCCGGCTATCATTCTTCTGGCTGTATATTTTGCCCGACATAAAAAAGTGATCATCCTGTATCTTTTATTGTATATGCTGGCCTTTTTAGTGGTCATACTGATACAGTCCTGGATGCTGTACTTTACCGACTCTATTACGCCCGGCCTCAAAGATATACTGATCTTTATTATGAAATTAAGTATTTGCTCCCAGGCACTGACCGGGGCCTTGTTTGTATTTACAATATTAGAGAAGCGTATAACAAGGGTGCACCTCGCTCTGTTTAGTATACCCCTCATCCTGGTCCTGCTTTTTGAGATCTCACACGGGATCATTCCGGGTAATTTTCTGGTGGAACTGATCATACTTAAAGCCCTGACTTATTCCCTGGCTATCTATCTTTTTATTTTACTGGCCCTCAATAAAAAGAATATTGAGTATCCTGAATTAAAAGTCTATGCCAATGGTATATTTATTATTCTAGGCCTGTCTATACCCCTGTGGATACTACGGGACATACTCTATCTGCACTTTTCAAATATCGGGAGCACTATTGGTATTGCTCCCATCTACTTCATAAATATACTGAACATCATCTTTACTTTTAGGTTTATATCCCGGATAAAACGGGAACAAGTCCTCAGATTAACCGATGCATTTAAGGTCACAGAATTTACCGAGAAAGAGAAAGAGATCATACGTTACCTGATGCGTTATTTATCCAACAAAGATATCGCTGATAAAGCTGGCATATCTCCCCAGACAGTGAAAAATCATCTCTATAATATCTACCGTAAAGCCGGGGTCCAGTCCCGTATGGAGTTTTTACAATGGATGAAACAGCAGGCCAGGCACGCGGCAGACATTCAGGCCACACCATAATGTCATAGACACCCCCTCCAGTACTAAAGTACTATTGCATACTCTCTGTGTTTTGAATAAAATAACTACATTCAAAATGATGAAAAATAATGTAAAAACAGGGAGAATGAAAAATGTCATTAAAAACAGGAAATCCAATGCAATCGTCAATCCTCTTTTTAAGCCTTCTGCTGAGTACGGGACTGGGTGTGGGGTGCAGCCCCTCACTGGAGTCTTCAAATGAAGCCGTTATCCTAAAAGTAGCTCCTGCCCGAAATCATAGCCTGCTATTAAAGAGTGACGGCAGGTTATGGGCCAGTGGACAAAACGATATCGGTCAGTTCGGGAATGGAGATGACAGCAATCAAAGCAACTGGATAGAAGTGCTGTCCGATGTAAAAAATATTGCCTCAGGATACAAACATAGCCTGGCCATTAAGAATGACGGTAGCCTCTGGGCCAGCGGATATAACGCGAACGCTGAACTGGGAAGCGGAGACCGCAATGCCATCAGTAACTGGTCCCTAGTGCTGACCGGAGTGAGTGATATTGCAGCTGGCTATATGCATAGCCTGGCCCTGAAAGAAGATGGCACCCTGTGGGCTACCGGATACAACGGCGGAGGCCAACTGGGAAGTGGAGATACCAGTGATTCAGTGATCTGGATACAGGTCCTTAGTGATGTCAAAGCTATCGCAGCCGGACAGTATCATAGCCTGGCTCTAAAAAATGACGATACCCTGTATGCGGCCGGGTATAATGAATTCGGACAGCTGGGTACCGGAAATGGCAAAGACAGGAGCAACTGGACCCAGGTATTGAACGCGGTCAAGAGCATAGACTGCGGAGCCTACTATAGCATGGCCCTGAAAATCGACGGTACAGTATGGGCCTGCGGCAGAAATGAAAACGGACAACTGGGAAAAGGCGATAATAGCGATACTTCCAACTGGACTCAGGTACTGCAGGGTATTAAAGAAATCTCTGTAGGAGCCAGCCACAGCTTCGCCCTGAAGGCAGACGGTACCCTGTGGGCTACCGGCCTCAACGATGTAGGTGAACTGGGAGCAGGAAACACATTCACTACCAATACCTGGATCGGGACTGCTACCGGTATCCGGAATATCTATGCTAATTTCTATCATGCCTTCGCGGTGAAAAATGACGGCACGCTGTGGGCTACGGGCTATAACCTGGATGGCCAGTTAGGGTGCGGCAATACCATCAATGCCAGCAACTGGGTCCTGGTGATGCCATGAGCTCAGGTACAACATCTATAGAGATAGGCACGAGTAAATAAAGCTAACACCGGTACTTATGATCTCACCGTTTTCTAAATTGTATCACCTGGTGCAGTTAGAATCATTTACTCTAGTGATGATTACACTGGCACACATGCCCCGTGCTGACCAGCCGGGCCGTCACAAAGGCCTGCACCAGCTCCTCCACGGGTAAGAGAGGTGCTCCACTAACCACCTGTACCCCTTTGCTGAGAAAGATATCACGGGCCTGGGCACTGATACAGCCCGCAATAAGGGTGTCCACACCCTGCTCACTCATCCACTGGGGTATGACTCCCGGCTCGTGGGGGGGAGATGATTCTTCAGCCACTGACAACACCTGATCACCCTGTACCTGGAAAAGACGGAAATGGGTAGCTTGACTAAAATGCTCACTGAGCTGGCCATTTTCCAGAGGAATGGCTATTTTTATAGAATCAGACATGTTAAACTCCTATTCATACTTATTTAGTATGTTTTAGCTTATCATATCCGAATGACTATGTAAAATTTATGTGATATTATTATTTTCAGATATCCAGGCAGATCAGGCAGATATCATCATCAAAGAAATCAGCCCCCCTGAACCGGACCAGCTCCTCCATGAGCCTGTCTATCAGGGCCTGGCTGGACATATCCTGATGCGCCAGGAGGACTTCCTCCAGCATCATCTCTTCAAAATCATGGATATGCTCACTGGACAGAGTCTGTTTTTCATTCTGATTGACGGCCTCCAGAAAACCATCGGTGAACATGAGCAGTTTAGTGCCTTTTTCCAGAATCACCCGGTTATTTGTGATCTTCTTGTCCAGGGACTGTATCATACTGTCATCAAACAGAGCCAGGGGATAGCCTTTGCCAGGCATGATGAGGGAGATGATAAAATCCGAGGATATGATGAGAGGGGAGGGATGCCCCGCATTGGCATAGACAAACTCCCTGGTCTTTTTATTATAAACCCCATAAAAAGCCGTGACAAAATGATTGGCCGTAATATCCTTTAAGGCCTGATTGAGGTGATTGAGCATTGCGGCTGGGTCTTTTTGTACCTCATCCAGCTGCATGATATGGCTCTTGATCATAGAGGTAATAAAGGCCGCCGGGACACCATGGCCGGAAACATCACTCAGGAATATACCCAGTTCATCCTCAGACAGTTCAATAAAATCAAAGAAATCTCCCCCCACCATTTCCATGGGCTTATAGTAGAATCCGATATTGCTATGATCATGGATCAGGGGAATGAGCTGATTCTGGATCTTCTGAGCCATTTCCAGTTCCCGGCTCATCTCCTGGTTCTTCTTACTGAGGAGTTCGGCCTGGTCTTCTGTCTTTTTACGTTCCCGCCGATAATTGGTCAGTATCTGGGCAGTCCCTACCCCCAGTATGCCCATCACGATGATAAATGTAGAGGCCAGGTCGAAATACCTGACCTGGGGGCTTTCATAGGAAATATCGATTTCGGGGTGCAGGTATTCCAGATAGAGCATGAAGAGGGGTACGGCCATAGTCCAGATCACCGCTATCACCCTTGAAGTGCCATTGGTGATCACTACAAAAAAGAACATCATCACCATGAATAGTAAGAGACTGGCACCCCATGATCCCCCGTTGTAAAACCAGATAGCCGCAATCAGGATGGTGGATGTCAGGATGAGGGGCCACACCAGGGGCTTGAATATTTTTTTGATCCGGGATAGTATATAATAGGTGGTGAGCAGGACCATTCCCACAGCAGCCAGGATGACAGTCATAGGATCCAGTTTAAGTACTAAATTCTGTATTACGGATAGGACACCAAAAATACTGCATAAAAATGACAGTGTATTAAATATACGTTGTTCCAATGAATACTTGAGATGATCACCTGCTATCAGTGTTACCAGACTATGAAGATCCTTCTTCATCCCCGCTCCTGTTTCCCGTCTTGACAGAGCTTATTGTAGCTATATTCAGGATAAAAAGCTAGTGTTTATATCAATTATAAGCCTTTTTGTTAGATGCTTATGCACCGGAGCCCAGGGGCATGCAGCCAATACCGGTAAAATCTAAAATAAAGTACTTTTTTTAAGTTTTAGAATTTGTATTCAGTTATGACAGGTATATGAAGTAATCAAGTATTCCTTGAGATGATTCTCTCCAGAAAAACCTCCGCCACCGTATAAAACTGTTTAGCAGTTTTGTAGACTGACAAGGCGATTTCTTCGTTATAGGTATGCATGGTCAGATTTCGTTGATCCCTAAATACAAACCAGTCCTCAGGATTATCTATCAGCCCTTTTACGGCTCCTTCACGGAACAACTCACGGAAAGACATCTCCTCCACCTCACCGGGGCTGGGACTATCCAGGCGAAGGCGCCTCTTCAACATTTTCCAGGATATCTCATAACAATACTCAAATCTCTGAATAACTGAATCCCTCACTTCCAGGTCATCAGGCTCTTTTTGAGACCGGTCAATAGCCTTTTTTAGACTGGCCAAAGCTTTTTGCAATACACTCAGATCAAGCATGATTTCCTCTCAGCAGGACTTCATGAGCCAGATTCACAGAGTTCTGCATACTGCAGTTTAAATCCAGCCAGCGCATTACATCTACCCGTACAGGCAGATCAGACTCGGACAGATCCATTCGTAAAAGAGCCATAGTACGGTCGTCTACCTCATCCATGATAACCAGATCCAGATCAGAAAAACGTCTGGCATTTCCATTCACCCTGGAGCCGAAAGCCCATACTTCATGATCAGGAATATAGTGAGTCAGTATTGAGTTTATCAAAAGAAGCTTGTTTTTCTCCATATCAATCATATTATTGGTTTTTCCTTCTTAAAACTACACTCATTATATTTACTCCCCCTTTTTTTATCAAGGCATAGGCAGATAGATCTATATCATTATTTTTAGAAATAATTAAAAAAAGCTGCCTCAATTGAGACAGCTTTCTTTTTTTATTTTAAAACAGTGCCCTGCTTCTACGCCTCAGCCGTCTCTCCAGCCGGAGCATTAGCCAGGATCTCCTTGATAGCATTGGTCACATCGGCGCCGCCCGGTTTACACTTGGAGGGCAGCTCTCCCTTTTCCACAATGGCCTCAGCGTAGTTGACACATCCGGGGTAGCCGCAGGCGCCGCAGTTATAGGCGGGCAGGGCTGCATCGATAGCCTTGACCCGGGGATCGACTTTTACCTCAAATACCTTGGCAAAGATAGCGATCAGTATCCCCATTAGGAGGCTGATAGACAACATCACCAGTACCGCTCTTATTACTATTATCCATTCCTGCATGATTTACTCCTTAACCCAGCTTTACTATGCCGGAGAATCCCAGCATAGCCAGACTCATCAGCGCGGCAGTGATAAAGGCGATAGGCAGGTCTTTAAAGGCACGGGGGATCTTAGCCATCTCCAGCTTTTCCCGTACACCGGCCATCATGACCAGAGCCAGGGTAAAGCCCAGTCCGGCTGATACCGCAAACACCACTGATTCCAGAAAGTTAAAGTCCTGCTGTATAGCGATAAAGGCTGCTCCCAGGATAGCGCAGTTGGTAGTGATGAGAGGCAGGTAGATACCCAGGGCGCTGTACAGGGCCTTGGACAGCTTCTTAAGGATGATCTCCACCAGCTGTACAAAAGCCGCGATCACAAAGATAAACACGATGATCTGGAGAAATTTATCCAGCTCGTATTGTACCAGGATATACTTATTGATGGGGTAGATCACCATGATAGCCATAGCCAGCACGAAGGTCACCGCAAATCCCATCCCGATGGCTGAGTCCATCTTCTTGGATACTCCGAAGAAGGGACACAGTCCCAGGAAGCGGGACAACACAAAGTTATTGACAAAGATCGCGGATACCACGATCACAAATATCTGATTCCAATCCATATCTTACCCCCTAGGCCTTAGCCGCAGCCGGTTTGGCTGCTGCCGCTTTTGCTTTGGCTGCATCTGCTGCTTTCTTTTTTAATTCTTTTGCCAGGTCTTCTTTTTTATTCTGCTTGTGCTGGAACAGTCCCAGGAGCACTCCCATGACCAGGAATCCTCCGGGAGGCAGGATCATGGCTACCGCAGGATGCCGTACTATACCATGAGGCAGCAGCATCTCGCCGGATGCTTTTACCATATTGACAAATACATTGATGACACTGGGGTCTCCCTGGATGGGCTCGCTAAAGTTAAACATCACACCCATGCCGGCGAAACGCAGGTCAATAGACCCGTTACCCAACATCTCACGTATAGCCGCGATCAGTGTGAGGGCAATGGTAAAACCGATACCCATACCCAGTCCATCCAGTACGGCATGCCCGGGCTTATGATGGGCTGCAAAGGCTTCGGCCCGGCCCAGGATGACACAGTTGACCACGATCAGAGGGATAAATATGCCCAGGGCTTTATTGATATCGGGAGCGAATGCCTGCAGGCTCATCTGTACCAGAGTCACAAAGGAGGCGATCACCAGGATGTAGGCGGGGATACGCACCGAAGAGGGTATAAAGTTACGCAGCAGGGACACAAAGAGATTGGCCAGGGCCAGTACAAAGATCACAGCCACACCCATGGCTAGGCCGTTAATGGTCTGGGTAGTCACCGCCAGAGTAGGACAGAGCCCCAGCACTACGATGAACACAGGGTTTTCTTTCCAGATTCCCTTGAGGAATTCCTGCCATCCGTTTACTTTTTTATCAGACATTATTCACCCCCCGCTACGATGTTATACAGCTCATAGGCTGCTTGTATATTCCGGGTCACGGCCATAGAGGTCAGTGTGGATCCGGTAATAGCATCAGCTTCTACTTTATCAAAGCCCGCTTTGTCAGCCGGCACATCCGCTTCCAGTATCCCGGCAAATTTCTTCTGCCACAGCAGGTTCATACATTTATTGCCCAGGCCGGGAGTCTCCTGGTCGGCATTGAGGATAAAGATGGACTCTACTACCCCATTGGTGATACCCACCAGGGTCAGTACAGGCCCGCCGTAACCGATAGCCCCTTCCTTAAAGATCAGTCCCGCTCTGTTGCCGCTGGCATCCAGGGCTTCATAGTAGATCCGGGCATTGGTCTTGTTATCTGCAATAGTCAGGTTTGTCATTACTTTAAAATCAGAGGCTCCCTGCACTACGGCAGACAGGGCCTTCTTTTCTTCACGGGCCTGAGTGGCTTCGATGATGGGGCCCATGTATTTATAGGCTACACCCAGGGCCACACCGATAAACACTGCCAGTACTACCAGAGGGTAGATGGTCTTAAAATAATAGGAAAATCCGCTTTTCTCTTGTTCTTGATCAGCCATCTTATCCTCCTTACGCTTGTTTCATGGCAGCTTTAGGGTTGCGGCCATATATCTTGGGCTTGATATACTTGTCTATAATAGGTACAAAGAAGTTCATGATCACGATGGAGTAGGATACTCCCTCGGGATATCCGCCCCACAAACGGATGATGGTGGTCAGTACTCCCAGAGCCACAGCATAGATGACCATACCCTTTTTACTCATGGGGCTCGTGACATAGTCGGTAGCCATAAAGAAGGCTCCCAGCATCAGTCCGCCCGACAGTACATGGTACAGGGCGTCTCCGGTAAACACTCCCTTACCCAGGGGCAATCCGCCCAGGAACCAGGTGAGGAGGGCTACCGTACCGATATAGATGATGGGGATATGCCACTTGATGACCCGGGCCAGCATGAGCATGAGTCCACCCAGCAGGATGGCAAAGGCTGATGTCTCACCGATACATCCGGGGACATTACCCCAGAACAGGTCCCGGTAGCTGTACATCACATTAGCCGGGGTGGCTTTGGTCACTGCTTCTACTATATTAGTACCGGCAGTATTGACTGTATCCGCTGCCTTGCTTACCGTCTCATACATCCCCTTGAGGTTGTTAAGGGCGGAGGCGGAAGACACTGAGTCCACGATCTGGGCGCTGGCTTCTTTAAAGGATGTACCCTTGTCCACCAGGGCGCGGATAGTAGGCGACCAGTTGTTTACCATGGCGGTAGACCAGGCAGCCAGTACAAATACGCGTCCCCCCAGGGCCGGGTTCATGATATTGTAGCCTAGTCCGCCGAACAGCATCTTTACGATGGCGATGGAAAAGGCCGAGCCCACGATCACTACATACAGTGGTACAGCGGGGGGCATGTTAAAGGCGAACAGGAGCCCGGTGATGACCGCGCTGCCGTCCAGTACGGATATTTTTTGTTTCATGATGAGATTCATGAGAGCTTCGGTGACTACTGCCACCCCTACGCTCACGGCCATGATTTTTAATGCTGCAAAGCCGAAGAAATAGACTGCGGCTATGGCGGCTGGCAGCATGGCTATATTTACAGCCCACATGATCTTAGGTGTATCAAAGGGCACATGTATATGCGGCGAGAATAATACGGTAGATGTCTTACCTTTAGGTGCAACGGCCATGGTTTCCTCCTAAATTCTTAAGTTTATTTTACTAGGCGCGGGCCTGTTTACGTCTGTGCTGGTTCTTGGCAAAGCGGAACAGTCCCACCAGGGGGATGGCCGCGGGGCAGACAAAGGCACAGCTGCCGCACTCGATACAATCCATCAGCCCTCTTTCCACTGCTTCGTCTACCTTGTTATGGTCGCAGAGCTTACCCAGGAGGGCGGGCTCCAGGCCGGTAGGACAGACTGTGTAGCAGCGGGAGCAGCGGATACAGGTGTTGTCATGGACGATGTAGTCCTTGTTCTTAGGCAGGACCACCAGTCCGCCTGAACCCTTGAGGATGGGGTGACTAAAGTCAGTAAAGGCAGTACCCATCATAGGCCCGCCGTGTATCACTTCACCATGCTCAGCCGGTATTCCGTGGTCTTTAAAGAAGTCCTGGAACAGAGTACCCACACGCACTTTATAGTTACCCCGGCCTTCTACGGTCTCTCCGGTGTAGGTCATGACTCTCTCGATGAGGGGCTTGTCAAATACTACTGCTTCATAGATGGCGATAGTAGTAGACACATTCATCACGACCGCACCTACCGCGGAGGGCAGGGCACCGCTGGGTACTTCTACACCCAGGATAGCCTCGATGAGCTGCTTTTCCCCTCCCTGGGGGTACATGGTGCGCAGGGGTTCCACATTGATAGTGTCATCTGAGTCCAGAGCCTCCTGCAGGGTCTGTATGGCGTCGGGTTTATTGTCTTCGATTCCGATATATACCTTGTTTACGCCCAGTATCATCTTGAGGATACGAATACCCTCGATGAGCTCAGCCGTCTTCTCCAGCATGAGGCGATGGTCGGCAGTCAGGTAGGGCTCACACTCAGTGCCGTTAATGATGAGGCACTCCAGCTTCGCGTCCTTGGGAGGCATGAGCTTGACGTGGGTAGGGAATGTGGCTCCCCCCAGGCCTACGATACCGGCGGCCTTGACCTTGTCCAGAAGGGCTTCCGGCTTCATCTTGGTATAGTCGTTCTTCTTATCATACCAGTTGCGGATACTGCCCCCGGTCTTGATCTCTACAAAGTCCAGCCCCTTGACATACATGGTGTCACCCTTGGTCACGGATACCACCTGCCCGGAGACAGAGGCATGTATGTTGGCAGATACAAATCCGGACGCCTCACCGATGAGCTGTCCTTCCTCGATCTTATCACCCGCTTTGACGATACAGGTAGCCGGGGCACCCATATGCATAGCCATGGGGATACGGACCACTGCAGGCATGTTTGATTTGATGATGGCGTCAGCCGCCGTTAACTTGGAAGCGTGAGGATGGACTCCCCCCCGCTTGAATTTTTTTAAATCCATGATCCCTCCAATTATCCGGTCTATTCATTCGCTATGGTAAAATTGACCTATATTGTAGACCATACCCTCTATTCTGTCAAGATACGATTTACATACTAGCCCATAACTTATGTATATACCTACACTTTTTTCAGCTATATTCATATTGTTATAGTAGTATTACAAGGTTAGTCTGGGATTTATAGGGTAAATTCAAAGCCAGCCGGGCTTTTACCCATTCTCCCCTGCCCTCAAAGCAGGGATGATCCCGGACACTAGCCCCTGGACGGCCGTTTCCTGATAGTGCTGCCTCTGCCGGAGAGCGGCCCCTTCGGACAGAGCACTAAGGCTCTGTCATGCTTTACCGGGGAGCCCGACCCGGGATGCCTGCCCTCCTCTCCATCGGAGAGCATTATCCCGCCAGCCTGGCGAGGGCATGCCTGGCGGCGGGAGGCGGGGCAGGGGCTGCCACGGGGTGCCTGGCCCGGCGCCAGCCGGGAGGCTCCTTACTTTCTTGCTGCCCCAAGAAAGTAAGCAAAGAAGGGGCTCTTGGTCGGTGGGACTATAGGGCATCGCACCGCGGAATGTCTGCTGGAGTATAGCATGCATGGTGGCGGGCGGGCTGAATGTCCTGACGGAAGGGTGCAGGCTGGGGTAGGTCAGCCCTGGGAAGCGTATTGTGGGGTGCACCATGCGGAGCGCAGCAGGCAGACTCCGGCGGTGAATTAGAGCCTGGTTTAGTTGAACATATTCGGCCGGTTTGAGGATGAGGGCCCGGACTTTAAAGACAGTACCTACTATTGATGCATTTTGATTTTCCCTGGAACTGTCATCCTGAGTATCTACCCCACTATTTACTTTACTACCGAAGGATCTTTCACTGTCGGCAGAAAAGAGTGCCGGGACAGCCACCTTGGGCGGAGTAGGAGGGCTCGGACTTTGCGGGATAGGGCCTGTTTGGCAAATACATACACATTGTATGCTTTATACCGGAATTTCTGCATTTAACAAGATTTAACAATTTCTATCGATTAAGGCTGATAAAAAAGGAGGAAATCATGGAGATCTGGAAGACACCACGGTTTATAATAGTGCATATTGGCCATAATCCACCGCTTTATTACCGGCTGCAAAGAGAATATGGGGCCAGATGGAATCCGGAAAATAAGAGGATAGAGATAGTCAATATTGAAGGGAAATGGGAAAGCCTGACCCGAACCTTTTCACAGGCTAAAATTAATGATCTGGTGCAATACCAGGAATATATGAAGAAAGAAATGCAAATGCGAAACTATAGTCAGGAGACGATCAACATCTACGCCTGGCATATGATGGATTTATTGGACTGGTGCATGAAGTCACCGGAAATGATCCATATCCAGGAGATCAAGGATTTTCTGATACATTTGCAGGAAAAAAAAGGCCTGGCCAGAGTGAAACAGGCGACCTGGGCTTTTAAATTCTATTTCCAGCATATTCTACAGAGCCCTATTGTCCTGGATATACCTCGTATAAGGAAGACACATGACCTGCCTAAAGTCCTAAGTAAGGAAGAAGTAAAAAAACTTATCTCCGCCAAAACAAACATCAAACACCGCTTATTATTGAGTATAATCTACTCTGCCGGATTGAGAGTAAGAGAAGCGGTACAGCTTAGATTAAAGGATATTCATTTTGAAAGAGGTGAGATAACAGTCATTCAGGGAAAAGGATTTAAGGACCGTATCAGCCTCCTGTCTGAATCTGTTATTGGCCTGATCAGGGTCTACCTGCAGCGTTACGATGTTAAAGATTTTTTGTTTCCGGGAGAAGAATCCAATAGCCATCTTTCGATCAGAAGCGCTCAATTGGTATTCAAACAGGCTTTAAAGTCAGCTGGTATTAATAAAAACATGGGAATTCACTCTTTAAGGCATAGTTTTGCCACCCATCTATTAGAACAGGGTGTAGACCTGCGATGCATACAAAAGCTGTTAGGGCATAAAAGCGTAAAGACTACTGAAATATACACCCATGTCAGCACCACTTTTCTTAAAAAGATCGTCAACCCTTTAGATAGTGACTAAAAATTTGAGTATGAAATAATGCAAGATGTTGTTATAACTGGTTTTACTTTGTTAAAAATATTGAAATCAATACTGTTAAGAAGTATAATAAATAAATATGTTTCGTGGTAACAGTTATTTAACCTGCTACTCGAGACATGTCTCGAGTAGCAGTAGTTATATGCCAGGCTGAGTGCAGGGGGCCACGGTTGGAATGACAAATCTTGGTTGGTTTGACCCGCCCCTTATTATCGCGCCCGACGTCCGTGTCGGGCTAAAACAGAAAAGTATACAGATGAATGATTTCAACATATAAAATTTTTAGTAATAGCTATCTGAAATCTAAATCAAATTTAAGGAAACTTTATCATGATATTAGTATGTTATATTTTTCACTTGATATAATTTTTAAATCTAT
>CAZIAD010000055.1:0-20158 GCA_964537555.1 uncultured Brevinematales bacterium
CTTTACCTTCTATGTTAATACTCAGGTTAATAATAGAATTTTCAGAATAGGAGCGCGGCAGATAGATGTTTTTAGTAGTAGCTAAAATTCCTCCCATAGAGACATCTATGACAGAAAATCCATCATCATCTTCAGTGAAAGTCTTGGACTTTACTACTACTTCCGCTAAAATATCAGCCATACCTTTTATATAGAAAATATCATATATGGTGAGTTTTTTGAACTTGGGATCATCGGGTACGGATACTTCTATCACTCCTACTACCCTGTCTCCGATCAGTACCGGTACCATACAATAAGAAGAAATCCCCCTGCTCAGATAATTATTTCTGATCTGTTCCAAAACATCCGGGGATAAAGTCTTTTTTACCAGTTCAAAATACTTTTCATAACCGATCATATTGTACTTTCCACCCAGATGAACATAATTATTCAGGTTGTCTGTGTCAGAGATCCAGAATGTCTTTTTGAAATAGCTTACTACTTTTTCCAGAGGAGATAATGACTCCATGTCCTTAAAGACATTGGTCTTAAATCTATTGGAAAAACGGGATAGTTCATTGCCTATCATGGTGACTATTTTTTTAAGATCCGGTTTTTCTTCGAGAAGTTCCACATAAATATTTTTAAGGTTTCCAGGTAGCTCATCTATATTAATATTTTGAGCGACCTGAGTCGATCCACTCTCCAGGCCTGTGATTTTTATATTCATGACTTCTGAAGGTATGGCTATCCTGGTAAATTTTCTCAACAGATGGAACTGGAGGCTTTCCGGTATATTTAGCTCAATATTCTTCATAGGCAGGTTTAATAGTTTTACGGATGTATCTTCGGAGACATAATAATTCCGGTTATACTCAAATGCCATCTTCAAGCCTTTAAGTGGTATGTTATCAGGAATATTTTCAAAATAGACTGACATATAATTGGCATCAGACTTTGTAACAAAGCCGCTAATGATCTGGTTATCAGCTGCATCTTTGACCCTTACAGCTATGTGTTTTAATCTAAGATGATTAAATAAAGCGACTATCTCATTTTTCTTAATGACTTCTTTTTCCATCATTTCCTCATTGTTACTGGTAACTAATGCCCCAGATTTTTACCTTTCTGTCTCTGGAGCCAGATGCCATATATTTTCCATTTCTGCTTACAGAAATAGTCATAATATCACCAAAATGTCTCTGCAGTCTTTCTTTTACCTCACCTGTCTCGACTTCGAAAACATATATCTCATCATCATCTCCCCCTGAAAAAACATAGCGGTTATCCATGGAAAACCTGGCAACCAAGACACTACCGATATGTCCGGTCAGGACTTTAAAAGGAGTACTTAAATTCCGTGTCTTCCATATTGATATAGTGGAGTCTGCACTGGCTAATAAAATATTTTCACCATCACTGGAAATATCAACATACTCTATGGGCAAGGAATGATACCGCAATTCCTGAATAAAAGTCAGGTCAGGAAAACTCCATTGCTTTGCCAGGGAATCCTGCCCTCCACTGAGCAGATATTTTCCATCCGGAGAAATACTAATATTCCAGATTTCAGATACATGAGCCTGTATTTCACGTATCTTTTTCAAATCAGGTAAAGACCAGATGATGATCTTACCATCAACGCCTGCAGTAGCTATATATTTATTATCGGGACTTATGTCCAAAGTTTGAATACCTTTTTTATGGGCAAAATTGGCACTCATTATTTGAAAATCATTTTTTACAGAAATGACTTTTAAGGTCTCAAAGGACCCAATTACCAGATATTTACCATCAGAGGAGAATTTTAAGGGGATACCCCAGATCTCATCATATTCCTCCTGTAAGGAGTTGATTTTATTACTATTATTAATATCCCAAAGTATGACCTGACGATCAGCACTGCCTGAAGCCAGATACTTACTATCAGGAGAAAAATCAGTATAAAAAACATATTGATAATGATCAGTAAAATCATATAGATAGGTCATTTTTATATTTTTATCAGGATCAGTGATTACATCAGGTCTTATATTTTCTTTTCCGCATGAATTGAACAAAACAAGGATTATAGTCAGAAGATAAACAATAGACTTTAAATACTTCAAAATAGCATTCCCAGGATATAATAATCAAAACAAAAGGCTAAGGATTTCCCTAGCCTTTTGTTAATTTGTATCATTGAATCCTACCAGTTATCCATCATATCATCCGGATTCTGATTCTGCTCGCTGAACAGGTCAGCATCGGCAGTCAGATAATCAAAATAAATATAATAAGGTCTGCCCATCATGTCAAGAGGATCAAAATCAACTCTGAATCCCAGGAAAGTAAGTCCTCTGTCTTCTGAGATCTTATAATTTTCCTGTTCGATGGTATCCGGGATATTGATAGAAACAGGTTTCCATCCCACCCATATCATCTTTTCTGCGGTCAGATATTTAGTATGGCCCAGATAATCTTTGATCACAAAACTCAAAGTATGACGATAGTTTCTCCCTACGACCCATACAGACAGGCTTTTGGTAATACCCTTGATCTTAGTAGGTTGGGCGGGATTTATACTGATCCAGCTCCACTCTCTTTTCATAAATTCAGTTTTAATACCCAGAACATATTTGTTTTTATCATTCTGGATTCCGGTAGGGGCACCTTCTCTTCTCATGGCTCTGGTCACACCATAGTCACGAGGCATGAATGAGCTCCATTCACCGGGATTTTCGAAATCATCTACCAGCAATGTCTTGACTAACTCGGTGGCTACCTTTTTATCGGCAGTCTGGTTAGCATTGGTATTGATGATAGTCAATTCACCTGCCCTGGGATTAACAGCAGTATTATTTTGAGCCCAGGAAGGAATAACACTAGCTAAAAGTAATAGACTCAGTACACTAAAAATTCTTTTCATCTTCATCCTCCCCGATTTTACCATCTCTGTGCAGCCAGGTCATCACCGTTAAAGCGCTCCTGGTATACATCAGTCTGTACCTGCATATAATCAAAATAAGCATAGAATTGGTCTACTCTTTCGTTTGGATAGCTCCATAATTTGATCATCTCTAATTTTAAAGGTTTCATGAAAGGAACATGATGTTCTGCCTGAGGAATGTAATCAGGGATCTTGGTGCGCAGATTTTTCCATCCAACATAACTCAGATCACCCGCATTTAATCTGTGCAGGTAACCTTTGAAATCTCTCAGATAGAATTCCATCCAATAATTGTAATTTCCACCCCACACCCACATATCCAGGCTCTTGATGACACCTATCAAAGTAACAGGGCTTTTTTCACCGGTAGCACTCATATTTGGAGTCTTGCCATTGAATGCATTATCCGACTTATAAGGGATGAGTTCTATCCAGTTGTAGGATTTTTTCAAAAACTGAGCTTTTACACCCAATGAATATTTTTGATACTGATCTACTCTTTCAGGAAGCCCCAAAGGTTTTGCCTCTACGTATTTCACGTTACATGCTTCCGGGTCAGGATCACTCATAACCTGAGTCACATCTGCAGGTTTGGCAAATCTGGAAAAGTTAGCCTTCCAAATGGTCTTATTAGTCTGGTCCTCTTCGTCTCCAAAGTCAGATACGACAAAGGTCTGTAAATTTACAGTATCTTTATCCTCTGCACTGAATCCAAAAGGAAATAAGGGACGAGTGATAACTAAATTAAGTGCTAAAATTACCATTATGGTTGAGACAATACTTCCTTTGTATTTCATCTTCCTCTCCTTAGATCTATTTACTCTTTATGATCTGTTCAATTTTGTTGTTTTCATCAGTAACTATTATCTTGGGTGAAAATACCTGCGCCTCTTTTTCATCCATATTGGCAAAGGCTGCTATTATCACCTTGTCTCCAATCTGGTGCAAATGAGCAGCTGCACCATTGAGACAAATCACTCCACTCTTCCTGATCCCTGGTATGGCATAAGTCACCATCCGGGATCCATTGGTAATATTCCATATATGAACCATTTCATAATGAAATATTCCTGCGGCATCCATAAGGTCTTCATCAATGGTCACACTACCTACATAGTCCAGTGAAGTCTCAGTCACTACTGCTCTATGTATTTTGGACTTAAGTATATTCAGGATCATTGATCTTTCCCTCGTATTTATCACCTAATTTTATTTATAATAAAACGGTATTAAAATTTAATCAATAAAAATTTTTAATTATTTAAGAAATCGGCATTCAGGGGGTCAAATCTTAATACAAGTTGAGATAATATTTTCTGCTATTTCCCCAGTACCGGCCAGCCGTATAAAGCACTTTTCCATTTTTATTTTTCACTTTATACCATAAATACACATTATACTTACCCTTAGGTAAAAATTGTCCGCGAGTATTTTTTCCATTCCAATAGCGGGTAAACTGAGCCTGTCCTTTTATAATGCGGGCAAAAGTATTATAACCCAGCAGATAATATCCCGTTCGTCTTAACCTGGAGTTAATGGGTACTGCATATACCTGGAACTCAATAAACTGGGAGGCTGTGGAATTTTCAAATACAGCAAAACTCATGTGAATATAAGAACGGGGAGAAAGGCCCTGCCCTATCCCATCATTGCCAATG
This sequence comes from uncultured Brevinematales bacterium, assembly GCA_964537555.1. Classification (GTDB taxonomy): domain Bacteria; phylum Spirochaetota; class Brevinematia; order Brevinematales; family CAYRWR01; genus CAYRWR01. Next base: position 4,570 of record CAZIAD010000055.1, read on the forward strand.
ATTATCATACTGGAGCTATTATCAGTCTGTTTGACTTTCTTAGTCTGAACGCTTTTCATGGAGTTGTTTTCCATTAAAGACTCTTCGACTGGAATCTGTTGAGAGACTGAGCTGGGTTGCTTCTTGATCATGTTTTGGGTGTCGATCTGGCTTACTTTATTCTGTATATCTTCATTGACCTTGACTTCATTATTCATAGTCACTTCATCTACCTGTGGGGTGACTTCGTCTTTTGGGGTAGTTTCCTGATTCAGTGCTACCGTACCCTTGGATTCAGTTTTTTCAGGAGTTTCTGTACTTTCTAAAACGGTGATATCCTGGTCATTGGTCTCAGTATTACTATCCTTCAGTATTGAATCAGAAATAATATCTGTATAGACATTGTTGGCTTTAGGTTTTGAGTCTTCTTTATCTTTATTCAAATTAAGATTTAGATTATCACAAGATACCATTAGTAAAGTAATGATTATGAGAATGAGTCTTCGCATGCTTCCCTCCTTGGAAACCCCGCACTCAGCTTTTCAATTTTGAATATTTATTTGAAAATGCCACTAAGCCCCCCAGCATTCCTGGGTAAAGATTAGCTGATAAGGGAGGTATCACCTCATTATTATCGGCAAGTTTCAACACATCCAAAGCTTTTATTGGATTAAGTATCAAAGCCATATCATAAAATCCAGCTTTGACGGCTTCCATGGCTGAGTTATCACCTGGGACCAGCGCTACTTTTGATTCAGTCTGAAGATCCAGGTTCAGACTGTCCTGCAGAATTGCTTTTTCCCATAAAACCACGTCCTGTGATTTCTTTAATTCACTCCCTGCAATCTGCTGAGTGATGTTTTTATAGAGAGTGTTGTCCAGAGCCAGTAAAAAATACTTGGTCGGCATATCTTTATGATACACCCCTAATGCATGTATACCTTTGCTCTGATAGTCTGAAAGCAACTTACGTAACTTAATACGAGCCGCTTTTTCCATTCTCTGATCACCAAACTGCATGGCACCCAGTTTAAATTTCTTCTCGATACTTTTCAGGAAGGCCATACCTGATAATTCCGTATCCTTGATCAAAATATTGGTAGGCAGGGTTTTCAGGGGGGCACTTTCAATACAAAAATATGTAGCCAGAAAATAATCTTCAGGGCGGCTGCCATCAATGACTTCGGGTAGTCCTTCCAGTGATTTTCTATATTTAAGTGAACTCAGATAATTGATCGCACCTTCTGCCAGGTAGGATGGTTTATCTGCAAAAAAGCTTTTTATTTTTTGAATTATATCCGAGTTCTCGATCCGGTATATACGGTGCAGATTATCAAACTGGTCTTTTGCTTCCTGCAGTGCTTCTTTATTCGCTACTACAGACTGTAGTAATGTTTGTATAGTGTTTTGAGGATCTCTATAGAGGCACATCACGCTTTCCAGTTGAGATTCATTTTCTTTTAAAAGCTTTCTTCTATCATCTATGTGTTCCGATTTATATTGCTCTATCATTTTAAAAGAAGTGCCGTTCTCTTCCAGTCTGGCTAACGCAGTCACTCCATATCTGGTATGTACACTCCCATCAGCCTGAAATTCCTGTTCATAGATATACATAGTGGGAGTACTGTCGATTAGCATGACATCCCTGAGTAACCAGCTGAAGATACGTTTTATAGAATTGCGATATCTTTCATCGCCTTCACCATCCGGCAGGACCAGATTGATAAAATTATAGGAATCCAGATCAAAAAGCTGTTTTTTTCTGAAAGCATCGATTTTATTGAAAGGCGGACATACCAGATTATTAATATCCTGGTATTTCTGATGATTATAGTACATGGTAGTAAATTCACTTAAATGTGCCATGAGGTCCCCTTGTCTGGAAAATATTGATTAATTCTATATTTCTCATTATATAGTATCGTCACTATATATTATAAAAATTAAATTAAAAAAGTAAACCATTATTTGCATATTTTTTTTGATTCTCATTGACAGTGACTTATATTGAAGATAAAATATAAGTATACAATCAAGGGGTGTATCATTGCAGATAATTGTGGCCAGTTCCAATAAATCCAAATTAAATGAGATCAGGCATTATCTTATGGAATTTGAGATATTAAGCCTGAAGGATATTTCGTATGATGATGAGATCATTGAAGATGGATCCAGTTTTTACGAGAATGCACTCATAAAAGCCCGGGCTATCCATAAGCTCTACCCTCAATCATATATCCTGGCTGATGACTCCGGCCTGGAGGTAGACGCCCTCTCAGGAAGGCCTGGTATTTATTCCGCTCGATATGCCGGTGAAAATTCCACTCAGGAAATGCTTATCAATAAACTGCTTGGAGAATTAAAAGACATTCCTTTCCCTCAAAGGTCAGCCCGATTTGTGAGTATGATGCTTATACTGACTCCCCAGGGGAATATCCATAGTGCATTAGGGGAATGCCACGGTAAGATTGCCTTTGCCCCCCGTGGAATCGATGGATTCGGCTATGACCCTGTGTTTTTACCTGAAGTATTTCAATATAGCCGAACCTTTGCTGAGGTGGATCTGGATATTAAAAACAAAATATCTCACCGGGCCCGTGCCCTGGAACAGGTAAAAGAGATATTCAAGCAATTAAAAGGTTTAAGTGAAGAATAAAATATTAATGACTGTATCAGGCCATAACCAGGATTAGTAATGCACCATAATACCATACATCTCAGCGTATATAGATTTATCTTTTTGTTGTATTTTTTATTTCCCAGGGGGGCCATTATTTCGCCCTTCTTAAAGGCTCTCTTATGCTGCTAGCAGAAGTCGCACTGAATATTCCTCTGGAAAAATGCTTTTATTATATAATCCCTCAGTCTATGGATATGGATCGATTTTACAGGGTACAAGTCAACTTTGGCGGTAAAATAATGCCGGCCCTGGTATTGCACATCCATGAAGACCGGGATGTAGCAGAAAAACTGGGGGATTTTAAACTTAAAGAGATCTCAAAAGTCCTGGATGCAACCCCGATCATGGATGAGAGGCTTTATGAATTGGCAGTCTGGCTGAGAGACTTTTATCTCTGCTCCCTGGGTGAGGCTTTATTTACCATCATCCCTTCTGCCAAAAACCCTCTCCACTACCCACTTCCCTTTCGGTTTAAAGACACACTCTCTCCCCTTTCCCCGGAACAGCAGGATGCCTATGATCAGATAGAATCAGGAATTGGGACAAATGCAGGCTATTACCTGCACGGCATAACCGGATCAGGTAAGACCGAAGTATATAAACATCTCGTAAAAAAGGCATTGTCCCTGAGAAAAACTGTGATCATTTTAATCCCGGAGATCGCTTTAACCCCTCAGACCCTGGAGCGTTTCTATGAAAGCTTTGGAGAACAGGTGGCAGTGTACCATAGTAAGCTGACTCCGGGTCAAAGACTGGGGGAATGGATACGCTGTATGAAGGGGGAAGCCCGCGTCCTGATCGGGCCCCGTTCCTCTGTTTTTCTGCCTATGAAAGACCTGGGTCTGATTATCATAGATGAAGAACATGAGTCCTCCTACAAATCTGCCAACAAGCCCCGTTACCATGCCCGCCAGGTAGCTTTTTATCGCAGCAGGCATGAAAATGCTGCTCTGGTCCTGGGTTCTGCCACCCCCCAGCTGGAAAGCTATTATTATGCTCAGGAAGCTAAGATAAAACTGATAGAACTGACCCAAAGATACGGCAACAGTACTATTCCGGAAGTGGAAATAGTAGACCTCAAGGCAGAAGAAAAAGGTAATATGCTCTTATCTACCCCTCTGCTTCTGGCTATGATGTCCAATATGCAAAAAAAGAAACAGACCTTACTCTTTCTGAATCGGCGGGGATACTCACCGGTGCTGATGTGTGAGGAGTGCGGATATACCGCCCAGTGTCCCCAGTGTGATGTCAGCCTCACTCTGCATAAAGGCCATCATCTGTTAAAATGTCATCATTGCGGATACCAGCAAAGTATCCCGCATGCCTGCCCTCAATGCAATAATGTCTCATTCAAAGAGCTGGGCAGTGGTACCGAAAGACTGGAGATGCATCTGGAGCAGCAGTTTCCTCAGGCGCGGATCTCCCGCATGGACCTGGATACTACCCGCTCCAAATACCGCTATGAAGAAATATTGAGTGATATGAAAGCAGGGAAAATCGATATTCTGGTAGGCACACAGATGATTGCCAAAGGGCATGATATCGCCGGCATTAACCTGGTGGGAGCCATCCTGCCCGACATCATACTGAATATCCCTGATTTCAGGTCATCAGAGAGGGCATTTATACTGCTGACCCAGGTCATCGGGCGAGCAGGTAGAAGGGATGACCAGGGTAAAGCTATAATCCAGACTTACCTCCCGGAGCACTATGCCATCGTGCAGGCTTCCCGTCAGGATTTTAAGCAATTCTATGCCCTGGAACTGGAAAAAAGAAAAGCCTTTAACTACCCTCCCTTTACCAGGTTGGGCAGGGCGGTATTCCGGGCTTTAAAAAAAGAAGTCCTTATCGAATTCTGCGAGTCTTTGAAAGGTTTTTTAAAACCTTTGCGTAGTGACACCAAAGAACTGCAGATCCTGGGGCCGGTAAGCTGCCCTATGGAAAAGTTGAATAATCAGTATCGATATCATATAATTATAAAATCTGGCAGTGTACAAAGGATCAATCAGACCTTATTAAGTGTGAAAGATTTTTTTCAACAGCATCGACTGTCTGCAAGGCTGAATATTGAACTGGATATCGATCCGCAAAACCTGGTTTAGGAGATATATACTCAATGCTTGAAATGACTCAAAAAGCAAAGACCCGCTTGCTTATCATCAATATCATGATCTATAGCCTTTCTCTGCTTATGTTTTTCAGATTATTTTTTCTTCAGATCGTAAAAGGGAAAGAGTATTATAAAGAGTCTGAAAGTAATAAATTACAGCCCATCCGCATTCCGGCTTATAGAAGTATCATATTTGACCGTACTAAAAAAAACCGCCTGGCCTATAACCGAAAATCTTTATCTATTGTAGTCATCCCAGCCAACTTACCCAAAGACGATATTAAAAAAGAAGAAGTACTTTCTAATCTGGCCCTGGTTATCAATATGCCTATTGAGAATATCAAGTCCACCCTGGAAGAGCAGGCTTTAGATAAGTATACCCCCGTCATCATGAAATACGACATTGATTCCAAGGTACTGGTTCGCCTGGCAGAGCACAGTGAATTATACCCCGGTATTTTGTGGGATAACCGTCCCCGAAGAGTATACCCTTCCCGGGAAAAGGCCTCACATGTCATCGGTTATACCGGTATTATCTCTAAAAAAGAATTAGAGACACTCAGTTCCCATAGAGAGTATCACTCCGGTACCATTCTGGGTAAGAAAGGGATAGAGAAGTATTATGATGAAGTGATCAGAGGTAAAGAAGGTATAAAGCAGCGCACTGTGGACGCCTTAGGTACGGTTCTTTCAGAGACGAATGTCATGGAAGCAGTGTCCGGCCCTCCTTTGGTACTGTCTTTGCATAAAGAGTTACAGGATTATGCCTATGAGCTCCTGGGCGAGCTTAAAGGGGCTGTAGTCATTTCCAAACCAGCCACCGGGGAAATCCTGACTCTGGTCTCCGCCCCTGGCTTTGATCCCAATGTCTTTACAGACCGTTTTAGTGAAAAAGATTTTTTCATTCTGAAAAACGATATAGACAAACCTTTTCTGGATCGTGCCATTCAGGGTACCTACCCCCCCGCTTCTACCTTCAAACTGGTCACAGCATCCGCATATTTAAACGCGGATCAGCCTACTCATTCAAAAGTAAATTGTCCGGGTTATATCATGATCGGCAGACGCCGCTTTGGCTGCTGGAGTGTGCACCATTCTGTTAATTTCTTTGATGCTATAGCCCGTTCCTGTGACACATACTTTTATACCATCGGGACCCATTCAACTGTAGGACGGGAACGTATCATGCAGATGGCCCGTTTTTACGGTATTAACGTAAACTCACAGATCGATCTGCCTAATGAGCGGCATGGCCTGATCCCTGAGATGGACTGGTTTAAAAAGGCGCACAAACGCCCCTGGTCCTTAGGAGATACAGCCAACATCTCCATTGGACAGGGAGACCTGCTGGTCACACCTCTGGGCCTGAATGTAATGACTGCCACTATTGTCAACGAGGGTACTGTGTATAAACCTTTCATATTAAAGGAAAAACTGGACAGCCTGAACCGTCAGGTTATTTGGACTAAGACTCCCGAAGTACTGCGAAAGATCGATATGCCTGCTAAAAACTTTCAGATGCTGAAACAGGGTATGCATGATGTTTTGGAATACGGTACAGCCAGCTGGTTAAAATACCTGACTGATGTACCTATGGGAGGAAAGACAGGAACAGGACAGGCCGGGGGTGATCTGGATGACCATGCTTTATTTACCTGTTTTGCCCCCTACAATTATACCGATCTCAATGATGTAATTGTGGTCACTGTAGTTGTGGAACATGGAGGTCACGGTTCCAGTGCAGCTGCCCCTATAGCAGCTAAACTGATAGACCTGTATTTTAAGAACATTAACCCTATAAAGTATAAATAGAGGACCATAAACATTATGTTAAAAGATAATTTAAAGAATGTATCCTATGGATTTATTATTATACCCATTGTACTGTCCATTATTGGATTGATGTTTGTTTACAGTACCGGGATCAGGGCGGAAGATGGGACTATCGGCCCCCTTCTGCAGAGTCAGTTTTTTAAACAGCTGGTATGGTTTATGATCGGGATAGGCATCTCCATATTTATCCTGTCTGTAGACTATTTTCAGCTGGCTGATATCGGTGAATACTTCTATATTGCAGGTATCTTATTACTGATTATTACTCTGGTATTTGGTAAAGATGTAAGAGGAGCTAAGAGCTGGCTGGGTATAGGAGGCCTGGGCATCCAGCCCTCGGAGATCATGAAGTTATTTTACATTCTGTTTTATGCTAAGTATCTATCACGGGCTCCCCTCAATGAGAAAAAAGTACAGACCTTCCTTATATCTTTAGCTATACTAGTGCTCCCCCTGGGTCTCATTATGCTGCAGCCGGACCTGGGTACTTCTATAGTGTTTCTTGTTATCTTTATGTTTATGAGCTACATGGGAATGTCGGATAATACCTATATCAATTATGTACTTATCATCGGTATCAGTACAATCATCCTGGTTCTGGGGAAATCTTATTACCAGTTTTACTATCTGGAGCAGGGAGGACATACTCTCATGTTCTGGGAAGGCTTGTTTTCAGCGACCACCCTGGGTATAATCACTTTATTTATGTTTCTTTCGACTACTGTATTGCTCATCATATCTTTCTTTAACCCTGTTAAAATTATTGCCAAGATTGTCCCTTATCTTATCATGATAGGGAGCAGCTCCCTCATTTCGGCAGTGGCATTTAAAGTCCTTAAGCCTTACCAGTGGAAAAGACTCCTGGCTTTTGTAAGCCCCGAACTGGACCGATGGGGTGCCGGTTATAACATCATACAATCTATGATCGCTATTGGATCAGGACAATTCCGGGGAAAAGGCCTGTTCAGAGGATCTCAAAACACCTTAGGATTTCTACCCGAAAAAAGCACAGATTTTATTTTTTCTATCATCAGTGAAGAGTTGGGCTTCCTGGGAGGGAGTCTGGTGATAGGCTTGTTTGTCATGTATTTTTATTATATAAATAAAACTATACAAAATGCCAAAGATAAAGAGGGTATGCTGGTGGCAAGTGGAACATTTGCTATGTTCTTCATCCACTTCATTATCAATGTAGGCATGACTCTGGGCTGGGCGCCAGTGACCGGACTTCCTCTGCCCTTTATCTCTTACGGCGGCTCATCCTACCTCACATTTATTATCGGTGCAGCCCTGATCTCCAACATTTACTCTCATAGATTTGTCCACTAGAGGCCATTATGAATGAAGATAAAGAATACCAGTCGCTGCATTATCTGGAACAACATTTTACGGATGTCATCGAGTTTTATAAAGAGTCTCACATTGAGGGTGACTACACTCCCATCTGCGTTGTAGAATCTCAGGATCATGAACTGGAGTCTTTGGAATTCAGTCTGGAAAAGAAGACCCATACCCGGGATGTAGATGATGTTATATCTGAATTTAAAAGCCGGATCCAGCAGTTAAAACAGCAAAAAAAGATTATTTCAGCGGTGATTATCTATCACTGCAACCGTAAAGACCCGGATTTTAAACCGGCCCGTGAAATAGAAGACGCTGATGCTTTTTTACTGAGCCTGTTTTATCACGAGTATTACTCCTATCTTCTGCCATATCAGGATAAAGAGGAGGAAGTCCTCTATCAGGATATTATGCTGATCAGCTCTGACTAAAATATTTTCAGGCCCCATGAAGCCTGTTATTTGTGAAAATATCAGGTATATTGTACTATTAATAAAAGTTTTATTCACAGGAGCAGATATGAATGAGAAACATGGATTCTTAAAAGATGCATTTTTATCAATGGAAGACATACCCCGGGAATACCAGATAGGCCCTGAAATCACCCAAAGACAATACCTCTCCGGTGGAAAAATAAAGACCTGGGAAGGCCCATTACAGGATGTCTACTCTCCTATACATATTCGCGAGGGTGAAAACAGCCATCCATTCAAACTGGGATCTTATCCCCTTATGACTGCCCAGGAATCACTGGCCGTGCTGGAAGAGGCTGTCCAAGCCTATGATAAAGGCCGAGGCTTATGGCCTACCCTTTCTGTGGAAAAACGCATACAGCACATTGAATTGTTTATTGAGAAGATGCTGGAAAAAAGAGACGAAGTAATAAGACTCCTGATGTGGGAGATCGGAAAAAATCGCAGTGCATCTGAAAAAGAATTTGACAGGACAGTCGATTACATCAAAGACACCATCGAAGCTCTAAAAGACCTGGACCGCCAGTCTTCCCGATTTACCATAGAACAGGGTATACTGGCCCAGATCAGGAGGGCCCCTTTGGGGGTGGTCTTATGTATGGGCCCCTACAACTACCCCTTAAACGAGACTTATACCACTCTCATACCAGCTCTCATTATGGGCAATGTAGTAGTCTTCAAGGCCCCTAAACTGGGGGTATTGCTGCATTCACCCCTCTTACAGGCATTTCAGGAAGCCTTCCCTCCCGGTGTGGTAAATACCATTTACGGCGAAGGCCAGACCATAGTAGGGCCTGTCATGGAGTCCGGAAAAGTGGATGTTCTGGCATTTATCGGCTCCAGTAAAGTGGCTGATATACTCAAACAGCAGCACCCTCTGCCACACCGGCTCAAGTCTGTTCTGGGATTGGGCGCCAAGAACGCAGGTATATTTCTCAAAGACTGCGACCTGGACTCTGCCGTAAAAGAAGCCGTACTGGGTTCTTTGTCCTATAACGGACAGCGCTGTACAGCTCTGAAAATCCTGTTTGTCCATAAAGATATAGCTCAGGAATTCTCCCGACGTTTTTCAGAAAAAGTCTCAGCCCTTAAGGCAGGCATGCCCTGGGAAGAGGGAGTGGAAATCACCCCCCTGCCCGTACCCCAAAAAAGTGAATATCTGGACGGCCTGATCCAGGACGCAAAAAAACATGGAGCTGATGTCATAAATGAAAACGGAGGTATTTTTGAGAAGACTTTATTCTTTCCGGCTGTACTCTACCCCGTCAATCATAAAATGCGGATCTACAACGAGGAGCAGTTTGGCCCCCTGGTCCCCATCGTCCCCTTCAGTGATATACAGGAAGCTATCGATTATGTGATTAACTCTCACTATGGTCAGCAGGTCAGCCTGTTCGGCAATGATGCTGTTCTCATGTCTCGTCTTATTGACCCTCTGGTCAACCAGGTGTGCCGCGTCAATATAAACAGCCAGTGCCAGAGAGGCCCTGATGTTTTTCCCTTTAGCGGCAGAAAAGATAGTGCGGAAGGGACCCTGAGTGTTTCCGATGCATTAAGAGTATTTGCTATACGGACCCTGGTCTCAGCCAAGATGACCGATCAGAATAAAAAACTGATTAAAGAAATACTCAAAGAAGACCATTCAAACTTCCTCAGTACAGATTTTATTCTCTGATTCAATACTATTGAAAAAAGCCATTTTCAAATGAAAATGGCTTTTTTTTATTACAGAATCATTTTATAAATGTTCCCCGGTCTCACTGGCAAAGTCTTTGAGAAGGTTTTTAGCTTTTCCGGAAAGATTTTTAGGAACATCGATCACGATCTCAAAGTAGATATCACCCCTTACTTTGGAACGTATATCCGGCATTCCTTCTCCCTTGATACGGATCTGGTGGCCTACCTGTACTCCAGCCGGAATATTTATCTGTTTCTCTCCCTCTATGGTACTGACAGGAATCTTTCCTCCGAATATAGCCCTGGGATAAGATATCTTAAGCTTGGCATAGAGGTCTTTCCCTTCCCTCTGGAATTCAGAATCGTTATTCACCGTAATCAGTACATACAGATCACCGCGTGGGCCGCCATTTTGACCTACATCGCCTTCACCAGACACTCTGAGTCTCATTCCATCTTCTACACCGGCTGGGATTTTAACATTGATGACGCTGTCTTTTTCCCTGGTGCCACTGCCTCTGCAGGAAGGACAGGGGTCTGATACCTGGGAACCATTACCATGACATGTAGGACAGGTAGTCTGCACTGTAAAAAAGCCTTGCGAGGTCCTGACGGTTCCACTACCTCCACAGGTCTGACAAGTGGTAGGAGCTTTTCCGCTTTTAGAACCGGAACCATTACAGGTGTCACAGACTTCATTTCTTCTTACTTTCAGCTTTAGGTTCTTATCCTGAAGGATATCTATCATCTTCAGGCTGATGTCAGCCCTGATATCTGAGCCTCTGGTCTTTCGGGGGCCGCTCTGACGGGTTCGTCCCCGGGTACCTCCGCCACCAAAAAAGGTATCAAAGATGTCATCAAATACACCGCCGCCACCCATTCCACCGCCGCCAAAGATGTCGTTAAAATTAAATCCACCCTGGAAGCCGCCACCGGCACCGCCTCCCTGCTGGAATGCGGCATGACCAAACTGATCATACATTTTCCTTTTTTCGCTGTTAGATAATACTTCATAGGCTTCGGATGCTTCTTTAAATTTATCCTCTGCTACTTTATCTCCGGGATTTCTGTCAGGGTGGTATTTCATAGCCTGTTTTCTGTAGGCTTTCTTGATCTCATCTTCATTGGCACCCCGGGAGACACCCAGTATATCGTAAAAATCTTTCTCAGTGGCCATTCAATTCTCCTGAATAATAAAAACATGCCGCGGAATCATTTGCTTTCCGCGGCAATAATGAAAATTTAAAATTTATTTATCGTCATCTACCACTTCAGCATCTACGACCCGGTCACCATCGTTTTTATTCTGTTGGGGTGCATCACTACCGGGTTGAGGTCCAGGCTGAGCGCCCCCTTCAGGATAAAGCTTTTTAGCTATTTCACCGGAAACCTTTTCCAGGGATTCCATAGCCGCCTTGATTTTGGCTTCATCATCGCCCTTTATGGCTTCTTTTACTGCTGCAATACCGGCTTCCGCTTCTTTTTTCTGAGCTTCGTCAATCTTGTCTCCGCTATCACGGATGGCCTTTTCCAGTCCCAGAGCCAGGCCATCAGCCTGATTTTTCAGTTCGACCAGTTCTTTGGCTTTTTTATCGGATTCAGCATTTTTCTCTGCATCTTCCTGCATCTTCTTTATTTCTGCTTCTGAGAGTCCGGAGCTGGATTCTATGCGGATCTTTTGCTCCTTGCCTGTACCCGTGTCTTTGGCTGATACATGGAGTATACCATTGGCGTCGATATCGAAACTGACTTCGATCTGAGGTACTCCCCGGGGGGCAGGAGGGATCCCATCCAGGTTAAACATACCCAGAGTACGGTTATCTTTAGCCATCGGTCTCTCGCCCTGCAGGACGTGAATGGTCACCATAGACTGATTATTTTCAGCGGTAGAGAAGATCTGAGACTTCTTGGCAGGGATAGTGGTATTCCTGGAAATGAGAACAGTGTCTACCCCACCCAGGGTCTCGATACCCAGGGATAAAGGAGTGACATCCAGTAATAACAGGTCCTTAACATCACCCGCTAATACACCACCCTGTATTGCAGCTCCCATAGCTACTACTTCATCCGGGTTTACCCCTTTGGAAGCTTCTTTTCCGAATACCTGCTTCACGATCTCCTGGATAAGGGGCATTCTGATCTGGCCGCCTACCAGGATGACTTCATCGATCTCACCCTTCCCGATTTTGGCATCCCTTAATACAGCCTCACAGGGAGCAATTGATCTCTCGATGATAGGACGGGTAATACTTTCCAGCTGAGCCCGGGTAATAGTCATCTGAAGGTGCTTGGGGCCGCTGGCATCAGCAGTAATAAAGGGAAGATTGACCTGAGACTCCATCTTGGAAGAGAGTTCTATCTTGGTCTTTTCAGCAGTATCTTTAAGACGCTGTACCGCCATGGTGTCTCCGGACAGATCTATACCGGATTCTTTTTTATATTCTGCAATGATGAAATCCATAAGAGCATGATCGAGGTCATCACCACCGAGGTGAGTATCCCCATTAGTAGCCTTTACTTCAAATACTCCATCCCCGATCTCGAGGATAGATATATCAAAGGTACCGCCACCAAAGTCATAGACAGCTACCATACCTTCTTTCTTTTTATCCATACCATAGGCTAATGCTGCCGCAGTAGGCTCGTTAATGATACGTTCTACTTTTAATCCGGCGATAGTCCCGGCGTCTTTAGTAGCCTGACGCTGTGAATCGTTAAAATAGGCAGGGACTGTGATCACTGCTGAATCTACAGTGGTACCCAGATAGTCCTCTGCAGCCTGTTTTAGCTTCTGCAGGACTTTTGCAGCGATTTCCTGGGGGCTAAAGTCGCCATCGCGGGTTTTGAATCTTACATCACTATGTGAGCCTGCTATTACCTTATAAGGTACCTTAGCGATCTCTTTTCCCGCTTCATCATAACGCATACCAATAAATCTTTTGGCCGAATAGATTGTGTTATCGTGATTGGTGACCATCTGGTTTTTAGCGGGCTGTCCGACTACGGTCTCTCCTTTCTCAGTGAAAGCCACAATAGAAGGGGTAGTTCTTTGACCTTCCTGATTGGGAATCACGGTAGGCTGTCCATTCTCCATAATTGCGACTACAGAGTTTGTAGTCCCTAGATCGATTCCAATAACTTTTCCTGCCATTTTTATTCCTCGCTCTGTATTTCTTTTTCTATTTTCTTTGCGACTTTTACTTTGGAGTGCCTTAAGACTGCATCACCCATCATATAGCCTTTTTCAAATTCTTCTATTACTGTCTTTTCGAACTCTATATCTGCCCTGTCTTCTATCAGCATTGCTTCATGAAGATTAGGGTCAAATTCTTTGCCTATGCATTCAATAGGTCTCACATGATATCCCTCAAACAGATCATGGATCTGACTGTGGACCATTTTGATTCCTTCCAGAAGGGCATCAAAATTCTTACTTTCTTCACTGGTTTTTATGCCTCTGTCAAAGTTATCCAAAATAGGCAAAATAGCTGCTACCAGGTCTTTGTTGGCAGTCACACGGTATTCATCTTTTTCTTTTAGCATTCTTTTACGGTAGTTGTCAAACTCAGCTGCTTTTCTAAGCAGCATATCCTGCAATTCAGCTTTTTCCACATTTAATTGCTCAATCTCATGTTGCAGCTTTTCAGTCTCAGATAATTTCTTTTTTTCTTTATGATTTTTTTTATCTTGTTTATGCTCTGAAGCCGCAGCTTCAGTCTTCTCCATCTCCATCTGGGACACCGCCTACTCCTCCTGTAAGATTACTTACTAATTAATTTAAACAATGCGATTCCAATCGTCAAGTCAATTTAAATGTAATTAATGAATTAGATATTAATGATTTTCGGTAAATTCCGAAAAACATAAAGTACCTAAAAGGAGTTCACTATGAAAAAGTATATATTCGTCTTTATAGGCCTGTTATTCATGAGTACAGCCTTTAGTCAGGAAAAAAAGGATAAGCTGGATCCTCAGGTACTGGAACAATGGAAAAAAAACATGGAATTCGGGATATCTGATCAACGCAGTAAGACTATAAAGCAGATCTCGCAGTCTAAAAGCAGTGAAGCCTATTACCTCATAGAAAATGCATTGCTCTCAGACTTTAATTCCGGGGTACGCGGCGATGCAGCCTATACACTGGTCTCATTGAAAATCGATAAAAGCGATCTGTGGACAAAGGCTCTCAGCAAAGAAAAAAACACTGAAGTCTTACGCCGAATCGTTTTCGCCATATCTGAACTGAAAATAAGCGGACTGGGCCGTGAATTGTTCCTGGTACTGACTAATTATATAGATAAACCCGAAGAAAACTACCTCTCAGCTGCTACAGTAAGAGCCCTGGGTGAGATAAAGTATACCCCGGCCTCCCAGTTTATTTATGCCTTACTTACTAATTTTGCTATTCCTGCGGAGATAAGAAGTGCGTCAGCTATTGCCATTGGTGATATAGGCACGGATGCGGAATTGGATCATGTGCAGTTTATTGTAGAAAATCCCGGTGAAGATAAAGCAGTGCGTATGTATTCAGCCTTTGCTCTGGGTAAGAGCGGAAATAAGAAATACATAGATATCTTATTCAATATTATCGCAAATGATAAAGAAGACCAAAATGTCCGTCTTTATTCGATTGCCGGCCTGGAATACATTAAAGACCCCTCAGTAGAAGACAGGTTAATAGAATTGTGCAAGGTAGACCATAAAAGTATAAGAGTCAAGGCAATAGAGACCCTGGGTAAAATGAAAAGTGAAAAAGCCAAAGCTATTCTGATATATAAAGCTAAATATGATCCGGAATTTGAAGTCATCAAAGCAGCCAAAAAAGCACTGCAAAATATGGATGTAGACCTGGACAAACTATCTGAAGAAGAAAAGAAAAAATCTGAAACCGCGGGTAAATAGTTTTATTAACCTCCCCTTTGATTAGAAAGCCTCCCTAAGTGGAGGCTTTCTTTATTTACTGTATTGATATTTATTATAATCCGCGATACAATTAATCAGAGGTGACAAATGTTAGATAAGATCCCTTTAGACCGGGTACTGGCAAAAGCAGAATACACATCCCAGAAGGATGCTCTGGAAGCTGAACTGGGCCGGCTTCAACGTCAGGCCAGAGAAATGAATGTCCCCATCATTATCGTTTTCGAGGGCTGGGATGCAGCCGGTAAAGGCACTCTGATTAACCGACTTATCCAGGCCCTTGATCCCAGGGGATTTCAGGTCATACCCGTCAGTGCACCCAATGGTGAAGAGATAAACCGTCCATTTTTATGGAGATTCTGGAAGAACACTCCTGCCCGGGGCCGGATCTCTATTTTTGACCGAAGCTGGTACGGCAGAGTCACTATAGATAAAGTAGAAGGCTTGATTAATAAAAAACAATTATCCCAGGCATTTCATGAGATCAGAAATTTTGAGAAACAGCTCAGTGACGACGGAAACATTATCATCAAGATCTTTTTACACATAGATAAAAAGGAACAAAAGAAAATTAAA
>CAZIAD010000056.1:0-2831 GCA_964537555.1 uncultured Brevinematales bacterium
TACTGACTTTAGACTTTTTTAAGTGGGGGTGTTAGAATGTGAGTAATGGGGGGGGAGGGGTAGTAGTTATCTGCCGGGTTGAGTGTAGGGGACCAAGTTGAGAATCTTATATCTTGTAAGGTATTAGTTTGAATAGTTTTTATAAAATTTTGCACAAAATTGTAGAAGTAGAAGATTTGAAAATAAGTCGAGATCACATACATTCTACCTTGGGTAAATTACTTGAGGCGGATGGTTTTGATATAGAAAAAGATATTCCAAATTGGCTAATTCATTTCTTTTTATCAATCCAAACTAAAAAGGAAATTTATGAGAAATTTAGATTTCAAAATTCAAAAACATGTGATCCCTTTGACTTAATTGAAGAATTAAGCAATTTGATAAATTTTGAATATACGAATAATGGTGAAGATTTGACTATGAAATTCAAAAATCTGAGAATTGAAGGATATATAAGCATAGAAAGTGGTATTTATAGTACTAGACTCCATGATGATACCTGGCCCTGCACATAACAAAGCCCATGCCGCCAGACAAGGCCCGGCGCATAGGCCCACACGTTAGTTCGTTCGCAACGAGAATTTAAGTTATCTGATCATAAAAAAATGGAGGCACAGAATGAGTTACTATTTAGTAAAGGACAAACAGTTTCGCTATATTTCTGCCAGTGAGACCCAGGTCGAGGTCATCTATGGAGATCTTGACCAACAGGCTGGTCTTTTGTCTAAGGTGCAGCAGAAAAAAGGATGGCTCCAGGAGCGCCTCATGAAAAAGTACCTCAAAGACTATAAGAACCGGGGCTTTGTGGAGTCCGAGGAGCCATTTGACGCACACTCCATCCGGATCATTGATATCGAAAGCTATCTGCTTCCCCAATGTAAATACAGCAGTTATTTTGAAGATGAGGCTGCACATCGGTTTTTTGAGATCGGTGTCCTGGGGACTGAGATCCTGACCCGGGAAGGGCCTATAGGCGGCCTGGGCTTTCAGTCCAGAAGGAATTATGCTAACCCGGTTCAGGCCGAGAACTCTTACTTTGACGAGCTGAAAAAGTGGAAGCAAAAGGGATATAAGGAAGTACTAAGCGGAGCCGGATGTCCCACCCTCAGGCAGGCTCTGCTCGACCTGGAGAAACAGGAGGGCCTGGAGCAGCAGCATAAACAGGCCATGGAAAAACAGGGCCAGGCCAGGGGCCCGCATAGTGTAGAGGAGAAAGTATTTATCAAAGATTACCAGCGTTACCTTGCTCAGGGGCCGTATAGAGAAGCCTTCGCGGAATGGCCCGCCTGTCTGGAGCACCTCAGCCCTGATCCGCGCGCACTATCATCCGTTCTGCCTGAATTTGTGAGAGATGCATTCAGGGAGCAGGGAATAGTGGTTGAAGCCTCTATGAAGATCCCGGTACGCATCACTGCTCTTTTAGGGGAATGCCCTGCGCATCAGTTTGTATCCTGCCCCAATATCCCGGAGTATTATTATGATGTGCAATACAAGCCCTTAAAAGACATGGATGAACAGGCTCTGCTTGAGAAAGGGATGGGTCTCTTAAGTGGCATAGGTGCGGGCAGATTTTACTGGTTTGACGCAGAGCTCACCCACGGAAGCCAGGGTGTCATCCCCCTCAGAGCTGTGTATAACCCGGGAGACCCGGACTCCAATGAGGGCTTTTTCGGAGCGCTGTGGCACAGGGACAGCCGACAATTAGTGGCGGATATCCTAAGCGCCGGGGGGGACCAGACTCTGATCAGAGCATCAGAGGGTTTTAGCAGATCCGCTTCCTTCCCTGACACATGGCTGCCCCTGAATTATGATGCCGAAAAATACCCCCACAAGATCCTGCAGCATACGGAATACAGCCAGGGCCTTGCGATTGAAAAACTGGTGCACCTGATGCTAGTATTACACCGGTTTATGGCTTAATACTGCCTGGAGTTATTATGAAAAAGAAAAGCCCGGAGTTATCCGAATTCGTTTTTCTCAGCATCAGTGATACGGCTACTATTGAATCTTCAGATTATATGCTACCAAACCGGAATAAGCCCCTGAAAATGGCGAGGATAGAGGCTGTATGGGATGAAAAGACCTGCCCGCACTGCAAAGCAGGCGGAACCCTCCATTTCCTGCATTCTCAAGGGGTAGACACCCGGGACCGGCACTGGGAGTCATCCTCTAATGAATACCGCTGCGGAGCCTGCCATAAGTATATCCTGTATACCCAGCGCAGAAAAATCTATCGGAATGATGAAAATTCTTATCTGGCTGCTTCTCCCCTGGGACCGGTAGACAGTAGTTCAAAAGATAAGGGCTGGCGCCTGCCTAAAATAGATGGTTATTCCCTCATGAAGTGTTCGTACTGCTACAGCGACAGGGTTAAACACCTTTCCGGAAGCTGCAGCGGTGCCCCTACCGGGAGGACTTCTTTTACAGCCGTGCTATATTGCCAGAGCTGCCACTTATACTGGTATGTCGCGGAATTCAATGACTGACAGTACTATACTCTCCCCAGATTCGACACTGACCTTAGACTTTTTCAGACGTGAGCTTTAGAATGTGAGTTATATAATGGTGTTTATCGTTAAGCAGTATTTATGGGAATTTTTATTATGGAAGAGATAAAAGGAATTATTCTTGCTTGGAGTAATACTAAAATTGCTATGTATGTGTCATCGCTTGCTGGCTTAATAACATTCTATGTCTTTATTTTGAATTTCACACTAGTCAATATTTTAGAGAAGCATTATAACTCCTTACTAAATCACATATATAAAAATGATTATGATAATCATTTGGCAAGGATTTTCGTTAGAAACAAACATATCAGATATATCCAG
>CAZIAD010000056.1:2841-19816 GCA_964537555.1 uncultured Brevinematales bacterium
ATTTTTATGTTTTTATTGATCTTATTCATGATAATAATTTTATTCTTTTAGGATAGTTTGATAAAATAGTATTATTGATGTATTGAAAGTATTGCCATCCTATATTCAGGCCCATGTCGCCAGCCTACCGGTCAGCACATAGGCATGTTCTTAAAATACTATGCTGAGCGCAGGGGCGAACTTGGGCATGACAAATCTTGCTTGGTATGCCCCGCCTCACAGGTCCGGCGTCCATGGCAGATTTTGAACGATATACCTCATAGATAATTCTTAAAAGCAAATAACAGGAGAGAATGTGTATTGTTTAAAGATCAATAAGAGAAAAAATATGAAATTTCATATAGTAATGTTCCACCTTCTTTTTTATATGATTACCTTGTCAGCATGTGGCAACTATAGTAAAGGGTCAAAACTGGTTAATATACATCCTTTGCCTCTGTATGGTCAGTATGGCGAAAAACTAATATTGACACTCTCTACCGGGAGTCGAGTCGAGTCTACCGGAAAATATGTAAAAGGCAAAGTAACGTATAAAATCAATAACAAGGAAGTAAAAACAAAACTACTCAAAGTGTTGCTATCGGACGGACGTGCAATATTTGTACCAAAGAAGGGCCTTAAATCTCCAGATGTAGCGGAAATAGCGCTGAAAAAGTATTATGAACAGGAACGGGATTATGAGGTGAATACTGTCAAAACATACTTATATGAGGATGATCTGAAGACACCGATAACTGTTTTCAAACATCAAGACAAGGTAAGTTTTCTTCAGCAATGCTCTCAAAAAAGACAAAAGTATGTTGAGAAAGGTTATACCCTGGAAGCTTTTTTTGTAAAAGTTCAGACAGAGTATGGACAGGGATGGATGTTGGAATCTGCTCTGACAGAAAGGAAAGGAGTTTACTCAGGAACGGGATATCAGTGGGAAACAGGGGATGAGCTGGTAGTATGGGTTGATCGGTTAAATGTAAGTCAAAAACCTTATTTGAAAGACAAACCCTTTACCTCTTTACAACAAGGGGAGTATATGGTCTTTACCGGAAAATTTAGTATTAACCTGGAATCCGCAGAAATACTACAAAAAAACTACACTGCAAATTTTGTACAGGTAAAACTACGTACCGGGAAAACTGGCTGGGTGTACCTTCCGGCAATTCAAAATGTGAAAGCACTGGCAAACTATCATGAACCAGAATATGGGCAGAGTGTTGTGGATATCTATGATGAACTGGAGCTGCTCTATTTCAGAAATAAAAATCTTTTTAACAGACAGCAGAACTATGAAGTGGATAGTTATTTTGCTGAAAATATTAAGTTCAACCTGGTTAGTCTTGAAAACAAAGAACAAATACTGTCATCAAATGCAACAAAACTTCCAAAGTGCATTGAGAAGGGGGATCTGGCTTCAGCACGAGTCTTACTCCCGTATTGGAATAATTTGAAAACAGACCCTGAAAAATTGAGAATGATTCCCGGGATTCCCGATCAGGTCGGAGGAACTTCGGATGCGACGCTGATGCACCTGGCCGTGAAATCGGGTAAAGTGGAGGTTATGCAGTTTCTACACGAAGAGATGGGTTTGAGTTATAACTCGATGATCTCCTTGGATGAAGGTATGGTTTATATGGATATGTATCCCCTGGATACAGCTTTGGAGAGTAATATTCCAGAAGTAATTAATTTTCTTATCAGTAAAAAGGCTGAATCTACCAGGGGGATGATAATAGCCATAGAAAAAAACGATGTACAGTTACTGAGAAAACTATCCTACCTAAAATTTTTTGAAGGAAACGATTTTGCGCTGGGAAGGGCCGTGGAAATGGGAAATTATTCCATGGTAACTTATCTGGTGGAATCACTGAGATATGATCCGAACAAAATATTTTCCAGATACAATGAAGAGGATGATTGGATAGTGACACCCATGAGTCTTGCTTTGCAAACAGGGAATGAAGGAATAATCAATTATTTGCGTTCTAAAGGCGGGAAAGCACAGTAAAAGCAGAGCACTTCTCTTTCGTGATTGAAACGCATTATTGTGTTGACTCGCTTTCGTACATCATTACTCCAGCGGGAACAGGGGTCAGCGTGGTTTATTTTAGCATTCAGCGCTCAGACCAGCTATAACTAGCTGCCAGTCACTAAAAAGTGTCACCGAGCCCAGGACTGAAAAAAGTGGATCGGTTTTGTCTGAGGGCCTCTCGCAAAGGCGCTGAGGCCGCAAAGATAGTTTTTTAAACTTTTTTTATCTGGTACTGCCCCCCGACTTTCCTAGGCGGGGGCCCTACACTGTGGGTGATGGGGGGGAAGGGGTAGTAGTTATAGGAAATTAGATGGTGGTTTAATAAAAAATGATTATTGAAAAAATCCAGCATATTCTTTTTGATGTTGATGGAGTATTATTAAAATCTTGGGAATGGCAAAGAATATTAGAAAAGAATTATGGAATATCACCTACCATTACAAAAGAATTCTATAAAGGTCCATTTCTAGATTGTTTAATCGGCAAAAAAGATTTGTATACTGAATTAACACCATTTTTAAATAAATGGAATTTAGACTTGAAAACAGAGGTTTTTGTAAAGAAGTGGTTTGAAGCAGATTCAACAATAAATAACTCTGTTGTAGAATTGCTAAATCAATTTGGTATTGCATTTGAAAATATGTCTATTGCAACAAATCAAGAAAGATACAGAACTGAATATATTTGGAATGATATGGGTTTTTCTAAATATTTTAAAAGTATCTACTCATCAGTTAATATTGGTTATACTAAACCTGATTTTATGTTTTTCAAGTATATTCATAATGACTTGGACTTACAACCAGAGAACATTTTGTTCATTGATGACTCATTACTAAATATTGAATCAGCAAAGAAATTAGGTTGGAATACAATACATATTGAAGATAATGATGTAAGTTGCTTATTTGAATTGATAGGCAAAGAAGACAAAACTTCCTATAACTAAGGCCAGGCGACAGGCTACCGGCCGTCACCGTGCCCATCACCTTATATTAAAATAATCCGACTCACCCTCCAAATAACTCTCTGTAAATTAAAAGAAGACCTCTTCCCCCTTAGCATTGGCATCCCTGCCCTCCCGCTGTTCCACTACCCAGGGTGCATCCCCCAGCTCCAGCCTGGAGTCACAGTGCCCTGGGCAGAAAATTTTGAAAAAAATTTAATTCCTATTATTTGACTATTATTTTAAGAAAGCCTAATATTATTCATCCTATTTGATCCACATTTTATATTTTTCAAAATCTGAGCATCGATTGTTTATAAGAAGATAGATTAGGGTATAGTGATAAAAGTATGCTAATGGTTTTAATCTAAGGGTATGAGGAGTAAAAAAAGATGGACAAGTCAGTGATGAAAATTTTTGGGGCCGGGGTATTAGTAGTCTTAATCGCGATCTCCGCCTGTGGTGTAGATCCCATTCCCGGGCCACATGTAAAATCCTGGGGTACAGCCATAAAAATAGAATCTGCCCCCGGCAATGCCTATCAGCCCGTTGTAGCTTTCGATAGTTCCGGTAATGCGGTAGTATTGTGGTGTCAGGATGATGGAAACAGTTCCACAAATCATCTCATGGCAAATGTACTGAACCGCCAGACAGGATGGAGCACACCGGTAGTGGTAAATAACAACTATCTGGGAAATGCAGAAAAGCCG
The DNA here is from genome assembly GCA_964537555.1 of uncultured Brevinematales bacterium. Lineage (GTDB taxonomy): Bacteria > Spirochaetota > Brevinematia > Brevinematales > CAYRWR01 > CAYRWR01. The sequence goes on from CAZIAD010000056.1 coordinate 6,521, forward strand.
CAGATCGTTTTTGATGATACAGGCATCGCCAGGGCAGTATGGATGGAAGTCACTAATTTCAATTACTATGATATTTATTCAGCTCACTATTCCCGGAGTAGCGGGTGGAGTACGCCATTACGAATAAAATCCAGCACTAATACCGCCTTTGATCCGCGAATAGCGGTGGATGCTTCGGGAAATGCCTTTTGTATATGGCAGGAATACGATGGCCTGAGATGGAATATTAGGTTCAATCAGTATACTAATGCTATGGGCTGGGGCAATGACATCCTGATTGAAACAAACTCCGGAGATGCGCAGTATCCCTATATCGCTGTTGACCCTTCCGGAAATGCTACGGCTATATGGAAACAATTTGATGGAGTCCATCAGAATGTCATGGCTTCTCATTTATCCTCCGGTAACATCTGGGATAATCCTATTCCTATTGAAAACGGGACAGGAGAGGTGTATAACCTACAGATCGCAAATGATAAAACGGGCCATGTTCTGGCAGTATGGAGGCAATATGATGGTATTTTCTGGAATCTCATGGCCAATATGTATACCAATGGAGTAGGTTGGGGTACTGATCATGCCATTGAGACCAATGCCGGAGATGCCTTTTTTCCCGTGGCAGCTTTTGACTCAGAGGGAAATGCCATGGTAGTGTGGCAGCAGAGTAATGGCAGCATATATAGAATATGGGCCAATTATTACTCAGTAATGACCGGATGGTCCGATGCAGTTTTGTTAGAGACTGAGGACCTGGGAAATGCACAATATCCTCAGGTAGCCTTCTATCCTAATGGTGATGCTTTAGCAGTGTGGTATCAAAATGATGGAAGCAGATACAATATCGTAGCCTGTGAATTTAGTAAAACAACAGGATGGGGGATCGCATTTCTTATGGAAAATGACAATAGTGGTTCCGCTGGAAGCCCACGCATCGCTATCGATAATGATGGGAATGCTGTAGTAGTCTGGACCCAGGATGACGGGGTCTACAATAATGTCTGGGCCAGAAGATATCACTGATAAATGACTGAGTACTCAATTCTTAAAAAACCCTTCTTTGATTAGAAGGGTTTTTTTACAGCTATTATACCATTTCTCCATCCGAAAAAAAGTGATATCTTCCGGCAATGCTGGAACAAGATTGGTTAATATTGAAAGAAGCATAGTCTAAGATTATATATACTTTTCTTTGTCAGATGATAAGCAGATTTATTTCCCCTCCAGCTGTTCTACTACATAGCGGGCGATCTCGTCAGCCCCGGTCTGGAGGCTCAGTCCTTTGAGGTTTTCATGATACTGCTTCAGGATATCGGTATGCTGTATATCGTGTATGATCTTGTAAAATGCCTTGTCGTTGCCGGCCCACCAGCCCACCTGATTGCGGACGGTATAGTCTACATTGGGCTTTTCACTGTAGGTGGCCCAGTCGGTAAAGATAATGGGAGTATTCATGAGCAGGGCCTCGAAGGTGGTGGAGGCACCAGCCTTGGCGATGCAGAGGTCGGAGACGGAGAGCAGCTCATTCATATTGGACACAAAGCCTAAAGGCACCAGGTGTGTCTTTGAGGCCTGATCCCGGGTGAGCTGTTCCAGCTCCAGCCGCAGCTCTTCATTGTGGCCGCATACCGAGATGATGTTAAAGGGTAGTCCCTTTTTATACATATCTATGACGTACTGACTGATGCGGGAAATACCCTGGCCCCCGGCAGTGGTCAGTATCGTGGGCATGTCAGGATCCAAAGCATACTGTTTTTTTATCTCATCCCGGTGCCGGGGCAGATGGAAAAAGGCTTTTTTAATAGGAAAAGGGAAGACCTTGAGCCGCTCCCTCTTCATCCCGTGGCGCAGCAGACGGCGGCGGGCGGTATCAGAGGCACCGATCAGTATATCGGCCCGTCGCTCACACCAGAAAGAATAGCCGTCAAAAGGGTCAGTCACAAATCCGATCACCTTGAACTTAGCCTTGAGGGCCTGGCGGGCCCGGGCGGCAACCGAGATAGAAAAAAAGTGAGTGGAAAAAATGATGTCAGGCTGATATTTTTCAATATACTGCCGCCCCTTGGCGACCCAGTCCCGGTTGAGCCAGGGCAGGATGAGCATACTGAGGGGATATACTACTTCAGAAGCGATGTAGCCGGCCTTGGCCCAGAAGGGGTGAGCCAGGGCCCAGTCCCAGATACCTTTGAGGGTGCGGTCATTACCCAGGGCCCCGCACTCTTTGGCAAAGTCTATGACATCGATCTGGTATTTTCCGGGATAGAGGGCTTCGATAGATTCCTTGACTGCCAGAGCAGGCATCTTGTGGCCGGCACCTGCTTCCATCATGGGCATCAGGATCTTTTTCTTGGGCATAATTTGCACCTTAGCTTTGATATATAATTATAACAGGTGTTTAGGAAAAGGCAATGCGTATATACTAAAAAAGACCGGCTTTTTAAGCCGGCCGTTTTATGTTTTATTTAAAGGATTTTTCCAGCTGTTCAAACTTGGCAAAGGCATTGGCAATGGTAGCATCCATATTAAAGTACTTATACTGCGCCAGGCGGCCGATAAAGGCCACATCCTTTTCCTGGGCGGCTTCGGCTTCGTAGACCTTGTATTTATCGATCCATTCATCGGTAAACATGGGATAATAAGGAATGTCTTTTCCGATCTCGCACTGCCGGCTGAACTCCTTCATGACGGAAGTGCTGTCTGCCTGCTGGCCGGTGAGGATACGGTACTCCGTGATACGGGTAAAGTCATAGTTATTGGGATAATTGACAGTACCCACAGGCTGACGGATGCCTCCCAGGAAGTTTTCAGAGACAAAGTCAATGGTGCGGTACTGGAGCTCGCCGAACTTATAGTCATAATAATAGTCGATAGGGCCGCAGTAGATCAGTTTTTCCTTCCATTCTACATCGTGGATCACTTCTTTATAGTCGGTATTGAGCATGATCTTGATGTTATCGTGGTCCAGGACATTGTTAAACATATGGGTGTAGCCCCGGGTGGGCATACCCTGGTAGGTATCCTGGAAGTAGCGGTCATCCCGGGAAATATATACCGGGACCCGGCCTGTGACGGCAGGAGAGAGGTCTTCCGGCTTCAGTCCCCACTGCTTAAGAGTATACTGATTAAAGATGTTTTCATAGATATATTCGGCCAGGAGCTGCATGTCTGCATCATCCTTTTCTTCCCGAAGCTTCAGTATAGGCACCTTTTTATTAAAGCCGAACTTAGCTACCAGCTTTTCTTCTATGCGGCGGGCCATAGTCTCGGGAAATACCATGTACAGAGAGTTGATATTAAAGGGAATAGGGACAAGCTTGCCCTCCATCATGCCCAGGACCTCGTGATGATAGATCCGGAAGTCGCTGAACTGGTTGACATAGCGCCACACTTTTTTATTGGTAGTATGGAAGATATGAGGGCCGTAAGTGTGGATGAGGATGCCGTGCTCATCATAGTGGTCATGGCAATGTCCGCCTACATGGTTGTTTTTATCGATGATGAGGATCTTTTTATTATGGACCCGGGCCATCTGCTGGGCGATCACTGCCCCCGACCATCCGGCACCTACTATGACATAATCGAACTGCATACATTCCTCCTTAAGGAAAAGGACACAATATTATAAAGCAGCGCTGTGAAATGACAAGGAATTTACTTTATAATTATACGTTTTTAGTAGAATAATGCCCGGCTAGGGTTTCTGTCTCAGGCCGCCCCAGACCCAGCTGGACCCATTCAGATAAAAGAAGGACTCTATACCATTGTCGGCATCAAAATCGAATGAGTATCCTTCATAGTCCCGCCCATTCAGAGAGATCTCCTTTTTTGTAAACAGCAGGCCGCTCATAGCCTTGATAAAGGTCCACTGATAGGACTTAATGGCAGAGAGATCTGACACAGAAGTGACTGCCCTGAGCCGGCCCTCGTCATCGTATAATAAAGCGTCCGGCCCCATCAGAGACAGGACCTGGTCCCAGTCTTCATTCTCGATAGCCTGGCTGAACGTATCCTGAAAACTCTCCCATACCGATAAATCTACCGGAGCCTGGGAATCACGGTCCGGCTGAGTCCTGACTTCTGCAGTATTGTCTTTGTTTCTGCCCCAGTCACCCGTCTTAAGATGGGGGATCACCCTGGAACCTATCAGTACCAGTATCCCGATAATAATACCGAGGGCAGAGTTTTTCCGGGGGGCTTTTATTACTTTGGCAGTTTCCCAGGTCTGGGGATGGTTCATCTTGTGCTGATTATTCCCGGCCAGGGAGCCTACCACATCATCCGCCTGACTGGACTTTATCTTTAAAATGATCACGATCAGAATCAGGCCCAGAGGCAGGAACAGTATAGGATTCTTAATTAATAATTCTAATATATTTTGCATAATATTGCTCTCCATAAGACTAAATTCATTTCACCTACTCTAATACTAAGACCAAAGCCCGGAATTATCAATAAATCAGGTAGTCCCGAATCTCAGAGGGATTTGATATTAAGGCTGATACCTGTTAAAATATACTCAATTCTTTAAGGAGCATACAATGAAATCTATCATCATGGCGGGGGGAAGTGGGACCCGTTTATGGCCTTATTCCCGTCAGAGCTATCCTAAACAGTTCCTTAATCTGGTAGGAGAAGACAGCTTTATCGAGCAGACTGCCAAAAGACTGGCTGCTGTCACTGACAGTAAAGATGTCTATGTAGTAGCCGGCGATCAATACCAGTTTAACATAGCTGACCACCTGTCCCGGGCTTTTAAGGAAGACTATGACCGTATCATCACTGAGCCCTGCAGTCGTAATACCGCTCCTGCTATCGCTCTCACTGTAAAATACATGATGGAATTTGAAAACTGCAAGGAAGATGAGGTGCTGTTTTTTAATACGGCCGACCACATCATCCAGCCCCAGTCCAGATTCACCCAGATGGTGGAGACTGCCCTGCCCTTTGCCCAGAATAATATAGTGACCTTTGGGATCATCCCCCATAAACCGGAGACCGGATACGGCTACATCGAGCTGGCTAAAGAAAAGAAAGACCAGGTATTCGAAGTAAAACGTTTCGTGGAAAAACCGGATCTGGCTACCGCTAAACAATATGTAAAATCAGGCAACTATATGTGGAACAGCGGCATGTTCCTGTTTTCTATAAAAGTGATACTGAAGGCCTTTAAGCAGCACACCCCGGAACTGTACCAGATGATCACGAAGTGGAGCTATGATGATGCCCTGGCAAAATACCCCAGCCTCAAAAAGGACTCCATCGACTATGCTATCATGGAAAAAATAGACAATATCCTCTGTGAAAAGACGGATATCTCCTGGGTAGACATAGGGAGCTGGGACTCCCTCTATGACATCCTGCCCAAAGATGAGAACGGTAATGCCGTAGTAGGAAATGCCGTGGTACTGGACTCTAAAAACTCTCTCATCATGAGCTCCAAAAAGCTGGTCACGGCTATCGGACTGGACAATACCGCTGTGATCTCCACCCCCGATGCCATCATGGTATCCGACCGTAAGCAGAGCGGAAAGGTCAAAGAGATGGTAGCCCTCCTGGAAAAAGATAATCATCCCGAGGCCCTGGAACATGTCACCACCTTCCGGCCCTGGGGCTCCTACACGGTACTGGAAGAGGGAGACCGCTACAAGATCAAGCGTATCATGGTCCACGAAGAGGCACGCCTCTCCCTGCAGCGCCACCAGCACCGCTCCGAGCACTGGGTAGTCATCAAAGGAACAGCCCTGGTCGAGATCGACGGCGTAGAGACCCGCCTCAAGGAAAACGAAAGTGTCTATGTCCCTAAATATACCATCCACCGCCTGGCTAATCCCGGCAAGATCCCCCTGGAGATCATCGAGGTCCAGAACGGAGAGTATGTGGGAGAAGATGATATTGAGCGTTTTGAGGATAATTACGGTAGAGCCTAGGCCGGGATGGAATGAAAAAGTTTTTATTGATACTGATCCTGTTTTTCAGCAGCAGTAAGCTCAAGGATGTCTCTGTAATGGGCCTAAGCCTGGGCATGAAAACCCGGGAAGTAGAGACGGTGCTGGGACAGTCTCCTGTGGTCCGCTCCGATGATCCCCAGCTCGATATCTACTATCTGGATATTATGGACCACATGACTATGCTGCTCCTGACCTATAGTAATGAGCTCCTGATACAGCTCAGTATGCAGGCTGACTGTGTGGACCTCCCCCAGGCTATCGCTCTGCGGACCCAGTGGGCCCGCAAACTTCAAAAAGAACTGGGCCGGCCCCGTATAATCGAGGGAAATGACTATTATGAGCACTATATTATATGGGAAAATAAGCAGAACATCCTCTATCTGGGCCTGGACGCTACTATAAAGACAGAAGGCCCTACTAATTACTTTCTGTATAGCCACTATCACAGGGCCGACTTATGGACTCCCTTTAAAAACCCAGATTATCATTATAATCCCGGAGAAAAATAGCACTCCCCGGGGCGTAGCCATGCCCTCAGTCGCCCCTCAATAAGTCTGGTAAAAATGCCTCTGTATTAACTCCTGCACCCGCAAAAAACATAGCTCTCTTCTCAGGGAGGAGATGCGCACCCTGGACCTTTCCTGGAGGCAAAATCTCCTGGCAAATCAGAGGGAGCACAGAGCGGGAATAAAACCCGGGAACAGGCTAATACCAGCAGATGGCTTATATTCAGGATGCTGCGCTGCACCGTGTGTATGGGTGATATTTTTCCAGCCTACTATTCCGGGAGGGAAGTCAGTTCCAGCAGTCTCCTGGGTGAACCGGGGCCGCCCGAGAGGCCTTCGTAACGGACCAGGTAATGGGGCGGGGCCAGGGAATACCAGAAAGAGGATTTAGGGAAGAAAGGAGCCATGATGCCTGTCATAGCCAGCTCCAGACGGTAACAGGGGATCTTCTGATCACCCAGGGTCAGGGTCTCGTCAGAGAGGCGGTTGATATTGATGGCGAAGCCGGAAGGTCCCTGTCCGCTCATGATGAGCTTCAGGCTCCGGGACTGGCCCAGGGGAAAGCCCCGCAGCAGAAAGTCCAGAGAGACAAAGTCCAGCAGGGCGATCTCATTCTCAGCAGTGGGGATCCTGTTTTTTATGATAGTAGTCTGGCGCTCGATGATAGAGTCCGGGCGTTTGTCCTTGGCTATGGAGAAGAGCTGCTCCATACCGGGGCGACCGATACGATAGAAGTAATCATGATGAGGCCCCCTGACCGTGACCTCATAGACATCCCGGCCCTGCCAGGCCCTGAGGGCGGTACTCATGGTGACGGTGCTGACTTTTTTATCTATGGTCTGCCGGAAGCTCAGGCTTTCACCATCCGGTATTTGCGGGTCCACCAGAGGCTGGGCATAGCATAGCCCCCTCATGACCAGCATCACAAGTGTAAATAGTATAGATAATCCCGCTCTTTTCATATTCTGCTCCCTGCCATCATCATAGATCTATTCTGCAAATTCCGCAAATCCCCGGTCGGGAGCACTGCCCCGGTAAGCATAGCCCAGGTCCAGGCCGCTGTTACGGGCGGGACTGCCGGACAAGGGGATATAGTCTGAGTCCAGGAGCGGGTCCGCCCCCAGCTCGTAGGGGGAAGCGATGGCATTGCTAAGCTCGGTGAGGCTGTTATAGACCGTGCCCAGGTAGTAAGTGGCCTCGGTGCCGTAGAAGAGATTGTAAGTGGTGGAAAGCCCGGTGGCACAGCTGGCCTGTATGAACAGGGCCCCATTGGTATAGCTGCCGCTGATGATATTGTTGCGGATATGCACATTCCGGCAGCCATTGAACAGGGAGATACCATAGGTGGCAGTGCTGTTATTGATGATAGTATTGTTATACACATCGATACTGTCGGGAATACCCCCTCCGCCCCCGTTTATGCCTATACCTGTCTCTTTATTATCCACCAGGAGATTGTGATGGATCTGAAATCTTTTGGCTGTGAGGGGGGCGTCAGCCCATATAGAGAGGCCCTTGCCCTGGTTATAGGAAAGGGTGTTCCATGCGATCTCGTTATCCTCACCCTCGGAGCGTATGCCCTGCCAGGCATTGGACAGGCTCTGGTTGGAGATCACCTGGTTGTCATTACCCAGGAGGTAGATGCCGTGGGTGGGTACCGAGCTGCTCAGGGAGCCATTATTATAGAAGCGGTTGTGCACTACCTGGTTACCGTGACCGCCTATGTATATACCGTGTCCGTCTTCTGAACCGTTCCCGTTATGATGTACGGTATTACTGATGATGATGTTGTAGTCCGAAGGGCCGGAGGTGCCGGTACTGAAATGGTTCTGTATGATGATACCACTGCGGGGTTCATTGCGTATAATGAGGCCCTGGATGCGTATGTAGAGCACCCCGGATAGATAGACGCCATGATCCGGAGAACCGGCCAGGGTCACGCTGTGGCCGGGGTAGTTCCGGAAAGTGATGTACTGCAGGGAGTTCCCCGAATGGCGGGGAAAGAGCTTTTCCGCATAAGTCCCGGACTTGATAAGGACAGTATCCCCCGCAATGGCGGAATGGGCCGCTTTGTCCAGGGTCTTCCAGGGGGCGGACTCGGTGCCGGCATTAGAGTCTGAAGCTGAAGCATGGTTCCGGTCTACATAGTAGGTCCGGGGGTTGGGATTGTAGGCCCCCGGCTCCGGTTCAGGGATGGCACAGGCGGGCAGGGCAAGACAGGATATAAGGATAAATACTGCGACTAGTGATCTCATGTGAGCCTCCTGGAAGTAGTATAACATGGAGCAGAGAGAATTAAAAGGGGGTAAATTATGCATACGCTGCCCGCTCCAGTTCTGCGATATTCAACTTCTTCATCTTCAGCATGGCTTGCATCACCCGTTCGTTTTGGGCCGGATCCGGAGAACTCATGAGCCTGCCTAAAGCACTGGGCACGATCTGCCAGGACAGCCCGAATCTATCCTTGAGCCATCCACACTGTACTTCGCTACCCCCTTCCGCGCGGAGGCTGTCCCAGTAGTAGTCCACCTCAGCTTGAGTCTCGCAGGACACTAACAGGGAAATAGCCTCTGTAAAAGGGAACTCCGGGCCTCCATTGAGGGCCATGAGAGTCTGCCCCTCCAGCTCAAATGTGGAAAGGAGTGGACTCTGGCTTATGATGCGTGAGTCCTTGAAGATGCTGGTATAAAACTGCATGGCCTCCTGTGCATTATGGTTAAACCACAAACAGGGTGTGATAGATATGACTGCGCTCATGCTTGGGCCTCCGCATATTTTTTAAAATTATCAAGGATAGCCTGCCATCCTCTGCGCTGCATCTCAATGCTATTTTCCGTTTCCGCTTCAAATTCTTCGATGATGAGGGTGTGCCCTGCCCGGGGCTTAAAGCTAATAAGCACTTTCCTGCCGTCACCCAGCATTATGGACAAAGCCTTTTGTTCTTCTATTTCATGATAGATTCCCCAATAGTCGAATCCAAAGGAGCCGTCTTTGGCCTCCATACGGTAGTTGAACTTTCCTCCCGGCCTCAGGTCATTTTCCGCACGGGGCGTATGCCAGTCATCTGAAGCATAATACCAGGCGATGATGTGTGCCGGGTCATTCCATATTCTCCATGCTGTCTCCGGGCTTATACTCACATCGATTTCTACTGTAATCCTGCTCTTATCCATTACTATACCCCCGGAATTATTCAGATTCACAGTTAAACATCCATTGCACCCCAAACCTGTCTGTGCAGCTCCCGAAATATCCACCCCAGAATTCCTCCTGGAGCTCCTGGCTCACCACACCCCCCTGGGAAAGCTTGCGAAATAGGATATCTGTCTCCTGCCTGGTATCCGGTTCCAGATTAATGTACATCTGGTTCCCGGACAGAGTGTGAAAGCCCATAGACTCAGTGGCATCTGTCCCCATGATGACATGATCCGCCAATATTTTAAGCTCTACATGCATAACCAGATTTCTATCCTGTTTTGATATCTCTGGGACATTGTCGGAAGGGGGGAAATCTCCCATTCTGATGATACCTTTTCCCCCAAACTCACCCCCGAATACCGACCGATAAAACAGAAAAGCTTCCTCGGTATTTCCCGGAAAATTCAGGTAAGTACTGACTCTGGCCATAGTTTCCTCCTAATTCATACCTTAACACTCGGTAATCTTTATCTAATAATAGATCATAGATAATAATCCCGCAATAAACCCAGCAGTAATGACAGAAATATTTTATCAATGATTCCAGTTTTAAAAATTCCAGATCCGTGTTATATTGCACCTAATAACTAACAAGGAGTTCGTTTTGAAATATTTTTTCTTCATTTTCATTGCTGTTTTCTCTCTGGGAGCCTGCAGCCCTCAGATCAGGCTGAGTACTGATAAAAATTCGGTTTTTTACCATCTACTGGTCACTTCCAGTAACGGGGTCTCCACCTATCGCCATGAAGATTCTACACATTATAAAACTGCGACAGAATTTATCCCTTATATTCAAAGTGAAGCAGGAAAAGTCAGGCTAATGATGAGTATTCAATATGCCGGTGATAAAAAACTGGAGGCTTTTCAGTATATCTTTCAGGCTGATGATGAGCAATACATTTATAAAATCGAACTGGGGGATACTACTATAGAAGCAGATCTAATGTGCAAAGAATGGATCGACCGAGAAGTGCCTGAGGATGCATATCCTCTCCTGAAGAAAGCAGCTGTAGCAGGAAAACTAAAAATAATGTACCGGGGTAAATTTTATGTTTATCCCCATGAGCTTACTGCTAAAGAGATACAGGTCTTGAGAGACGTGATCTCTGCCTATGATAAGATCAAACAAGGCAGCTAGTTATTATCGTTAATAAAAAAAACCTGTGGAATCCTATCCACAGGTTTTTTTTATTAGCTTTAGAAGTTTATTTTAATAGTTCAGCTTTGGCTTTGATCCATTTGCTGACATCTGTAGTGATGGCTTCTTTTACCATCTCAATAAACTTTTCATTTACCGGGTCTATAGTGCCGGCTACCAGGCCTACATTCTGTTTCGAGGTAGTCCTCTCAACATCCTGTACGGGAAAGTCGAGTATCACAATATCCCCGTTCCGGTCTACTACCACAAAAGAAGTGGCGACTGATGCCCGGGCCAGGCCTAATCCCAGACCACCTATGGACATTGCAGATGGCTGGTAGGCGATATCCATATAGGCTATAATGACCGCGTCTACATTGAGCTCCTGAGCAACCTTTCCCATATACTCTATCAGTCCTTCATTCAGCTTCTTTTCATTTCCCCAGTTATACTCAATATAAGTCTGGTTAGTCATGGTCAGGACTTTGTCAGTGTGATTCAGTCCGGCATAGCGGGATGAACCGTTTTTCACCTTTATTTTATCACTATAATAGGTGGGCAATACATTTTTAATGTTCAGATAAGGAACGGTCTTTACTATGTCCTTCTGGGGAAGGGCACTCCAGCCTAGTTTTTGGATCTGAGCAGTCAGCTCCTGATACAAAGTGTCATTGTACTGCTGGGAAACAGCCATTACTGAAGCGATCTGGGTCAGTATGCCTCCCATAACCGGTTCATTATAATTGTATATACCCGGGTTGGATGCCAGGGACAGAACCGCCACCTTACGAATCTCTTTCATCTTGTCAGCCTGGGCTATCTCAGACAGACAGGAAGACATAAATACCATAGTCAGTAAAAGTACATTTACCAGAGCTAATTTTTTCATTCAACAACCTCCGTTTTTATTTGATTTAAGAATGATATTAACTAAAATAATATATCCGTCTCTGTGTCATAAGCTGGAATTTTGCGCCATATCTATACAGAGAGTATAAACCTTTTTCTATTTTCAGTCCACAGAATTAGGTATAAACCAGGATAGACTAATATACACCATTTTCACTAAAAATCAATCCCGGGTACCGGAAAATCCCGGCACAGTGCTGCCACTTCTCCCGAGATCTCTAAGAGCCTCGCTTCATTCTGTATATCTCCCGCTACCTTATTCATCCAGGCTGCGATTTTTTTCATTTCTGCTGCACCGAATCCCCGGCTGGTGACTGAAGGTGTGCCTAATCGTATGCCGGAGGGATCACTGGCTTTTCGGGTCTCCCCGGGCACAGTATTATAATTCAGGACAATCCCTGCTTTTTCCAGAGCTACTGCAGTTTCTTTTCCGGAAACATTTTTACTGCTAAGGTCTATGAGCATGAGATGGTTATCTGTACCCCCGCTGACAAGGTCAAATCCATGAGCTGAGAGCTCAGCAGCCAGTATCCGGGCATTTTCTATTGTCTTTCTTGCGTACTCTCTAAAACCGGGCTGCAGGGCTTCACCCAATGCCACTGCAATACCAGCGGTGGTGGAATTATGCGGCCCTCCCTGCATCCCCGGGAACACTGCCTTGTCTATGGCTTTGGCATGTTTTTCTTTACAGAGAATGATAGCTCCCCGAGGGCCCCTTAAGGTCTTATGTGTGGTAGTAGTGACTACGTCGGCATAAGGTACCGGGTTGTCATGAACCCCGCCTGCTACCAGTCCTGCGAAATGGGCCATATCAACAAATAATACTGCCCCGCACTCATCTGCAATGTCCCTGAACTTTTTAAAATCCAGCTGGCGGGGATAGGCAGAATGTCCGGCTATCAAAAGTCGGGGTTTATGCTCCAGGGCCAGGCGTCTGACTTCTTCATAGTCGATAAGGCCGGTATGAGGATCCAGGCTATAGTGGATCGCATTAAACCATTTCCCGGTAACACTGGCTTTGGATCCGTGTGTCAGGTGGCCGCCATGGCTTAAGTCCAGGCCCAGGATAGTATCACCCGGCCTGGCAAAAGCCAGGTATACCGCCAGGTTGGCCGGTGACCCTGAATAAGGCTGGACATTGGCATGCTCAGCCTGGAATACCTGCTTTGCCCGTTCGATAGCCAGCGATTCCAGGGCATCACAGTTTATCTGACCCTGGTAGTATCGGGCCCCGGGATAACCCTCAGAATATTTATTCTGAAACACTGACCCGCAGGCTTCCAGGACAGCTCTGGAGGCATAATTTTCACTGGCAATCAATCTGATAGTAGATTTCTGGTAGGCTTCCTCCGACCGTATCAGGTCGAAGACTCTTGTGTCGTTGGTTTGTAGTGAACTCATGGGCAAACTCCTTGAATAGAATTTTGCCCAGACGCACGGCTTTTGAGATCCGTACTCCCCCGGGGTGCTCCCCGACAGCGTCAGTAATACGGATAATATAAATTAAAATGAGTGGCTGTTTTAGTCAAGTTATAGAGCTAAGATCTGTAGTTCCACAAAAGAAACTAAACACATATCTCCACAAAACAAAGTTAACGGT
>CAZIAD010000057.1:0-18529 GCA_964537555.1 uncultured Brevinematales bacterium
TTTAGAGAGGGTACTCACGTATAAAGTCCCATGCTTCGATAGTGGGGTGAGGCTTCGGGGGCGGAAATTCAGCATGACAGGGCCAGTACCCAGATGTATTCACATCATCATAGCACTGTCACCCTGAGTCTATACCCCATAATGTACTCCACTACCGAAGGGGGACTTCTTTAGAGAAGGTAGACACGCTAAAAGCCTATGCTTCGATAGTAGGGTGGAGCTTCGGGGGCGGAGACTCAGCATGACAAGGTCTGTACCGGGATATATTCACATCATAGTAGCACTGTCACCCTGAGTTCATACCCCATAATGTACTCCACTACCGAAGGGGGACTGCTTTAGAGATGGTACTTACGTTACAAGCCCATGCTTCGATAGTGGGGTGAGGCTTCGGGGGCTGAGACTCAGCATGACAGGGCCTATCCAAATAGGCCTTAATTAAAGATATTGAAAAGAATTAAGTATTATGTTAAACTATATGCACCTATGTGGAGGCATCTGCTTGAAAGCACTGTTTTTATCGGTTCTATTTTTAATATCTTTTTCTTTATCCTGGTCACAGAATGGCTCCAGCAATCAGTCCCAGACCAGCCCGGGCACTTCCAACACACAGATCTTTGCTAAAACTGTTTCCCCTTATATCCGCACTGTAATACAAAAGACCAGGATCATTACTAATTATTTTTATGATGATGAGATGCAGGTGACTAATGAAGTCATCTACACAAACACCTCTATGTCAAATGTACCTTTTCAGTGGGAGCTCACTCAATACTATAAAGCCATACTCACGAATACCAATAATGTAAGTACATTTATAACCAACCTCAATGAGACTTTTGTATACACCAATGTGGAAATCATAAATACCAATATGCCCTACCTTTTTAGAGATGGTTTCAGACCTCTGGTCAGAGTCACCACAGCAGAAAGTTATGAGGAATTAAAAGACAATATTCTGGATTACCTCCTTCCCCCTTACATCTATCATTTTGAAGAATCGGAAGGCCGCATAAAAAGATTTATTCGCCTTAGAAATACGCTTTTTACAGATGAAAAGGAATTCCTTTCCTTCGATCAGGAATATTTTGACTATCTCTTATACAAGGAAAAGAATAAAAAACTGCAATTTACCGCTGAAGAATTGAAACATCTGGCTATAGGGTTTGAGGAGTGGGATACCAAAGTCATCATCCAGGGTACCATAGACCTGAAAATGGGATATGGACTATCCCATAAAGATGAAAACAATCCTATAGCCCTCCCTATACAGGATGATTTTCGTATAGAACAGCTTATGAAGGTCAATGTGACAGGATGGTTTGGTGAACGAATCAAGGTAAATATCGATCAGGATTCTCAGCGGGAGCAGAATAAGTACGATATAGGCTTCCTGGCCCTGAAAAAGGATAATAATCTCTTACGGGAACTGAAAGTAGGTAACATCAGTCTTAATATACCCAGCTCCAGTCACTACCTCAAATATTCCGGGACCACCGAAAACAGTATAGGTATCAAGGCTGTGCTGGAACGAAATGCTTTTTCCTGGCAGACAGTGGTAAATATCACCAAGACTCAAAAGGCTGTCAAGACCTTTAATGGGAATTCTCAGCATGTCCTGTTAAATATACAGGAAATTCAGTATGTTAAACGGCGATTTTTCGTGATGCCCGATACCGGCATCGATCTGGGCAGTCTCTACCTGTACCGCTTTACCACCTCTACCAATACGGCAGATAGAAGGGTAGATGGACTTTACTATCAAAAGCTCACAGAAGGGCAGGACTATTATGTCAATCTTAGTACCGGTGAGATCGACCTGGCTACCAGCCTGACCCGTGACCAGAACCTCCTCGTGACCTATACCCATTCCGGATCTTATATCACTACCAATACCAATTCTTTGGTGGGTACTGATAATAACACCATGGAAAAACTGCTCTACTTATGGCGTTCCGATATGAATTATTCGCCTTATGTACATTATGGGGTGTATAACCTGGCTACCACTGATTTTGATCCCAGCCGGGGTTTCAGCCTCATAGTCTATGAATCGGAAGACCTGAGCAAACAGTCCGTTGTACAGTTTACCCCGGCCGATTTTGAATTAAATACTATCAAGGGCTTTTTACGTTTTAAAAACATCCTGCCTTTCCCTGATGCCGAAAATAAGATTTATTTCGGGCCTGCTGATCCTACTTCTTCAGATTCCAAAAATTCCATGAAGATAGAGCTATATAAAAGGGTGAAAAATTACCGGCTTGATTTTGGGGTCATACCTGGTACAGAGAGGGTATATATTAATGGCAGAGAGCTCAATTCTTCTGAATATCAGATAGTCTATGCTCTGGGCGACCTGCTCTTTACTAACCCAGCATTGATCAATGAAAACGACCTGATCGAAGTCTATTATGAATATCAGCCCTTTTTCTCCACATCCCAGCGTTTCGGGATAGCCTCCCGGCTGGACTATAAGCCGAATAATCAGTTTAACATAGGCAGCACTATCCTCTATGGAGTAAACCAGCGTCCTTCCGGAGGCGCGCCATATATCTATCAGACTCCTGACGGAAGTTTTATGGCGGACGTGGACTCCAGTATCAATGTGGGAAAATTAATAGGCCTGAATGATGACTGGAACCTGTCTGTAAAGGGTGAATATGCCATTTCTTTACTGGATAAAAATACCGCGGGATACGCCATCATTGATGACTTTGAAAATGCGGGAGGCAGATTTGCGATGTCGATCAATGAAAATCGCTGGATCCTGGCTGCTCCCACTACCAATGTACCGGGTATCACTTATGCTAACCGTGGTTCTCTCTTATATAAAGATTATCGAAATTACAATCTGGATAATTCCTATACTATTCTTACCTATAATAGTATTTTGGACTCTTTTGCCTTAAAGCCCTACAGTGAAAAACCGGGCCCCTATCTGGCCCTGGGAGGGCATCTGAATTCCAGCGAATACCCTCAGGTATCACAAAGCGCCCTGATCTTTGACTACGACTTCAGTGCCGGTTCCTGGGTAGGTGCCGCTATTAATATTGCCGGCCCCAGTGGAAAAGACTTCTCCCAGTATAACAAACTGGTCATCTGGTACAAGGTCGAAAGTGATGATGACGGTGATGGTATTTTCCAGGATACCGGATCGCAGGCAGTAGAGCTCTATGTAGGACTGGGGCAGCCCAATGAAGACAGTGACGGGGATGGCGTATTTGACGGAGAACTGGACCGTTCTCAGCCCGGTTATGCCTTTAATAATTACCTGAGTCCTACTGTAGTGGACACCTGGGTGGGAAGAGGGCGTCTGGGTGAAGGGGATGGCTTTGTACAGTCAGAAGACCTTAATCTGGACAATACCATGCAGACGAATGATAGTCAGGTAGTCTTTCCCTCCGCATTTGGCTATACCGATATCACCAATGCGGTACTGAGCGAAGGCGGCTGGAACAGACTCAGTATCAATATCAGCGGGTTACCCGATGTCCAGAGAGCTATTCTGGAACATGCTTCTGCCATGACCATTTACATAAAACAGAAAAGCGGCCTCAAAGGGCGTGTCATTATTGACGATATGCAGTTCAAGGAATTGCGCTGGGAGGATAAACGGGTGGATGGCATCAAAATCCCTGAGAGTGATGCCTTAAGCGGAGAACTACTGGGTGTGTATGATAACACCTTTTATTCTATCCACCGCTTCTATGACGCCACCAGCAGTATAGACAGGGAGCTGGAACGCTCCATCCTTTTTGAAAAACTGCATGGAACCCGTACCATTAATGAAGCCCTGCAGTACAATGAATTTACTTTGACTCTCAATTATCAGTTATCCAATATGACTGTTGATACCAACACTTTTCCGGTCAGTGGTGGTAAAAAAGCCTCACTCATTCAGTATTCTACTTCCCCCTATGATATATCCCGCTATAAGGAACTGAATTTTTATGTATATATACCCTCCACAGAAGAAAACGGCACTGATATTAAGCAGGGTTCCGACACTTATACCAATGAGAATTTCTTTTTTGTGATCGGTAATTCAGAACAAAACTATTACCAATGGTCCGTCCCTCTTACTGCCATGTCAGCCAATGCCTGGCATAAGGTGCAGATACGTATCGATGAAGATTTGAAGATCAACATTGACGGTACTAATACTTCTGCATTTCAGTATCCTGCCATGATCGGGATCCCTAATCTCAATGATATATCTTTTATAGAATTAGGGGTGGAAGTGAATTCAGTCAATGAACCCTACAATAAGGGTACTATCTGGGTCAATGAGATGTATGTATACAACGATGAATCAGTATTCGGGACTGCATATTATATCAATCCTAAATTTGAATACAAAAAACCGGTACTCAAATCCGGAAAGACTGAGATCATGGGGCCCGTATTCTTTAACAGTACCTTTGAGAATAAATCGGTCGATTTTGTGGACTCCATTGGAGGCAGTGCCGGCAATCTCAATAATAATATAAATCTCAGCTTCCAGAGTTCGTTCTTCAAAGACCTGAAGTACACAGTGTCCTACACCCGAAACCTGCAGTCCACAGATACCAATACCCTGGAATTACCCCTCTATCTGCAATGGAACTCTGCCAATGACAGTTTTAATACCACTATTGCCTTTGACATGAAAAAGACCTTTGTGCCGGTCATCAACCACACTTTTACAGAAAAGTTTTATTCCAAACTCAACCGCAGTCAGTCTCTCAATGATACCAATGAGTACCTGTTGAGTACAGAAGATAAACAATACCAGGGTACGGCTACTTTTAACTACACTCATGTCATTCCATTAAACAGAAAATACAGTATAAATCCTAACTTCAGCATAGAGGATAATCTCCTGGTCAGGGATTATTCAAATTTCAGTAACGAATCGGCCCCGGTATTTATCACCAATGCCAATGTCTTTGCATCCAGTTCTCAAAATAAGAAATGGGGAGCCGGACTGACTTTGATTTTAAGCAAATTTCAGTTAAGCTCACGCTATGAAAAGCGCCAGGAAGTGCAGACTCTCATTCATGATCAGGCTGGATTGAAAGCAGAATTACAGGAAATAGAGCTTTTAAACATCGGACAGCGCTATTTTCAGAGACTGGAGAGTATAGCCCAGGGCTTCTACTTTGATGGCGACCTGGATAAACAGCTGGAGGACAATGTTTCCTTCAGTCTCAATGTGAACCGTCCCTTAAACTGGCTCGCCTTCGTCTCCACTGAGAGTTTTTCCCGTATACAAAATGGATATACTTATGATTTGAACAATAACCTGACTTTTAGAAATGACCGGTATGCCCTTCGCAACTCCTGGAATCTCCGCCTCACCCCTGAAAAGCTGCCTATCAAAACGATAAATATTAAAATTGACCGCTCTGTGGACTTATCCTATAGTTCTGTGAGCGCTCTTATCGAGTCATCCAATGCCCTGGAGATGGGTGATATCTATTACCGGCAGCCTTTTTATTATAGCGGCCTGATCGGAGGGGTCAGTTCCCAGACTAATGCCCTCTATGCAGTATCCCGTTTTTCAGATGGCATATACGGTAGTGTAAACAGCCTTTCAGATATCCTGACCGGTGAGCTTACTCTGCCCCGGTATAAAAAGGAATTTTATAATGTTTTTCCTAAACGTTATACATTTTCCAGCCGCCTGGTCACCACCCGAAATCAGGACTCCTATTCTCAAAGCCTGGAAAACAGGATCGGGACTACTATACAGATCAGTATGGCTGCCCTGATCAAGGATAAATCAAAAGTACAGATCAGAGATATCAATGCGGATATCGATTATAAATACAGCCAGAATCTGAATGACAGAAAAGGGACTGACACCGTGGGTATTACTTTCAGGCATGGCATGAATTTTGTCAATTCAAATTTTCTGGTATTAAACTATAGCTACAGTTTCAGGTATGAGTTTGATAACTATATCACCAATTCTACTGCTCACAGCACCCTGTTTGGATTTGACCCTGATCTGCCTAATGTTTCCCCAAAAAACAGTATTTTCAACACTCTTAGCTTCAGAGCTACCTGGGAAAAGAGAAATATTCAGCGTCTTAACCTGCTCATCGCTTCTATTAAATTAAAAGATTCTGCTGTAAGGCATACCGAAGGCCTCAGTTTTACGACTCAGTCGATCTTATATGATGGCTCCGCATTTAACGCTTATGATCAAAAACTGTTTGAACTTATCCTCGAACATATAACTGACTATAAATTCACTGAAGTGGTGACCGGGGTATTCAGGGTTAAAGGGATCATGAACCGCTTTGCGACCATTACACCAATGTCCAGCAGTGAAGACGGTTATACTCGTTCATTATATGATGTAGGGCTGGGACTGGATCTGTCTCTGGATCTGAGAATTAAGATCTAATCAATGATATCTACGATAAGTCCGGTACCTTCTTCGGTGAGGCCCCGTTTATGTTCTTCCGGTTTATCCTCGCCCTCTTTCTTTTCAGAACTGCCAAAGTAGGGATTTCCTTTATTGTTTTTATCAATATTGGTAAATTCTTCATCATAGGCATCGGTTTTATTGATCTCTTCAGGAGCTTCCTGTGATTTTCGGGTCTGTTTGTCATTAGCCACAAAATCTTCTGCATCATGGACTGATGATTGTTTACCCAGACTGGATGCGTATTCACTGGCTTTGGTAAAAAGGACCTGGAGGTCCAGAGGGTTAACACTCATTATTCCCTCCTTAAAAAAAGGGGTGCAAGAAATAAGCCGGGTTCTGTCCTGGAGAGACATCTATCTGGCCTCTTTATTACTAAAGAGATCATGCAGTCTACCCGTATTCTTACGCAAGGCAGCGTCATAGAATACATATTTGACTTTGCACAAGGAGGGGTTTACCTGGCCTGGGCTCTTATGAACCCAGCGGTGAGCTCTTACCTCGCCTTTGCACCCTTACCCCGCCATATTGTATTCCCTGGGCTACATATAAAGTATCGGTTCAGACCCTGGAATAAAGTAGGGCGGGGCGGTATATTTCTGTGGCACTTTCCAGTATAATCTGTTTCCGGATTATATCCGGTTGTTAGCCGGCTCCTGCCTTTTTGTGCCCGGACTTTCCTCCCGTATAAACGAGCGTCTCTCTTTCTTGCACCAACTTATTTTCGCTTTTAAATGGCTATATGTCAATAAAACAGCCTGGCTTATTTGAAGGCGGTGAAACGAACTTTCCTGAGATAGGGGTAGAGTGAAAAAATATCTACTACTTGGGTATCTTCATATAATTCGAGTAGTAAGGGGGTACTGTTGTGGATGCTAAGATAATCCGAAATACCGATGGTGTCACCCGCCTTGACTTTGTCACCTGCCTGAACCGAGATCTGACTCATATAGCCATAAACCATGCGCTTTTCATTACCGTGATTGATGATGACAACATAGTTTTTGGTCTTGAGAAATCCGGCGTATTCCACTATGCCGGCTGCTATACACCTCACACCAGTCCTGCGGGACAGATGCAGGATCAGGCCTTTTTCGGTCTGAGACAGATACTGAACATGATCCTGTGGTACCGGATGATGCCTGATATCGTCCCATTTTACGACTACTTTGTCCGGCCCAGAACTCACTATGGCCTGGTTTTTATAGGGACTCATTTTAATATTGCTGTAAATGGTCAGCTTTTCACCGATGTAAACATTTTTATTATTCTTTTTATTCCATTTTACAATATCATCTACGGATACCTGGTAATTCCTGGCAATCTCTGAGAGGCTGTCACCCCTGCGTACTGAGTAGAATCTCTTCTTAACCGGATTCACGCTAGCTGTCTTATCCTCATCATAAGAGGTCTTTATCTTGAGTACTTCATCAATATAAAGTTCATCTCTTTTTAACTTATTTAGAGCCTTAATCTCCTCAATGGAGACATGATAGCGGGCAGACAGGCTGCTCAGATTGTCACCCGATTTGACTTTATAAGTAATAGTATGCGTTGACGGACTGCTATTCACCGTACTGCTTTCCAGACGTAGCTTTTCTCCTACATAGATAGTGTCACTTTCTTTATTATTCCACGACTTGATCTGTGCGACACTGACATTATATTTTTGAGCAATACTCTCCAGATTATCCCCTGCCTGTACAGTGTAGTAGGTAGATGCCGGAGGGGTTTCAGGATGGGATTCCTGCTTTTTATCTGTGAACAGGATCAGTTTTTCACCAATATAGACCTGATCCTCTTTTTTATTATTCCATTTTTTAATATCTTCTATACTGACTGAAAAATCTCTGGCAATCTGGGACAGACTATCCCCGGATTTAACGAAATACTCCTGCTGAGGGGCATCTTTGGCATTTCCTGATTCATTTACCGGTATTCTTATTTTTTGAGATATTCTCAGGGTTTCATCTGCCATGTTATTGAGGATAATTATATATTTTACTTTTGTGTTATAAGTCTGGGCTATCCTGGAAAGGTTATCGCCGGATTGGACAGTATAATCCAGAATAGAATCAGGGATAAATAAAGTCTGCCCGCTATAGATGTGTTCCTGATACAATTCATTGATCTTGATGATAAGCTCTGACTGAATATTGTATTGGCGGGACAATGCCCAGATACTGTCATTTTCCTTGACAGTATAGTAGAGACTATATGACATCATTTGAGTAAAAACGATAAGTAAAAAGGTGCAGGCAAATTTGCGCATAATGCTTCACCTCTAATCTATAATATCGGCATAAGTAGTGATATCATAAATAATTAGGACTTTTATACTGAAAAAATGCAGTTAATTAATTTTACCCAGTCTTGCGAAAATCAGGGGACTGATATAAAATATAGCTACTATTTTTTACAAGGAGACATCATGGTCAAGACCCGTTTTGCCCCATCTCCCACCGGGAAATTACATGTAGGGAATGTCCGTACTGCCTTATTCGCATGGCTCTACGCCCGTAATCAGGGAGGGCACTTTATCCTGCGTATCGAGGACACTGACCAGGAACGTTCCCTGCCGGAATATACAGACCGTCTCATGGAAGACCTGAAATGGCTGGGACTGGACTGGGATGAAGGCCCGGAAGTGGGTGGGCCTAATGGTCCCTACAAACAGTCAGAAAGACTGGATATTTATGATAAATATATAGATCAGCTGGTAGAGGAAGGCCGGGCCTATCCCTGTTTTTGCACCCAGGAAGAACTGGAAGCGGAGAAGGAAGCTAAAAAGGATAGTAATGAAGCTCCCCATTACAGTGGAAAGTGCCGTCATCTCAGTGCTTCTGAGATACAGGCTAGAAAAGAAGCCGGCACCCCCTATGTCATACGTTTCTGGGCCTATGATGAAGATTTTTCATTTAAAGACATTGTCAAGGGAGAGGTCACGTTCCCAAAAGGTATGGTAGGGGATTTTGTGATCAGGCGTTCCAATGGCCTGCCGGTCTATAACTTTGCGGTGGTGCTGGATGACGCCCTGATGGAAGTCACACACGTAATGAGGGCCGATGAACATCTGTCCAATACTGTACGACAACTCATGATATTCAGATCTTTAGGTTTTAAAGAGCCTGTGTTCGTCCACATGCCCCTCATACTGGGTCAGGATAAGCAGAAGCTGTCCAAAAGGCATGGAGCTACATCGGTCAGTGACTTTAAAGAAGAGGGTTACCTGCCCGAATCTCTGATCAACTATCTGGCTCTTTTAGGATGGTCCAGTCCCGATGGCCGTGAAGTGCTCCCCCGGAAAGAACTGATTAAGCTCTTTGATCTAAAAAGGATCAATAAAAGCCCGGCGGTATTTGACCCTAAAAAGTTCGAATGGATCGCAAAACATGATATTATCAATGCTGATTCTAATCTGATCTATGACCTGGCACTGCCTTTTATCATGCAGGCCGGACTTATCGACGAGGACTACCTCAGCAATGAAGAAAATGAAAAGTTCCTGCGTGGTGTCATAGAGCTGACCCGGGGCTATTGCTCCCACTTATCACAGATCACTGAACATCTGGAGTACTTTTTAAATGACCAGTTCGCCTATGATGAAGAAGCTGCAAAATTCCTGGAAAATGAGATCTCCAAGACCGTAATTAAGGGTTTTATAGACCTGGTGTCAAAGACAGAAAAAAACATAGACGAACAGATCTTTCACGATCTCTCCGCAAAGCTACAGGAATCCACGGG
Organism: uncultured Brevinematales bacterium; assembly: GCA_964537555.1. GTDB lineage: Bacteria > Spirochaetota > Brevinematia > Brevinematales > CAYRWR01 > CAYRWR01. Next base: position 10,160 of record CAZIAD010000057.1, read on the forward strand.
TGCCAAGGGAAAGAATCTGTTTATTCCTCTCAGGGCCGCATTGACTGGCCACACCCGGGGGCCTGAGATCTACTTCCTGATGCCTGTGATCGGCAATGAGCGCACTCTGGCTCGGCTGCAGCGGGCCCTGGACTGGATCGACGGAAAAAGGAGTTAGAGAATGGGCGCATTACTGGAACGCATAGAAGACCTGAAGTCCCGACTGGCTCAGGACAGGGGGTATCTTTGACCTCGATACTAAAGAGCTGGAGCTGGCTGAGCTGCAAAAGCAATTATCCAGTGAAGCGGTATGGAGTGACCATAAAAAATCAGCAGAATTAAATGCTGAACTTAGCTTTATAGAAAAGGAATTAAAGTCATGGAAAGAGATCTCCAGGACGGTAGATGAACTCTATGATATGGCTGAACTGGGAGAGTCTGAAGAAGACACTGAAATCCTAAGCCAGGTCGAGACAGATCTGGAAGTTATCCTAAAAAAGCTGGATGCCCTGGAAATCGAGCTTATGTTTACCGGTGAAAGTGATAAGAATAATGCCTTTATCAATATACATCCCGGTGCCGGTGGGACCGAGTCTATGGATTGGGCCTCAATGCTCCTCCGGATGTATCAGCGATGGGCTGAAAGAAATGGTTTCACGGTAGAGGTGATTAACCTGGAACCGGGGCCGGAAGCAGGCATAAAAGATGCCACTCTTTTCGTTAAGGGTAAATATGCCTTCGGTTATCTGGCTGCTGAAAACGGCATACACCGCCTGGTCAGATTGTCACCCTATAATGCCAAGGACAAACGCCAGACTTCATTTTGCGCGGTGTCAGTCTCAGCAGAAGCCGATGACAATATAGAAATCGAGATAGATGAAAAAGACCTGCGTATTGACACATTTCGTGCCAGCGGGGCCGGAGGTCAGCATGTCAATAAGACCTCTTCAGCTATCCGGATAACCCATATTCCTACCAACACTGTGGTCTCCTGCCAAAATGAAAGGTCTCAGTTCCAGAACCGGGATATGGCCATGAAGGTCCTTAAGTCCAGGCTCTATGAACTGGAAAAGATAAAAAGAGCAGAAGAGACAGCCGAGAATTCGCTGGAAAGAAAGTCCATAGAGTGGGGGAATCAGATACGTTCTTATGTATTCCAGCCCTACACTATGGCAAAAGACCATCGTACCAATGTAGAAAAAGGGAATATTCAGGCAGTAATGGATGGGGATATAAACGAATTTATCATTTCATATCTCAAACAAAATATCTCGGGATAATATTGTGAATGCTTATGATGACTGGGAATCTATTGAAAAGATATCTGATCCAAACCTCTTAAGGCAATACCTACAGGCTGAAAGAGAGGAAAAAGACTTTATGACCAGTGCCTTATTAGGCCTGGTGGAAGTGACTTCTTTTAAGACTGGGACTGATTATATACAGTCTATGGTAAGATTTTTTGTGGATACCACCGGTGTACACCGTGCTTTCATTACCAGGAGGCCTGAGCCTGATTCGGATATACTGGAGACTCTGGCATTCTGGGACGCCCATGGATTTGGAGAAAACTTTCAGTATGATATGAATGGCTCTCCCTGTGAGCAGGTCTTTCATCAGAAGAAAGATGTGATTCTCAATGCATCAGTTCAGTCTCAGTATCCGGGCTGTAAGATCATCATGGAAAGCTATATAGGTATCCCTTTATTTGATTCAGACCAGGAAGTATTCGGACACTTTGCCATAGTGGATGACAAGGCACTCCCTGATCCCAAAAAAATCCGGGATCTGGCTTTTTTATTCGGGAGCAGGGTATCCACTGAACTGCTCAGGCAAAAAGCCTATCATGAGTTAAAACAGAAAAATAAGGAGCTCAATGAGACGCTTCAGCTGCTTCAGGATATGCAGAAACAGGTCATACACCAGGAAAAAATGGCCTCTCTGGGGAGCCTTACTGCCGGAATAGCTCATGAGATTAAAAATCCATTAAACTTTGTTAATAACTTTTCCAAGATATCACAGGAATTGATCACTGAATTAAATGAGGCTATTAGCGATCCCCAAAAATCCGCTCAGGATGATATACCTGATTTACTGCAGGATCTCAGTATGAATATGAACCTTATAGAAAAACACGGGAAAAGAGCAGATGACATTGTACAACGTATGCTGGCGCATTCCCGGGGCCAGGATAGCACCCCGGAATATGCTTCTGTCAATCCACTACTGGAGGAATCCTACAATCTGGCCTATCACTCTCAAAGGGCTAAAGACCCGGACTTTAATTGTGATATTCAGTGGCACCTGGATCCGGGTATCCCGGATGTATTGATTTATCCTCTCTCTTTGGACAGGGCATTTCGATCTATTCTGGAAAACAGCTTTACAGCCCTCTCCCTTAAAATGTCCAATGCTGAGACAGGTTACGATCCTCTGCTTATCATCAGCACAACTGAAAACAGCCGGAATATAGTCATAACCATTACAGATAATGGCATCGGTATTCCTGAAGAAATCATTGACCGCATATTTGATCCTTTTTTCACCACCAAACCCCGGCCCAATTCTATAGGATTAGGCCTATCAATAGCCTATGACATCATCTGCAGCGAGCACGGTGGGGAGATCAGGGCAGAAAGTAAATCAAATACCACTATAATAATCGAGTTGAAAAAATAAGGAGATACAATGAAAGCAGTAATAGTAGCTGCAGGCTATGGCTCCCGCTTCCTGCCTGTGACAAAGACCCTGCCCAAGGAAATGCTTCCCCTTTATGATAAATGTCTGCTGGATTTTATACTGGATGAAATTGAAGAAGCCGGAATAAAAGATGTCATAATGATCACCAGCCGCAGAAAAAAAGTGATGGAAGATTACCTGGACCGGGAAGTGGAGCTGGAATTAGCCCTGACCGGATCTGGTAAAAAAGAACTCCTGGATAGTATCAAACCCAGGGACATTAATATACAATTTATCAGACAGGCAGAGATGAAAGGTACCGGACATGCCATATTAATGACCAAAAGTGCAGTGGGTAACGAACCCTTCATTGTAGCATATCCCGATGATATAGTCCTGTCCACCCCGGGACTGTCTAAATCTATGGTAGATCTCTACAATAAAACGGGTAAAAGTGTACTGGCAGTAAGAGAGGAGGCTGGGGATGTATCCAGATACGGTGTAGTCTCTCCCTATGAGACTTCTGAAGGAATAGGGGTAGACTCTATAGTAGAAAAGCCTGCTCCAGGCACAGAACCCAGTAAAATGGTGTCAGTAGGGAGATACCTGTTCACCCCTGAATTGCTGGAATTACTGGAAGAGCAGTATAAATCCCACCGGAAAGGCGAATTTTTTCATATAGATGCCATCAATCATCTGGCTGCACATAAAAAAGTCATGGCCCAAAAAGTCCAGGGCCTGATGCTGGATACCGGAGAGCCTTCCAGCTATTTCCACTCATTACTGCTCTATGCCCGTCAGCATCCTGTGGCATCCCATATACTTGAAGATTTCATAAACACATTTTACAAATAATATGCTTGTACTAATTGGAGTTAGATGTTAAAATTAAATATAAAAGATTAATAGGGAGTATGAAATGGAACAGAATATTTTCCAATTTGCTATTGATACTGAAAGAGAAGCTGAAAAATATTACAGGGATCTGGCTGGAAAGACCAATCATACCGGTATGAAAAATATCCTGGTAAGACTGGCTGAAGAAGAAGTGAGACACGCCAAGATCATTGCTGATATGGCTGCCGGCAAAAATGACGTACCTACCGGAACCACAGTGTTACCGGATGTGAAACAGATGTTTGCAAAAATAGTCGATAAAAATGCTGCATTGGAGCCTGCAGTAACTGCAGTAGACGTTTATGAAAAAGCCAAACAGTTTGAGTTTAAAAGCCGTGATTTCTACCTGGAAAAAGCAGGACAGGTGAGTGACCCCAAGCAGAAAGAAATATTACATATCCTTGCCGAAGAAGAAAAGAAACACGCGTTTTTAATCGATAATATCATCGAGTTTGTATCACGGCCTTCTTCCTGGCTGGAAGATGCTGAGTTCAATCATATAGATGAATACTAAAGTCAATTCTTGAGAAAAGGCAGCCTGTCAGGCTGTCTTTCTCTTTTATAGATTATGGAATTAAGAAATTATAAGACTTCAGACCTGCCTCATTTACTGGAATTGTCCAGCCAGTTTGATACCTCTCCATTTACTTTTGATAATCGTTTGTTTGACCCTGTCAGTGGACTGGATCCCGTCTTTGCCAGGGAGATGATCAGCAGAAAAGAGACCTATACCTTTGTCCTGGAATCAGAACAGGAGATAATCGGTTATATCAGTATTAGTATGAATGTACCCCTGTCTCGTGTATTAAAACGGAATATCGCCAGCATATTATTGCTGGTAGTCCATAAAAATCACCGTTCAAAAGGAATGGGCAAGTATCTTGTGTCAAAAGCGATTGAGGTCATGAGAAATAAAGACATAGCACTCTTTACAGTAGGTACAGATCTCTATAATACTCCTGCCATAAATAGCTATGAGAGAAATGAATTTTTAACACGTATGACCTGGCATATATACCGCTGGCATCCGGGAAAAGAGAAGAAACTGAGCCTCAGTGAAAATGTGGATATTATCAAAGAAAGCCATCTCCATTATTACCGGCCCTGGTTTGACAGGCCTATTTCGTTGTTACATGAACCTGAAATAGAGCACGATACTTTGATGGAATTTCTCTGGAATACTTTTCTATCTAAAAGGCATAGTTACACTTACCCCATTCTGGAATATTTTAAAAATGAAAATGAAAGAGCTCTTATTCTGGTCAATCAGGATACTTTATCCATGCAATCTTTAAGAACCGATAATAATATTTATCGCATCTCAGATCTGTTAATACCCGATAACGCGAAGTACAGAGACACCGGGATCAGTGTTTTAAATGATATAAAATGCAGGTTTAGTGACGGACACTACCTGGAGATCTGGGTTAAATCTACAGATAAGCAAAAAATACATCTACTGGAAGAGAGTGGGTTTCAGCTAAGTTATTCAGGAATTAATCTGCATAGGATCATCAGGAATTGAAAAAGGCTATAGCATCATCAATATTTTTATGAATGAGGATCAGGTCTAAAAGAGAACTCAAGCGTAAAAGTTCCACGATATTATCTCTGGGATTGACTACTGAAACACGGGTGTTATTCAGCAAGGCTATTTTCACAGTCATGGCAATAAGCCCCAGGCCCATAGAATCGATCCACTTTACATCACTCATGTCAAAACAAAATTTGAATTGATTTTCATTTACTTTATCTTTAAGATAGGCATCTAATTCTTCCAGAAAGAAAAAAGTCATTTCACCCACCGGATGAATGATGTTAACCCCTTTTTGATCCTGAAAATTTATAGAATTCATACACCCGCCTCAAAATATTTCATCTGACTGATTAAATCATAAAACAAGAAAGATATTTTGGCAAGTATTATAAATAAAAAAGGGCAGAGACTGTCTCTGCCCTTGATACTGATAAAATGAGATTTATTTGTAAGTAAACTGACTGTTATAGCCGCCAAATCCGTCAGGAGTCTTGTCTGGATTTCTGGGGTCTTCAATATACACATATTCCTGAGGGGTGCCATCCTGGGCATTATAGGTCTTTCCCAGATCGATAACAAATTTGTATTTTAAAGTGACTCCCTTGGAAGCTATCATAGGGACCAGAGTCTTGGCATAATAAGTGTCAGGGTTGGAAGAAGGGATCAACTGGTTAGGGACTTCAGAACCGGCTGTTTTCCATCCGTTAAAATCTCCAAAAACATAGATCGCTTTGATATTTTTCTGATTCTTTTTCAGCATATCCAGAATGATCTCATAATTTCCCAGGCTTTTCTGATAAGATTTTAGTTTTCTGGGACTGGTCTCCTTCTTGATAGCGCCCTTAAACCAGTTAACGATATCTTCAGTGTACTTGATAGTGTAGGGGATGTTGATCCTGAATCTGACATAGATATTGCTACCTTTGACTTCCATGATTTCCCAGCTTTTATACTTGGAATCAGATGCAGAAAAAAGAAGTCCGGCACCAAATAAGACTGTAAAGGCCACAAGCATTAATCTTTTCATATTTATCCTCCAATTTAAATTTTAAACCAATAGAATATACTATAAATATACCACGTGTCAAGCATTATTTCCAGTGATACCAATAAAACTTAGATTTCTGTGATATTTGTCACCTTTTCTGTAAGAGAAGAATCGATGTTCATTATTATAATACACGCATTGTTTACTATCAAATATATTTTCATTCAGAATCCCGTTTTTTAAAAGATCATCAGTGATTTTCATTTTCATGTCAAAATGAGGTTTATGAGACTTGGTGGTAAAATACTTATCTTCAAAATTAGTGATGAACTCCATGCTGACTTCATAGCAACAGCTCCTGATGTGAGGGCCAATCATTATTTTTATATCTGCAGCTTTAGTATCGTGATATTCCGCCATTTTACGGATCATGGAAAGATGAATATTCTGGTAGATTCCTTTCCACCCGGCATGGCAGGCCCCTATCACATTATTTACACTATCATGATAGAGTATGGGCACACAGTCTGCCGTAAGTACCCCTATCAGTGTATCGTGGCAGGATGTGATTATGCCATCACCTTCTATTAAGGGGTCATTTAAAAATATATCCCGGTTTTGATCAGTAATAATATGAATGATATCTGAATGCGTCTGCTTCAAAGTGATCAGCCCGCTCATTTCACAGGCTCTTACTAAACATTCTCTGGTTTTCAAGATATCATTGTATTCCTGTTCATTACGGGCAGTATGCAAGGCATAATTACCTGATCTGTCCTGTGAGTCACTGGCATAAGTGGTACCAGCCACGATTCCGGTATTAAAAGATGAAGAATAATCTAAATAATCATCTGGCATAATTTTATTTACTCTCAAAGCTAATTATTTAGTATATTGTAAGTTAGCATTGAATATTTGTCTATTTAATACAATTATTCAGGTCAAAATATTGTCAATTCACTGGTAATGACCTATAATATTACTTAAAACCTAATATGGAGATAGCTTCATGAAACAAAACAGAAAGCTGTTTATACTTATTGTATTTGTGATCATATTCATCTTCGGAATCACATTATTTACCGGGAATCATTTTTTCTTTCAGAATAATTTTTTATACGGTGATACCAATGTTACCAATGCTTTAGGAGAGACTCCTATCAATCCGGATGATGAAAATCATTTCAAATATTTTCCCATGCTGCAGAAAGCCTATTTCATATTAAAAAAAGAATATGTGTTAAAAAGCAAAGTCACTGCAAAAAGTCTGATTTACGGAGCCATCAAAGGTATGCTCAACAGCCTGGATGATCCTTATACTTCGTTCATGGAGCCGCAGACTGCCAAAGACTTTTATGTGGATATGAACGCAAAATTCGGCGGAGTAGGGATATATATAGATATTCGGGATGGCTGGCTTACCGTAGTATCGCCAATTGAAGATACTCCCGCCTGGAAAGCAGGTATTAAGCCCAATGATAAGATCGTGGGAATAGAAGGAGTTGAGACAAAAAATATCAGTTCAGAAGAAGCCGTGGCTAAATTGAGAGGTAAGCCGGGTTCAAAAGTAAAAATCACGATATCCAGAAAAGGAATAAATGATCCTTTTGAAGTGGAATTAACCAGAGAAGAGATAAATATAAAGACCGTCAAATCTGAGATCATTAATCAGGATAATAAGAAAATCGCCTATATTAAAATCACACAATTCAGCCTTCCCACCGCCGATGAATTACAGGAACACATCATGGCTATGCTGGATAAAAGCCCGGATGGGATAATCATAGATCTGCGGAATAATCCAGGCGGTTCACTTTCAGTAGTGGTCAACTGCGTTGATCAGTTCCTCGATAAAGGCCTGATCGTATATACCCGGGGCCGGATAGCAGAGAATAATTCAGATTATTTTGCCAGTGCCAATAAAAGCATAGTTCCTGATAAACTACCCCTGGTGGTTCTGATAAATCAGGGTAGTGCCTCTGCTTCAGAGATTTTTGCAGGGGCCATGCAGGACACTCACAGAGGCGTTCTGGTAGGTATGAAGAGTTTTGGTAAAGGTTCGGTACAAAAGACCTTTTCATTTTCAGAAGATGGATCCCTCATTAAATATACTGTAGCTAAATACTTTACCCCTGCCGGAAGAATAATCGATCATATCGGCCTTTCTCCTGATCTGGAAGAGAAAAACTGGTATGAGAAGATTTCAGAGCAGGAACAAAACGATATATTAAAAGTACAACGGACTAATTATGTCAGTACTTTCATGAAAAATAATTCAAACCCCGGAGAT
>CAZIAD010000058.1:0-18289 GCA_964537555.1 uncultured Brevinematales bacterium
ATTTTTAAAAGTACCAGTATAAAGTGTACTGTGAATCTCTTCATTTTAATACAGCAATAAAGAACACTATGGTTGTGACCAAGATTCATTAGCCGATTTCAAAAAAAATTTAATCATAACAGAAATTATCAACCCTATGTGGAATTGACCGAAATTAATATTAGCAATATAATATTGCCGTTAAAATCATTGTTTTTTAATAGGAGAAATCATGAGTTTCCGATCAGCTATAAGCATATTAGTCTTGTCGATCTTAGTGGGTTTTACCCCCGCCCTGTGGTCCCAGTCCAAAGACCAGGTCTATATACTGTGCTATCACACCTTTTTAGGAAAAGACATAGCCACAGATTTTTCAGTAGACGAATTTAAGTCGCACATGCAGAAGATCAAAGACCTGGGCTATAGATTTGTGAGCTGGCAGGACATACTGTCCAACCGGGTCAAGGGGCCCAAAAATGTGCTTATAACCATCGATGATGGAAATAAGACTGTCATACCGGCCTGGGAACAGGTATTGAGGCCTATGGGCATAAAACCCATACTATTCATCTACCCTAATATCATCGGTAAGATGAGCTATGCCATGAAGTACAGTCAGCTAAAGGAGCTGATGGCCCAGGGAGTCACTATAGGAGCACATGGTTACTATCATGAATATGTAAACACCAAACTCTTTAATAAAGATCCCAAGGCATTCTGGAGAGAGATCCGGACCGCAAAGACTACCCTGGAGCAAAATCTGGATATACCCATTCTGACTTATGCCTATCCATTCGGGGTTTATGACACACTAACCCTGAAGTCTGTGATGCAGACCCGCTATGATTACGCCTTCAAACTGGGAGCTGTCCCCCAGCCTCTCCCTGTTCCCCCGGGAGAAAGTGCCTTTCTGCTGACCCGCTATCTGATGACCAGGGGCGGCTGGAAGAGCATATATACCCAGTTAAAAAACGCCGCCACAGAGATCTAAAAGTCATTTTTTGTTAAACAATACTAAAGAGGATGCATAAATGGCCTTATGCATCCTCTTTTTTATACTATCTCAGGTAAGGTACATAAACGTCCCTGTTCATCGATACAGGCCAATGTGACATCAGCCTCCAGGTATAAGCGGCCTTCTTCATTTCTCACTTCATGAAAAACATGTAAAGTACTTCTTTTCTTTTGGGCCAGACGTATAGTAAAGGATAAGGCTTCATCGTATTTAGCAGGATTTTTATACCGGGCATCTACATGTACTACTGCCAGGTGCAGCCCTGAACCCAGGAGGCCTTTATAAAAGTCTTTCATGGCCTCAGTGCGAAAACGTTCCAGTAATCGGATCCATTGATGATGGCCTACTATACCCATGAAATCCAGGTCATCCAGATTGATCCTGTAGCTGATATTTGTCTCCGGTTTCATCTCTCCTCCCATGGCCGCCTATATGCATATATATTAACTATTTGCTCTATAAGAGTCAAAACAATGGGCTGTAGCTGCTCCTATGGCATAATTTTAATGCACTATTTACTGTACCTAACACCAGATACAAGTTATAATACTGGGCGTAAAAAAAACAAAGATATCAAAACAGATTACAAATAATAAACAAGGACCATTGATGCCCTGGAACGCAAAGCTTAATATGGATTTTATTAAAGATTCATTCTCAGGCCAGAATATTGTGTCCTATTATGCCAGGACTTCCCAGTCCATCGGACTCTGGAATTCTGAACGTACCCTGATCGAGAAATACTTTAAAAAAGAAGATTCGATCCTGGATCTGGGCTGCGGGACCGGAAGGACCACCATAGAATTATACAAACTAGGATATAAGAAGATCGTAGGACTGGATATTTCTGAACAGATGATACAGATGGCTCAAAATATTGCCCTTTCCTTTGAGATGGAGATCGAATTTATCGTGGGCAATGCCTGTGACCTGCCCTATCCAGATAATAGTTTTGATCATGCCTTTTTTTCTTTTAACGGCCTCATGCAGATACCCGGAAAACAAAACCGTAAAAATGCATTGAAAGAGATCCAGAGAGTGATCAGGCCGGGAGGATATTTTATTTTTACCACCCATGAAAAGGAATCTTCTCCCGAGTACGGAAAGTTCTGGCGGGACGAAGAGACTAAATGGAGACTGCATAAACAGGACAAACGCCTTCTTGAATTTGGTGACATCATTATCGATGAACCACACCAGGAGCTCTATATACATATCGCTACCGAACATGAGATCAGGCACTGCCTCGATCACCTCCATTGGAAACAGGTAGAAGACGCGTGGAGGCCTGATATCTGTGAGGAAAAACCGGAAGTGAAAAACTACTCTACCGATAACAGGTTCTGGGTCGTCCAGAAAAAGAGCAGGAAGTGAAAGAGCTCTTAGATTTATCCAGAGAGTTTCTGGATAGTCACTTTCCTCACAGCCTGGGAGCTATATCCAGCGGGAGCCTGTTTCGGGGCACCGGTACCGCCACATCTGACATTGATCTGCCGGTCATAGATGATTCTATTGAGTATGCCTACCGGGAGACTTTCAGGTATAAAGGCCGGGTCTTTGAATGCTTTATTCATACTCAGGCCGCCATCCAGGACTTTTTCCGATCAGATCTGGACAGCAGATGTCCTGCTTTGCCCCACATGTATGCCACCGGGCATATCATTAAGGATAGCCGGGATATCATGTCCCGCTTACAAAAGCAGGCCCTGAGCGCACTGGAGAAGGGGCCGCTTCCCCTCAGTCCTGAGGAAAGGGATAGAATACGGTATACCCTCAGTGTCAGCCTGGATGACCTCAAAGACAGTACAGACTATGGTGAAAGCTTCCTGTTATTCAATAAAGTACTGATCACGTATATGGAATTCAGCCTTTTATCCACTGATCAATGGATAGGTTCTGATAAATGGCTTTTCCGATTATTCAATAAATGTTTTCCCGATCATCAGATCTCAGACATACTGGCAGAATATCCCTCCAGCCGGTCTACACAGGCTCTGATCAGGCTAGTGCAGGAGTTATTGGACCAAAACGGGGGACGGCTGGAAGAAGGGTTCCGCTCAGAGGCACCTAAAAAATAACTACTGCTCCAATAACAGCTGATATTGCTTGGAATTCAGGGTGAATCTTTTTTCCTCAAACACAAATTCTTCTCCGCTTAGGACATCCTTCCATTTTTTCCCCAGGAGTCCTCGTGTAGATATATCCTGACTGGATTTAGAGCCATTGAGGAGGATTATCATCTTTTGGCCCGGACTGGTTCGTTCATAGCACAATGCCTTGCTGTTACCGGTATCCAGGATTTTTATGTCGGAAGATCTTAATGCAGGATATTCTTTTCTGACAGTGATCATGGTTTTATAGAACTGCCATAATGATTGAGGGGATACTGACTGTTTTTCTACGGTGGCCCCTGCATCATGCTGTATTTGGGGAAACCATAGCTCTTTAGCCGTAGAGAAGCCGGCATTTTTCTGACTGTTCCATAGCATGGGAGCCCGTTTCAACTTGTCATTTTTTCCATTTTCCTGCACCAGGCCTATCTCTTCTCCATAGTAGATAAAGGGAGTGCCGGGCATAGTCAGGAGTAACAGACAGGCGATCTTTGCATTGAGGAGGTCATTATCCAGAATATTCATCGAGCGTATGGTATCATGATTAGACAAAAAAGGAGCATAAAATTCCAGGGGAGCTTTTAACTTTTTGATCTTATTGATACTTTCAATGATGTTTTTCATATTTCCATAGCGGGCTGCGGTGGGTATTTTTTCGGCGAGGTCAAAGTTAAAACACAGATCCAGGCCATTTCCCCGGTTATAATAGCGGGCTACCCTGTCATTGGATGTCCACACTTCCCCTACCAGGATCGCTTCGGGATTGATACTTTTTACGTATTTTCTGAGATCCTTCCACCATTGTATAGTGCCGCGGGTATCTGCCTGTTTATCGCGGGGCCCGTCTTCAATGACATAGCGGGCAGCATCCAGGCGGAAGCCATCCACTCCCTTGGCGAGCCAGAAGCGGCATATATCGAATATCTCTTTTTGTACTGTCTTGTTTTTAAGATTCAGATCCGGCATGCGGTAATTAAATGCGGAATAATACCAGGCCTTGCGCAGGCCGTAATAATTCCATACCTCCTGCGGACTCCCCCCACCCCAGGGTTTACCCCAGTCACCCGCAGGTATCTTATCTTCCCAGACATAATAGTCTTTGTAAGGTGCTATACCCTGTGAAGACTGTTCAAACCAGGGATGCTTATAGGAACTGTGATTAATGACCAGGTCCAGAATTATTTTAATACCGCGTTTATGTGCTTCCTCGATCAGTTCTTCAAAATCTTTCATCGAACCGAATTCCGGATTGATGGAATAATAATCTTCCGTGTCGTAACCATGATAAGAGCCGCATTTAAAGATGGGGGTAAGCCACAGAGCATCTACCCCCAGGTCCTGACCCTGGGGCTGGCCATCGTTTAAATAATCCAGCTTCAGAGTAAGTCCTTTGATATCTCCCACACCGTCCTTATCAGAATCATAGAAGCTTCTCACAAATACCTCATAAAATACAGCATCATTCCACCAGCTGGCGGTATAGGTGATCCCATGGGCTATTAGTGCCATGATTAAGACTAATAAGATTTTTTTCATTGAACTCTCCTTTTTATACAGGATAGAGTGTCTCTGCCTCGTTAAAAGTTACAGGACATATATCACAAAAAAAAAGGATGCCTTTGTGAGGCATCCCCTGTTGTCAGATATATTTTTTGTATTCAGGATTGTCCGGGAAGTAGCGTACCGCTACTACTTTATTTCCATGACTGTTATAAATAAAGCCGCCATTCCAGTATTCCAAAGCAGCAAAAAGAGCATTTCCACCATCCATTTCATTGGATTCAGGGCCCTTCCAGGCCACCAGATCGGCAAAATGTTCAAAATCCTGGGTCACCAGACAGATAGTCCGGTTGAGGGAAAACTGATTCCACTGTTCCAGATAAGGAAATCCGGTCCCTTCATCTTCAACGATGACTTTGGCTCGCTTGTTAAAGTCAAACCATACTTTGATCTTTTTATTGGGGTTCATTTTATTACCGTGTTCGATACCGTTTTTAATAAGCTCAGAAATCTGCTGCTCCAGCAGATTGACTTCCTTGTACAGGTCAGGAGCATACTGAACGATGTAAGAGGTATAGGCTCTTACCTTGGAAAAATCACTGGGAAATTCTTTATAATACATTCCATGAGTATTAAATAAGACATGCTCAGCATCTTTAGCCAGCTGCTTTACTTCAATCTCTCTCTCATCTTCCAGTTTTATCAGGAGGGTGTTCTCATTCTTCCACCCCACAGTCTCATACTTATAGATTTCATCCACCTGCATACTCAGGAACCTCCTTGAAATCGTCCCGCTCATATAACATTTTCGGAATAAATTCCCTTAAAGTTAACAACCTTATCTTAGCGTAGTTCTCTGATTTGTCAATAGTTTTTTTATAAGATTGTTTTGTGAAAAATAAGGTATTTGTCCTTTACATGCCTGAAAATTCAGGCTAAAATAATAAGAAAATGAGTATGCCATGTCACTGGAACAGGAATATGAAAAAGCTCTCAAGATCGCTCTGCAATTTATAAAATTCAGGCCCCGCAGCAAAGGAGAAGTACGAAAAAAGCTGATTACCAAACAGGTAAAAAATACTACTATTAATGATGTCCTGAGCTACCTGGAGGAATTACGCTGGATCAATGATGAAGATTTTACCCGCCTCTGGGTAAGCACGCGCTTACATTCGAAATACATCGGTCCCTACCGGATCAAACAGGAATTACTGTTAAAAGAGATTGATGTATTCATGATAGAAGAATCCATCGAGGAACATTATTCGGAGCTTCCTCTGGAACAATGGGCCCTGAGTTTTTTAAAAAATAAGTACAGAGAAAGAATACAGGACATAGATGAAGATAAACTGGTAAAGGCCCTGATAAGAAACGGTTATGATTATAATACGGCTAAATCAGCCATTCAACTGATGAAAGACAATCTGGATAATAAGGATGAACAATGGAAATAAAACTGAATGGAATGTGGGAAATGGCTGCGGATATCTCCAATATCGGTGAAGAGATGAAATGGTATCATGCAGAGCATTTTCCCCAGGACACGCAGGACTACTGGGTACCGCAACACCAGGATTCCAGGGTGCTGGACCTGGCTGAAAACGTGTGGTTAAAGCATACATTTTCCATAGATGAGCTTAATGCTACTTCAAAATACAAGCTGGTATTCTACGGAGCGGACCGCGCCAAAGTATGGCTGAATGGAGTATATGCTGGCCTGCTGGAACGGACATTATCCAAACAGGTCATAGAGGTAAACTCCCTTAAACCGGGCAATAATACTCTCATCATCAAATTTACAGACATTTGCGAATGGACTATCGGCCTGAGCAAATCAGTCTTTATTATGCAGGATACTGATGTTGCAGCACTACATCAGAAAATGGTACATACCAGCCCCCGGTGGGTGGAAAAAGCGCAGGTATACTGCGTCTTTGTCAGGAATTTTTCTGAAAAGGGTGATTTACAGTCGGTATATGAAAAGCTGGAATATATCCGGGACCTGGGAACTACCGTGTTGTGGTTTATGCCTATCCATCCCATTGGCCAGATAGGGAGAAAAGGGACCTATGGTTCCCCCTATGCCATCTCGGATTACTATGAGATAGATCCGGATTACGGCACTCATGAGGAATTTAAAAAAATAGTGGAACAGGCTCACAAGCTGGGCATGAAAGTGATCATGGATCTGGTCATCAATCATACTGCCAAAGACAATGTGATGAGCGAGATAGATCCCCGCTATTATAAACCCTCGCACAGGCAGGTGGCCGACCTCTGGGGTTGGACTGATGTGACCGACCTGGATTATTCCTACCCCCCTACCCGGGAGTATATAAAAAATATGATGGCCTGGTGGATCAGTGAATACGATATCGACGGATACCGCTGCGATGTCGCCTTTTTGGTGCCGGATGAATTCTGGAAAGAGGCTATTGACTATATCAGGTCAATCAAAGCGGAAATCATGATGCTGGCTGAGTCGGATGTACCGGAACAGCATCTGGCTGGATTTGACCTTACCTACGACTGGCACTTTATGGGACTGATACAGCGTATCGGACAGGGCTACTATCCGGTACAGGAGCTGGAAAACTATATCACAGCCATGAACGAGTATTTTCCTGAAAATGCGCTCCGGATACTCTTCCTGGAAAACCATGATTTCGACCGGGCAGCTTCCAAGATCCCCGGGGAAAAACTGATCCCCCTGCAGGTGTTAAAGATGCTCGCACCCGGAGTGCCTATGCTTTATAATGGCGAAGAAAATGCCATTGCCCATAAGCCTGATCTTTTTGAAAAAGATGCTATAGACTGGAAGGACACAAACCCGGATTTATATAAAACACTCCAGTTTTTAGGGCGATTGCGCCAGTCCACTTCTGCTCTGCACCATCATGGCCCTGAGACAGTACATATCAGCAGTGACAGGGATTCCATCACCCTGGAAAGAAAAAACAGCTCCAGTACCTTGTTATTTAACATGGACTCTAAAATCCAGGAGTATACGTTGATTTTGGATGGAAAGGAAGTATTAAATTCAGATGTTTCCTAAGGCTGCTTTACATTTTCTGACAAATGGACTATAATTATGTCGTTTACCCAAGATAGTAAGAGGGGAATCCAATGGATAAAAAATCCAAACAAATCCTTGAAAAAGAAATCAAACAGTTACGCAGAGATATACTTCTTATGCTCTTTGAGGCTCAGTCCGGGCACCCGGGCGGCTCTCTATCCAGCATCGATATCATATCCTATCTGTTTTTTAACGTTATGCGTTTTGACCCTACAAATCCCCAGTGGCCTGACCGGGACCGATTTATCCTGTCCAAAGGGCATGGCGCCCCGGCCTTGTATGCTGTACTGGCCCGGGTGGGTTATTATTCCCCTAAGCTTCTCAAGACATTACGCAAACTGGGCAGCCCCCTTCAGGGACATCCAGACAGCCGGAAATTACCAGGGGTAGAGACTTCTACCGGTTCTTTAGGACAGGGATTTTCCATAGCCGGAGGAATGGCCCTGGCTGCTAAACTGAATAAAAAGAGCTATGATGTGTATACCCTGTTAGGGGACGGTGAGATACAGGAAGGCCAGGTATGGGAGACAGCCATGTCATCCCCCCATTTTAAGCTGGACAATTTCTGTGCTTTTATTGATAACAATAATCTTCAGATCGACGGTGCTGTACAGGATGTCATGAATGTACATCCTATAGCCCCTAAATTCGCAGCCTTCAACTGGAATGTCAAGGAAATAGATGGAAATGACCTGGACCAGATCGAGGAGGCTGTGAATTTCTTCCATGCCAATAAAGGCAGCGGGAAACCTACAGCCATCATTGCTCAAACCATAAAGGGTAAATCCATTTCCTTTATGGAAGGAAAAGCATCCTGGCATGGGGTTGCACCGAATCGGGATGAACTGGAAAAGAGCCTGGAAGAACTGGGCTATGTGGAAGCCATCGATGAATGGTATCCTGAAAAAGACTAGCAGAGGGGAATGGAATGGGAAAAGCAGCAGTAATGGATACAAGTAAAAAAGATGAAAAGAAAGACCTCAGGGGTACTATGGCCGCTACCCGGGATTATTATGGGAAGAAACTGGTCGAGTTAGGGCATAACCATGAAGACATAGTGGTTTTTGATGCCGATCTTTCCGGATCAACCCGTACCAACTGGTTTGCCGATCAGTTCCCAGAACGTTTCTTTAATATGGGTATTGCCGAAGCCAACATGATGGGTTTTGCTACCGGGATGGCCTTATCGGGTAAGATCGTCTTTGTGTCCACTTTTGCCATGTTTGCTACTCTCAGGCCTTATGAGCAGGTCCGTAATTCCATAGCTGCGCAGAACTGCAATGTAAAAATTGCCGCCACTCATGCCGGAGTCACTGTGGGTGAAGACGGTATGTCCCACCAGGCCATAGAAGATATCGCAATCATGAGAGTATTACCCAATATGAGGGTATTTGTACCGGCAGATGCTGTATCCGCCGCCAAAATAGTCGAGAAATCCGCCGAGATTTATGGCCCTGTCTATATCCGCCTAAGCCGGCATAAGACCCGGGTACTCTATAATGATGACTACACTTTTACCCCTGGAAAAGCCACTATCATCAAGGATCAGCCCCAGGCCCGGGTAGCCTTTATCGCCTGTGGCACTATGGTCAGTGAAGGCCTGGAAGCGGCCCAGATGCTGGAAAAAGAAGGTATACCGGCTATAGTAGCAGATTTTGCCTCGGTGAAACCCCTGGATACCGAGACACTGGCCCAGATCGCACTTAAATCCCGGGTAATCGTTACTCTGGAGGAGCACAATATCATCGGAGGACTGGGAGGGGCAGTGTGTGAAGCCCTGGCTGATGAGTATCCTATGCGGGTCAAACGCATCGGGGTTAATGATATTTATGGTGAATCGGGCACTCCCGATGAGCTCTTCCATCACCTCGGATTAAAGGCTGATCACATCTATCGGAAAGTGATGAAGTGGATACAGGAAAATGAGGCATAAAAGGGCTTAGCTTGAACTATCTGTAGGCAGATCATTTTTTCATAGACTGTTTGATCATTTTTTCCAGTTCACTGAGATTCATGGGCTTTTCTAAAAAGAGACAATCGCTGGCTTCATCTTCTATTACGGATGCATTTCCGGAACACAGGATCACTGCTTTTAATGGGTCGATTTTATGTATCAGTCTCAACAGATCAATACCCGTCAAATAAGGCATGGTCACGTCAGAAATGACCACGTCATAGGAATCGAGGTGAGATGCAATCTCCTTTTCTGCTTCTGAAGAATCACTGAAGGTAGTGACAGAGTATCCCCTGCTTTCCAGATACTGCTGCACCAGATTGACAATGGTGACTTCATCATCTATAAATAAGATGTTGTACTGATTCTCTGTCTCCTCTTTGGAATCTTCAATTTTCTGAGTGGCCTCAGGCACTGTCTCTATGGCCGGAAAATAGACCATGAATTCAGTACCCTGGTTTATCACACTTTTTACATCGATAAAACCATCATGGTTTTTGACTATACCCTGCACTACTGCCAGGCCCATGCCTGTGCCCTTACCTTTAGACTTAGTGGTAAAGTAGGGTTCAAATATACGGTCGATAATTATGTCACTAATTCCTTTACCTGTATCTTTGATTTTAAGTTGAAGGTAGGACTTCGCATCAGTTTTGATCTTAATGAGATCCTGGAGTTTATCTGGCGCCACTTCCCCTACACTGATAGTCAGCTCTCCGCCCTCAGGCATTGCATGATAGGCATTGGTGCATAGATTCATGATGATCTGATGAATCTGTGTAGAGTTAGCCACTATAGATTTATCACTGTGAATATCTGTATTTATACTGATAGTAGAGGGTATGGAAGAACGCAGGAGTTTTACTGCCTCCTGGACCAGGGTCTTGAGCTGCACTACTCTTTTGGTATAGTCGGATTTTCGGCTGAAGGCCAGGATCTGTTCCACCAGTTCCTTGGCCCGAATTGCTGACTGGTAGACCTGGGATAAGTAATCTTTGAGTTGGGGATTATCCTTTGTAACCATCTGGGCCATTTCGGTATATCCCATAATCCCCATTAAGATATTATTAAAATCATGGGCAATCCCTCCCGCCAGGGTACCTATGGCTTCCATTTTTTGAGATTGTCTGAGGTCTGCTGACAGTTTGCGGAGCAGGGTCTCGTCTCTCTGAATGGTGACCCAGCCCATTAGTTCACCCGATTTATATATAGGGGTGATTGAAGTATTTAACTCCAGATAGGATCCAGACTCTGACTTGTGTCTGATCATGCCCTGCCAGACCATATTGCTTTGCATGGATTGTTCAGGGGTAAGTGCGGTTTTTTCATCCCAGACGTGTTTTAAAATATGGAAGGGAGGCTTGCCTATGATAGCATCTTTTTTAAATCCCAGGATTTCTTCAAAAGCGGAATTAATATACTCTACCATTCCTTCCCGGGTGATGATGGAAATGGCTTCTGCAGACTGCTCCAAAGCAGTGGCCAGTCTGGTATTATATTTTTCAAAGATCTTTCTCTGCGTGATATCAAGAGTAAAAATGGCAGTGGATTCCACTTTTTTGTCTTCATTCAGAATAGGAGTGACAAAGTTATAAAAGTGACGGCCTTCCCGTTCATCCTCCCACTGCAAAGGCTGCTGTGTCTCA
Source organism: uncultured Brevinematales bacterium (assembly GCA_964537555.1). Lineage (GTDB taxonomy): Bacteria > Spirochaetota > Brevinematia > Brevinematales > CAYRWR01 > CAYRWR01. The sequence goes on from CAZIAD010000058.1 coordinate 11,282, forward strand.
AATACCTTTCTCACCTGTTTTTCACGTTCCTGCAGGATATGGGCTGGTATTATGGATGACAGGTCTGTGCTGATCAGCTCTTCGGCTTTACATCCCAGAGACTGACACATTGCATCATTGATCAGTACCACCTTCAGATCTTTATCCAGAAGCATAGCCAGGCCGGGCAATGAATCGATGAAGGACTCCATGATCTTTAGATTATGAAGACGGGCCTGCTCCATTCTTTTCTTTTCTTCTATGTTTCGTACCACCGCCAGCACTCTGCCTTCATTATTGCTGGTATAATACTTGAGGGTTACTTCTACCCAGAAGACATTACCCTGCCTGCCCCTGGCCTGCCATTCAAATACCTGCCGACCCTCGTTTATACATAACTCCAGATTATGGGCAGCATCCTCTGAAGTAAAGCCCGGATTTCCGGAACTTAGTACCAGGATCTTATTTCCCAGTACTTCATCAGGGCTGTCATAGCCGTACATCTTCAGCATAGACTCATTGACTTCCAGGATGTCTCCGCTTTTAGCATCATGGATAAAAACAGCACTGTCTGTGGCGTTAAATACCGTCATATACTTTTCTTCACTGTCTTTTATGGCTTTTTCATTGGACTTACGGTCACTTACATCCCTGACTACAGCCAGAATGATATCTCGGTCATTGGTACGGGTGAGCTTTAATGAGACCTCTACCCAGAATTCCTGACCATTTCTCTTTCGAGTGCACCAGTCAAATAACTGCGGCCCTTCCTCTATTGTCTTTCTCATATAGTCTAATACATGGTCCATATCATAGGGGCTTCCACAGAAATTTTCTTCTAAAAACTGAGGTGATTTTACCTGCTCAATGTTGTCATAGCCGTACATTTCCAGCATGCTCTGGTTAACATCCAGTATGCTGCCGTCCCTGGCATCATGTATAAATATAGCATCACTGGTGGAATTAAAGATCTCCCGGTAATCCTGCTCACTTTTCTTACGGTCTAGCAATGCTTTTTTTACAGATAGAGATAGCTGCCGGTTCCAGAACCAGGAAATGAGGAATACCAGCAGCCCCCCTGTAAAAAGTCCCAGTAAAATATAAAATATCCAACGATTAGGGGAAGTTTCCGGTCGGTATATAAATTCCTGAAGATTGTAATTAGAAGAGATCAATCCCAGTGATAAAAAAGTCTCGGCCATAAACTTCCACCTGAGATTGTTCATGTGGCCCATTTCTATCTGCCTGGGTAAAATTAACTGTTCCATGGCTTGAGCTTCATATCTTAAGGTATCTGCAGATAGCCTTTGGGAGTAATTGGATAATATATATGCAATCATTTCCTCCTGATGGGACATGGCATATCTCCATCCCGCCAGGCTGGCTTCCAGAAAATCTTTGACTCTTTTAGGGTGATTGCGGAGTTCTTTATTGGAGGTGAAGAGGCAATCTCCATAGAAATCCAGGCCATAGTCTACTGCCCGAATCTCATTATACTCCAGTCCTTGCCTGGTGAACAGATAAGGCATATCAGTAGTATATCCGGATACTATATCCGCTTTTTTATTGATGAGAACATCTATCCCCCACTCCAGTGGCATTATTTTAAGATCTGCCAGAGAGAGGCCTTCACTGATAAACATGGCCCGGATCTCAGAATTGATCCTTTGAGGCAACATGATCTTTTTACCTATTATATCATGAATGGTCTTTATGTTTTTACTTTTAAGGCTGTATAAAGCAACCGGAGAGTGCTGAAAGATAGCAGCCAGGGCTACGATTTTATTGGTTTTATGACTGACTATAAACGCACTGGGCATGTCTACCGCATACTGTACTTCGTTCTTCAGCAGGGGAATGATACTGGTCTGAGAGGGAGATGTCTCATGCAGGATCACTTCCAGGCCTTTGTCTCTGTAATATCCCTGTTTAATAGCTGCGTAATACCCGGCAAACTGAAACTGATGTTTCCATTTGAGCTGCACATGGATCTTTTCCAGGCCAAAAACAGAGGACAACTGAGATGCAATAAGTAATAACGAACATATGTAAAATTTAATCTTCATAATCCACCTATATTATTAATATTAACGTATTTCTGGTAAGAGTCAATAAAGCTGGGAGTAAAACAACGGGAAATCCCATTTTGGTTAATGTTTGAAGTTTTTAGAGTTTATCCTTATGATTATTGTAAGTAAAAGTTGCGGAGGGTAATATGAAAATACTGGACAAGGTCGAACTGGATGAATTCTATCTCCTGTCTCAGATAAATGAGATACGTGCTTTTTCATATTTCTCTGAAGAAGAAAGAAGGATTATACTGGGCTTTATCGATGTACTGGAATTTTCCAAAGGGGAAAAAATAATCAATGAAGGGGATATCGACCCCTATTTTTACGGTATTATTGAAGGGTCTGTCTCGGTCATCAAGGAAAAGCATGATAAGGAAGCTTTTATATCTATAATTAAAAAGGGTGAGATTTTTGGAGAAGCGGCCATATTTATCAACCTGCCCCGCACAGCCAATGTCAAAGCGGAGGATAAACTTCTTCTCATACGTATTGAGCGCAAAGACCTGCTTAAATTTGTAAAGACTCATGCACAGTCCGGTATTAAGATGCTCATGCTGGTCATTCATAGTCTACTAAAAAAACTAAAAGAAGCCAATCAGGATCTGGCCTTTGAAAGGATGGGGATCACAGATGAAACAGACCTTCAGGACATCCTGGATGAATACCAGGGTTGAGAGAAATACATTTAAACGTTAAATTGTTGACAGGTCTAAAATAATCGGATATACTACTTTACCGTTTTATTTAATTAGATAAGAGCTGGATTAACCAGCTCTTTTTTGCATTTAAGGGATGTTATGAAGCAGGAATTAAAGGACCTTATACAAGAGACAGTGGATACTCTGGGATTCGTTCTGGTAGAGAGTCATTATGAATCTTATCGGGGAAAATTTGAGCTTAAAGTGGTAATATATCACCCTGAAAAGATTGGTTCAGATGACTGTTCCAAAGTCGCTTCTACCCTATCCAGAAGACTGGATATCGAAGACATTATACCTGAGGCCTATAACCTCATTGTAGAGTCACCGGGTGTGGAGTATGTTTTTAAAGACCCTGCCCACTACGGCATATTTTTAAATAAAGAGATACAGGTCACGGTAAGAGACTTTGGAAAGTACGGCCTTAAAGACCCTGTATTATTAGGTACTAACCTGGGATTATCAGAAGCTGAATTAAGTATTCAACTGAAAAATGAGACAAAAAAGATCTCGCTTTCTGATATCAGTAAATGTCGTTTATATTTTGATATAAAAAAATATCTCTAAACTGGAGGACAAGATGGCAATTGGAGAATTTATTAAAGCCTTTGCCAAGGAAAACAATATTTCAGACGATCTGGGTGAACAGATCTTGCAGGAAGCAATGGTCACAGCTTACAAAAAGAAATTTGGTAAAAATTACGAAAATGTAAGTGTTAAAATCGACAAAAAGATCACTTTAAATCAGCTAAAGACGGTAGTGGATGAAGTAGAAGATGAGGTAGAACAGATCACTGCCGCAGAAGCTATGCAATACACCAGAAAAAAAGAACTGGAGCCGGGTGATGTGGTCAAGATACCCATTGATATAAGTATCTTAGGCCGTCAGATCGCCCAGATCGTCAAACAGGTCCTCAAACAGAGAGTTTCAGAGATACAGAAAGATATTGTATACAATGAATTCGAAGGTAAAGAAGGAAAAGTGTTTATCGGTAAGATCAAAAGTAAGACCGATTCCAAATGGGGCGGATATTATATCAGTATCGAACCCAAAGGTACTGAAGCATTTCTTCCTTATACCGAATGTCTTCCCGATGAACATTTTGACAATGGTGAGATGGTAAAATTACTATTAGTAGAAGTAAAAAAGATCTCCAAGCGCAATGAGTCCCAGCTCATCTTTTCCCGCAGAAGCGAGGAATTGGTACGGGAACTGTTACGTTCCAATATACCGGAGATCGGTGACGGTACCTTTATCGTGAGAGCCATCGCCCGTAAACCGGGTGAAGTCTCCAAAGTAGTACTGGATTCACTTAATGATATGGTGGACCCTATCTCTGTGACAGTAGGTAAACAGGGTGTGAGGATCAAACCCATTCGCAGTGAACTGGGTGGAGAACGTATAGAGATCATTAAATGGAATGAGAATACCCGTACTCTCATTACCAACGCGGTCAGAGCCAGCCGTGTTTTGAAAAACCGTATTGCAGAAGTATATAATGTAGAACTGGATATGGATCTCAAAGAGGCCAAAGTAGTAGTCAACGATGAGTTTCTGGCGCCGCTGATCGGACGGGGTGGTTCTCACCAGAGAATGCTGGAAAAGGTGACCGGATGGCAGATTCGTTTCCGTCCCTACTCTGAATATGAAGTAGAGTTACAGGAAAAACAGAAACAGGTAGATCAGATCCTGGGAATCTCCGAAGAAGAAGAATACGAGATCGTGGAAGAAGAAAGCATCCCCATCACTATTCTCCCCTTTACACCCGAGCAACTGGAGATTTTACGCAGTGGCGGGCTGGAAGATGTAGCTGAAATCATCGAGTATTCTGTAGAAGACCTGGCCGGAAGATGTAATATTTCACCGGATGATGCTCTGGCCATCTGGAAAGTCATCGAAGAAAATGTAGATATAGAAGAAGAAGAAATGGAATAAGGCTGTTTATATTTAAAGGAGTGCGACATGGCGGATAATGACAATAAAGAAAAGAAAGTTGTAAAAAAAATAATAAAACTTAAAGTAAAATCAGCAAATACACCTGAACCCAAACCTGAGAAAAAAACAGAAGCTGCACCTAAACCGGCTGCAGAATCTACAGCTGCTGCACCTGTAGCTAAAAGAAGACCACTTTCTATTGTCAAGAGAGCGGACCAGCCAGCTGGCGGAAGATCCTCCAGGCCTTCTGATCAGAACAGAGGCCCCCGCCCCGGCGGCAGCCGTCCTCCTGCCCGTGGTGGCGGCAGACCAGGCGCACCAGGGGGAAAACCGGAAGCTCCTACCCCTGCAGCTCAAAAAGAGAGTGCAGGCAAGAATAAACACCGCACTACCCATAATAAGAAACAGGTAGATTACAGCCAGATCTCCAAAAAGAAGCAGGAAGATATTATTCTCCATAAAATGGAAGATAAACTCAATAAAAATAAAAGGGGTGAAGTCGCCATCCCTGAAAAGATTGAGATCGCCGAATTCATTAAATTATCTGAACTGGCCAAAAAGATGAACCTGAAAGCATCCGTCCTGATCCAGAAGTTTATGGAGCTGGGCACTATGGTCACCATCATTGATACCATTGATGCTGAGACTGCTCAGATAGTCTGCCAGGAATTTAACTGTGAAGTGGTGATACGCTCCCTTAAAGATGAGATCGTAGTGACCGAAGAAGAAGATGCTCCTGAAGATCTGGTCAACCGCTTCCCTATCGTCACTGTTATGGGCCATGTGGACCACGGTAAGACTAAACTTCTGGATACCATTAGAAAGACCAATGTGATACAGCATGAAAGTGGTGGTATCACACAGCATATTGGTGCCTATAAAGTCAAGACCCCCAAAGGTATCATTACCTTCCTGGATACACCGGGCCACGAAGCTTTTACCGCCATGAGAGCCCGTGGAGCAAAAGTAACCGATATCGTCGTGCTGATCGTGTCAGCGGTAGAAGGGGTACTTCCTCAGACAGTGGAAGCTATTAATCATGCCAAATCCGCTGGAGTTCCTATCATAGTAGCCATCAATAAAATGGACCTGCCTGATGCAAAACCGGAAAGAGTGAAGCAGATGATAGCCGAGCAGGGACTGGTTCCTGAGGACTGGGGTGGAGATATCATCACAATACCCATTTCCGCCCTTAAAGGTGATGGTATAAATGAATTACTGGATGCCATCCTGCTCCAGGCTGAGATGATGGAACTCAAAGCCAATCCCAATAAACGTGCTTCCGGATATGTGATCGAGTCCAAGATGGATATCGGAAAAGGTGCACTAGCCACAGTGGTCGTACAAAACGGCCAGATCAATATTGGTGACCACTTTGTAGTGGGGCCATCAATGGGTAAAGTAAGAGCTATGTTTGATGACAGAGGCCGCCGCTTAAAGCAGGCCCTGCCCGGTGATCCTGTGGAGATCATGGGATTCTCAGAGCCCCCTGAGGCTGGTGAAAAGTTCCATGTCCTGGCATCAGATTCTGAAGCCAAAGATATTGCCGATAAACGTCTTATCCTGAAAAAGATGGAAGAAAGCACCACTATTAAGAAGATCCAGATGGAAAAAGCCATGGATCAGCTGTCCAATCCTAAAAAGATGGAATTTAAGGTAGTGGTAAAAGCTGATGTGAATGGTTCTGTAGAAGCTATTAAGCATTCATTGAGTAAATTCAACAATGATGAGATCGGATTGAACATCATACATGCCGCAGTGGGAGCAATTAAAGAAAGCGACGTGATGCTGGCCTCTGCCACCGCCAGCAATGACCAGGCATCTAAAGTACTCATGATAGCCTATCGGGTAAGAATCGATTCTATTGCCAAAGAAAAAGCGGAATCCGAAGGGATTGAAATCAAGCGCTATAACGTGATCTATGACCTCATCAATTATATCCATGAAAAACTGGAAGGTATGCTGTCACCTGATATAACTGAGACCATTATCGGTACTGCAGAAGTCCTGGAAGTACTGAAGATAACCGGTGTAGGAAAAATCGCCGGATGTCTGGTCAAGGACGGGTTTATTCGCAGGAATGAGAAGATCCGGCTCTATCGTGAAGATATTCAGATATGGGATGGAGACATCTCTGCTTTAAAGCGTTTTAAAGATGATGTAAAAGAAGTCCAGGCCGGATTCGAGTGCGGGATCTCTCTGCTCAACTTTGAAAATATGAAAAAAGGCGATATTCTGGAATGTTATTCCGCTGAAGAAAAGAAAAGAAAACTGGTGCTGACAGATAAAAAGAAAAAGAAAAAGGCTGAAGAAGCTGAAGAAG
>CAZIAD010000059.1:0-17925 GCA_964537555.1 uncultured Brevinematales bacterium
TCCTGCAGAAAACGGAACAAGGGCCTCAGGGACAGGAGGATGATGATAATGGTAAATAACAAAAAAACTACCAATAACAGCATTACACTCGGTGCAAACACCTCGGCTAAACGCTGGGCAACAGTAGCCCTTTTCTGATCATAAGTGGTACTATTGAAATAAACAAAAAACTGGCTGGCAAACAGGAAAAGATACATAGTAGTCGTGACCCAAATGACCAGCTTCCACTTGATCTTTCTTATCTGAGATTTAGACATAAGGGCGCTAAAAGCCGGTTTGCTTAAATTCTGCTGATTATCTTCCATGAGACTATTTTAAACTGCCTTTGGAAAAATGTAAACATCTTTTTGAGTATCATTTAACTAGGTCCCCTGACTGAAAACGTTTTCATAAAAATATTTGACAAAAACAGCCTGTTAAAACTAGAATATAGCAAAAATATATGAAAACGTTTTCAGGAGTATAGCATGCTGTTTATTTCCGGACTTATCAATATTGAGACCACCCTGGCCGTGGACCAGTTCCCTATTCCCTACCAGGCGGTCAACTATCCGTTTAATGGGATATTCAGCTCGGTATCCGGAGTAGGACTGAACCTGTGCCGTGCACTACAGTCCCTGGGCCAGGAGGTAGAGCTGGCCGCACTGATAGGTAAGGATGATAACGGCAGAATTTGCAGGGGCCTGTTTAAAAAACACGGCCTGGATGACTCTCTGATCCTGGACAGTATGGATGAGACTGCCCAGTCGGTGATCCTGTATGATAAAGAGGGACGGAGGCAGATCTTTGTAGACCTGAAGGATATACAGGACAGGCACCTGGATCAGGAGCTATACCAGCCAGTCCTGTCCCGTTCAGACCTGGCCCTGCTCTGCAATATTAATTATTCCCGGCCCATGCTGCATACGGCCCGGAAACTAAACATCCCCATTGCCACGGATGTCCATGTCCTGTCAGATATCAGAGATGACTATAATCGGGACTTTATGGAAGCTGCCCATATCCTGTTTCTGAGTAATGAGGAAATCATCGGGCATGAGTCAGAATTTGCCAGTGAGCTCATCCGGGCCTATGACCCGGAAGTACTGGTCATCGGGATGGGAGAACGGGGAGCTCAGTACTATACCCGGGTTACAGGCCGCATAGAGACCCTGCCAGCGGTATACACCCGTCCTGTCATAAACACTGTAGGAGCGGGGGATGCCCTGTTTTCTTCATTTAATCACTTTTACCTGCAGAACAAAGATGCCCGGCTGGCTCTGCAAAAAGCCATGGTTTTTGCATCCTACAAAATCGGAGAAAAGGGCGCCGCCCAGGGATTTCTCAGTCCCCCTGATCTGGAGCAATGGCACAATAAGCTCTACGGCGGTGAGTCATGAATATCAAAGACATAGCCCGGGAAGCGGGTGTATCCATATCCACTGTATCCCGGGTCATTAATCACCAGGCCGGGGTGCAGCCTCCTGTCCGGGAAAAAGTCCAGGCAATTATCCAGAAAAACGGATTTACCCCTAACCTACTGGCCCGGGGGCTGGTCCAGAAAAGATCCCGCACTGTAGGTGTGATACTGCCTTATGTCCACAGTCACTGGATGGAACGTATCAATGGTATTATGGATTATTGCCAGGAGCATCACTACAGTGTGATGTTTAATACTTATCAGATGGACTGGAAAAAGGAAAAAGCGGCCTTTCAGTTTATGCTGGAAAAACAGGTAGATGGAGTGATATATTTTCCGGATAAAAATCTGCCCCGGCAGCTCAGCCTGATCCGGCAGTACCAGAGACATTTTCCGCTAGTCATCACTGAGCAGAAGTTCAGTACCGGAAAGTTTGACCAGGTGATACAGGATAATTATAGTGCCAGCATCGAGCTAATGAATTATTTTATCAGCCTGGGCCACCGGGATATCGCCCTCTTATGCGGCCCTCTCTCTGACTATTCTGCCCAGGAAAGATTGAAAGGATATACAGATGCATTAAAAGAACAGCATATCAGCTTCAAAAAAGCACTGATCCATCCGGGCCAGTATTCACTGCAGGACGGCTACCGTCTGATGAAAGATATATTATCCGGTTCCAGCCCTCTGCCCAGCGCGGTATTTGCCATGAATGACCTTATGGCGCTGGGGGCCCTGCGTGCCATCCAGGAATCAGGACTCCAGGTACCCGGGGACATCTCCCTGGCTGGATATGATGATACTGAAATGGCCGCCTTCAGCTATCCCTCTCTGAGTACAGTACGCCAGGAAAACTATCCGGTGGGTACTACGGCTGCCCGCTTACTCCTGGACAGAATAGAAGACCCCTCAATAAAACCAGGCACCCATATATTGAAACAAAGCCTCATTTTCAGAGAGAGTATAATACGGAGGGAAGCATGAATATCTGGCAGGAATTGTACCAGCAACTATCACTCGACTCAGGGGAAAGATCCCGGCTGGAGTCTCTTCTGGCAGAATATAATGCAAATGCTTATCTGACTGCCCCCCCTACTGAATTACTGGACATTCCGGATAACATCATCATTGCCTTCTATGCCGCGCTGTCTCAGACCAGGTCATCAGACTCTCCCGTCAAAGAGGACAAAGACAGCTCCTGGATGGCCGACACCTCTTTTTGTTTTGTGAATATCCGGGCCTGCGGTAAGGGCAATGCCTTTGGGACTATACTGGATGCAGCCCGTATCCTCCCTGGAATCAGGTCTGAGGCCATACATCTGGGCCCCTTCACCTCTTATGACTTTGAATGCATCTATGCCGTTTCCAGTGTACGCACTGTAGCCCGTGAGATACTGCATCCCGGCATGCTGAGGCAGGGTATCTCAGGCATCCGGCAGATAAGGGCCCTGGTCCAGGCGGGGCATCTTCTGGGTAAATGCATGGGTTATGACCTGGAGCCTCATGTCACTTCCTTTGCCATTCCCGTCATGGAACACCCTGAATTTTTCCGGTGGATCCGAGTCCATCCTGATGGACACAGCAGCTCTGAAAGTGATGAAACTATCCTCAGCTCTGAGTATCAGGAAGCTGTACAAAGAGAAGTAAGGCAGATAGTACAGGAGAAGCTCATCGCCCGGAATTTTAATACTCTGGAAGTCTATGAAGATGAACAGGACCGGGATGCCAAGCAGAGACTGTATTTTGAACTGATCCACACTCTGATCGATGGGGGCTACTGGACTATCCCTGTACACTCCTGGAAAGCCCTGGGCCTCCCTCAGTATAAAGGCTATGACCCCGTAAAAAAACGCTTAAGCTTTCACTACCTGGCCCCGGACGGGGAGGATGTATCCCACCTCACCTACAATATCGTTACCCCTTTTGCCTTTTATAAAGGCCTGGAATATAACCAGGCTGGTAGTGTGGCACCAATAGCGGACCAGGCCTGCCTGGACTATTTTTCTGACATATTCCCATTCTGGCAGAGAGAATGTGATTTTGACTTTGTACGCTATGATTCAGTAGACCATATATTTGACTCCTGCCAGGGCCAGGACTTTGCCCTGTCCGACCGGCCTACTCCCCGGGTACTGCAGCAGGCTGTGGCAGCCACCAAAAAATACAGAGCCTCAGCGGCTAACCTGGCTGAGAGAATGGGCCAGGAGATCAGTCCCTATGCCGCGACCGGATTTGACTCCATGCTGGGGGTGGATATGTTCCACCTGAGCCCCCGTAAGATCCTGGAAAATGCTATACAAATGTCAGATGAGCTGGCCAGGCTGAACCGGCAGGCTAAACATTTTTCCCTGTGCCTGGCTACAGATACCCATGATACCGGTAATCCCGGCCTCATCGGTGCTCCCCTGGTGGAAAAATTGTCCGCCCGGGAGCTCATCGTCCGTCACTTTATGGCCCGTTTCCTCAATATAGGGGCGGCAGCCCGTTCCAAGTATGAAGTCATGGGTTACCAGGACAAGAGTCATGGATTATTTCACTCCAATGTACATAATTCGAACTTAAACTGGACAGGAGACAGGGAATTAAATAAAATATATCACCAAATTGAAGACCTGTACTCTGAGTACAAAAAGCTCCTGTACCGCGCTCACCGGGGAGAGAGCCTGGCCACTGAGCAATTCTGTGTATGGCAGATCCGGACAGATGAAGAAATGCTGGTCTGCGTGGTCACTGAAGCAGAGGGCCTGACTCTGGAAACTATACTACCTCAGGACTGGCTGGAGGCGTATGAAATAAAATATGGGTTTACCCCGGGCCGTTTAGATGTTAAAATAACAGATATTAATGGATCAGAGGCTGAATCATTTGCTCTGCTCCATTTTCAAAAGAAAAAAATCTACCAAAGGATAACGACGTGAGTTTTGAAAGAAGCAATGGAATCTTGTTACATCCCAGCTCTCTGCCCGGAAAATGGGGTATAGGCACACTGGGAAAAGAGGCAATCAAATTTATCGACTGGATGAAAGAAGCCGGGGTAAAAATGTGGCAGCTGCTGCCTATGGGGCCTACCGGCTATGGTGACTGCCCTTATTCTTCTTTTTCGGCTTTTGCAGGAAACCCCTATTTCATCAACTATGAAATACTACTCGAAGAAGGCTGGCTCAAAGACTCAGATCTACCCGACGATAAGATGTTTTCCAGGGACAAAGTAGATTTTGGAAAGATCTATGAGACAAAGTTTATTGTCCTCAAAAAGGCCTGTGACCGCTTTAGTGAGCAGGCTGAGGATCAGAAGAAAGAATATGCCTATTTCTGTGAAAAACATTCATTCTGGCTGGACGACTTTGCCTTTTTTATGGCGCTGAAAAACACCTTTCCCGGCCAATCCTGGCTGGACTGGCCTGATGATATCCGTAAACGGGAACCCCAGGCCGTCAAGAAATACCGGGAAGAATTGGATCAGGACATACACTTTCAGAAATGGATGCAGTTTGAAGTATTCCGGCAGTGGAAAAACATAAAGAATTATGCCAATGAACAGGGCATAAAAATAGTGGGAGATATTCCCATCTATGTAGCCTCTGACTCGGCTGATGCCTGGTCTATGCATGAGATGTTTCAGTTTGATGAGGACATAAAGCCTGTCAAAGTAGCAGGAGTCCCGCCTGACTATTTCTCGGCTACCGGACAGCTCTGGGGGAACCCACTCTATGACTGGAACCGCATGGAAGATGATGGATTTAAGTGGTGGATCAGACGGGTAGAAGCCAACCTGGAAATGGTAGACATCATCCGTATCGACCATTTCAGAGGCCTGGCCGCCTACTGGGCTGTACCCAGTGGAGAAGAGACCGCTATCAATGGCGAATGGATACCTGCTCCCGGAAAGAAGATGTTCCAGGCTATACTGAAAAAGCTGGGTGACCTGCCTATCATGGCGGAAGACCTGGGTGTGATCACCCCTGATGTTGAGGAACTGCGCGACCATTTTGGCTTCCCCGGCATGAAGATCCTTCAGTTTGCCTTCGATTCCGGTGAAGAAAATGACTACCTGCCTCATACCTATAACAAAAACTGTATAGTCTATACCGGCACTCATGATAATGACACTATCGTGGGATGGTATAATGCCGCGCAGCCAAAGGATAAGGAATGGGCTATGGATTATATCAATGGTAATAAAAAAGAAGTAGCCTGGAGCTTTCTAAGGGCTGCCTGGGCTTCGACCGCTCTTATTGCCATTGCCCCCCTCCAGGACTTCATGGGACTGGGCACTGAGCACAGGATGAATATACCCGGTACTCCCCTGGAAAACTGGACCTGGAGATTTACTGAAAAGCAATTAGACTCTGAAATAAAAAATAAACTGAAACACTTGAATTCTCTGTATAACCGGTGATATAGTAGTTGATGTCGTTTTTATTTCGGAGGTGAAACATGAAAGTAAAAGTCATCGGTTGTGGTAATGCTTTTTCCAAGAGAAACTTTAACCAGTCCTTCCTGCTGGAAGAAAATGGACGGCGTCTCCTGGTAGACTGTGGTTTTCAGACCCCCATGGCCCTGGCCCATCACGGCTACAAGCTGTCCCAGATTGACGATATCTACATCAGTCACCAGCATGCTGATCATATCGGAGGGCTGGAAGAAGTAGCCTTTACCCGTTATGACTGGACCAAGCATCCCCGTCATTATTCCGAAGGGAGCTATGCCCCCCGTCTCATAGCCAATGAAAAGCTGATCACCGACCTGTGGACCAAGTCTCTGCGGGGAGGACTGGAATCTATGGAGGGATTTGTAGCCACTCTGGAGACCTTTTTTGAGACAGTAGCTATAGCACCCAATACCCCCTTCATGTGGCAGGGCTGGCAGCTCGACCTTATACAGCAGGTACACATCATGTCCGGTTCTATCATCACGATGTCCTTTGGACTACTGATCACTAAAAAGGGCCACCCTTCCCTGTACCTCACTACGGACTCACAGTATGATTCACCTAAACAGATCCGCATCATCTATGAACAGGCTGATATTATCATCCAGGACTGTGAACTGAGCGGGGTGGATGCAGCAGCCCGTGAGTACCGCTTTGGCAGCGGAGTCCATGCCAGCTATGCCGAACTAGCCGGATATGAGTCCGCTAACGCGACCGTTCTCAAGCCTGAAATCAAAGCCAAGATGTGGCTGTCTCATTACCAGGATTTTGCTATGGATGACCTGGACTTTTTCGGTAATCACGTGGACTGGCAGGCCCGGGCCCGTGAAGACGGTTTTGCCGGTTTCCTGACCCTGGGCCAGGAATTCGAGATATAAGTATTCATTCTAAATTCAACCAAGCCTGAGACCATATACCGGTTCTCAGGCTTTTTTCTCAGGCTTTTTTTTGACAAAACGAGGTTTATCTTCTATGCTCTGCTAGAGAAGGAAGAATCATGAATAAGATTTTTGAATGGCTTTTTAATGACATAACCCTTGACCTTTATAAACAAAAAGAATTTCAAAAAATGATCCGTTTCTTTATACTGATGTTTCTGATTGTATATATTCTTATAGATATTTTATGTGTTATTATGGGCTGGAACACTAATCTGTTCAGTTCGCTGATCGGGACAGGGCTTACTCTGACTGCGGGGCTATTATTCCATTATAGACATATCGGGACATCCATCTTTGTGATATTTGTGAGTTTGTTTTTTTCAGCAACATACAGCCTGGTCGTAGGTGCAGGCCTGCATGATGTGGCCGTCTCAGTCTACCTGATCATCATTGCCATGGCCAGCCTTATTCTTAAGATCAGAGGATATATCATAATCTACTTTCTCACTATCTTCACACTGGTAGGGATCGCCTGCCTGACTTATCAGGGAACTATTAAAGTTTTAACTCCTGAAGATATTTTCGGAGACATGGTGGTCCTTATTTTTATAGTGACTGTATTTTCCATAATCATGAGGATACTGGCCAATAATATCAAATTCTACCAGAAAGAAAATGTATCAAAAGAGATAGTGATACGGGAAAAAGACCGGGAGATACAGCTTAGTCAGGAAAAGATCCACTACCTATATGATCATCTCCAGGATATCTATTTTGAATGTGATATGGATGGAAAATTAAGGACCGTCAGTCCCCAGATCGCCACCATCCTGCAATATCCACCGGCCAAACTCTATTACAGGCCGGTCAAAAACCTTCTGGCCCAACCCCGTCAGCTCAGAGAGATGTTACGGATCTTAGTGATCTCCGGTAAAGTCACAAATTTCGAGCTCAATATCCTGGCCCGGGATAATACCCGACATACCATGCTGATCAATGCTTCTTATATCCGCAGCAGCAGGGACAAGCAGATCATTGCAGGGACTGCTGAAGATATCAGTGATAAAAAGGAATTCAATGAAAAGATACAGCAGCTCCAAAAACTGGACTCACTGGGAAAAATGGCCGGTACTATGGCCCATGACTTTAATAACCTTATCACAGTGATTGGAGTAAATACTGAGATCCTAATAAAAAAACTGAGTACCCATGCCTCCTCAGATTATCATGAAAATCTGGAGACGATAATGGAGGCTACTAAAAAAGCGGCAGGCATTACACGCCAGGTCCTGGATTTCAGCCGGAGCAGGGAAGTGCAACTAGCATCGATGGATATAAATACTATTGTCAATGACTTTCTCCTCTTTAGCCGAGATATACTACCCCATGAGATTAAAGTAGAGGCCCAATTGCAATCCGGCCTACCCTTCATAAGAGCAGATAAAAACCAGATGGAACAGGTCCTCATGAACCTGATCATTAATGCCCGGGATGCGATCCTGGAAAAGGAAAACAGAAATAAAAATGACAAGATAGTGATATGTACTAAAAACACTCATATTATGGCAAATATGCCCCTGACTCATCTCAACCTGGCTAAAGGTGAGTACATCATCTTGTCTGTAAAAGACAGTGGCATAGGTATCGACGCGGAAAAAACCCGGCATATTTTTGAACCATTTTATTCCACCAAAGGCTCCGGTGGGACCGGCCTGGGGCTGTCATCAGTATATGGAATAGTCCGTCAGCATGGAGGAGACATCATGGTAGATTCACATCCCGGCCAGGGGACTACCTTTCAGATATACTGGCCAGTGATCAGGGATTGATCATGGCCTGGGTCTATATATTACGCTGTAAAGATAACACCCTGTATACCGGATGTACCACCGACCTGGAACGGCGTATCCGTCAGCATGAGTCTGGCAAGGGTGCAAAATATACCCGGGGCAGGGCACCTCTTCATCTGGTATATTCGGAGCAATATGAGACTCTATCCCAGGCCCAGAAGAGAGAAAAAGTGATCCAGAGCCTGGACCGCAGTCAGAAACTGGATCTTATTGAAAATCATCCACCCAAATAAAAAACTGCCCCTGAATAAAGAGGCAGTTTTTCAATTCATAAAATATTAAAGACTCTCAGTGAGTCAGCTCTTCCAGAAGATCCCGTAACTCCCCTTCTGAAGTACGGGTGTAGAGGTAGCGTGTATCCATGAAATCAAACTTCTCCAAAGGATCGCCCAGGTTAAAAAACTCTTCCATTTCCATAGTTATCATCGACATAGAGACTCCCCTTTTTTTATGATAAATAATCCTAAGGGGATTGAACATATCCGTCAAAATTAATTTTTAAATCAGTGCCAAACCCTGTGCGTAACATTGCACTATGCGCACATACGTCCATTCCCAGGAAACTATAGATTTCACCTTAAACGCGTAATTATCCCCAGCCCGGCTTTAACACCCTACAGGGTCAGGCCGCACCATATTAATAGCAGAAAAGGCAAGTATCTTTTTGAGAGTTGCACTTCAAAAAGGAACACCAGGATCAGAATCGGCCTAAGCTAATTTTTTTTATCTTGGGAACCCTAACAAGGGCAGCAATTCCTGGCACCACTGGCGGCATATATCACCGGCTGCCTGTTCAGACATGCGTAATGGGTCTAAGAAGCTCTTTTGTCCTATCAGTTCAGCTCCCGGAGCCAGAGCGATCATCTCTTCAAAAGTCCGGCCTTCTTTACCGGCATAGCAGCAGAACAATATCAGTTTCTTATTAAAAAAAGAAAGATCTGACATAAGGCTTCTCATGGGAGGAGTCATACTGGAATTCCATACCGGTGTTCCCAGTACAATCACATCATAATCCTTTAAATTGACGGCTAAGGGTAGTAGTTTAGGCTTTTCTTTAAAAAAAACCTGCTTTCCTCCCCAGAAGTACTTCATAAAACCCTTCTGTCTGTATTCATGGATGGGCTCTATAGCTGCTATATCTGCTTCCAATCCCTCGCTGATCTGCTCCGCAATAAAGCGGGTATTTCCGTCCAGTGAATAATAGATAACCAGTATCCGTTTATCAGCCATCTTTTCCTCCTTTTGATGCATAATTATAGATTCTATAAATCAGTCTGCAATAGGGGAATACACTCAATTGCAGGATTTTAGCTGGGGGTTTTCACTTATTTTTAAAAGCTTAAGAATATTTTTGAGCCAGGTTAAATAATTCCAGCCGATTTTTGACCTCACACTTCTGATAGATATTGTAGATATGGTTTTCAACAGTCTTAAAGGAGATAAATAAAAGTTCTGATATCTCTTTATTGCTTTTTCCCTGTACCAGAAGAGAAATGATCTCCTGTTCCCGGGGACTGATGGAAAAACTCCGGATAAAATCCTGATTAAGCACCCCATTTTCCAGGAGTCTGGCCTGAAAATACATATTAATCATAAATAATATACTAAGGAGGCAAAGCAGTGAATAATAGACAGGCAAGGCCCACAGATCCTGACCCGCCCCCAGCCGTTCACCCAGAGAATAATCAGCAATCTGCCAGACTATATACACCGCACTAATGACTATAAAGATCCTGATCCCTTTCTGCAGACGTATGTCATGCAATGTATTTATTTTTTTCAGGACATAGATCACTCCGGCCAGAGAATAGCCCATTTGCAAAACGATCAGAGACCATGTCCAGATTTTATTTCCCGACTGGATCGTATACATGACTGAGAGTAAAAGAGCTATCACAAAAACTGACCAGCTTAATGTAGTAAATCTTCTGTTAGAGGGAAGAGAAAGTAAATTTCTGATAAAAAACGGAAATACCAGGAAAAACAACACCCCCCCGCTCAGGCCCACATAGTTTATCCATTCCGGGGATTGATCCAGATGTAAAAGCCTGAAATAGCTGTCTAAAAACATGGTAATAAAAAACAAAGTCAATGAGAGTAAAAAGAGAAAAAAACTGATCAATCTATGTTCTTTAAACTTTATAAAAAACAAAAGACTCAGGCTTAAGGCACTGAAACCCATATTGAGGGCTAAAAACAGCAGAAATATCTCTAAATGTTGCACTTATACCTCTTTTCATGACGTATTATTGTAGAATAGTATCCTGAAAAAGGAAAATTGTTCAAGCTTATATAATAATAATGACGATTTTGCAAATTTTTGAAATTAAGTGTTTACTTTTCTGAAATTTAATTTAAAATATGAGTAATAAAAAAATTCCGGCGAATTTCGCCTGTATTTCGGAGATTTAATGGAACTGAACCAACTGTACCGTGTCAGTGATTTTGAATGGAGCATACCTAAGACTGGGACTATGAATGTCGACGCCATGATCATCGGAACTGAAGGTATTATCCAGGATATGGATAAAAAGGTCATCCAGAACATTGAGTACATCTCCTCATTGCCAGGCATAGTGGACAAACTCATAGTACTCCCTGATGTAAGCGTAGATTCCATTTTTCCCCATGGTTTTGTAGTGGCCTTTGACCTGGAAGAAGGGGTGTTGATCCCTCAGGCAGTGGGCCATGATATCAACTGCGGTATCCGTACTGTGACTACCAATCTGATCTTTCAGGATATAGAAAAAAAAGGGGAAACCCTCACCAAAGAGCTGTTCAAAGCTATTCCCAGTGGAGAAAATGCACGAGGCAAGGTCAGTTATACTATCAAGGACCTCAAAGAGATCCTGGAACAGGGCGCCCGCTGGATGATTGAAAACAAAGGTATGGGTAAAGAAGATGATCTGGAAAACATCGAAGATAACGGTGAGATAATCGGTGCCCATTCTGACAGTATCCCTGAAGAAATCCTTAAAAAATATAAATCCCAGCTCGGTACTATCGGGGGCGGCAATCATTTTGTGGAAATACAGATCGTCGATGAAGTATTTGACATAGAGCGGGCCCGTGTATTCGGACTCTTTAAGAACCAGGTGATTATCACCTTTCATTCCGGTTCCTTAGGCCTGGGAAAAGAGGTAATGGAATATTATGAGCCCCTGTTTAGAGCCCAGGCCAAAAAGCTCAAGATGAGTACCCCTCATAAAGACCTGACTCCCCTGCCCATAGGGGACCCACTCAGCCAGCAATTTTTACAGGCTATGTGGGCTACGTCCAATTTTGCTTTTGCCAATCGCCAGATCATCAGCCACAACATACACCAGGTATTTAACGAAGTCATCAAAGACGTCGATACCAATGTGATGTATGATCTGGGCCATAATATGATCAAGGAAGAATTTCACCAGATCGGGACCACTAAACGCAAGATCATGGTACACCGGCGGGGCGCAACCCGCAACTTCCCCGGTAAGAGGCCTGAAGTATCGATGACCTACCGGGTCACAGGCCAGCCTGTCATAGTAGCCGGATCCATGGGACATCATTCCTATGTACTTGCCGGCAGCGACCTGTCTCTGACCAAGACTCTGGGATCAGGAGTGCAGGGTGCGGGACGTAAAGTACCCGAAGATAAAGCCATGAAAATGTTTAAAGTAGAAGATGTCATGCAGGAGCTGAAAGATTTTGGAGTCTATCTCAAGACCAAAAACAAAGAGCATATCCCCGCTGAAGCACCGGGTGCCTATAAAGACATCGAACAGGTCATAAAGTCCATCACCAAGGCCAATCTGGCTACACGGGTAGCCCGTCTTAAGCCCATCGGTGTCATCAAAGGCTGATGGCCCCGGTATAATTATTCCCTTTAACAGTAGATCCTGGTTTTGATTTGCAGTGTTTTTATTTATAGGCCGGGATAGGTTTGGGGCGCATTGCATCCACAAAGGCCTTACCCGTGATCTCTTCTACGGAGTTAAAAGTAAACATGGCCCTGTCATCTTTGGCCAGGGGATCAAAGGAATAGATCCGGATCCGGGCCCGTGAAGCTTTATGTTTCTGTAAGAGGTCGATACATTCCACACTGTCATCATAGGTCATAGGAGAGAGGTGACGATTGACAATATTGGCATGTTCATCATCTATAAAAATAAAGAAATTTTCTTTGGAAACAATAGTGACATCACTTTTCAGCTGCAGAGACTGAATGATAAACTGCTCTGATTGTATGACTTCCTGGTCATAGATATTTTTCAGATAGACATTATTGAGGACTTCTTTATACTTATCCACACTGGCCTTAACATCCCGGAAATTCGGCCTTTCCAGGTAAATAGAGTGCAACAGCAATATTGCAGGGTACATCCGGCGCATTTTGTCCATGGCCTGGGCCATGCTGTATTTTATTTCGTAGACTTCATTTTCCTTTAGCATGGATTCAAAATTGATGAATGTCTTTACCGCTGACTGGATCTCATTTTTCAGTATGAGAGCATAGAGCAGCATGTCCAGATTTTTGAGCATACGGGCATGATCTGCCAGAATGACATCATGGACCAGCAGGGATTCAAATGTCTCAATCGCTTCCAGATAGTTCTTTTGCTCTATGAACACTTCACCCAGTAACTCTTTAGCTTCCAGAAATATTCCTTCAGGGACTTCTGCATGCTTGATGATCTCTCTTAATTGTCTGCCTGCTTCTATATACTGGTTGAGTTTCATGACTACTTTTACCAGCTTTAATCGGGCCGTAAAATCATTGGCTTTACTTAAGAGGACCTTCTCCAGCTGGATTTTGGCCCGGGAGAAGTTTTTATTCATATAATAGATATCAGAAGTATTCATCAGTGCATCATAATGATCTTTCTGAGTCTGAAGGATCAGCTCGTAATATCCCAGGGCTTTGTCAATCATATTTGCTTCAAAGCAAAGATTAGCTACTTTTACCCTGATATCAAAACTCTGCTTATAATTTGAAGCGGAGAGCTGCAATAAAGATTTTTCATAGGATTCTATGGCCTGCTTAAACTGGCCCTTACCTTCCAGAATCTGTGCCATATAAAAGCGCTGTTTAAAGGGGGACAGGGCCTTGGCAGCATCCTGAATGGCTTTTTCAGCTGAATCATATTCTTTATCAGTAATCAGTTTTTCAATATCTTCCAGCAATTTATTCTTGGAGATATTGACAAAAAGCACTATGCCGCCTGATATTACCAGGCTGGAAACAAAGATTATGATAAATGCTGGCACAAAAATGACTCCCTTCCTGTTTTATGACTATGCCTGTATATTGTAGCCTGAGAAATAAAAAAGCTCAATGGAAATATACTTTATTCCCGATAAAAAGCAATTGAGCTTATTTCCCTTTTTCTCAGTATGCTTTATAATAAAAGAAAAGGAAGTTTTATGAATAATAATATAGAAAGAGAGATACTGCGCATTCAAAAAGAAGAAATCACTGCCTTTCACATATACAGTAATCTGGCCGGGATCATTAAAGATAAGAAGAATGCCGCCATTCTCAGCAAGATCGCCTCTCATGAAAAAAAGCACTACGAGATACTGAGAAAATATTCCGGTAAAATGGTAGAAGCCTCTCATTTCAAGGTATTCCTCTATACCTGGATGGCACGCTTACTGGGGCTTACCTTTTCCCTGAAACTCATGGAAAATGCTGAGAAAAATGCAGATTTCAATTACAAAGAGCTGAAGAAGGATGTCAAGGAACTGTCTTCCATACTGAAAGATGAGGATAAGCATGAAAAAGAACTGATAGCACTCATCGATGAGGAAAGCCTCAATTATATGGGCTCGGTAGTACTGGGCCTCAATGACGCCCTGGTTGAATTATCCGGCGCACTGGCCGGATTTACCTTTGCCATACAGAAAAGCAGGACTATAGCTCTGATGGGATTGATAACCGGTATTGCTGCTACCTTTTCCATGGCCGCCAGTGAGTTTCTCTCCCAGAGACAGGAACACGCCGATAAAAAGATAGCCGTCAAATCCAGTGTCTATACCGGTATAGCCTACATTGTCACAGTAGTCCTGTTAATATTACCCTACTTTCTTTTTGAAAATCCCTTTCATAGTCTCATCCTGATGCTGGTAATCGTTATTCTCATCATTCTCTTCTTTAATTTTTATATCTCGGTAGCCCGGGATCTGCCTTTTAAAAGAAGATTTCTGGAGATGGCTATCATCTCTATAGGGGTAGCGGCCTTATCTTTTGGCATAGGATGGTTTGTAAAGACCTTTTTGGGCCTGGATATATAAGAGCCTGGAGAAAGATATACTAAAAGATAATAAGAAAAAATCAGTTAAAAAGCTTTATTTTTTAGCAGGTTTTCATTATTCTGTAATCAGAATATGATGGAGTGTGTATTTGAAAAAAACAGAAAAATCTCCTGCTCTGGAAAATGAAGTCCTGAGCAACCTGGCCAATATGGAGCAGATAGACAGCTATTATCAGAAGGCCCTGCAGGAACTGGAGAAAAGCAATGAAAAATTCTCGCGCATTTTCAATTATTCCAATGATGCTATATTTATCCTGGATGCAGAACACAAGGTCATCATAAATGCCAACCCTATGGCCCATAAGATGCTGGCATATCCTGCTCTTCGGCTCAAAGGTATGCACCTGCAGCAGGTACTGCCCCCTCATGCCAGAGACTTTATAGAACAAAGCCGGAAGTACATGGAAAGCAATAAGGGCTGGACTTTGCAGACTGAATTTCAGACACAGGACCTGCACATCATCCCGGCGGAGATATCCGCATCAGCTATAAATACCGATGAAAGTACCATAATAATCGCCATTGTGAGAGATATATCCCTGAGGGTCAAATGGGAGGAAGAAAGAGAGAAACTGATACGCTCTCTCAGTGAAAAAAACCGGCTCCTGGAAAGCATGGTACACATGGATAGCATGACACAGCTCTATAATCACCAGTATGTACTGGAATTACTGGAAAAGGAGATGATCCGGGCCCGTCGTTACGACCTTCCTCTCTCTATCATCATGCTGGATCTGGATCATTTTAAGGTCCTCAATGATAAATACGGCCACCAGTTTGGTGATGAGATCCTGATACAGACCGCCCATACTATTACCCGCACCTGCAGGGAAGTAGACATACTGGGACGTTATGGAGGCGAAGAATTTCTTCTGGTATTGCCTAATACCAGTCTGGAAGAAGGGGTGAACCTGGCGGAACGGATCCGGGAAAATATCAGTAACCTGAGCTGGAAACACAGTGAAATATCCCTCACCATCAGCGGCGGGGTCACTTTTTGGAATGGCCAGAGCCAGACCGAGTTTATCAAAAGGGCTGATGACTGTCTGTACCAGGCCAAGGAAAGGGGAAGAAATCAAATCGTGTCCTAATTCCTTCGATCAGGGCTCTTTTTCTACACATATAGCCTCTGCCTGGCTACCTCTATTTATTAAGTATTTTCCCACATATCAGGACATCGAGGGCTTCAATATTGAAATATTATACCTGGAGTACTATACTAAAGATGGATATTATGAATCTCAGGAGTGCATCATGAAAATAAAAAAAATGTGCGGAATAAAAAAAGAAGATATAGAAGATAATATACAGGAGATCTGTGCTCTCATCACTAAACCCAAATATATCTGTGCCAAATGCGCCCGGGTCTCTAATGAAAAATCTCTGCTCTGTAAAGCTGTCAAAATCAAGTCACAAAAAAAATAGCATCATGAATTTCCGGCAGGGTCTTTTTAGTCCGGGGACATAGCCCCCTTTTTTCATAAAGGAGAGAAGATGAAAGATTTTTACCTGATCAGCAAAGAGATGCTGATCGTAAAAAAACTTACCGATCTGGATCTTATTCTCCACAGGCTAAAAGAAGCGGCTCTGTGGCTACAGGAAATGCAGGTCAATTACTGGCAAAACTGGCTGGACCCGGAACTCCTCTATATAGATTGGATCCAGGAAGGCATTAATTCAGGGCAATTTTTCGAAGCATCCTATGAAAATCAGTGGCTGGGAATATTCCGGATACAATGGAGTGATGAGCTGTTCTGGGGACAACAATCCACACCTGCAGGATACCTGCATTCTTTTACCACCAATCGCCAATATGCAGGCCAGCATCTGGGCACGGTGATCCTGGAGTGGCTCTATGATTACTGCAGACAATCGGGCAGGGAGTTTCTCAGACTGGATTGCGGGAGCGGGGTCAAAGGGCTCTGCCGGTATTATGAAGATCAGGGATTTGAAAAGTCGGGTGAGATAACAGTCTATGATAATATACTCAGCCTGTATCAAAAACGATTGTAAGCACACAGGGACGAGGGATATTTTTTTGTAAAAAATCCTGATTTTTTACTTCTTTTTTTTGCGATTTTATTGATAATATATGTTATAATAACTTGGTTTATTTAGTATGAGGGAAGAGATTAGATGAGATTTTCTTGTCTAATAGTAAATTGATTGTCATGCAAATGACAGCTGTTACGTTCACCTTTTCTAATTTTAGTGTTGTGTTGTTCCACCTGTCTCAGGTGGATGTGTTTTGAGGAATTTGTATATGTCAAAGAAGATTTTTGTCGGTGGCCTTAGTTGGGGAATCGATCAAGACGGTTTACGTGATGCTTTTTCATCTTATGGTGAGATCGAAGATTGTCATCTGGTGACAGATCGTGAAACCGGTCGTTCCAGAGGTTTTGGTTTCGTGACTTATGTCAATGACAGCGATGCTGACACAGCCATCTCAGAGATGGACGGAGCTGAACTGGAAGGACGCAAGATCGGTGTTAACACCGCTCAGGAAAGAAAACCCAGAGAAAGACGTTACTAAACGAGATCTCAAAAATCAGGCTCAGCTGTATCCCTGGATACAGCTGAGTTTTTTTATGCCCTGATTCTTAAATATTTTATTGATAATATTGGGGATTTGTGACATAATCAGGATGAAAGAGGAATAGAGCTATGGAAAAAAATATTATCGCTAAAAAGATGATAGATGATCTTCTGGCATTCAAGGATTTTATCCGGGATGCGGATAAAAATGCCCTGCTTCTTTGGGAAGAAAAACACATCCTGCAGGAACAAAAGCTCGATCATGGTGCCCTTAAATACAGCCAGGGCCTGAAAGATTTTTTTGCCTGTATCTATCAGGATTTCTGGACCGACCCTCACTATGACCGGAAAAAATGCGAGGATATTTTACAAAATCCCCATAAAATCAATCATGCCAGCCTTAATGAAATAAAGGCTATCTTAACAGATTGCGTTCACCAGGAAGAATATGCCTCGGGATACTGGATTAATCTCCTGCAAAACGGGACTATGCTGAAGATCCTGGACCGACTGCAACAGATCAGACAGGATCTGT
>CAZIAD010000060.1:0-17812 GCA_964537555.1 uncultured Brevinematales bacterium
AAATGAATCAACTTTTTAACCGGCTTCTCTTCTTCATTTTAATCTTTTTTCATTAAATGCCCCAAACCTGTAATTGATTTGTAAGCACTTACACTATAATTGCAATATCCATGCCAATCCTTATATATTTTCTTTTAATTCATTATAGGTAATTAAAATAAATATTTTGAACAGAAATAAATGAGGGTTTTTGTTGCAAAAATGTGCATATACAGATTGCATACTGCCTGCCTTTTGCACATGTGCGTTTCTAGTCAAGTCTCACTTTGCAGGATATATTTTAGATAGAAAAAGCCCGCTGAATCTGGCCAGCGGGCTTGAAAGATATGACTTAAATGGGTCTATTTATAGATATAAATAGGAGCATGATAGGCTTGATTCATATTATTGGTATTGGCATAATCTGTGATCCATCTGTTCTTATCATCCTTTTGGGCCCGGAAATAATACTCCGTACCACTATTTACGAAGGTCTTGTTAGTATTCAGTTCATAGGTATTATTACCTTTGTATTGTAAAAATATCTTTCCACTGTCTCCCCACTGATTGAAAGGGCCCCGCATTTCCACCACAGCACCTGGTTCATACTTCATGCGGAAGGTGACCTGATCACCCATGATTTGGGGGCTAATATAGGAATCATCAAACAAAAATACCTTGAACATCTGTCTTTTTTGCTCACCTTTATCGTTTTCAGCAATCACCACCAGGTTATCTGCCTTAACACTATCATATTCGCGGGGATCTCCCATTGATAGTTCAAAATCCACCTTTGATTCAGGCTTTTGATTGGTGATATTTAGGTTATCCCGGAAAACACAGATGACCCTGCTGATCTTTTGAGGGGATTTCAATTCCAGACTGACCGGGGTATTTGATTTAGTGGTAAAGTAATACCCTTTTTTATGTTTTGTCATGCCAGTCAGTTCCATACTGACTTTTGCTTCTACTGGTTTTGGCCTCATGCCCAATTGTACCTCTGCCCAGAACGCCCGGGTACTGAAATAATTTGCGGGAAGAGGACCTCCAAAATGATCTCCGGACAATAAGCGATAATAAGGGGTATTGCCCCAACGGGCAGGCCTGTCTGCCAGTACCATATTCTGGCCTACGTCATTGGAGATATAAGGAGATACCATGTTCTGCCATTTGATGATACGGTTGGTGCTGGGAGTCAGGGCAAAATAGTCATTTTTCGGATCCACTAATTCAGCGATATAATGGCGGTACAATTTCTCATATTTAGGGATATCCAGAACCTTTTTGACCAGGGGCCGGTTCTTATGATTTGGGCTCCAGTCTAAGACATCCTGAGTACCAATGTTTGGTACGATCGATCCGGTCCCCAGGGTATTATCATAGTCATAAGGAATGAATGTCATTTTACCCTGCCTGTTAAAATACACGTAAAAATTATTCTGATTATTCCAGTAATCATCCCACATGCCCAGCATGGTATTTACCGCCAGATAGCGCATAAACTGATCCACATCTACATGCTTATCCACCCATCTTTCAAAATCTTTTCCTTTGAGCGTATTTAACTTCTGGACAAAATCATAAAGCACCGCTTTGGCCTGCTCAAATTCTTGTTTTGAAGTCTTGAGGTCATAGGGAGGATGGTGTGAAGCCTTGCTATTGGTAGGATTGACATCTTCTATACCCATCTTGCCTTTTATAGCGGTGCGCTTAAAGTCTGCTCCATAGAGACATTTCCACAGGTATCCGGTCTCCCCGTCAAAGCGGGCGCTGACAAAACGGGTATCAATAGGTTCTATCATGGAATAAATACCAAAATAGGTCTTTTTTGTTTCGCCTTTGATCTGCAGATATAAGCGTGTATAGGTGATATGACTGCCGGTATATACTCCGAATCTGCGGAACAGGTCGTAGGAATACACTTCTCTTACATAGGTCGAATCATTATTAAAATATTTCAGGTTCAGGCCTTTTAAACCAAAAAAGTCCTGGCTATCCTGAAACTTATCAAAGCGGACTTTGTAATGACACAGGTCCCACTGGGTTTCTAGGGGATTATGCATCTCCCCTTTCTTCCCTTCAGGACGGCCCCGGCTGAACACATTTCCCCGGGTACGCAGGGCAATATTAGTGAGAGTCATGCTCTCGCCTTCCCTTTCCCAGGTAAAATCTGCGGCCACCACTTCTTCGGTACGGGGATTAGCATCGATATTGGACAACATCTGATTCCACTGATCCAGGCTGACTTCCAGAGTGATGGTGGCCAGTTTATCCAGGTCAAATACATATTGCAGCTGCTTTTGATGCTCCAGTTTGCTCTTATTGTTTTTTTCGCTTTGATTACAGGACAAAAGGACACTTAAAAATACAATGATTAACAGAAAATTTTTCACTACTTACTCCTTTAGACAGACAGGCACTAAAATTAGACTTAAATAATCAACAATAGTTACAATGGCATGATAAATTTATAATTTCAAAAAGATATTCTAACGTACAAACTGAAATATGAGAAATAAACAGGCTGTTTTACAGAGAAAACAGCCTGTTTATTATTTTTTTTCTTCCTGGGTTCTCACGAACATTTTTTTAATGACCTCTATGATGCCCAGCTGTTTATTCTTCTTCTGCAATACATCAAAAGCTACAGCACCAATGATGATGAAGCCTTTGATCAGGTTTTGGACATTACTATCAATCCCTCTCAGGCTCATACCATTGTTCAGTATACCAATAATAAATGTTCCAATAATAGTACCCCTCACTGTACCAAAACCACCGGTAAGGCTGGTCCCTCCTATCACTACTGCCGCAATCACATCCAGCTCCAGAGATATCCCTTCATTGGGAGAACCTCCGTTGAGACGGGATGCCGATATGAGGCCCCCCACTGTTGCCAGGACACTGATTATGATATAGACCCAGAGGGTACTGCGCCGGGTATTTATGCCGGATAGCCGGCTGGCTTCTTCGTTCCCCCCAATGGCATACAGTTCCCGGCCAAATCGGCTGTACCGGAGCATGAAGCTGCCCATGATGGCGATTAATGCCATAATGGCTACCGGTATAGGTATCCCCTGGGAGCCTGAATAGATCCATATCAGCAGGATGATCAAAGACAGGCCTATGACCAGTGTGCCCGCATTATCTTTCAGGTCCAGTTCGAGACCATGTTTTTTTCTTTTTATAATGTCCATGGCTACCATAAACAGGAGTACTGCTCCCGCAAACACCAGTAGAATAACAGACAGTGAAATAGAGATATACCCATTACCTACCTGCTTAAACATCTCATTGGAGATGGTAATGGTCTGGCCCTCGGTGAGAAGATGGGCCAGCCCCCGGGCTATAGTCATCATTCCCAGAGTGATGATAAAGGGAGGGATCTTCAGCCGGGCGATCCAGAAACCATTCCAGGCACCTATCACAAACCCTACACTGACCAGTGTGATGAGAATGGCCAGCCACCACACTATACCCGCCTGTAATAACAGTGCTATAACGACCCCGGCCAGGCCTACCAGAGAACCTACGGATAGATCGATACCGGCCAGTAAAATGACCATAGTCATACCTACTGCTATTACACCTACGATAGCAACCTGACGAGTCAGATTGGACAGATTATCCGCGGTAAAAAATGATTTAGATAAAAAAGCAGAGATCACCGCAATGATCACCAGCGCAAATAATGTCCCGTTCTTAGCCAGAAATTTTTTCATCACCACCACTCCATTATTTCAGTATATTATTTTCCAGAACCTCTACTTTCCCTGTATCTAAATAATAACAGGCACCTACTACTTCCACATTTCTATGACCTGTATCCCATTTATCCAGAATATCTTTCAGTTTACGGGATACTTCTTTCATATTGAAGACCACATTCTCGTAGACATCGGGATTTCCAGGGATCAGGTGTATTTTTTTTAATAATCCCGCAAACTCTTCAGATACATCATCTGCCCCATCGATAGCAGTAGTCACAGCCCCACAGGAAGTATGCCCCAGTACCATAATGAGGTTTACTTTGAGATAGACAATCGCATATTCCAGGCTGGCGATGATATCATCATTGAGGATGTTGCCCGCAATACGAATCACAAAGAGATCTCCCGGGCCCTGGTGAAAAATGATTTCCAGAGGTACTCTGGCATCAGAACAGCCTAAAATTGCGGCTACCGGCTTCTGAGCACTGATCAGTTTTTCCCTGACTTCATGCAGATCCTCAAAATGCAAAGAATTCTCAGATATAAATGCTTCATTGCCTTTCATAAGCTTGGATAAAGAAGATTTCGCATCCATTTTAAATCCCTATTGTTAAATTTCCAATATTTTACACTATCCCTGAGAAAACGCAAGGGCATTAATCACCTGCTGATTTACTTTTTTATAGATCTGAATAACAGGCTGGCCAGATAGGCGACACCCATAGATATAATGATAACCGCTGAACTGGGTATCTGAAGGGGAAAGGAAAGCAGCAGGCCTCCGGTGCCCAGTATCAGAGCGATCAGAAAACTGAACAGTATGATAAAATGAGGCCGGGCACTGAAAGTGCGGGCCATAGCCGAGGGCAGGGTCAGCAAAGCGATGACCAGAATAAGCCCTACTGCCTGTACCAGTACCACTATGGTAAACGCCACCAGGACCAGGAGGAGGAGATAGAGGCCCCTTATAGGCAGTCCCCGGATAGAGGCATATTCTTCATCAAAACTGGCTGCCCATATCTGGCGGTAAAACAGGAAAAATACCGCAGCACTCAAGAGGTCAATAGCCAGCATGCGCCAGAGCTGGGCATGACTGATATAATAGATCTTCCCAAACAGGAAATTGACCAGGTTCTGCTGGTACTGGGGACTGAAATACAAAAAGATGATACCTACCGACATTCCTATGGCCCAGATGGCATTGATCACGGTATCTTCATGCTGGCGGAATCGCAGCTTGACCATACCGATAAACAGAGCCAGCACCAGGGCCGCGCTCAGGGCTCCTACTATAGGATCGATATTAAAGTATACCGCTACCCCCAGGCCTCCCAATACGGCATGAGATATTCCTCCACTGATAGAGGAAATCTTGCGGATATGGATATAGCTCCCGATTAGCCCGGAGGCTACAGATATCAGAACTATAGCTAACAGCGCATTCTGCACCAGGGGATTGCTAATAATCTGGATAAACATAAGGCCTCTTAAAATGTATGCCGGTGTATGACCGGGGTCACGGGATGCTGGTAGCTGTCCTGTATCATGTGCTGCCAGTCCGCCCCTTCTCTGTCATTGCACTCCAGCTGACGGTTTACGCACAGTACTTTTTTCACACGGGAAGATATCACTCCCAGGTCATGGGTGACCAGTATGATACCCATTTTTTCATTAAGCCGTCCAAACAGCTCGTAGAGATCTTCTTCAACATGGCTGTCAATACTGGAGGTAGGCTCATCCAGGAGGAGCCACTGCGGCTCCGACACCAGGGCCCGGGCGATGAGAGCACGCTGCTGTTGCCCGCCGGACAGATGGCCGTAGGACTGGTGAGAGATATGGCCTATGCGCAGCTGTTCCAGTACAGCCA
This sequence comes from uncultured Brevinematales bacterium, assembly GCA_964537555.1. Taxonomy (GTDB): domain Bacteria; phylum Spirochaetota; class Brevinematia; order Brevinematales; family CAYRWR01; genus CAYRWR01. The sequence goes on from CAZIAD010000060.1 coordinate 5,557, forward strand.
GGACCTTTACCCGGTCTGTACTACTGATCCAGGGCCAGAGGCTGCGCCGGTGCAGCAGGCCCATAGCCACCACGTCAAATACCGATACCGGAAAGTCACGATCCATGTGGGAGTACTGGGGCACATAGGACAGGAGCTGCCGCATGTCCCGGGGAGCCTTGCCCCGTATAGTGAGACTGCCCTTCTGAGGTTCAATAATACCTAACAGCAGCTTTAGCAGAGTGGTCTTACCACCCCCGTTAGGCCCGATAATACCTACAAACTCCTTTTCTTCCAGAGTAAAGCTGACATCTTCCAGTACACCATAGTCATCATAGCTAAAAGACACATCCCGGCATTCTATCACTGGGATCCCCCTTTAAAAGAATCACCCAGTTGTCGGGCTACATTACTCATATTTTTTATATAATTGGAGGACAGAGAGTCAATGATCTGTACCTTCATGCCGGTCTTCCGGGTGATCAGGCTCACTGATGGGTTCATCTCATGAGGCTGAATAAACAGGACGGGGTAGGTTTTAGACTGTATATCCTGCATAATATGCATCACATCACCGGGAGCGGGTTCCTTGCCGTCTATCTCTATGGGGACCTGCTTCAGGCCATAGTCACGGGCCAGGTAAGCCCAGGCCGGATGATAGACCAGAAATGCTCCCCCCCGGGGTATCACCGATCGCATGTATTGATCCAGATCCTTTAGGTCCTGGATCAGTGAGGAATAATTGCTGAGTAACCCGGCACTCTGTTCAGGAAATCGGTTCGTGAGGGCCTCCAGGATGCTGAGTGCCATGACCTGAGCCTGGCGGGGACTGGTCCAGGTGTGGGCATCCATTTGGGGCACTTTCCCCTGCTCTGCCTCATGTTCATGGTAATGACTGAGAGGCAGTTTTTGTATATGGGTCGCAGTATCTACTATAATAATGTCAGGAAAAGACTCCCGGATACTGCCCATCCAGACCTGCTCAGATGGAATACCCAGGCTGAAGTAGATCTGGATCCGGGAGAGCAGCAGGACCTGAGCCGGCTCCGGCTCATAGAGCTCAGGGCTCTGCCCGGGACGCACCATGATGTGAGTGAGGACCCTGTCCCCCCCGATGCGGTCTACCAGGTAGGCCTGGGGAGGGATAGATACCATCAGCTCTATGCGGGAGGATGGTTTTTCACTACAGGACAGCAGGCTGCCCAGGAGTAGTAAAATAAATAATGTTCTCTTCATATCACACACTCCCCGCGGCACGGCATCGCCCGCACTCGCCCTCAAAAGTCAGTATATGCTGATCTATATGGTAGCCGTACTTCTGCTCCATTTCCTGTTCCATAGCCGAAGCATGGCAGTGCTCAAAGGGAATGATCTCATGACAGGAGTGGCATACCAGAAAATGCCCATGCTTACGGCCGTGGTAGTAATAGCGCTCTCCGGAAAACAGCAGTACAGAATGGATGTAGTGCTCCTTTTCCAGTACTTCCAGGGCGCGGTACACCGTGGACAGGTCGGGATGAGGCTGAGTCTGCTCATAGAGGTCCCGGGCGGTCAGAGGGACATCAGAGACAGATAATAGATTAAGCAGGGCTTTTCTCTTATCAGTTAATCGCATACACTCTCTTTTGCAAATGATTTGCATAAATATAACTGTTTTACTATAAAAGGTCAAGAATCATCAGGCAAGCATCATCAGGCAAGTCTGAAATATTTATTGACTTTATGAATACTTTTGAATATAATTGAATATATATTAGGAGGTGAATATGTCTAAAACCATCACCATAAGACTGGATGATCCGGTCTACCAGATGTTTAAGACTGCAGCAGAGGGCCAACACCGCACCCTGTCCAATTTTATAGAATGGGCTACCCTGTCTTACCTGACCAACGAGACTTTTGTTTCTGACGAAGAAATGGATGAAATCAACCTTCAGGCAGAAAGTCTGAGAAAGGGATTATCTGATGTAAAAGCAGGGAAGTACAGAATTGTTGAGTAAAAGATTTGAGATCGCTGAGACTGAGTATTATACCCAAAAGGTCGAAGACAGAAAATATCAGCACCTCTATAAAAAGATCAGGGATTATGTATACCCTCAGCTCAGGTCTAACCCGTTTTTTGGCCCCAATATTAAAAAACTAAAAGGGGAATTTGAGGGAGTGTACCGCTATCGGATCGGAGATTACCGCTTGTTCTACATCATAGAAAATGATAATACCATAATCATACTGACCGACCTCCAGGCCAGGAAGGACAGCTACAAGTAAAATTTCCTATTCTTTGTTACTTCCCCCTCTCCCCTTCCGTAGTACAGTCAGAAATCAACCGGGAGGAAACCCATGAAAGAAAGACAATACTGGAAAAAGAGTGTGAGTTTTGTACTAGCCCTGTTTACCCTGTACAGCGGACTCCTGAGCTGCGCCGGCTCGGCCGGCACCAAGGACAGCCGCATGGTCAGCCCCCAGCCCATGGTGGCTACTGAAAAGTCCAAAAGTGTAAATAAACCAATGGCCCCCAAAGGAGTCAACCGCGGCCTAGTCCAGGATCAGCTCATGTTCGCCGATAAAGAATCCCCAGAACCAGCCATGGAAGAAGTGGACAGGGATGTGGACGACGGATTCGCCCAGACCCATAATACCGAGGAATACACCCGTATCTATGAGAATAACTTCAAAGACGTGGTCAAGAACCCCCTGTCTACCTTTTCCATCGATGTAGACACCGCCAGCTATGCCAATGTACGCCGTATGCTGAACTACGGCCAGAAGCCCTACCCCGATGCCGTCCGTATCGAAGAGATGATCAACTACTTCAGCTACGACTACCCCGAGCCCACCGGCGACGCCCCCTTCAGCTTTAACACCGAGCTCTCCGAATGCCCCTGGAACCGTACCAACCAGCTCCTCCATGTAGGGCTGCAGGCCGAAAAGGTCGACCTCCAGAACATGCCCCCCAATAACCTGGTCTTCCTGCTGGATGTATCGGGCTCCATGAGCGACCCCAACAAGCTCCCTCTGCTCAAGGGCGCCCTCAAGCTCCTGGCCTCCCAGATGCGTCCCCAGGACCGTATCTCCATCGTGGTCTACGCCGGAGCCGCCGGACTGGTCCTGCCACCCACTAAAGGCAACGATACCAGGACCATCTTCAATGCCCTGGAAAGACTGGAAGCAGGCGGATCCACCGCCGGAGGAGCCGGTATCGAGCTGGCTTACGCTACAGCCAAGAAAAACTTTGACAAAGAAGCCAACAACCGGGTCATCATCTGCACCGACGGCGACTTTAATGTAGGCACCTCCGCCACCGGCGACCTGGTCCGCCTCATCGAAGACAAGCGCAAAGACGGCATCTTCCTCACCGTACTGGGATTCGGTATGGGTAACTACAAGGACAGCCGTATGGAACAGCTGGCCGACAAGGGTAACGGCAACTACGCCTACATCGACTCCATCATGGAAGCCAAGAAAGTCCTGGTCACCGAGATGGGCGGCACCCTGGTCACCATAGCCAAAGACGTCAAGATACAGATCGAGTTCAACCCCGCCGTAGTCAAGTCCTACCGCCTCATCGGTTACGAAAACCGGGTCATGGCTGCCGAAGACTTTGACAACGATAAAAAAGACGCCGGCGAGCTGGGACTGGGCCATACCGTGACCGCTCTCTACGAGCTCACCCTGGCCGACTCTGCCCCCCCTAAGTCCGACCTCAAGTACCAGCAGGTCACCGTGACCGACCAGGCTCAGAACAAGGACGAACTCCTCACCATCAAGTTCCGCTACAAAAAGCCCCAGGGCGACAAGAGCACCCTCATCGTGCACCCCGTCCCCTTCCGGCCCGTAGCCCTTAAGGACAGCTCTGATAACTTCCGCTGGTCCGCCGCCGTAGCCCAGTGGGGCCTCATCCTGCGCGGATCCGAGTACAAGGGCAGCGCTTCCTTTGAAAACGTGCTCTCCCTGGCCAAAGGCTCCAAAGGACAGGACAACGAAGGCTACCGCAGTGAGTTCATCCAGCTGGTGGGCATTTCCAAAAGCCTCAGTAAGTAAAGTAGCTGCGCCAATCAAAGCACTGCCCTGTCGAATGACAGGGCAGTTTTTTTGTGAAGAAATTCTCTCATTCATGCCTGTCTCCGGGTGCTGTTCACTCTCCTGAGCATCCTTTCTACCGGTGAGGGTATCCCAACACAAGCTGGGAGGGCCTCACTATTCCCTCGCACAGGACGACCTTTCCCCACCCGGAGAGGGCTTGTTTGGACGTAGTTAGGGCGCATAGCTATGCGCCCCTACTGCAAAGACTATAACTTGACACGTTACAGGTTACACTTTATCTTTTGTTAAATCCGGCCAGGAATCAGGTACCTGGTCTGTGTGGGTGAATGGAAACTGGCGTATTACCTTTCAGTTTGAAGGTGAAGACGCTATCGTGGTAGACTATCAGGATTATCATTAGGAGGCAGGATATGACCAGTAGAAAACCGGTACATCCTGGTGAAGTATTTTTAGAGGATGTCATTAAACCATTGGGACTGAGCATCACCGAAGCGGCCCGTGACCTGGGGGTAAGCAGAAAGGCCCTGTCCGAGCTGGTCAACCAGCGCTCCGGATTAAGCCCGGAGATGGCAGTCCGGATAGCTACGGCTACCGGCACCAGCCCTGAAAGCTGGTTCAGCATGCAGACCCGGCTGGACCTGTGGCATGCCCTGCAGCACAAGCCGGAGGGGATCGTGGTATTTTCAGAGGGATGACTTGAGACGGACACCGAGTCTATGCATGCGCAGTCTAGCCACACTATCGAGGTGGGGGTGGAAAGAGGGACTTTTTTCTTTTAAGACAGTGATGTCTGTACTGACAGGAGGGTATCCCATCCCGGTGAGGGAAATCTGGTCACAGGATTAAGGCCCTCTCCATCAAGCCCTCCCCATGATAACTCGAAGGATGTTTCACCGTCTCCCAGGCCTCGATCCACTCATTTGGACAGGGATTCAACATCCCCTGCAGGGTGGCCACCAGCTCTTTCGCTTCCACTCCCGGGTCCAGCCATTTACCCGCCTGCTCCTGGTCCAGTATCACCGGCATCCTGTCATGTATGGGCTCCATCACCCCGTTAGGCACCGTAGTGACAATAGTATAGGACAATATCCCTTCCCCCTCCGCAGGCTGCCAGACCTCCCACAAACCGGCAAACAAAAACAATTTCTCAGTCCTGGGACGGATAAAGTAGCGCGTCTTATTCCCCGGCTCCCCTCTCCATTCATAGTAACCCCCGGCTGGAACCAGGCACCGTCTGGCCCTGAATGCCGACCGGAAACTGGGCTTCTCCGCCACCGTCTCAGACCGGGCATTGTGGGTAGGATACTTTAGTTTACTATCCTTAGCCCAGGCCGGCACCAGGCCCCACCGGGCTATATCCATCACCAGTCCGGACTCTTCCTTTCGCAGTATGGGCCCCGGCTGTGTAGGGCACATATCATAGTTCGGCTCCACCCTGTCCCATTCCGCCCTCAACAGGGGTGGTAAGGCATCAAAGTCATAATACAATCTCTCAAACTCCGCCGGAATAATATACCTGCCGCACATATAATCCCCCTTAACCCATTTAATATAATATAAATGACTCAGATAATCATGTCAAACATACATTTCCCTTACCGTATATTTATTGTTATAAATATATATCATCAGCCTCTTCCCCTTCGGCCTAACTCCCACAAACTTGCAAAAAGCAGATATGCCCTTTAAAATGTCTCAAAAGTACAGTGGAGTGGTCCATGAAATTCATAGTCAACCGGGACGAATTTATACAGAATCTGACAGCCGCAGACTCGATCATCAATGTTAAGTCACCTCTGGCCATATTGCTCAATGTCTATATCGAGGCCCAGGCGGACGGTACCATCATCCTGCTGAGTTACAACGGCGAGCACGGAGTCAAGGTGGAAGCGGCCGGCGTGGTAGAGACTGAGGGCAAGGTATCCCTCCTGTCCAAGAAGCTGCTCGAGGTAGTACGCCGTATGCCCGGTGACAAGATCATCTTTGAGAGCAAGTCCGACAATGAAAACGAGATCCAGGTCCATCCCGAAGGTGCCGACAATCCCCTGTTTAACCTGAACGGGGTGTCCGCTGATGCCTACCCGGTGTTTAACGAATTCAACTGGGAGAGCTATATCAAGATCGCGCAGGAGACCATGGACGAGCAGATCACCGCTACCGAATACGCCGTGTCTAATGACCTGTCCAAGTCCGCCTTTACCGGTACCTATATCGAAGAGGCCGTAGACGGGTTCCTGAGCTTTGTGACTACTGACGGTAAGAGGCTGTCGGTCATCACCCGCGAGTACGAAGAAAAAGAGGGTAAGATCGACACCGGGATCATCATCCCCCAGAAGATCTTCAAGACCATACACAGCATCCTCCACACCGGGGATGTACAGCTGGCCGTACACAACAACCAGGCTTTTTTCAAGATCGGCAATGTCTATATCTTTTCCAACCTGGTAGAAGGTAAGTTCCCCAACTACAAAGATGTCATCCCTGCCGAGCAGGTCAATATCGCCCAGCTGGATTCAGACTCCTTCCTGTCCGCGGTAGAGACCGTGTCCGTGATCTCCGATCCCGAGTCGGGTAAGATCAAGCTCACTATGAAAGACAACAACCTGGGTATTTCCACCGCCCACCCCATCTACGGTATCGCCCACCAGGACGTGGCCATAGAGTACAAGGGCGCTGAGATCAGCATCGCCATCAACTATAAGTCTCTCATTGACTACCTCAAGGTAGTCTCGGGCAAAAAGATACAGATGGTTATCAACAGCCAGTCCAGTCCGGTAGTACTGAACGTGATCGGGGACGACCAGTTTGTCTACATTACCATGCCCATGAAGCTGAACGACTAGGAACACAAACTATTACATATAAAATTAATGACAGGCCTTTCCATCGGAAAGGCCTGTTTTCTTAGATTTCTCTGGTGTACATGATCAGATTATCTGAGTCTATAAACAGCCTGATCATGAATCGGTCTGCCCAGCCCGATGAGCCCGGTAAGCCTGCTTCTCATCACTATCTTTAGGCAGGGAAATAATACCTGTAATATTTTCGATATCAGAATTTTTTATACTCCCTGTCTCAACTGTCCTCAGAGAAGACAATATGCGAAAATACTTTTCTACCAGGCTGGATAATGAATCATGGTGTGCTGCCGCATACTGCTTGGCTGAGTCAATGACATCCGCATCCAGAGATAAAGTCAGTTTCTTATCCATATACACTCCTTCACGTCTTAATATGAGTTTTTTTATACGTACTGTCAAGTAATTTTTATTATATCCATAATCCTCCCCTATTGCTATAATTTTACCTTTCTGTTAAAATATTACCGGAGATATAAATACAGAGAAGGTATACATTGAGTACAGTAAAGGACAGCATCATCCCCGCTACCCGGGCAGAATTTGACGCACTGGGATGGGATCAGGCTGATATCATCATCGTGAGCGGAGACGCCTATGTGGACCATCCGGCCTTCGGTACGGCAGTCATTGCCCGGGTCCTGCAGAGTGAGGGTTACAAGGTAGCCGTCATTGACCAGCCTGATACCACTGATCCCCAGTCGGTAGCGGTTTTCGGCGCACCCCGGCTTTTCTTTGGAGTCACTGCCGGTAATGTAGACTCCCTCCTGTCCCGCTACACCGCCTTTCACAAGGTGCGCAACGACGACCCCTTCAGCCCCCAGGGCGTAGAGTGCCCCCGTCCCGAGCGCGCCTCTATTTTCTATACCAATATGCTGAACCGGGCCTTTAAAGGAGTGCCGGTAGTACTGGGTGGAGTGGAAGCCTCTATGCGGCGCTTCCTGCATTTTGATTTTAAGACTGAAAAGCTGAGGCGCTCTATACTGGAGGACAGCCGGGCCGACATCCTGGTCTACGGTATGGGAGAGAGTGCCATAGTAGATATCGCCCGGCGTATGGAGTACAATGAGCCTCTGGAGGGTATAGCGGGTACCGTGATCTTCCAGGCCTCCCCTCCTCCCAAAGCTATCATGCTGCCCTCCGAAGAAGACGGGATGAAAGACAAAGATATATTCACTAAGACTTTTAAGCTGCAGTATACCCGGCACGAACAGATCCTGGCCCAGCCCGTGGCTCAGCGTTACCTGGTACAGTATCCCTCCCGTCTCCTGCCGGTAGAGGAGATAGATGCCATCTACGAGCTGCCCTACACTCGTCAGCCCCACCCTAAATACCAGGGCCGGAAGATCCCGGCCTGGGAGATGATCAAGGACTCCGTGACATCTCACCGGGGCTGCGCATCGGGCTGTGCCTTCTGCTCTCTGTCCCTGCACCAGGGCCGCAAGATCCAGAGCCGCTCCAAAGAGTCTGTCCTCAGAGAGATTAAGAAGCTCAGTACGATGAAGAGCTTCCACGGCCATGTCACTGACATCGGCGGCCCTTCGGCCAATATGTACCACACCGTGTGTACTACAAAGGACGAGTGTGTCCGGCAGAGCTGTCTCTATCCGGCCCAGTGCAAATACCTGGAGGTACATACATCCGACTGGATTGACCTCCTGGATGAAGCCCAGCAGCTGGCCGGTGTCAAACATGTCACTGTAGGCTCCGGAGTACGTTATGACCTCCTCATGCATGATGACCCCCGCTTACTGGACCGGCTGGTCCCCCATATCAGCGGTAATATAAAAGTAGCCCCTGAGAGCACCGACGAAAAGGTCCTCAAGGCTATGCGTAAGACCCCCCTGTTTTCCTTTGAAGAGTTTGTAGAGGCCTTTGACAGCTCGTCGACCCGGGCCGGTAAGAAATACTCCGTCATCCCCTACCTCATGTCCAATCATCCGGGAGGGACCCGGGGCTCCATGGTAGAGATGAAGAACCGTATCACCAAAGCAGTGGGCTATGCCCCCCGCCAGGTCCAGTCCTTTATCCCCCTGCCCATGACCCTGTCCTCCGTACAATACTACACGGGCAAAGACCCCTTTACAGGAGAGGCCCTTTATGCTGAGCACGACATGGGGCAGAAGCGTAAGCAGCATGAGGTATTTTTCGAGGAAGGGGGCCGCCCTCTCGCTAAGACCGGGAAGCACGCAAAGCAGGATAAAGGGGGACGGAAGTCCCAGTTCCGGAAGAAACGCTGATTATTATTAGAAGAGTAAACATCAAATTTTAAAAAAAGGAGGCCTGTGCGGGCCTCCCTATTCTATACCTCAAATCCTTTTTCTATGGCATGGGAGATCAGATTACCCAATCCCAGAAGACTGTTGTCAAAGCTAAGATGCCCGAATCTTTGCTCCAGGAATGTGGTATTATAGGACTGATTTTCCATGGCCAGATATGGCTCAAAGACCCGGCCTATAGTCCTGGAGTACAGTCTTTCCCAGCGGTTCATACGCAGGGGATAGCGGTCCATCAGTTTAAAGTCGGAAATACCCGTACGTTCCAAAATGACTCTGGCCACATCATTACTGAGATGGGGTTCAGGATTTACTATATTCAGGCTATGAATAGTGGGGTCGTGCATAGCCTCTATGATCACTTTAGCGACATAGTCCACCGGTACAATATTAAAGGTCCCCCTGGGATGAAGATACATACGCAGTTTTGAACGGACAATGTGTCTGCGGTTCTGGAAGAAATACCGGGCCCAGCTGTACAGCATCTCATAATTGGATGCATGGTACAGAGGTGCATCCATAAGCCGGCCGCACAGCATAGACGGCCTCATGATCTGCAGGGGCATATCATGCATCCTGCAAAATGCTTCCAGGTAGTTTTCCATGAGATTTTTGTGGGCTTCAAACAGATTGCGAAACTTGTGGACTTTTAGCTCCCGGTAGTCCGCTCTGATCTCGGTAGTGCCAGGCTGAATTCCGCAGGAATAGGCGGAGCTGATGTATACGAGCCGGCTTACTTTCATATAAGGCAGGCTTTCTACAAAGTTCCGGGTGGCCATCTGGGAAGGCAGCTTCCATTCATGCCGCTTTACTTCCGGATGAGCCAGGGTGATAGAGTCTGCACCATGCAGCACTGTCAGTGATTCAGTCTTTAGGCTCTTGAGCCGGACGGCTAATTCGGGGCTGTCCAGATCCAGTTCGATGATCCTCAGGGGTTTAAACAGCTGACTCTTTCGATAAGCCTTTACATAATCCGGCATATCCGCAGAATTCAGCAATGTCCGGATGCGATCCAGAGCGGACTGATACCCCCGGGGCCGGACCAGCAGGTATATCCGGGAATCCTTGCCCTGCTCCAGCACCTCGCGGAGCAGTTCAGCCAGGATGTGGCTGCCCAGCCACCCTGCACTTCCTGTGAGTAAATAATCCATAACCATACTCCTTATTATTAATTTTAGTATGATAGCTTTTCACTTATGGTTATTCTGACTCACCCCCGTATACATGCGAAAATGTTATCATCTACCTTATATAATGGCAAGTTCTTTACCATTGGCTAAATACTATGCTATACTGTCCTATGGAGGTGCCTATGAAGTATATCTGTGCACTCATAGTGGTGGATGATGTGAAGAAATCCCGTCATCTGTTTGAAGACATCCTGGGCCAGGCTGTGACTCAGGACTATGGGGAGAATGTCACTTTTGCGGGAGGATTTGCGCTCCACCAGAAGGCTCATTTTGAACATCTCATCGGGGGCCGGCCGGTAGGAAAAGGGGCCAATGATTTCGAAATCTATTTCGAGCATGACAATCTGGAAGAAATCAGGGATATCTTAAAAGAAAAGGGCCTGGAATTTGTCCATGACATCATGGAGCAGCCCTGGAGGCAAAAAGTCCTGCGCTTCTATGATTATGACTGGCATATCATCGAGATCGGAGAAAGCATGGAACATCTGGCATGGCGTTTGTCCAGAGAGGGCCTATCCACAGGAGAGATTATTAAGACCACTTATCTGGATGAGGCCACAGTGATAAATTCCATCAGGAAATACAGTGAGTAAAAGCGGTACTTATTAATATTCAAAACATTTCCTGCTGTGTATATAAGGATCGATCTCATCACTCCTCCCCTCCTGTACCTTTTCCAGGTGACTGAGATAGTGGATGGTAGTGTTCTGTACTTCTATTATACATTCCAGGAGGGTGATATCATATTCCTCCAGCCTGTTCATGAGGTCAGCAGGGCTGACCTTAGCCAGGAACTTATCCATCCTCCTGCGGATATTGTAAAAATAGTCACTGATACTGACAAAGGGCAGATGACCCTGGTCCTTAAGTCCCAGGGTCTGGTTATAATCCAGGGGATCGATACGCTTCATCTGACGGGCGTCCATAAAATAGTCAGGAAAGCCCGCAGCGGTCAGCACCCATTTATCTATAAAGGTAAGCATTGCCAGAATATAGCGTCGCATGATCTTTTCCTGACGGATGGGGTCCCGGCCATATTTTTTTTTAGCGATGATGAGGTCCTCTATATCCCAGAGCAGCACATTGAGCTGATCCAGGAGGGAAGTATATCCCTGAACTTCCGGCCCCGGCAGGACCAGGGATGTGGTATTTTTCCAGTTACGCAGGGTAATACTGGTCCTGAGGTACTCATCATACTCCTTCCGCTTCAGCGGATCGATAAGGGTCTGATAGGCATTAGTCAGGATTATAAAGGCGGCATTGGACTGAGGGGAATTATTATGCCGGTCGGGATGATACTGCAGGGCCAGCTTACGGTAGGCAGACTTGATGTCTGGCACAGATGCCCCGGGGTCTACTTTCAATATCTGGTAATAACTACTGTATTCAGTCATTTCAAATCCAAATCTTTTAATATATTTTCATCATACTTCTGAGTAGGTTCATGTACACTTTCTCTAATTAATGTTTTCTTTTTTCTTTTCCAATATTAACTGTATCCCGATCCCCAGAGCAAACAGGCCCCATCCAATAAATGGATGTACAAAGACCCACATAAAAAACGGAGTATAAATTCTTAATGAGTGATACTTTTGTTCGGGTATATTTAGTTTAAAATATCCTTTTTTTTCAGTTATCACAGTACCCTGTAAATCATAGATCGTACTCCAATCTGAACGAGCGGTTTTTATCAGAATAGTATCATCTTTTAATAGATAGATGGAAAAACTTCCGGCATCAGTAGTAACATTCCATCCTCGGAGAAAATGAAGATCCTGGTCATAAATCTGGACTCGTCCTGAAGGGAAGTGTGGAATAACATATTCACCACCAGTGGCAATCAAGGCAGATGAAGTATAGCCTATAGGCCACTCAAATTTATAATTAAAACCATTTAGTCCTCCAGAAG
>CAZIAD010000061.1:0-17104 GCA_964537555.1 uncultured Brevinematales bacterium
GGCTAAATCTTATGAAAAATGCTGCTGTATTGTACCCTCACTTACCTACCGCTATCTGTGGAAAGATGAAGGCCTCAGGCCTGGCTCCCTCTCTTCTCTAATCCGGGTGCGCCTGCTCTCATGCTCAGTTTCTTTTTTCTGTTGATCATATCTATAAAGGCTTCCAGTCGGGTCTGTAATCCGGCAGTGCCCGTGTGTTCATCAAAACAGAGGCTTAGAATGGGAATATTAAAGTCTTTGCTTATTTTTGGAAAGAGGGCGCTGGCCACGATTTCGGGCATACAGGTAAAGGGATAGAGATGGATCACACCGTCAAAGCCCTCCTGAGAATACAGAGCGGCTCGTCCGGCGGACTCCCTGCCATGTCCCCCGATAGGTGTATCCAGATAGGGATGGGCCAGTTTCCAGATCCGGCTGGTCTTAGTGGGAAATATTTTATGGATCCATTTGAGCTGCTTAATGGAGCCTTTAAAGAAATGGGTAAAGTTCAGGGACACATCGACTTCTACACCCAGCTCTCCCAGGTATTTCTCCATGTTCATGGTGGAAAACTGGTCGATAAGCAGGAAAAATTCCCCCACCAGTCCGATCTTAGTGACCTCTTTTTCCCGGTCAATAGCTATCGACTGAAAGGCTTTATCGATCTTCTTTTTAAATGTCCGGAGAGACTGTATACTTCTCAGTGAGCGGAATTCCTGTTTCAGCATTTTTTCGGTTTTATCCACATCATTGGGCTGAAAGGCCCGGGGACGGATCTTAAATGCCCATTCACGGATGCGTTCCACCAGGTTAAGAGCCAGCCAGAAAGCGCGGGCATCACCCAAAAAGGACCGGAAACTCTTTTCCGGGAAATGACGTTTAATGGTATCCCACATGACCTTTTTTAGTTTAAAGGGAAACATTTCTACCTCATACCCGTTATCCTTGATCAGCTTTTCATATATCGTGCTGTAATAGGCCAGACGGCACATCCCGGTCTTACCGCCGATCATAGCCACCACATCTACATCATTATTCTCTAATCCTTCTATAAGATTTCCCATGGTGTATTTGAAGGGGAGGCATGCTTGTCCTGGCGAGTGATATACGCCCTTGGTCAGGGTCGTAGAGGAGGTCGCCGGGGGGGTAGCCAGGGTGTACCCCAGTCTTTCAAAGAAAATATCGAAAGCCAGGTGATAATCCCCGGCATGGGGGTAGGTCAGGGTGATTTTTTTCATAGGGTCCTCTGATTTTTAAACTGGATCATATCCAGAAATGCCTCGATACGGGTGATCAGGCCGGCTTCGCCCGAGTGTTCATCAATGGTCAGGCTGAGATAGGGTTTATGACTGATTGAAGATTTAAAGACCTCTTCGATGAAAGAATCAATACCGCACCCGAAATAGGTGAGGAATACAATACCCGCAATGTCATGATTGATACTGAACTGGTGTGCTACATCGATGATATGCTGTCCGAAATCCCAGTGTACCTGCTGATAACCAAAAGGATTTCTCTGATGCAGAGCTGAATTTCGGGGTACAACATCGTGTGAGGTAATATATTCATAGCCGTAGCCCCGGATCTTTTCGAGGATACTGGCGTTGAGTACTTTATCTTCCAGGGCATAGTTGTGACCAATCACTCCGATCTTTCCCCCTGTTTTTCCTTTGATCCGGGGATAATGATAATGTTTTTCTTTAGGCCGGATCTCTTTGAGTTCCTCTGTTTTCTTCCGGAAATGGCTTAGGGCAGCCTCTCTTTTCTTCTGGTCAGGGCTAAATTGTTTACACAGTCTGGTGATAGCTTTTTCTGTATCTTTTATTTTATTCATGTCTACCTGGACCCGAATGATGGGAGGCAGTCCTTCCATGGTATGTTCGATCAGTTGGGGCAGCCCGATTATCTTGGGGCAGCTATACGTCGATTCTCTTAGGCTGATGAGCTGAGGGATAAAAATAATATCCGCTTTATCCTTAAGATCCTGGATGTGGCCGTAGAACATCTTGATGGGATAACATTGATCATTGACTGTAAATTTAAAACCCTCCAGAAATAAGCTGCTGTCTGAATCACGGGATTGCACCACATCACATTCCAGAAGGGAAAAAAACACTTCCCATTCAAAATAATCTAGATAATGTATCAGAGTACGGGCTATGCCGATTCTTGGTTTTCTATCTGCCACTTTCCGCATCGGTCTCCCCATATTGATATTGGTTCCTCATCTAATAGTGCCTCGGTGAGTTCGCAGAAATTACTGCAGTCCTCACAGCTCCTGACTCTGAGGCGGATACCCTTTCCGGAAATATCCAGTCCTCTGAATCTGGTACCTTCTGTATCTGTGTTTTCCATGGCCAGAATAGCGCTGCCCACGGCTCCCATGACATTAAAATGTTCCGGTATGATCAGTTTTTTTCCCAGGGCCTTTTCAAAAGCGGCGATGATCCCTTTATTGAATGCCACTCCACCCTGGAAAAGAATCGGCTCTTTTAAGTCCCTGCCCTTGGCCAGGTTGTTGAGGTAGTTTCTCACCAGGGCTTCGCACAGGCCCGCAATGATCTCTTCTTTACTAAACCCTAATTGCTGTTTATGGATCATGTCAGATTCGGCAAATACCGTACAGCGACCGGCAATGCGTACAGCCTGATCCGCTCTCAGAGCATATTCCCCGAAATCTTCAATTTTAATGTTGAGACGAAAAGACTGCTGGTCCAGGAATGAACCGGTGCCGGCTGCACACACAGAGTTCATGGCAAAATCAGAGATCACCTGGTCCTCGATCTGTATCAGTTTTGAATCCTGTCCCCCGATCTCAAGGATGGTCCTTACATCAGGATATAAAGTGATAGCGGCGATGGCGTGAGCTGTGATCTCATTCTTGATCACATCCGCTCCCAGGATATTTCCAATGAGGATGCGGGCACTGCCGGTAGCACCTACTCCCATGATCTGGTCTGTCTGATATCCTTTTTGCAGGAGAGTCTGCATACCCTGTTTAACCGCCTCAATAGGCTGTCCGTTGGTACGGATATAAAGTTTCTCCACGATCAGGGTGGGATCCTTTTGATCCATCAGGACCACATTGGTACTGACTGAGCCAACATCTATGCCCATGTAATATTTTTTCACCGGGACTACCTCACTTGTCTAACATTATTTTTTAAGTCTTTTATCATCCATTGATTCTGAATAGCATATACTCTTAGTTTTTTGTCAGGATTAACCGCAATGGGTGTACCCACTGATTCCAGCATATGCCGGTCTTCAATATGATCTCCATAAGCCCAGGAATGTTCCCGGGACAGGGTGTGAAGATCACAGTACTCCTGAACAGCCAGGGCCTTAGCGGGGCCGTAATGGATCCTCTGACCGGTCTGACCCGTATATTTTCCATCCAGGATCTCAAGGGTGGTGGCAAAAAAATCGTCTATCTTGAGAAAATCCGCGATCCTTTGAACGATCAGGTCTATCGCCGCAGAAACGATGACCACCCTTCTCTTGCTGCTTCTATGCCGGTGGATCTCTTCTATTATCTCAGTATATAAAGAATGTTTGAGTTCCTTATGAAAAAAACTTTCGGCCAGTCCTTCCATTTCCTCTACACTTCTCCCATCCATGATCAGCATGAGCAGGCTCTTCTTGCACTCATCGTAATTGCGGATGATGTTCAGATCGTAGAGAAGGTAGGTCCATATTATCTTTAATACCTTGCCCAGGCCCAGCTTACCCTTTTTAAGGAGAAAAAACCCGAATGCCTTTTCCGAAGACATGGAGGTAATGGTCTTATCCAGATCCAGAAATACCGCGGACCGGTTCATGAGAACTCCTTATGTTGTACTGAGAGTGACTGTATCACCTTATGAGTCTCGGCCGGTGTATGGCCATAATCGTGATCGATCAGTTCGCCTATGTGCTTCATGATCAGGTGGGTAATGGCAGATTTTGCCTCTTTACGGTTAGGGTAATCATTGATATTAAAATAGACCGGCTCTCCGATCTTGATAGTACAGGGGGCTATACCGGGCAGCCGCTTGTGCCGGGGCCATGCCTGATAAAACCCGTTCAAACCTATAGGTACTATAGGAGCTCCCGCATTGAGTACCATTCGCCCGATGCCTTCATTGGCGGGCAGCAGTCTGCCGTCAGGTGAGCGGGTTCCCTCTGGAAATATCCCGACCACTTCCTTGTTTTGAAGATGATGATGTATAGAGGCAAAACCCTGTCTGAGAGAATGGAGGTCATCATAGTCGATAATGATGGTCCCGGCACTTTGCAGGTAGAAATTCCACAGGGGACTGGATTTGAGCTTGGCCTTAGCCAGAAAATAAATATTTGATTTAAACTTTCTGCGAAAAATAGTATACAGGATGATCCAGTCCAGATAACTGACATGGTTAGCCGCCACAATAAAACCCTCTTTGGGAAGGTTTTCCTGTCCTATAATAGTGCCTTTGAGAAATATCCTGAAGTAGGTATACCATAAAAACATATTGACATGAAATACCAAAGAGAGAAAAGCCCTGCCTATTTTTTTTATCATAGGGATACGGCTGTTTTGGGGAAAATCAGGCTTAAATATCTCATTTTTAACCTGCTTAGTTATTTTTAATTATAACAATTTATCTCTATGACTCCACATAAGATAAAGCTCAATAATTTTACCATAGCTTGATAAAAATGTCTAAAATTGTGAATCCATACAAGAGGTAAATTATCGATGATTAGTATATTATGACTATTAGTACTATAATTATATACAGTGTAAAGATTTTAGATAAAAGTACTGGATCACAGATCCTATTACTGGTAATATTGCTCAGATCCCCGGGTGCTGGTGGAAGCAATGAAGCAGTAATCAAAGGTTTATTGTGATTATGGGACAGGAGCCTAGGGCCGGCCTGAATCCCAGGGAATAGCTTTCCATTCCAGGCCATCTAGGGAAGTAAGAAGTCCACGGCCTGATCTCATATACAAGCTGCCCTCCCAGTGCACCACGACCGGAGAATAGTATAAGTCCTGTTTAATATTTTTCCAGTGTTGGAGATCCTGTGAATGATGGATCCCGGTGTCAGAATACAGCCACATACGGTTTTTAAATACAGTAATGCCGCTTATGGAGCCAAAGTTTTCTAAAGAGATCTTTTTCCATCGTGACTGGCGGTAGGAAGAGTGGATATCTTTGAAGGAAGTGTACCATATTGTGTCTTTATGATCCTTATCCCTGCCCAGGACACAAAAATCATCTCCCATCACCAGGATTTTATCACAATTAAGTATTCCTGGAAGGAGCGGAAGCCTGGACCAATTCGATCCATCTTCTGACATCCAGATCATGACTGGTTCAAACCTGTTTCTATCGGTCACCAGGAATAATCTGTCCTGGGTGCTGTAAACCAGTGCCACTTCTCTGGATTGATCAGGGCCTAGAAGCTCTGAATGAGCCCAGGGGGATGTCCCCCCTGCCTGTACCCAATCCACAGCATTGGAGCTATACCACGCATCGGTTAAATTATGGTTGTCCCCATCTTTGCCCCCGAACATCCAGATCTTATCCTGAAAACTGATGAAATGAGCATGTTTTCTCCGGGTGTGAGGCCAGTCAGTATCCCCCATTTTCTGCCAGCCTTTATCCAGAGAGACCTTAAGGAGCTGGTCATAATCAATATCCTGATAATAGAGGTGTTCCACAATAGGGTTGAGGTTTGTAGTACTGTAAACCGTAAAATTACTGAAAGTGTGATACTGTTCTAATGTCTGAGACCATGCCCCATGCACAGTACTGGCACGGGTTTCTCTGTGAGTGACCTTTCGATATTCTCCACCTATGATCCACAATCTGTGCTGGTGGACCACAAAGTTATACTCATACAAACGATTTTTATAATTCAAATCGATGACAGGGCGACTACAGCCGGAGAGGAAGGTCGATAATAGTAGAATAAATAATAGGGCGGGGGCCATGGGCTGTGAAACTACTGATTTATGAATGGGTGTCTCCCTTCATAGCAATTTATTTCCATTTTCTATGGTTTTTCAACAAAGAAATCCGGATTAAGCTCTTTTTTCCGGCATAGTCTATAAGCCGGAAAAGCCGGATCAGACTCATGTCCATTCCAGGTAAGATGGACTATAGCATAATCTCCATTGATGAGCTCAAATAATACATCATCATTATTTTCACATGTAGCAATAGCGTGAGATAGTTTTTCAACTAAATCATGTTTAACACTCATTTCACCCAAAGCTTCATTCAATAATCCGGTTTTGATACTTTCATCTTTAATATAGACCCAATTATCCGATAATGTAAAATTACTCATAAGCAACCTTATTGGTGTACTATTAAGTGTCATATAACATGGCGGGCTCGACGCCATGCCTGACTAAGACCCTATAAGGGATTTATGGGCCGTGCTGGTCGTAGGGCCAGTGCTACCTATTGTAGTACCTTTCCCCCTCTCTGGCAAATATTTAACTTTGATTCAAATATTTACTGGAAAAGACCCAGGTCTACTAATGGTATAGGATCATTTATGGTTGTCATTTATGCTTGATTGTGTCTTGCACACTGAGGAATATTTCCTGGTTAGTGTAGCTTAAAAAGAAAATTTCCAGGATACATAGATATGGAACTTATTCATAGCATTCTGCAAGGGTTGTGCTGATAATGGAACGGTGACACATTTTCAATGTTTTATCCTGTTCCGATAATCGGTACTGAATGTTTTCCATAAATTTTTATTAAAATTGAAAAACATGACAATTGTCATGTTGAAAAACGGGAAAACATGAGATAGATTATTTTCAAAATCCTTTCCAAAGTGAGGAAGCTTAAAATTATTAAGGAGTATTGTTATGAAAAAACTTGTGGCTTTGGTCTTATTAGGACTTTTTTCCGGTTGTATGGTGAATGTGGACTTTGATTATGAGACATTTCTTGCTCAGAGACAGGCATGGAATGATCTGAATATCTCCCATTATTCCTATGCGTATTACAGTTCGGGAGTATTTCTGGATGAATACTTGTACATTGTTTCCAATGATCTGGTGATCTGGACGACAAACATGAACGACCCCTCAGGCGCGCAGACAAATTGGTTTACTATCGATTATTATTTTGACCTGATCGAGGATCTGTATCTGGGGTCCCAGGGTACACGGGGCGGCCTGCTGTTTGCCAATAATTACACGGAATGGATAGATGTAGTATATGACCCGGTCTATCATTATCCCGTTTCCGTCACCTGGGAGAAATATAACTCTCCGTTTTTACTGGGTACAGGCAATACTTCCTGGAGTATCACTGCCTTTACGAACCTGTAGAATAAGCATTCCTGGCCTCGAGCAGAGAACCTGTATGGGAAAAAGGATGGTTTATTGCATCAATATGTGAGCCTGTGGGAGTCATGTAGGCTTACATTAAGAAAAAATCGGCCCCGACTTTTTTAAAGGCGGGGCCCTTTGTTTTGTGGAGATAGGGTTTGTCATCTCAGGGTGGTATTGTAGCGTTTTTAGGATCATGAGCTAAGATCTGAGTGTAAGCCGGCTGAGTGCTGCCTGTGCTGAGCCCTTCGATGTGGCTTTCGGTCCTCTCCTGACAGAAGTAAATGGAGTAACATCATGAAATGGGATAAAATCACCATTGAAATATTTAAATAGGGGGGATGGGAACCGGGAAGAAATATCGATATCGATGAAGATTTAAATTGGCTAAAAAGTATGGAGATACTTTATTTCCCGGAATTCAAGAAACTCTACAGGAATTTGGGGGATCTTTATTAAAAAGAGGATTATGACTGAATCCGGTAAGATATACGGTGAAATGGATATGAGTACAATCTGGCTCTACGGCAATGATAAATATGAAGCACTGGATACAATAGTCCTGGGAAAAGCAAAACAAACCATTTATATAGACCCTGCACTAGTCCACCCGGAAGATACTTTACCAGAGGAATAAATCTATCTTCATTGTGTTTTGATAATGCATTTAAAACCTGACCCATATTCAGCCGGGTCTCATGCATTTTTTCGATTTTATCAGCCCTGTTTTTTAAGTATATCTTAACTATAGACATAATCCTGAGCTACATCTATAATATTCTTCAAAAATACTTTGGAAGATATATCCCTATGAAGCAGACAATACACATCATTCTCACCCTTATTACTTTTCTTGTGACATTTTCCTGTAAAGAGCCCTCCCGGGAGCAGGCGGAGCAGATCATGGCAGACCGCAGCATCCCTGCTATGGCCTATGCTGTAGTAAAAAAGGATAAGATCGTCGAGAGTGAAGTGCTGGGTACCAGGGTATCCGGTAAGGATATACCAGTGGGGACCAATGATGTGTTTCACTGGGGCTCCATCAGCAAGTCAGTCACCGCCCTGTTGGCAATGATCCTGGTACAGGAAGGTGTGATCCGGATGGACACCAGCCTGGGAGAAGTCCTGACCAACACCCGTCTTAATCCCAAAATGAAGAACATCACCCTGGAGCAGCTGTTATCCCACACTTCGGGACTGCCCCGTGATTACTATTACACCAAAGGGGCTGTGCAGAAGATCCACAGGATCAATGATCCGGTAGAGGGCAGGAAATACATAGTAAAAGAGTTCCTGGTCCATGACCCTGCCTTTACCAATGGTTTTCACTATTCCAACCTGGGGTATATCATTGCTGCTGCCCTGCTGGAAGCTGCCGCGGGGCAAAGTTATGAAAAGCTGGCCCGGGACAAGGTCTTCCTCCCTCTGGGGATGGCCAGTGCCAACTTTGATGACCCCACCAGTTATCTGGCCCCCCAAAAACCAGTGGGCCACAAGAAAAATAACAGCCCTGCCTACAGTGACCTGCCGGCGGCATTTAACTCTGCCGGACGGGTACAGAGCACCCTGTCAGACTTTATACGCTATGCCCGGTACATTCTCCAGGGGATAAACCAGGGGCAGACCCTGGTCCGGCAGGATCTGTTTGAAGAACTGTTCAAAGCACGTGAAGAAGGATATGGCCTGGGCTGGAATATTAGGAAGGCCCCCTGGTCACGGGGAGAATATTACAGTCATGACGGCAGTAATGGACTGCACCACTCCCGCGTCCTGATCTTCCCGGGGAGAGAGCTGGCCATCATACAACTGATCAACAGGCAGGACGGCAGGGCCGCTAACAGCATGACCCACTACCTCATGAAAAAATATGTAGGAAAGTATCGCCGCTACTACAAGAGAAGGGCTTAAGGCCATCTATGTATAATAGTATCATAAAAGTGCTGTGAATTCTCTCTCAGACTCAAATCATCCAAAAAAATCTCCCTCAAAAGCAAAAACTACCTCGATGGGTAGTTGTATTTATACTTCCTCCCTATAAGATTATATCCATAAAAATAAAAAAAGACCGGGTACCCAGATCCTGAAGATCTGTAACCTGGTTCTAGGGAGTGAACTATGAAAAAAATGGCAATACTTGCTGCGATATTGATGACAGTATGGTATGGTGCCTGTTTAGAACTGTCACTGGTAGATACTTTACAGGGGCCCGGACAGGCTGAGGCGGATATACCGTCCTATGACACTAATACCCAGATGCTGACTTCTTTGCGGCAGGTGAGCAGCATCGATGCCGGAGGAAGTGTCAGTTTTATCTATACCTTTAGTGATGGAAGTAATGAGACAGTGAGCTACGATCTGTTTGTCTCCAATGACTACCAGGTGATCTCTAAAAAGACTATCGTGGATATCCGCCGTCAGGGTATGACTGCGACCTCAGAATATTCCCATGCAGTGCATGCCCTGTACATTGGCAGCTACAAAGCGGGAGAGATCTATGGTACCGGGAATACTGTCTCGGATACAGTATGGAATACACAGACCTATTTCTGGGGGGGAGAGACCGGACTGACTGCCCTCTATACTGATCAGACAAATGCCGGATTGTGGACAGCCAGGCTTAAGTTCACCTACACAGACGGCTCCTCTGAACAGATCGAGTATGAAGGCAGCTTCCTGGAGAATATCCGCTATCTGCAGCGCAATGATATTCTGGCTATAGAATTACTGGAGCGGGATAGCATCGATGTATGCCGCCTGTATGTGAATGGCTATCTGTTTACATTGAGCAAGTCCGGTACCCAGAACTTTGGTACCACGGCCAATCCCGGCATGATATACGGATGGGCCAATAATAACAGTGCCAATGCAAAATCCGCTGTAGTGATAGGAAAGGATTATACCGCATGGGGTTCCTTGTGGGAGACTTTTACGGAATCCATCAAGACGGCCCGCTATCCCAAGCTGATTGAAAATAATTCCGCCGTGGACAGGATCTATATGGGTGCTGTACCCAGTAATCTGGATATGCAGAAGCCGGTACTTATCTTTGTACCCGGAAGGGGTGTGGATGCCCCCATGTGGTGGTCATATCCGGATGATGTCCACACCGACCTCAGGAACAATATGTACCGCTACGTATTCCATTCCGGGTATCAGGCCTATTATGTGACCATAGGGGCCAAAGACGGTATCAGGGAGAATGGAAAACGCCTGGCCGGGCAGATAAAGAAAATCGCCCGCCTCCATCCTGACCGGGAAATCGTCCTAATCTGCCACAGTAAGGGAGGGGTGGACTCCACTGCCGCCTTGTTCTTAAATGGGGCAGACCAGTATGTCAGTAAAGTGATCACCCTGGGCACCCCCTTTGAAGGTTCCTTCCTGGCTGACCTGGCATATACCCTGTTTGGGGAGTTCGCACCCAGTGAACGATACCAGGCTACTGAGGAGATGCGGCCGGACTTCATGAGAAGCTACTGGACTGCTATGCGACAGATACACGGTACGGATATCCCCCTGACAGTGCCCTATTACTGCCTGTACGGACACAACAGAGGCCCTATAAATAATAAAATGAATACTTACGGCAATACCCAGCCTGACAATGACGGTGTGGTCACGGTGGAATCCGCACGATACCTCATAAAGAAAGGCCTGGCTCAGCATATGGGCAACTGGGATGTGGATCATGTGGCCATCGCCTACGGCAAGTCCAAGACCCGTAACGGGGGCTGGGGAGCATCCTGGTCCAATAATCCAGTCTGGGATCAGATCAAGTCCAGGCTTTAGATTTTTTACTGAAAGATAAGACAAGGCTCCTTCGATGTGAAGGGGCCTTTTGTATATTTAAAAACCATAGTATTCATTTTCACACTCCGGACCGGAAATAATATAGACATAGGCCCATAACTGCTTCCTACATTTGCCTGCGCTGGTTCTATATCCTTTGTAGATTTTTTTGAGATTCTGAGCTAACATTTGAGTATAATCAGGCTGAGTAGCGCCTGTGCTGAGCCTGTCGAAGTATCCGGGAGAGGGCAGGGTGGTTTTTAAGACAGGCCCCGGGAAGAGAAATTGAGGGTGGACGATTTTTAGATTTTTCTGTCATTTATTCATTAAAATGGACAGGAAACGTACAATTGATTACAATCTTTGAATGAAAAAGAAAACCAGGGCCTGCTTCATCATCCCTTTATTTATAGTTCTTTTCACCACTTTTGTCCACCCGGAAACAAGCAAGTCGCCTATCACGGACGGTGCAAACCGGTCTCAGAAAGATCTTTTGGATATCACCTTAAAAGCAATTGATTTCCTTAAGAATGGAGATATGAATAGTTACAGCAATTATTTCAAAATCATCAGGGAATCTATAGACTCAGGAGATGATATTAATCAGCCTCATCCCAAATATGGGTACAGGATGCTGAATCTTGCCATAAAAGAAAATGCGCATGAACTGGCATGGTATTTTATTGAAAACGGGGCCTGGCTGGACCGCAAAGACGGTAATGGAAATACCCCCCTCCACTACGCTGCTGCACAGGGAAACCTGGAGATGGCCCAATACCTTGTGGAAAAGGGTGTCCGCATAGACCCCATCAACAAAAAAGGAGAGACCCCCCTTTACTTTGCCCGCATGAAACATAACAAACAAATGTCTCAGTATCTGGAAGGGCATGGGGCTGATCCCTACTATATAACCAGGAAGAAAAAACTAAAGAAAAAGGAAAATAACGATCCCAGGAAAACAAAACACTTCGTCAGCTATGTATTACTGCCTCTGGCATATACCGGTATCTCCATCTATCTGTATGAAGATGCATTCAAACATAATCCTGAGATGAACTGGATGGCAGGTTTTAATGCATACACAACCAGTATCCTGGCATCCAGTCTTGTATGCGGATTTATAGGTTTCGGGCTGTGGCCTGAAGATGGCGGTTTTCTGGGTAGATTAAATAAACTGAACGGGCTCTTGGTGGGGATAGTGGCTGGGATCCCGGTGGGAATACTCCTCGCAAGGCAGCTGGACCTACCATCAAGCTTCCAGGCCCATAGAGGATTGTACTATATCGCTCCTGTAATCGCTCTTTCCATTCCTATCGTCACTTTCCGACTCTGGTTTTAGCGCTTAACCCCACTTGTGTTATTTATGTGAGGTGGCATCTTTTGGCCTTAATGAATCTATTATAGTCCCGTAAAATCTGTGGAGGTATAAATGACCAGCTCCTATGAATCCTGGCATGATTTAGATATACAACAGAACCACCATGTGGAAAAAATCTTCCGTAAGGCCGTTACCGGATTTATGAAAGATAAGGGATACCGGGAGTCAAACGGGACATTTTCCAGGGAAGATTCTCCCGGTGACATTTTTCATTTTAATACAAAAGCCATCTGGATCCAGTTTGATTTTACCTATAGTGGACAAGATGGGCTGAGCTCCATCTGGCTGCCCCGCTATGTCAATTTTCCAGAGACCCTGGATGTTAATCCAGTGATGAGGATACCAGACCCACTCTGGGGTCTGGGTTTTGTGGAGTGCCTTTTAGACACTCTGGATACTGTGTTATTGGATATCATTCTCGAAAAGGGCCCGAGATTTCAGTCACTGAAAGAAGATTTTCGCAGTTATCACAAGGCGTATATAGAACAGAACCAGGACCGGATCTTTACAGAAGAATCATTGAAAAGAGAGATAAACTATCTGAAATCCATTCCATTTAAACCTGAAAGACTATGCTTCTAATTCATGTCTCTTCTGCCTTATCCTTTTTACAATAATCTGAATAACACTATACTTTGATCCAAGAAATCCTGAAGCATCTCAGGAAGAAGAATCTACCACCATTCGCTCACTCGCCGCCGGTGGAAAATCAGAGACCCTGCCTATGTGCCAGGGTCTCTCATACTTCGACAGGGTCAGATTTGACTTAATTTATGTGATCTCTATTTAAAATGTATTCTTGATCAGATTTTCATAGATCACTTCACACTTCTGTTTCAGCTCTTCAGAGGATGAGGCCTCAGTTTTATAGGTGCTGATTATTTCTCCGGTTGACTTCTTAATAATTCGAGCAGTCACAATTATTTTCTCACCAAATTGAGTCAGTGAACCGCTGAGCAGATATCTCATCCCTTTCATATCAGAAGTGATATCTTCAGGATTTCTGATCACAATGATCGATTCATTTCCCTGAAATTTTTCAGCTAAGCTATCCAGTAACACCTGAGATAGGGCAGAATCTGCATTCACAGTGTTAAATTCAGTTAGTATTAGCACCGGTTTTTCCTGGGGCTTGCAGGCTATGCTTAACAATGCCAACATTGTCAGGGGAAGAAGAAAATACTTCATGGGTTAATCCTTAATATACATTATTTTTTAGAACGTAATGGCACTGCGCTGGGCTTTGCCTGGCGACATGGGCTTAGTTATGGGAATTCTAGCTTCTCCACCCAATATCAAGAAAGAGACCGGCGTGTCCCATAGTCCAGACATATCCTTGAATCATATCACCAAAAACTATATCATGGCTAGAAGTTTTAAAAGGCACTATTACTTGAAGTCTTGGTGTAAGAGTAATTCTTGAATCCTGTATACTGAACTTTGACCCTATTTCATAACTAAAAGTCGGAGAAGCAACTTTCCAACAAACATATGAAGCATATTCTACTCCTATAGAAATCCCCATAAATATGTTTTTTCTATACCATCTGTGACCAGCATATAACCCTAAGAAATTGCCAGAGAGCTCAAGCTTATCACTTATCCAGGAATAATCAATTTTTGGAATGTAGTATAATCTGAATAAATAGCTTAAAGAGTCTTTGTAGTGAGCTTCATGAAATACTGAAAAGCCAAAATCTAATGCCTGAAATTGAGAAAGATCTTTAAAAAGATTTAAACTAGTAAATAATAAAGGGAGTTTTACACTAAGTCCATTCACCTTATCTCCTTTAACAAATGAATGATCTGATACTTTTTTTATTTTGTTATTTATTCTATTCTTATCATTACCTAAAGCTATACCTGATCCTAGAGTAAAATAATGATAATCTGGTTCTATTCCCACACCATGTTTGATATACAATCTGGAATTTTCAAAATATATATTGAATGACACATCAAGCCAAATTGAGAAGCTATACTTTGTAGAATGATAAAAAGGAGGGGTTAGTATTTGCTTATATCCAATTTGAATATTTAGATTTCTATTTTTGAGAAGTAGAAAATCAGCTTTTAATCCAAGTAATAAGTCAAATCCAGCTCTGCCCTCATAACTTGTGGAAATAATTGGCCCCAGTCCAATATTGGGGTGTAGAAAATAGTTATAACCTAGATTTAATATATAAAAGTCTGTATAACTTGTAGGCATAGCCTTGAAATCAATGCTTAATTGGTGTGGGCTATAACTGGATTCACTGTGATTATCCTGCTCTTGAATATTAACTGTTTTAGAATCAGACCAAATAGGATTGAAACTTGAAATAATTATCACAAATAAATAAATTGATAAAACATTTTTCATGTATAACTCCTGTCTTCCTTCAAAAAATAATTCTCTAGTTTATTAACATTGATTATTTCCCATAACGAAGTCGCCTATGCGCCGGGCCTTGCCTGGCGACATGGGCTTAGTTATCAGCAGTTCTATGTCTATCAATTATTATTTTAGACTGTTTTTTCATTTCTTCATACTGTTGAGTGAATTCAGAACATCTGCTTTTTGCCTCTTTATTTTTGCAACTAATTTTTCCTGCCCCTCTACCTAAAAATTCAAAGCTTCCATTGTATTCTGTGCACAAATTCCATGAGTCACCATCCATATAACCACATTGCTTGGAAGAAAATGCACTTTCCAAAAAAGCATATTCCTTAGTTTGAAATGTAGCCCTTCCAATTCCAATTCTTTTAATTTTATCCAAATTTATTATTGGCAGGAATGCTGGGAAATCAGAATTATTTCTTACAAAGCCAAAATTTAGAATTTCCAGATTTGGTAATCCATTTAAGAAATTAAAATCGTCGATTGGTTGATCCCAATCTACAGTTCCAGAAATATATAGATATCTGAGATTTTCCAAACCTTCTAATCCACTAAAGTCATGCACACTTCTCAAATTCTCAAGATGTAAAGATTTTAGTTTTTTCAATTCAATTAGTGGTGATAGATCAGAAAAAAACGAAACATATTCAAAAACAACTTCTTCCAGGTTTTCAAGTGATGAAATGAAATCTATATCTTTTGGCCTTGCATGGGTTATGCGGAGTCTTTTTAGATGATTAATTTTTTCAATAGATAATAATTGCTGCTTACTTGGATTTTGTAAAGTCAACTCTTCAAGTTTGGGTAAATCGAAAATAATTCTCCAATTCACATCATCTTTTCCAATTGTAATAATCTTCACTGATTCTAAATCAGTTATTTCATCACCTATCGAGTATTGATATCTTTCTCGATTTGGTACTATTGTCCAATAATCTCCTTCTCTATAAAGGAAATCAATAAAATGATGTTTCACTTCTTTATCCTTAATTGCTGATAACGTAATGGCACTGCGCCGCGATAGTGGCGGCTGTGCCCTAGTTTCGCGACGCGCACTATGTTTTCAATTTATTGGCTGGTCTAACAATCTTTCAATTGAATTTTCCAATTCTTCACACAGCAGTATATCATTCTTTTTAATGATTTTATCTTCATTTAGTTCTGCGTAATTTTCACCTTTTTCTATATAGCTAAATTGCAATCTTCCTGTATTAAGAGGTTCTATATAAATACATTCTTGGTCGAACCGTAAATCATTTTCTCTTGCTCTGGATAGTATGAAAGCGTGAACTGTAACACCAGCTCGGAGTTTTGTATCGTATCCTCTTTTTCTTAATTCGTTAATAAGTCGAATAGTGCTATTCAAAATATTAACGTTTTTTTCGTAAAACGAAAGATTACCATTGATAAAATAATCTATTAGTTTATCCCAGGAATTGGAGAATTCATTTTGAATAACTGTTTCAGAAATTTCCAACCTCCTTAAAAATTAGTGTCGTGAAACGAATTTGCCTATGCGCCGGGCCTAAGCCTGGCGAATGGGCTTAGTTATGGGAAGTGTTCCCTAAATTAACAAATGACCCCCTCAAATTAGAGAGGGTCATTTTAAATTTTACTTATTCTGCAACAAATGACTGACTTACTGATGTTGGATATATATCATACCAAGCACCAGTGGCTGCATCTACGACAACAGGGACAAGTCCAAGTATAACGTCGAGGACAACCATGCCACCACGGATGTTTCGGTTTAAAGTAAATGTCACATCTTTGTAGCCAGCCTTCTTCATTTCTACATTCCACACCACAGCTTCAGTATTGTTCAGTGTCAAAGTGAGAGGTGTAGTACCTTTAAACTGACCATTGATATAAACTTCAGCACCATCTGGGGTAGATGAAACCGGGATTGTTCTAATGTTTCCTAAAAAAACAGTAGCACAACCACTTAACACTACAATCGCTACCAAAATTGACAATGACAGTACTCTCTTCATAGATACCTCCATATATTTTATACAAGAATTTCCCATAACGAGCGGCGCTCGGCGCCGCCTCAAGTGGCGACTGGCTGCCAGTTATATGCTGGGCTGAGCGCAGAATGGTAAAAATTTTCTCCGCCCTCTTTCCCACCGGAGCGCACGGACGCGCGGATGTGGTGTCTCAATCATCCTTATACTTTCTAAAATTCCTCACTAGACTCTCAAATGAATCCGGTTTGTAATTATTAAAATCTTCTTCATCAACAAAAACGAAAT
>CAZIAD010000062.1:0-17034 GCA_964537555.1 uncultured Brevinematales bacterium
CTATGAAGAAGTTGTTTATTTTGAGTGTTTTTCTGCTGATGTCAGGTTGTTCCCTGTTTAATTTCCTGGGATTAGGGCCAGGTACGGACAGCAATGGCAGCGTCCCGTCTTTTAACAATAGTGCTGTTTTGGGAACCTATACATTAAGTGAGGTAGGGAGTGCTACAGGGACCTCCACCTTTAATATCACTATCAGTACCGGATCATCAGACGTACAGATCCTCATCGCTAATTTCTATGGGGTATTTACCGGAAATGTAATAGGGACCATGACTGACGCATATTCCTTTACCCTGGCCCGGCAGGAGCCTGATTCGGATGGATTCTTTGTGGTAGGTTCCGGTACCTATAGTAACACTACCTTATATATGTCATATACTGTAAGCGATGAAAGAGACCCCATAAATATTGTTTCAGATGTCGTTACTTCAACAGGAACAAAAAACTAAGCACACATGCATCGGCCCTGCATATAGTATCACTATTTGCAGGGCCTTTTTTTTGACAGGTATATCCGTCTGTATCAAATAGTAATATACCTAATATTTGCCACATAAAGTGAAGAATAATACAATAAGTCTGAGACTGGCTTGCGCACTACAGACTCCACAGGGCCGGGCTCAGGCCTTATCCTTATGATTTTAAAAAGCAAATGAAGATGCTCATCTACACAATAGAGGACAGTAAAATAAGAATACACCAATAGGATATACTTTATTATAAGATTTATTATTCAGCATAGGCCAGAGAAGAAATATGTATGAGAAACTGGACGACATTCAGCTGGAACAGGCTTATTTTGCTATCACAGATGATCAGGTCATTGAAGAAAAAAGGTTTATCCAGCAGCTTAAGAAATTTAAACTTAGCCCCTTTACTGATTGCATAAGCTATGATGAAAAAGTGATCCATTTCTATTTGGAATATCCCTGCAGCTTTGATGTCAGGATCATTCCATTCATGGAGTGGCTCCTGGAGAATTACCCCATCAGGGTCTACTGTGACCGGGGCTGGGAATGGACTGCTCTGATCAGAGAATACGGGGTTAGGGGACTGTTTCAGTCCAATCCCCGGGATGAGGAACTGACCACCCCCATGGATGAGACTCTAATTAAAATCCGGGAAGACTATGATATACGATTATCTCAGAAGTATCACCAGTAAAAAGACAGATCATAGATATCTATAATTTAGTTCTAAATTTTTATTGATACATTTTTCTTCGAGTCTTACAATGAGATTAAGGAATATTATCGATCTCAGAATCTGACCTGTTCATAGGTCCGGGGAGTCTGCAATGGAATGGAAAGAAGAATATTCGATTGGGGTGCAGGAGATCGACCAGCAGCATATGCAGCTCGTAAGAGTGATCAGCAGTTTTAATGATTCTATTTCGGATCATTCATCATCCCTCAACCGGGAAATGGGCAGCATCCTGGTATTTCTGGTCAATTACACCCATTATCACTTTTCATCCGAAGAAGCTTTCATGGCCCGCATACATTATCCTGAACTGAACCATCATAAGACAGCCCATGCTCAGCTGGTCAGTCAGCTCAAAGAAGTCCTGGAAAAACTCAAGACCCATCAGTCCTATAAGCCTATACAGTTCTATTATTTTTTAATGAAATGGCTTACAGACCATATTGCCGGAGAAGACCACAAGATCGGTGATTATCTGGAACAGCAAAAAGACCGGATCAAAGCCCCCCTCAACAGGCTGAAAAAATCAGAAGACCTGCTGGACAGTATCCAGTACAATATGAAAAAACTGAACCTCATGATCAGTAACCAGCTTATCAATGAAGAAGAAAAGACTCTACGAAAAATGGACTATCTGCAAAGACTGTATAAAAGCCTGGCCATTCAGGACCTGGAATCACTGTCGCATACCCTGGACTCAGTGTCCCTCCTGGTGGACAAAAAATATCTGGATCAGGCAGAAGAAGCTATGCTCAAGCAAATGATATTCCGGAGTATACAGCTGGAGGAACTGCTGAAAAAGGAAGGGAATACAAATACCTGCCTTAACGTGCTGGAGGCTCTGGCCGCTCAGAAGCTGATCAGCCCGGAAAGCTATAACAGATACATAGGCACTTACCGGGCCCAGGTCAGGAAATAATGCCGAATTATTTTATATTCCCGGCTTATATCCCGGAAGTTATAAATGATCTAATCATCATACTCTGCGGCATACCAGTACAGGCCGCAGGAGTCACAGAAGAGGGTGGCATATAGTGATGAAGCGCCGGTGGGTGCAGCCTCACCCTCTCCCTGGATGTATCTCAGGCCCACATGCTCGCAGGCGGGGCAGGAGTTTAAGCTATAGCCTGGAATTTTAGGTAAAAGCCAGGTCTTCTCTATTCTGTTGGTATCAATACTGGTGCAATACTTAGCTCTCACTATTTCGTTTTGATCTTTTTGGCTAAGTCTGTTACCAGATCTGTGGCCAGCTTTTGATAGGCCTGCCAGGCATCATCCTTCATTTCCGCATCATTCCACCCGGCATAAGCCAGAGGATCCTTTTGAACGATTCTTCCCATTAATTTCACAGTCTTGTCCGGGGCAGTACCCCCTGCCACCGTAAAAAAGGCCAGGTCCTTTTTCTGCAGTACAGATTTGTATTGTTTAAGAAATGCTCTCATGGCCGGAGACATGTTCCAGGCCCAGACCACCGTGCCTGCTACTATAATATCGTATTGAGCCAGATCTACACCCAGAGGAGCGATTTGGCTGGTCCCTCGGAATGTGGACACCCGGCCTGCTTCAGAACTAGTCCAGTTGGTCTTGAGGTCCATAATGCGTAGCACTTTCGCACCCAGGATCCGGGACAGGTCATCAGCTACCCGTTTTGTATTATATCCCCCGTAATAGACCACCAGTATCTTTTTATCTTTAAAAGCAGGGTCAGCCGGTCCGGTCAGGGCTTGTACCTTGTTAAAACTCTTACTGGCCTGGGACAGGGCATCCGGAAAATCCTGCGAATAAGCCAGGCTGGCCATGAATAGGATTAATACTGGTATAATGATCTTCATGTTATTCCTCCTGTAATCATAATAAATCAGTCCTGATACCCTGTCAAGCAAGTTTCTTCATCAAGAGCATTTAGCTGAATCATAATGATTAGTTGAAAAAGGACTGGATAAATACTATAATGGGACTATGAATTGAACCTATTAAGGAGACCTATCATGAAACAGGAAACATCCTCTCTCAGCCCTGAACAGGCCGCAGAGCTGCTCATGACCCTGCAGGCCCGTTTTGAAAAGCACCCGGACCGCCACCCCGGCCTGAAATGGACGGACCTGCTGCCCAGACTGGAGGCTCAGCCCGAAAAGCTATGGTCCCTCTTTCAAATGGAAAGCACCGGAGGAGAGCCGGATGTGGTGGGCAGGGACAGTACTAGCGGGAAATATCTCTTCTATGACTGTAGTGCCGAAAGCCCCCAGGGCCGCAGAAACCTGTGCTATGACCGGGCTGCCCTGGATTCCAGGAAAGAGCATAAACCGCAGGACAGTGCTGTGGATATGGCGGCTACTATGGGTATACAGATCCTGAACCAGGCAGAATACGCTGAGCTGCAGAAACGGGGCAGTTTTGATACTAAGACGTCGAGCTGGCTTTTGACACCCCCGGAGATCCGAAATCTGGGTGGAGCCATCTTTGGAGACCGCCGCTATGATCATGTCTTTACCTATCATAATGGAGCCTCCTCCTATTATGGTGTCCGGGGCTTCCGGGGAGTGCTGAGGGTCTGACGAAGGGCTTTTACTGAACATTGCTATGCTATTCTAAAACTTCTGCATTCATTTTTTTTGGATTATCACATTATATTCAACCGGTTTTATTTCAGGCATCAACCCTTCATCTTTATAACTGACTATCAGTGTATCCAGACTATCCTGTATATTTTTTCCTATAGCAATAATATACATCATTCCTTGCTTACCTTTCCACACTTTTCCATTCTCAGTGTAGAGATAAGAAATCTCTGTACTGTTTGTATCCGGATAGAGAATAAGCTCACTGACTTTTGGGCTGGATTCCGGGCCATACATTCTTTTAAATTCATTTTCCCAGGATTGGGATAAAGAAAGAATGATCTCCGGCTTATCCTTTTTTTCCAATCTGACTTCATACATTTTGTCTTGATAAAAAATAAAGTTTACTACATAGGATTTACCCTTATAGGTACTGGATACACTTAGCGTTTTCTCTCCTGATAGTTTTTTGTTTTCAATTTTACCGCCTGTAATAGCCGCGATTTGTTCTATTCCGGATCCAAAATAGATCTTTTTGGTTTGATTCTCTGTTTTCAGGGTAAATTGGTTCTTACTATTGACAGGTTTAACCTGAGGAGTACAAGACAATAGAGCCAACAGCCCTAAAAAAAGAGCAGTCGTCATTTTCATCCCCACACCTCCTTTTTTAATTTCCTCATTCTCATTCTTCCATCCGGCGTAGCCGGGAATACATTGTATCGCCTTACGATACATTTGCCCTTTTCCACCCTTTAAATTCTAGATCAAAAATCTAAAAATTACTATAAAATATCCATAGGTATTGTTTATACCATTCCCTTTAGCTTGATATGCCGTTATCTGCGCATCTGTTTGCTAACTTCTTTGACACAAAATCCAGGCCTATAAACCTTGGAATTTTATCTTTCTTAGTGTAAAATAAATCAAAGCTCAGAAGAGGTGCCTATGAAAACTGCAGTCTATCCCGGGAGTTTTGACCCCCCTACCAATGGCCATACTGATATAGCTCAGAGGGCAGCCCACATCTTCGACAAAGTCATCATCTCGGTATCCAATAACCCCTCCAAGTCGGCCCTCTTTGATATAAATGAACGTATAGAAATGCTGCGTGAGATCCATCAGCATAACCCCCACATCGAGATACATTCCTTTGATACCCTGCTCATCCACTATGTCAAAGAGTCCGGTGCCCAGGCTATCGTACGGGGACTGCGGGCGGTATCCGACTTTGAGTACGAACTACAGCTGGCTTCCTTTAATGCCTTCCTCAATGAGAAGATTGATACGGTATTCTTCATGGCCAAGGACGAGAATCTCTTCGTTTCCTCCTCTATTATCAAGGAAGTAGCCCAGTTCGGCGGAGACGTAGCCGCCAAAGTCCACCCTGCAGTCTGGAAAAAGCTCCAGCAGAAATTTTCAGTGTGATCACTCCCCTGCTTTACATTTTTCCTCTAAATATTTATATTTAATGTAGTATTTAATGGGGGTTATAGTATGTTTTATATGGACTGGACCATGGCCCTGCTGGTCCCCGGCCTCATACTGGCCTTTTGGGCCCAGAGTAGGGTGACTCGCACCTTTAAACAGTACAGTGCGGAGCCTAATCAGCGGGGTATAACCGGTGCCCAGGTGGCCCGGGATATTCTGGCTAATAACGGTATCAGCGATGTCGAGGTGGAGACCATTGCCGGGGACCTCACCGACCATTACTCCCCTACTGAGAAAAAGCTGCGTCTGTCCCAGTCGGTATACGGCTCCACTTCTATCGCCGCCATCGGGGTGGCTGCCCATGAGGCGGGCCATGCCATACAGCACCACCGGGGCTGGTTTCCCATCAAAGCCCGCAATGCGGTAGTGCCGGTGTTCCGTATCGGCTCCTACCTGGCCTGGCCTTTGTTCTTTCTGGGCTGGTTTATGGGCTCAGGGGGACTGCTCCTTATGCAGATCGGTATCATCGCCTTTAGTGCTGTCATCCTGTTCCACATTGTGACCCTGCCCGTAGAGTTTGACGCCTCCCGCCGGGCCCTGGCTGTCATCAAGTCCTCGTCCTACCTCGACCCCGGAGAGTACATCGGAGCAAAGAAAGTGTTACAAGCCGCAGCCATGACTTATGTGGCCTCTGCCCTCATGGCCATCCTGAACCTGGTACGTATGCTCATCCTGAGTAACCGGCGTTAAGGGTACCTGATGATATTAAGTGAACTTTGCAAAGAATATATCGACATGCTAAAATATTGAAGGTCATAGAGTAACTTATTCAGCCTCTTTACGAGCCATTTAAGCCCGTATACATTTACTCCTTTACAGTATATTGAGGGGAATCTCATGAAAACAAAAATCGTCTTATTTATTTCGCTGGCTATTATGGCAGCCATGATAATAGCGGCACTGGCCTTTCCGGCTGCCCTGCAGGAGATGATGTTCAGGCCGGAAATGTACAGCCATGTACGCTTCGTGCATATACTCAGCGTTACCCTGTTTTTTGCCAATGCGGTGGTAGGTATTCTGTGGGAACTGAGAAGCCTGGCATCGGGCCGTAATGAAGTGATCCTGCATACCTATGAGACTGTGTCCTGGCTCGACGCCCGTTTTTCCTCTCCCATGATCATACTATCCGTCACTGCGGGTATCATGCTGAGCATCGGGATGGGTGGTATAGGCGAAACAGGCTGGCTCGCTCTGTCTTTTATTCTTTTTGTCTTTTCCGGTGTGGTCTGGGTGATCACCGATATCCCCACCCAGTACAAGATAAAGGCCCTCATGGCCGGGGTCGACCCTTCCGCCCGGACCCTGCCCCCAGCGCTGCTACGCCTGCTCAGGATGCGCTTATGGATATCCCTGGCCGGAGTCATTCCCCTGCTGGTAGCATTCATGCTCATGGTATATAAGCCCGGGATCGCCCCCCTGAGCCAGTGGTTTAAGGGATAACGGAAACTCAAACCTTATTTTTTATTCCGCTCATTTCTTACCGGCACCTCAGAAAGACTTCAGATCCAAAAACTCTCTGTCTGTTTTTTCCCCTATCAAATAAGAAATATTTATTTTTCATGATCATAAGTTCCAATTTTTTATTGCCTAAGGATGGATAAGATGTTATCATACAATTAATAGAGAGAGGAAAAAATGACCTGGTTGGAACCGGCCATCATTGCGTCTATTGCAACTTCAGTTATCATCACCCTGACTTATAGTTACATTTATCTGCAATACCGGCAGCTTAACTTCGTATTATGGACAGTGAGCTGGATACTGGCTATCCTGCGTTTTGTGATTATTCTCTTCATGATCCATTATCCTCCCCATCCACATTTTATTATTGCCAGTGAGTTGTTTTCCATCTACCATGCCATTTTTTTGGCTCTGGGTATATCTACTCTCATCCATAAAAAATACACTAGAATCTGGATATTACTGAGTATCCCGGTGTCCCTCTGGCTCATCATTGCAGTGCTTCTGGGCCTCCCTTTCCTGAGTTATACCCTCCCGGCCTATTTATTATCCGGGACAGCCTTTATCATCAGTGGTATAATGTTCATCCGTATCTACAAAGTAAAAGGCAGGATGAATTACCTGGTAGGTATTACCCTAATCCTGCATGGAATACATAAATTTGACTACCCCTTTCTCAGAAATGTGACGGAATTCGCGGCTACAGGTTTTTTAATCAATTCCATGTTTACTCTACTGGTCGCATTCGGGATTATCCTGTTGTTTTACGAAAAAGAACACCGTGAACTGGCGGATAGCGAAAACCTGCTGAGCAGCCTGTTTACCCATTCACCCCTGGCCATAATGCTAACTGATCAATCCGGAAAGCTTCTCACTTTTAATAATAAATTTTTTGAGATCTTTCACTACACTATACAAGACATCGACAGTCCTGAAAAATGGTTTAACCATGCCTATCCTGACCCGCAATACCGTCAGCATGTGCTGGAGGAGTTCCATTCGGCAGTAGCTCAACTGGATACCAAACTGAATCCTGCCCCAAAAGAGTTTCAGGTATGTGACAAATACGGGATATTTCATTCGATTGAATTCCATTATACCCGTGTGGGTGATAATCTACTCTTCATTCTCAATGACCTTACAGAAAAGAAAAAAATAGAAGATGAGCTATTTAATATCAGGAAGGTCGAATCCCTGGGTGTGCTGGCCGGGGGTATTGCCCATGATTTCAATAATATCCTGACTGCAATATCCGGAAATATCGAACTGGCTTCCATGGCCTGTGATCCCGGTTCAGAAATATCTGGATTCCTGGAAAATTCCCAAAAAGCCCTGAACCGGGCCTCTGCTCTCAGCCAGCAGCTCCTTACCTTTTCCAAATCCAATATAACCGAGACCGAGATATTTAATATAAAAGATATAATCGAAGAGACCACCCGCTTTGTACTGACCGGCTCTAATGTCTCCTCCCAAATAGAAATGGATTCGGATCTCTGGCCCATAGAGGCTAATAAAGGCCAGATCAGCCAGGTCATTAACAATCTGGTCATAAATGCAGTACAGGCCATGCCCGAAGGCGGCCGGATCAGCATCAGGGCTGCCAATTCCCGCGATACTTATCATACCGGGCTATCTGAAGGAGACTATATACGGATAGATGTTTCAGACCAGGGCCCCGGCATTCCGCAGGCTATTATAGATAAAATATTTGATCCCTATTTTACTACCAAAGAGACCGGTTCCGGCCTGGGCCTGGCTACTTCTTATAGTATTATCTCCCGTTTTAAAGGTAAGATATTATGCCATAATAACCCGGATCAGGGCTGTACCTTTGCCATCTATTTACCTGCCATTTTGGACCGGGCACCTGCACCAAAAAATATGAATCACAAACAATCCAGGCAGATAAGCGGCTCTGCATCAATACTAGTGATCGATGACGACACTGCCATTTTGAATCTGCTGGAGAAGTATTTAAGCGATGAGGGATTTACCGTGATCACTGCCCTGGACGGCCAGGCCGGATTAGCCCGGATCGAGGCCTGTCACAATAATGGGAAAGAGATACAACTGGTCATCACTGACATGACCATCCCCGGTAAAATGGGAGGCCTGGAATTTCTGGAAAACCTGAAAAAAACCAATCCTGAAATACCCGTGATCCTGATCAGCGGATATGCTGAAGCAGAGGATATAGAGGAATTTTATAAAAAAGGTTTTAAAAAATTTATACAGAAACCATTCAGGCTGAACCAGATCATGGAAGCTATCCGAGAAATACTGGAATCAGCCTGACAATCCGCATCAAAAAGAGCCCTGTTTTACACCAGGGCTCTTATCAATTTATCATGGGTCGATCACTCCATCCTGGGAACTAATCCCGGATCTTCTGGGCCATCAGAAATGCCATCTCCAGGGACTGAGTGTAGTTGAGCCGGGGGTCACAGTAGGTCTCATAGTGCAGGCTGAGATGCTCCCCTCTGAGGTCCTGGGCCCCACCGATACACTCGGTCACATCATCGCCGGTGAGCTCAAAATGTACCCCACCCAGATGGGAACCGTTGTCTTTCTGCACCTGGAAGGCCAGGGACAATTCCTCCAGAATCATATCAAAAGGCCGGGTCTTGGTACCGTCTTCCAGCTTTATGGTATTGGAGTGCATGGGGTCTGAGATCCAGGTCACTTTTTGTTTGGCTTTGTTTACCGCCTG
The DNA here is from genome assembly GCA_964537555.1 of uncultured Brevinematales bacterium. Lineage (GTDB taxonomy): Bacteria > Spirochaetota > Brevinematia > Brevinematales > CAYRWR01 > CAYRWR01. The sequence continues at coordinate 9,421 of CAZIAD010000062.1, forward strand.
GATCAATCCGGGCAGGACTCCTGTGATCTTTTCCTTTCCCATTCGGGTAATGAGAGTGATCTTACCGGCTTCATTTTCGGGATTAAGCACATCCAGGAGATGATTCAGCTCATCGGGGGTCATGGAGGGCCCTACTTTTACCCCGATAGGATTGGCGATCCCGCGGAAGTACTCTACATGAGCTCCATCCAGCTGACGGGTACGTTCTCCTATCCACAGAAAATGCGCCCCCAGGTTATAGTATTTCTCGGTACGGGGGGGGTTGACCGTCATAGCCTGCTCATAGCCCAGCAGTAAGCCCTCATGTGAAGTATAGAATTCGATACGTCCCAGCTCATCGGGTTTGGTCTCGGTAAAGGCTTCCATAAAGTAGACAGAGTCCAGGATACGGTCCATAGTCTCTTCATACTCTGCCCAGCGGCTGGTCTTTTGTATATGAGCCAGCTCCCAGCGTTCGGGATGATGCAGGTCAGCAAAACCCCCGTCTATCATAGCCCGGATAAAGTTCAGGGTAGCACTACTGTGAAAATAGCCCTGAAGCATACGCTCCGGATCGGGAGTACGGGATTGTACATCTGCCTCAAATCCATTGACGATATCGCCGAAGTAGGAATGCATAGTGACACCCTCTACTACCTCAAAGTCGGTAGAGCGGGGCTTGGCATACTGCCCGGCTATACGGCCCAGGCGTACTACCGGTTTACGGCTGCCGTGAGCCAGTACTACTGACATCTGCAGTAATATTTTCAGCTTATTGGCGATAATAGTGGAATTACAGTCCTGAAAACGCTCGGCACAGTCACCCCCCTGCAGGATAAAGCGCTTGCCTTGTCCGGCCTGGGCGATGTCAGCCTTCAGTTTTTCCACCTCTCCGGAAAATACCAGGGGAGGGTGGCCCGCTATCTCTTCCAGTATAGCCTGTACTTTTTTTTCATCCTGGTACTGGGGCTGGTGTTTAGCCGGGTGGTCTTTCCAGGAGCTTGTAGTCCATTTCTTCATTGTTCTTTCCTTTAGTAAACTGCAGTATTATAGCCTGTTTTAGCTTATTATTGCAAAAACCTATAGGCTTTCAGGGTTTTTTCAGTATCCTCTTATATTGGCCTGCTTTTTCAGCTACAGACCCCCGGGCCCGGGGTGAAGGGGAGGGCAGACTGCTGCATTCCAGCTGCGAAAACAGTGAGGGCCATTGCTTTTTAAAATGTTTTTCTACATAGAGCGAGGTAAAATACAGATACCGGATAGAGGGATGCTGTGACATAGTAGTATCCAGGGGGGTGAATCCATCAATAATAATATTATTATCATCAGAATCCTGTACCCTGCGGTGGCATTCCAGGATAATGTCAGCTATGGCTATCCTCTTCCGGGTGAGCAGCCCTTTTATATTGATTACAGTCTGCTCTTTATCCAGACTGCCATCATCCCTGTATCTCCTTAAAACTACATCATAGACCTGCTCCATGATACTCCACATCTGACTTTGGGAGGACCCGTAATAGAAGGGAATATCCCGGGGCCCGGCCACTGCTCGCTCTACCAAACTGAGGGGAGGAAAAGAGCCCAGAATCATGGAATGTGCATCCGGAGGGATAAAAGGGGGAAAGGGATTGATCATGCCAGTCTCTAGTAGTAGATATAATAGGTGTAGGTCAGGGCCGGGTTCTTGCTCTTTTTACGGTATTCATCCAGGCCGAACTCTTCTTCATATACTATGTGGCCAAAGCTGTTACACTTAAACTCCCGGCCCCATAGCACCTCGCCTTCCCCATTGAGTACGATACTCTTTTTTAGAAAGCCCCGGTCATCATACTGAAAATAGCTGGAAGTGAGGGCCTGGGTATCTCCCAGCCGTAATTGCTGGCTTTTTAGTAAGCCTTTTTTTGTAAAGCTCTGATACAGCACCTCTTTCTTATGCTCCGGAAAGTATTCTCTTTCTTCCAGTACCAGCAGCTCATTGGAATAATAATAGGTGGATACCTGGTTAGTCTCACTGTCCATAATGATCCTGGCACTGGGTCTGGCTGATCCATCATAGATGTAATAACTGTGAAGGGTCTGTTTCCTGTCCCGGTTCCAGTAGGACTCTGTGTTCAATCTGCCGTTCAGCCAGGTATATGTCCATTTTTCCTCATTGCTCCATACCAGCTCCTCAAAATCTCCCTGCCAGTGTTCGGTGCTGCGGAATTCCATACGGCCCTGAGGGATATAGCTGCAGCGGGTGATGACCTGTACACTTTTGGGCCGGGTCTTTAGGTCATGATAAGCTGCAGAATAGTTGGTAGACAGGGAAAAATGAATACTCCCGGGAGGAAGGACTTTGGCAGCGCTGGTGCAGGATAAGAGAGAGCTCATTATGAGAAGCAATACCCTATTCTGAACTTTCATGGTTAATCCCAGCCTCAGGGCTGATCAAGGGCAGGTCCCTCAACTCCGGAAAGGTAGAGTTAATATTTGACTGCGCCTGTTCCGGGTCCTGCCTCCACTCAAAGGTCCAGCCTGCGGCCAGATTCACAGATAACTGCTGCCTGGCCATTCCGGCCTGCATAAATGTGAAAGGAGGCATCACGCCGGCCCCGGCATTGGTGGCCCAGGCCTGCTTGTAGATAAACAGGTCACCCAGGTAAGTGATCTGTCCTGCCTGGAGAAGGATCTTCTGATCCAGGGGCAGCACCCCTATGCGGGTGGAACCATCACTGCTCACATACTCAAACCGGCGTATGGTATAGGTACCCGGTTTAAGATGGTAGAGGTAATCTGTTTTCCCCCTGTCTGAAAAATCCGTGACAAAGCCGTTTTTTCCCTTTTGATAGACCTGGAGACGAATCTTCCAGCCCGGAGCACTATACTGTCCATTGCTGAACTCAGACTGAAAATATACAAAAGCCTCATCACCTTTCTTATCCAGGATGGAACTATAATTGTCAGGTCTTAATCTCTGGGATATACAGGAGCTTAGTATTAACATCACTACAACCCCGGCCATAGGCTTAACTTTCATCCAGGACTCCTTGATAATGACTATTATCGCCAAAGCTGATCACTTCGGCTTCATTCTGATGTACTGATATATGGGTGAGGCTGGCCGGAGGGCATAATCCCCACTCCCAGAAATCAGCCAGATTTTCTTTTTTGTAATGCATGATAAATCCCAGCAAAGTGGCCCCATGAGTCACTACCAATACTTTCTGCTCCATGTGCTGTGCTTCCAGATCCCTGATAAAGGCAGACACTCTGTCAAAGAGCTCCTGATAGGTCTCTGCACCTGCTTTATTAAAAAGATGGGGCCTGTTACAAAAATGGTCAAACTGTTCGGCTTCCCTGGCCTGCACCGTCTCGAAAGTCAGGCCTTCCCAGTCTCCCATGTAGATCTCCCTTAGCCTCTCATCCAGGCCAATATGCACATCCCTGTCCTGAAAGATAATGCGGGCTGTATTGTGAGCCCGGGGAGTAGGGCTGGCATAGACAGCATCGTAATGCTCATGGGCCAGCCTCTGAGCCAGGGAGTAGGCCTGTTTTCGGCCCAGCTCTGTTAAGGGAGAATCCAGTCTGCCCTGCATCACACCCTGCTTATTCCACTCGGTCTGACCATGCCGTACCAGATAGAGATCCATATTTGCTCCTTTGCATCTATTTTAGCATAGATATGATGCCCTGCCAATAAAGAAAAGTCTTATCATCAAACTAAAAGTGAAGTCACCCCTAAAGACATTGACTCTTGATTTTTAACAAATATTCTAATAAACTATTCATGCAAAGGAGTCTTCATGGAGAATAATCCACAAGCAAAACCAAAGAGAAGGTTTTCTTTTATCCCCCTGTTCCTGTTTCTGGGGGGAGGGTTTATCCTGTGGACTATCTTTAATCCAATATCCGAGAATTTTGATCAGAGCTATTTTGAAAAAGCCCATGAGGCCAGCGGCTTTCGTGATTCTTTCAGGTTAAACACCCCCCCCGGATTCATCCCTGAGATCCAGACCAATAAAAACTCCAGCGGATTTGTCGTCATATCTATGATATCTACCCTGATGGGAAACCCGGTCAGTCAGAAGGAAGTCATGACCCGATTTGAAAAGAAAGGAAAAAGGGGAATATTCCCCAGCAGCTTTATTTATTATCTGAGGTCTTATATCCCCGGCTACAAAATATCGCTGATCCATCCCACTAATGACAATATTCTCAAGGGAGTGCTGATGCACCAGCTCCAGAACAATATTCCGGTTCCGGTACTGATCTCTACTACCAATCTCCTCACCAGGAAGAACCGTATTAATCTGAATTACAGCCTGGTCATAGCCTATGATAAGCGATCCGAGATTGTGACCCTGGCCAGCACTTTCGGATTTTTAGAGAAGATATCCTATAATGAATTTAAAAACCGGCTGGATCATTCCAATTATAAAAACATACCCTTACTGCTTAAGATTGCCATAAGACTACGTCTGTATGAACTAAACAATATCTTTTACATCGAAAACAGAAAAGATCTCAGCCTGATATTATAGATCCATTTCCTTGGTGATCAGTCCTATCCATTCCAGGGCCTGGCTGGTATAACTGGAGCCGGGATAGTTTTGAGTGATTTTTTTGAACGTGACCAGGGCTTTGGCTTTTTTATCCTGTTCGTAATAGATAGTAGCCATCCTGAAATATGCAGCGTCATCACTGTAAAACACCGTATTTTCTATCACTTTTTCATAAAAGACCATGGCATTTTCATATTTTTTGTTGAAATAATATATTTCCGCTATCTGGAACAATGAAGCATCATAATAATTACTATCCCGGAAACGGTTGATGATCTTCAGATAATACTGCAGAGCCTCTTCATAGCGCTTCTTTTTCTGCAGGATGCCGGCGTAATAATAGGTGTTTTTCAGAAATTCGCTGCGGACCTGTGTAAAGCGGGGAGAGGATTCATAACGGGCAAAATAGTCTTCATAACGGGCTATGGCCAGATCATACTTATCCTGGGCCAGGTAGACCAGGGCCTGTCCTATGAGAGACCATTCATCCGCGGCTTCGTTAAATCGGTTGAGAGCAGACTCATAATCTTTTTTATAGAGATAGGCATAGCCCAGGCTGACCGCTACTTCCTGGCGCTTGATATCCGTCACTTTTAAGTAGGCATTTTCCAGGTAATCCAGGGTCACTGAATCATATTTCTGGGTATCCCGTAAGATCCGTCCCAGAATCAATACTGCCTCCACCAGGTCTTCATTCTTTAGCTCATTTGCCCCCAGTACTTTAATAGCATAATCACGGGATGCGCTATATTCTTTTTTTTCATAGAGTGAATTGGCGGCTTCTATTAAAACCTTATTCTTAAGCTCACTATCCGGATATTCCACCAGGAAATCTGATACCAGATCCAGGGTCTTATGGTAATCTGACAGTTCACTGGCGATACTGATCTTATGATACAGCTTTTCATCTCCTCCCTTTAATTGCGGGATGATGAGAAAATAGGAAAAGACACCTATTAATCCCAGCATTACCAGTAAAATGACTGTACTCAGTACCTTTTCAGATCTGTTCATTGATTTTCTCCCCAGCGATTCATTGTCATTTTTATCCACAGATCAGCTGTCTGCGGTTTTACAGATTTTAATCTTTTAAAATTTTTCAGAGCCTGGGAATATTCTCCCAGGAAATAGTGAGATTTTCCTTTTATTAACAGAGCCTCCCATCCATTATCCCCCGATAAAGACAGAACAGCATTTTTATAATCTTTGTTATTAAAATAGGCCTGTGCTTTTCTCATTAGAGCAGGGTCTGATACCCCATTTTTTTGGGCATTATTATTATCAGATACAAATCTTTCTGACACTATCTCATATTCTTTTTTTTCATCAATTGTATCATGTTTTTCAGGCTGGACTATCCTGGTCTCCGTTTTTTTCTCAGGTACCGGTTCTTTGACTATACGTTTTTCCTGATTTGTCTTTATTTCTGTAATATTGGTCATGTATACCGGTTTGAATATCTCGACATAGTTAGTCACCAGTATCTCTTTAGTGAGGATTTTTTCCTTTACTACTTCTGTCACAGGCTCTTTTTTAATGACTTCATTAAGGGGTTCGGGCTGTTTTTTCTCTGTCTTAATCTCTTTTTTACCACTGAGCCCTTTATTGAGGAGAAGGTAGGATGGTTTTTCTTCACCCTGCAGATCGTTCCAGCTGTCTTTTTCCAGCGCATCTCTTTTGTCCACATCTCCATTATCAGTGAGTGTTTTATTTACGATTTGCCTGCTTGTTTTGGCGGGCACTGTTTCTTTTTTCTGAGGAGCCGGGACATTTACATTAGTCTTGAGGCCGGACAGGGTTATCTTTTCGTACTGAATTTCCTGTTCGATTTTTATCTCAATATCCGGGTTTCCAAATGATACAGGAGTAGTGAGCATATTTTTGCCTTTTCTGATCACCGGGTCATTGGACAGTATCACTGCGTAATAATATTGTTTTCCCAGTTCGAGGCTAAAATCTTCGTAGAAAAATTCATTATCTATTATTTTATAGGGCTTCAGTCCTTTTATGGAGTATATAGGATTAGAGTCCCGGAATAAAAGGAATTGGATATCTTCTTCTGCTCCCCGGTTTAGTTTCCAAATCAGGAAAAAGGAATTGGACTTTTGTCTTATCTGAAGATTTTTTATACTTAAAGGAAGGAGTTCCTCAGACTGAGTGGTATCCGCCTGCACTATGGCATTGGTTTTCTTAATGACAGTGACATTGGTTAATGTGACCACTACAGTATTGGTAGATACCGGTTTAATGTCATTTTTTACTTTTACTGTTACAATATTGGTAACATTTCTATTGGTCTGGTTTATGCTTACTGTATTGGTTATCACTTTTGGCCTAATGATCTGTACAGTATTATTGGACTCACTATTAGTATTTTTAGTAATGTTATTTGTGGGAGCAATATTAGTTTTAATGATGGGCATCTTGGTCCTGTCCACACTGGTAGGCCACAGGGTAAGATTGATGGTAGGCTTAAAGTCAGAGGACTGGTATTTAGCAGAGTCAGGCAGAACAGCATAGTAATAATCACCGGACAGGGGAGGTTCATCGATTATGGCAGGAAACTGATAGAGGGATCCGGATTGGCTGCCTGTGACTTTGTTCTTCCATATATTGGTAGCCTTTTCAAGGTCTTCAGGTTTACTGATCTCCTGAAGAGAGCGGTAGATACTGAAGGATGAATTCTCGGTATTGGCTTTCCATTTTATTTGTATCTGGTAGGGGGAGATATTTTTCACATCCAGGCCGGTTGTGTAGATATCCTCAGACCACATACGCAAAGACAGGAGTAAGTTAAGCACGATGAAAAAAGAAATGTGCATAATTTTATTCATAATTACACTCAATATAAAAAAAGTATACTATATCTTCGGAAAAAAAAGACTTTTTCTGAAGCTGCGCACAAGTCTGTGCTCACCCTTTGCGTATCCTGTGTAGCCACTGTTTACAGTTTAACACAGACTTAAGAAAAACAGGCCTTTTCATCCTGGGAAGTGCGTATGAAACTTCTTTTCTATGAAAAAATAAGGGTATTTGCACAGGCTTAAGACCAGCTAAATTTATTAAATAAAAGCCTTTACAAAAATTTGTG
>CAZIAD010000063.1:0-17009 GCA_964537555.1 uncultured Brevinematales bacterium
AGAGGTGACTGATAAAAAAATGAATATAGAACAAATAATGATGACATTTCTAGTATAGATTGCAGAGACATTTAACTGGCCCAGATCAAGTTTTAAGATCCAGTTGATAAGGACACCTGAAAATGTTAAAAAAACAGTAGTAGCGGTCCAGGCCATTTGCTCTTTTTTCGCATGATACTGATCATTGCTTGAATAAAATGACATAAGAATATTTTTCATTAGCTTCTCCCTAGAGTACTTTTTTTATCTCTTCACCTTTTTCTTTGATTAATCTACCATAAAACAGAAAAACAGTTCAAAACTCCTAGAATGTTGGAGTTTTCAAAATAGTGTTTGATAAAGATTCTTCCATATTGACTTCTAAAAATGTTTAAATTTAATCTTATAATTATTACTTACTTCAGGTTAATGAAAAATGCTGCCTTAGATTTATTTCCTGAAAAATATTCTGTTAATAACATCGTTCAGATTGATTATTGGAACTTTTTCCCTGTCTATACGATAAAACTACAACTCAGAATAATATCACAGATCCATTTTCTTCTTCTGATCCTGATACAGGCTTCTTAAGCGTAGTTCCAGTCCGGGCAGGCTCTCCCTGGAGATATTGAGATACTGCAGGACTTCATCCTGAATGGAATCATAGCCGTAAATCCCCTCTCCAATATAGTACAGTATATCCGCCAGGTAAACGATCAGGGCTTTTTCTTTTTCGGAATCCGGGGCCAGCAGGGGAGTGTGATGATAACGTATCAGATCTATAAGAAAATCAGGGAAATTCCACCTGGCAGCAGTATTGGCTCCGATACGGGCATGGGACGCTCCTATGGCCAGGGTCTCCAGCATAGTCTCTGCCCCGATCCGGCCTCCGCAGTGCTCCTTAATAGCCGACAAAAGATGCGAACTTACCTGGTATATCAATATCTTACCCATATCATGTAGAACACCCCCCAGATAGACATCATCCCAGGCATTTTTCAGCTTCAGTTCCTTAGCCAGATTATAGGCATAAGAACCGGTCTGGTAGGCATGTTCCCACAATTCTTCAAAGCGCCCGAAATTCTTTTGAAAGATCTGTTGAGCTCCAAATGAGTACAGGAGATTTTTAATACCCCTGATACCGATCAGGGACAAGGCATTGGTCAGATTACTCACTTTCTGGGGAAGCATGTATTGTGCTGAATTGACTATCTTGAGAAGATCTGCGGTAAGAGCGGGGTCACTCTGGATGACTTCGGCCACTTTACTGAAGTCTACATTTTCGTCAGCCATCATCTTCTGTAAACGGACTATATTTTCAGGAAAACCGGGCAGCTTATCGATAGAAGAGGCGATCACCTCAGATATACGGTCGGCCTGCTGAATAGTTACTGTATCCAGCCTAATCCTCAGGCTAACCTGAGTCTCATTATTCTGAGCATCACTCTCAAAAAAATAATCATCTGAGCTTAATCCTATGCGCCTGAGCATCAGAATAGAGGTCAGAGTACCCAGATTGGCCCCTTCGGTTCTGTCAGTCATTTTATCAAATGCTTCGATAGTATTGCGGATCTGACCAGCCGCCCTGATCACAGTCTGCACTCTTTGTACTTCCTCAGGGGTAGCGGCGCGGTTATTGGCCACCCTGATCCATAAATATTCTTCCGTAAACTCAAAAATGACCCTGGTCCTCAGGTTAAATCGGGAGAAATAGGGTATAAATGATTCATAGCCCGACTGAATGGCCTGACTAAAATCTTTGAGATGATTATTGTAATCACCTGGATTATTGAGATCAGCTTCCTTTTGCAGGAAGAAGATCTTTTTTACATTGGCTTTATTGGCATTGGTGATCAGTTCCATGAGAATATAGTTTAATTCGTCTGAAATATCTATAAGGGATTTTTTTTGCAGGATCCGTTCCAATACTTTGATGATAAAGACACCATCTTTAGGACTAATGAAATCAAATCTGTATTCAAGAGTCTGTGAATCTGAAATAGCGGAATCAATAGCCTGAGGGTCATATTGGTAGTCCATATTTTCTCCGATATACTTATTTCCAGTAGACAACTCTGTTTAAAGGATACTATTAATTATATATCCTGTCAATATCAGGTCTTTTTTAAACTATCTCATTCTTCTCTTAGTACGAGCCGGATTCTATCCATGCTTTAATTTCATGATAAGTATATACAATGAAAGAAAAAAAGTGACTGCATTAGCCGCAATCACAGAAACAGATTTATTCAATATTCCATAAATAAGCCAAAGGATTATTCCCGCGGTAAACAGGGAAAACATGCCCAGGGAAATATCCCGGGTGTGCCTGGTCTTATATATGAGGATGACCTGGGGTAAAAAGGATATGGTCGTCAGTATACCTGCGGCCAGCCCCACTATTTCTATGCTATCCAAATCCTTACCTCACTTTTTTTTTCTGATGTCCCATGGAAAAATATGCAAAATATTCTGTCCTGCAATGATACTTATTCCACAGGTGATCTAAGAATTTCATTTATTAAAATATCTTTTATTGAGATCTAAATATACTTATCTTATGCTGGTTATCCCGGTCTGTGACCCCCACATAAAACTCTCCGGGCATACCGGGCCGCTGTCTGAGCTTGACCATTCCGGCATTGAGGCTGCTAATGGGATCTCCCACTATAGACAATGCATCAGTAGCAACATTATAACGGTATAAGACTACTGCTCCCCGGTTGGATATATTTTCTATGACAGATATATACAGGACTTCTTCACCATGATCATACACAGTATCAATCCCGGAAAAACCCTGTCCGCTGATGGCACGCAGGGTAGTACTGGTGGTAGATTCCAATTGTTTTATGATTATTGTACTGGAGTTACTCATGTAGGTGACCAGGGCATGGATGGGACCGGGGGAGCTGACCATTTCAAATCCAGCCACATTTGATATGAGATCGTTGAGTACCGGTACACCCACTGAGTAGATTGCGGAATAATCGGGGGTGACCTGAAAGACCGGCATATCATAATTAACACCGGATATGACCCCCAGATATTGATTTATGGGGTCAACTACCGCTTTAAAAAAATAGATGGTCTGGGCATAAAACATGGTCATAGGGGTGGCTGATTTATTGGAGTAGGCATAGATATTACTTTGATCTCCGCTACAAAAGGGAGGCCCATCTGTAGAATAAGCATCCTGCTTAATCAGATCAATAAAGCGGTGGTTATTGAGAGCCAGGAGATATGGAGGCCAATAGGCACTAGCCAGATCATAGGAGTAGAGATAGGAATAATGAAAAGTATTAGTCCAGTTGATACCATAAGCACAATAGGGTATATAATCAGTCCCGTCATAGCTGTAGGCCACACTGATACAGTAGAAATCACCGGAGTCTCCACTCACAGATGCTCCCCCCAGCGTCTGCCAGCTCCCCCCGGTTTTACATTCATAGACAAAGGGTAGAGCATTGATGTCATTGATCTCCCCCACCAGAACAGCCCCATCACCATTTACCGTAAAATCCCAGTTGGGAGTACGGTGTCCATTAAAGTTGAGCATCACCCCTCCCCCTACGGAGCTGCCCCCCATTAGTTCCCAGTTAGCTCCTATTCCTATGGCATCATTGGCAAAGGGAAGAAAAAATCCCGGAAACAGATGGCAGGAATTCAGAAGCAATACACTTAGCAAAAGAGATATTAAGCCTTTTTTCATAGAGACTCCCTATTTCACAGATCCAGCAGAGGATATAATAGGCCATGCCAATAATCAAATTTTTGTTTGATAAAAACTCATGACATTGAGCAAATCTGGTTTTCTCCTGTTTAAATGAAAGTCTGCTTTATTGAGCAATAAGAAAGACCGTCTCGCTATAGAGACGGTCTATTGTCAATCTAAGATTTTACCAACCCGGCCCCAGGGGGACCGGAGCAGCCGCTAATGCCGGTACAGGATTTTCCAGAAAGAGATTCGCGTAGAAATGGTTAGTCGCTACACCGGACCAGTAATTTCCCCCCAGTGAGACATTGGTAGCAGTTACCGTATCCAGAATAACAAAGGAACTATGCGCATCTACCAGATTACTGATGATGCTGCCTGCCGCAAAAGGATCGGAGCTGATATTATACATATACAGTGTCTGATAGGCATGCCGGATCTCATTTCCAGTCATACTAAAGCCCGTGCCCAGTACTCCCAAAATCCTCAGATAACAGTTGGTGAAAAAATTATCCCGGATAATGGGGGCACCGCTCCATAATTCCAGGGGGCCTATTCCCAGGCTGGAATTGGCATAAAACTTATTGTGTTCTATAAGAGGGGCACTATCTGACACATAGAGTACGGGAAATGCCGTGGACCCTCTCATATTTGATAAAATGCTATATCGGATCACTGAGCCGCTATCATCCACTGGATTATAATCGATAGTATTTCCATAAAAGCGGATTCCCAGTCCTTTATTGTCAACGGGAGAAGCCTCTATTGTAGTGTAGATGACAGGAGCAGAAGAAGTGCCTTCCATCCTGAGCAGGCCCTGTATGTTTATACCCTTTTCTGCACTGAGCTTCAGAGTGCTCCCCGGGACAAAGTAAAGCTTGGCTGCAGGATCCACAGTCAGGGAGCCATTGGTGATCTCCAGGCTTCCCTCCACTACATAGACCCCATTGTTAATGGTGAGATTACCCGCATGATTAGTCAGCCTGACCCCATGAATATTGGTACTGGGTGCAGAGGGAAGTGATTCATTATCAGCCAGAGCTGTGACATAATACTGATAATACACTCCATCCCCCTGAGGAGAACTTATATGATTGGTAAATAGGTTTTGGCTCAGCAGAAGATTCGTGACCAGGTTAAAATCACTCCCATTGGTACTTCTATATACATGATAACCCCTGAAATGCTCAGAGCTGACTGCATCCCAGTTCAGGATTATGGCGTTAGATATACCCTGACTAGTGAGATTGGCAGGAGCACCAGGTGTCACTGCATCAGGGTTTTGTGTCACAGGGGCGCAGGCACTTAGGTACACTAACAACATTGCACTTATACTGAATCTTTTCATAAAATTCCCCCTTGTTTATTCATACTATTATTCTATGTTTTCAAAATTAAAATGTCAACCATTCCTTACCTTGCTGATTTACAGGGATTCCTTTAACATATTGTGTTAATTTTTCTATTTAAGCGGGAGAATGAATGAGAGCTGTCCCTATGAAAGACTTTTTTATGAAGATAAAGCCGGTTATACTGAAAATACTGAAGATCATAGGCTTAGCTCATCTGCTTATGATAGGCCTGTTTTTGCTCCTATCCCTGTCTCTGGCCCTGTTCAGGCCCAGGGTGAGCAGCCTTATGGTATACCGCTCTTTATTTTTCCGTCAGAAGAATCTGCCTGTACACTTCATTCCTCTCAAAAAAATTCCCCAGGCCTTTCAAAAGATGGTGCTAAAACTGGAAGATGATACCTTTTACAGCCACTGGGGGATTGAGCCAGGGGCTATGCGGTCTGCCTGGAAGAGAAATCAGAGGGCCGGTTTCAGGAAATACGGGGGCAGTACCATTACCCAGCAGCTGGCCCGGACCCTGTATCTCATCCCTAAAAAATGGTACCTCAGAAAATACCTGGAAGCCTGGCTGGCAGTGGAAATGGACCTGGTGCTGTCCAAAGACCGGATCCTGGAATACTATCTCAATTATACTGAATGGGGCAAGGGGATATATGGCATAGGCCAGGCAGCCCGATATTACTTCGGAAAAGACCTGCAGTCACTGAGTATTGATGAGATGAAACGTCTGGCTGCGATATTGCCCAATCCGCTCCGCTTTAAACCCCACAGCCTCGACAACAAAATAGGTTTCCTGTCACGATACAAGGAACTCGATCATTTCACTGATATGAGTAACTTGAGCTACACCAATCTTAGTGATGAGTCTGTATTAAGTAATTTCCCATCTATAACGAACATTGAGACCTGCCCTGACGAGATAGAATTTATCTACCTGAGTAATCATAGCAGCCACAGTAATACGGAAATCCTGGATGTACCAGAACTATAGTCTATCTTCAGAATCTTATTTTCGAGCAAGGCTAACATCCGGCAGAATGCATAAAAAACACCTGGTTATCCTAATCCGCTTTCACTATTATTACAGACTCCCTGCCTTTATAGATATACTTCAATTTAAAATCTACATCGGACCTGACCTCCAGCTGAGGCACTCCCTCTTTGATACCCTTCATAATAAGGTCTACTGAATGTCCCTTATAAAGAAGGCCCTGTACTCCATGCCGCTGCTCGGAACGGATGGTCCAGGTGATGGTGCCGGAAAGGGCATCGGGTATAATACCCAGGACATTTTCCATCATGAGCACAATCGGCCCTACCCCGCTCCAGCCTACGAACTCCGGACGGCAGTAAAAGTTATTATCCCAGCGTGTACCGGCTTCTGTGAGCTCAGGGCTGTATAGCTCCCATATCTGCTTAGTCCCGTCCAGATGTGAGGGGAAAGGGATATTCCCTTCTTTATAGGGGAGTCTGGCCTTATCCGGCACAAACTGCTCATAGACCTTCCACATATTATCTATGTGATTAAGAGAAGCCTGGTAGGCCAGCTGTTCCAGTCCATTGTACTCCAGACCCTTAATAGTCATAAAGGTAGTGGGAGCCCATACCCCTCCCCTCCAGTAGTAGCCCTTTTTATCATATTCTGGCTCGTCCTTAGCCAGTGTGGGGAAGACATGGGGAGTCTTAAACTCAGCCGGGTCTTCCAGGTGAGTTACCAGACCTTTAATCCTGTCCATGGGTACTATGCGGGCCAGGAGGGGCCAGAATGAAGCGATGGTCTTCTTTTTATGTAATTTGCCGTTTTTCTTGATATCAAAGTACATATTTTGGTCACTATCCCACAGGGTAGTATTGACCAGCTTGTACAGATCTTTATATTCCAGGCTGTAGAATCTCATAGCATCTGCTACACCGCATTCACTGGCCATAGCCTGCATATAATAGGCAAACAGGGCCATCTGGGATGTCATGTCGATCCAGCCATAGGCCTGCCCTTCCCGGGGCGAGTTATCCATTCCGGAGCCCAGGTTAGAGGTAAAGTAATGCCCTGCTTCCCGCCGGGTGTTGTTCTGCAGCCACTTATAATACTTATCCAGATGGGTCATGGCCCAAAGGAGGCGGCTGTTATCCCCGGTGATGCGGTAGTAGGTCCACTCTATCCAGGCATAGAGAGGGGGATTGACACTGGGGTCGGACAGGCTGGGGTCATAATCCCCGCCGGTGTCTTCGTTCTGGACCCGGCAGATGTAGCCGTTAGGCCGCTGCTTCAGGTAGAAGTTATCCAGACTGTTCATGGCCGGAAATTCATCTCCCCCGTAGATCCCGAAGAACATCATGAAGCAGGTATCCCACTGGTAGATATGGTTATTAAAACCTTCATCCATATAGGCAGGTACAAATCCATTCTCTGTCTGTCCCGGTGTGATCTTGGCCCGTGCCATATTCCAGGCGGCGTTGTACAGATCTACATAAGCAGGCTGGGCATCGTAGATGATGCGGGGAACCCCGGTAAAGCGCTGTTCCAGCTTCAATTCCAGGTCCAGTGTCTTTGCGGCCTGCACTTCCTGCTTATAGGCAATGGCCCTGGGTTCGGGCGTATTTCCCAGCCAGTTGCCATCCCAGGCTCCGTTGCCGTTTATATCTTCCCAGACCTTTACGGTGTAAATGCCGGCTGGTACTTTATCCAGGAAAAAGCTGCCCTGTGGGCCGCACTGTGATTGAAGCGGACTGGCATCTACATTGAGACTGTCCCCCAGACTGACCGGATACAGCAGTACCTTACAGGGGTAGCCTTTTAAGCCCGGGATCTTTCCCCTCACCTGTCCCAGACTTTTGGGCTGTATCTGAGGTACCGGCTGATAGTAATGGAGTTCTGAGCCTTTGTTCCTGTTTTTATTTTTATCTATGGCTTTGACCTGGTAGTAATAGTCTTTGGCCTCTTCGGGAGTCAAGATCTGGGTCTCCGGTTTTTTCAGATCATCCTTCCATTTTTTGTAGGGCTCCAGTCCCACCCGGGTATACACTGTATAGTAGTCCACGTCTTTATCCGCAGGAGCTTTCCAGCTTAGCCAGAATTTGCCCTCTCGCTTTTCCACCTGCAAGCCTGTGACTTCATCAGGGGCCTTTTTTTCCTGGAGATATAGGGGGGTCTTCTGTTTCATAAGTTCCTCGTAGCTAAAATACTCTTTTTTATAATCCTTTTTCCAAATCATGACCTTGTTTGGAGCAAACTTTTTTTGAAATTCCAGTTTGTACCGGCCATCAGTGTCACTTGTACCCAGCTTCTGTTTTTTCTTATCATGTAAAAGGATAATACTGACTTTTTTAAGGGGCTCCCCACTATCTTTATCTCTGAATTCCAGTAGGGTGGACCGGGCATGCAGGCTACCAGACAGGAGCATCATCATGAACAGGTACAGCATATGATTTTTCTTCATCTATTTCACCTTAATGATTATACTGCTCCAGGCTTCCAGTTCCAGAGGCAGACTGACATTACCGGCCTCTTTATGCAGGCCTTTTGCCAGTACCAGGGCCTGCTCTATAGAGCCCAGCTTGAGTCCCGCTTTTTTCAGATCCTTTTTATTAAACTGTATCATCTGCTTTTTCCCGGACAGATTGGCTACTATCAGGTACTTTTCCTGGCCCAGGACCCGGGCATAGGACACTACTTTCTTACGGTCGTTTTCCACCAGGATCAGCTCACCCCGGCTCAGGGCGGGACTGGACCTTCTTAATGCTATGAGGGCCTGGTAATGCTCAAACAGCGTCTGGTCAAACTTGTCCCAATCCAGCTGTACCGGATCAAATAAGGAGCGCCAGTCCTGCCACTGAGTATCTCCGAACTCCTGACCCTGATGCAGCATAGGCACCCCATCCATGGTGAGATGGACTACTGCTGCGGGATAGACCAGCTTATCTCCCATAAACTTCAGGGCATGCTCCCCGTCATGGTTTTCCATCCAGTGCATGCGCAGAGATCCCTGAGGGTAGGAGTATTTTTTCTTTTCAATAGTCTTGTGAAAATCATACTGGGTATCCTTGCCGCCCCCAATATGCTGGGTCAGGACCCGGACATGGCCGGCATAGGTAAGGTCAAATCCATTGATGTGATGCTCTGCGTCTTCTGATTCAGCCAGGAGAAGGATATCCGGCCGTATTTTATTCAGCTCTGTCCGCAGTCTGTTCCAGAAAGCGTGAGGTACCCGGCCTGCTACATCCATGCGATATCCGTCTATTCCGTACTCTTCTACCCAGTACTTCAGAGCCCCTATCATGTAGTCCTGCATGCCCTGATTTTTATAATCAAACTGGGCTACATCACTCCAGTCGGTCTCGGGGGGCATGATGATCTTTCCCTTTTCATCTTTCATATAATATTCGGGGTGCGTCTTCAGGAGTTCATTGTCCCAGGAAGAGTGATTAGGCACCCAGTCCAGGATGACCTTGAGTCCCCGGGCATGGGACTGTTCCACAAATTCCCGGAAATCCTGCTCAGTACCGAATTCCGGATTTATTTTATAGTAGTCCTTCACTGAATAGGGGCTGCCCAGAGTGCCTTTACGCTTGACTTTTCCAATGGGGAATGTGGGCATGACCCAGATAGTGTCAATACCCAGATTAGTAAGGTAATCCAGCTTTTTTATCAGCCCTTTATATCCCTTCTTAGTATAGGCCCGGGGAAAGAGCTCATAGATCACGGTATCCCGTACCCACTGAGGGCTGTCATAAGCCCGGGTATTGGCATAGAGGTATCCCGGATCTGCCGCTGAGATACCTCCCTGGGGAAAATGGACCTGTTTTTCATCCACAGCGATAATGGCATTGCCCCAGCCATCATCCGTCATGGCAGGGTTCTGCCTGTCCCCTACCCACATCTCCTGGTTGATATAAAACTTATATTCGTATCTTCCTGTTTTAAGTGGAAGGACTGTCTTCCAGATACCGGGTTCTATTTCCTTCATAGCAGATGTTCCTTTATCCCAGTTATTAAAAGTACCTGCAATATAAACTGATTTCTTTTTTCCTTTGGTGACATAGGTAAATTCCACTCCCTCTTTTACTTTTCTGGGGGCATATTGTCCCGCTTTCTTGAGAGTGATCTTTTCATCCGGAAAAGTACTTTGAATACCGGTCCCGCAGGATTGCCATAATAGTATGCTAAATATCAGTATCAGACTTTTTTTCATTTCAGGTACCTCGCTATTTTTTTAATATCATGAAACTCAGTGCTCCCAGCTCCAGGCTATCTCCTGCAGTATAGGGCCTGCTGTTAAACAGTTCCATATAAGTCCCTTTATCCAGATATCTATTGTCCAGGCTGACTGCACTTTTTGCATTATTAAAGAGGAGTATCACTTCCTGATCGTTCCAGTTTCTTCTGATGATGATCACATTTTTATCGGTATACAGGGGTTCCAGGCTTCCTTTTTTAAGGGTATCTTCAGAGGTGCGCAGGGAGGAGAGCTTCTTAAAGTCCTGGAGCAGTGTCTCATCTCCATAATCACCTCCGTCCTCCTTCCAGGGGTAGGGTCCCCGGTTGAAGGGGTCATGCCCCCCGGTGAGGCCGATCTCATCGCCATAATAGATAGTAGGAGCACCGGGATAACAGAACTGGAAGGCTACTGCCAGCAACATACGTTTTCTAAACTCCCCGTAAGCATCCTGTCCGTAGCTCTTATAGCCCACTTCCCACAGTACCCGGGGCAGGTCATGACTGGACAGCAGGTTCATAGCCCGGTCAAAGGCCGGCTTAGGATAGTTCTCTCTTATCATCTCCAGGGCATCCATGGACTTTATGGCATTACCACCCCTGGCAAAATCCAGCACCGCCTGCCGGAAGATATAATTCATAGTAGTATCAAACATATCCCCCACCAGGTACTTGGAGGCATCAAACCATACTTCGGAGAAGGTCATGATGTCGGGATAGTTTTTCTTTATACTGGCCCTCCATTCTTTCCAGAACTGGTCACTGACCCAGGGAGTGACATCCATACGCCAGCCTCCCGCACCCAGACCCAGCCAGTACTGGGAGATTGAGTCTTTATTCCTGTAGGCAAAATCTTTATAGGACTCACTCTCCTTGAGATTGGCCAGGGTAGGATTGGCCCACTGATTATACATCTGGTCGGCGGTAGTAGCCTTGGGGTTAAATTCATACCAGTCATAATAGGGAGAATCTGTCCTGATGGTCTCATTTTCAAAAGCTCCGATCCCGGGGTATTTCCCATAACGGTCCATGTAGACTGAATCGGACCCGGAGTGATTAAGGGAGGCATCCAGGATGATATGTATCCCCCGCTTTTTGGCTTCTGCAATCAGTTTTTTAAATACATCCAGGTCGCCAAACATGGGATCGATGCGCTTGTAATCCGCTGTATCATATTTATGATTGGAAGGAGCGAAAAATATGGGATTCAGATAGATCACATTGACCCCCAGAGAGGCAATATAGTCCAGCTTCTGTATGACACCATCCAGGTCGCCTCCATAAAAGTCATTGCAGTATTCTTTGTCATCAGTCTCACAGTTATCGCTCTTACCCGGTACCCAGGGCAGGGGATCGGACCAGGGAGTGTGCTTTTCTACTGCTTTTTTCCCGTAGAACAGGGTATTCCCGGGAGACGGATCGTTCTTCCTGTTCCCATTTTTAAAGCGCTCAGGGAAGATATAATAGATGATCATATTCTCCGACCACTGAGGCTGATGATAGTCATTGGTGTAGACTGTCAGGGTATAGGGCAGTTTAAACTTTTTCAAAGGAGTGACTTTTCCGAAACCGCCGGTACCTTTGATGTTTACCCAGGGTACTTTGACCTGGGTATCATTATCGGCATAGACTATGGCATCTTCCTCATTTTTATAAAGCTCAAAGTGGTAGCCATATACTCCAATCTCCTTAATGCTGAACTGTACCGTCCAGATGTCCAGTCCATTAGTGCCCTCTGTCTTTTTCATCTCCAGAGTCTTATACTTCGTATATTTTTCCATAGTGGAGTTACCCACCATCTCCTGACGGGTCAGTATTGCCCTGGCTTTGATGAGATCATTCTTGCGGGCTCTAAAATTCAGGGTCACATTCTCTCCCTGGACCACTGCGCCATAGGGTGATTTGGACTGGATATCCCGTGAGTTATAATAGAGGCTTTTGAGATCAATGGCCGTCTCTACTTTACTATTGACCTCAAAAGGCAGTCTGGCTGGCACATCATCGGTTTTAGCAGACTCATTACATGCAGCCAGGCTGCTCATCAATATCAACCATAATACTGTTCTTTTCATTCCACTCTCCTGTTCCTGACATATAGACCATAATATCATGGAAACGTTTCCATGTCAATGAGATTTGCCTGTATTCTTTACTTATTGTGATAATTATCACAGTCTCTGATATTCCTTGACGATGGTGGAATTTAATCCTTGACTTGGAAACGTTTCCATATTATAATCGGGATCTAGGAGAGAAAAAAATTGGCTACGATCAAAGACATAGCCCGTGAGGCCGGAGTGGGACTGGGCACTGTATCGCGGGTGCTGAATGGATCGGCTCAGGTCAGTCCGGATACCGCCCAAAAAGTGATGGAGATAGCCGGCCGTCTGAATTATCGCCCCAATGCGGCTGCCCGTGCCCTGGTAAGAGGGGAATTCACCCGGCACACACTGGGAGTAACCTTACCCATTGCGGTACATCCCTTTTACCTGGAGATCCTCAAAGGTATCTATGATGCTGTCACTAAAAAAGGCTATAACATCCTCATATTTAACCTGGGTGGGGAATCTGAGGCAGTGTATGAACATCTCCTGCAGGAAAACCTGCCTGGTATACTGATAGTGGCACAGTCACTGCCCCCAGCCGTGAGAGCGCAGCTGATCAGTCAGCACATCTCTTTTCATTTTATCGATTATCACTCTGATGAGGATACCAGTTTTTATATTGATAACCATAGCGGGGGCCGGACTGCTGCATCTTATTTCCTGAGCAAAGGCTATCAGAAAATCGCCTATGTGGGGGAAAATGCTGATACCCAGCAACAGTCTCTGAGATTTTCCGGATTCAGAGATACCCTGGCTGAATCAGGCATCTCCCTGATCCAGGACATCCGTATCCCCATTAACGAAGCGGATTCCTACCAGGCCACCCGGGAGCTGCTACAGCATTACCAGCCCGACGCAATCTTTTACTTTTGTGATGAGCTGGCCTTTGGGGGCCTCCGGGCCAGGAGCGATGCCGGTGCTTCGGTATGCATCCTGGGTTATGATGACAGAGAACCTTCCCGCTATATGAATCTGTCCACTCTGTCCCAGCCCGCTTTTGAGATGGGTTACCAGGCTGCTCACTCCCTGATAGAAAGCCTGAACCATCCTACTCAAAAAAGTGAGAGTAAATGTTTTGACCCTCTACTCATAGAAAGAAACTCATAAGGAGTATAAGATGAAATACAGTATTTTCAGTATTACTATTGGCCTGTTGGCCCTGCTGGCCCTCAGCGCCTGCCTCCGTAAAAGTGCAAAGGTGATGAAGTCGCCCAGCCCCGAGTGGATATCCAGTGGTGCATTTATCGACTATAAGATAAAAGATAATGTGCTCACTTTAAACTATGAAAAACTGGATGCCCGGGCTATTATCACAGAAAAGGGAACTGTCTTTATTGAGAATAGTTTTTCCAATAATCTGGCAGCATATCCCAGTTATGCTGTAGTCAGCCCCCTGCTACCCGGTAAAAGTAAAGTCGCGGATAATGATGACCACATCCTGCTCAGTAGTGGAGATATAGATCTCATCATTTCCAAGGCAGAGTTTGAAGTGCGTATCTACAAAGATGACGACCTGATCCATCGCTTTCATGTCTTTAAGCAAAAAGATAAGGAAAAGCTGATCCTCTATTCTCCCGCTAAAAAAGAACGATTTTTTGGACTTGGAGAAAAGACCGGAGCTTTTGAGCTGAGCGGCAGATCTTTTACGATGTATAATAAGGATACCTATAAATACACAAAAGATACCGATCCCATATACTCAGCCATTCCATTTTATCATGTTCTGGGCGGGGACTATCAGTATAGTATTTTTATCGACTATCCCGGGAAGATGGCACTGGACCTCAACAATCCGGCTCAGCAGATAACCATCTATGACTATTATTCCCGTATCTATATCTTTACGGGAGACACAAAGCAAAACCTCCTCTCTTACAGCGAACTGACCGGTAAGCCTTTTCTCCCACCCTTATATGGTTTCGGCTTTCACCAGTCCCGTTATAGTTACACCAATCAGCAGCAGATAATGCAGGTAGCGAGAAAGTTCCGCGATAACGACCTGCCCCTGGATGTGCTGTACCTGGATATTGGTTTTATGAGTAATCACATGTCTTTCACCTGGGACCCCCGCAGCTTCCCGGATCCTAAAAAAATGAACCAGGATCTCATGGCACAGGGGATACGGACAGTAGCTATTGTAGACCCTGGCATTAAGATCGAACCACGCTATGATGTCTATAGTGATGGCCTTAAAAAAAATGTATTTGTGAGCTACAAGGGCGCTCCCTACAAGGGGGCAGTATGGCCCGGCATGTGCCATTTCCCGGACTTTAGTGCGCCTCAGACCTCAGCCTGGTGGGGACAGTATTACCGGCGTCTCCTCGATCTGGGTATTTCCGGATTCTGGAATGATATGAACGAGCCCTCCGTATTCTCGGGGCCCAATGGTACCCTTCCCCCCCAGGCCATGCAGGATAATATGGGTTATCCCCGGGAACATAAATATATTCACAATGCCTATGGCCTCTCTATGATCAAGGCCAGCTACCAGGAAGTGCAAAAGCTGACCCCTAAAAAACGGGTATTTCTACTCACCCGTTCCGGATACGCCGGCCTGCAGAAATATGCTATGATCTGGACCGGTGATAATTCTGCCAGCTGGGAGCATTTACAGATGAACCTCAGTATGGCCTTGAACCTGGGCCTGTCGGGAGTACCTTACTCAGGTGCAGACATAGGAGGCTACAGCGGGAGCCCCCAGTCTGAGTTATTCACCCGGTGGATGCAGCTGGCCACCTTTATTCCCTTCATGCGGGACCACACAGAGCAGGGTACCCGTTTTCAGGAGCCCTATGTATTTGAAAATACCCTGCCCGTTATCCGTAAATACATGAGATTAAGGTATAAGCTGCTGCCCTACCTTTATACACAGGCATATCTGGCTCATAGCTCTGGCATACCCATTGTTCGCCCCTTATGGCTGGAATACGGCCAGGATTATCTGGGCATCACAGAAGAATTTCTATTCGGTGCTGACCTGTTGATTGCTCCTGTACTCTATCCTCAAAAGAAAAAAGCCAAAATAGAAATCACCCTTCCCCATGAAAGCGGCTGGGTAGACTGGCATACCCGAAAAGCGGCTCCTTCCCGTATGAGCCTGGAGCCGAAGATCGAAGACATCCCTGTTTTCCAGCGTTCCGGCAGTATTATCCCTGTCTTTGAAAAAGACTATCTTTCCACCCAGGATATTAATAATGATGCTGTCATCATTTTAAAGGTACAGCCGGATGTGAAAGGCACTGCCACGGGACAGCTCTATATCGATGATTATAAGACACTGGACTATAAAAACGAAGGCTTTCTCTTCCTTACCTATGAATACCAGCAGAGTACCAATATGGCTGTACTTAAGATCAACACGAAGGGTAAATACCTCAGTAAACACAAGACTGTCATAGAACTGCCCTCCCACATCACCAGTCTGCAGATCAATACTAAAAAATATACGGTAAAGGACAATACTGTCAGCCTTTAAAAAAACAGTTTTAATGAGAAAAAGGGACGCATGATGCGTCCCTTTTCTGTGATTTGGAGGTGCGAATGTGTTTTTTATAGGAGGTGTACTTTATAAATAAAGCCAGCCGGCCAGCTAAGGCCGGCAAAATATTTACATTCTTATTTTTCTACCATTGCTTCAAGGCGGTGGCAGATTGTGCTTGTTGTGCAAACCTGACCATCCCAGCCCCCTTACTTTCAGGATTCATGTTAATCTTCATCTTTCAAATCCTCCTTTCTCGTATTCAACCTATATATTGCAAAGGACGTGCCAACTCGCAGAGATATTTACTAATTCTATATATAGCATGGAAATAAAATTTTTTGCGTATTTTTTGACTTAAAATGAGGGGTCGGATTATGCCCAGTAGAGATGCATATACACAGGGTGTGATTTATTTTTGTGCATTTTAGTAAAATACACTGAATATATTTACATCACTTGATATCAATGATGCATGATGAATCAAGTTCTATGCGTTCATCCCACTCAATCATAGCATTAAATAAAGCTACTTTAAGGAAGTGGCCCAGGTCAGACCCGGCAATCTTACTTAATGTTAATATATTATTATTTAATAAGTTAGCTCTTTGTGTCCCTTCTAAAAGGCAATCCTCAGGTGTATACCAGCCCCTTCCATCCCAAAATGCCAGATTTGTAAAGCTGGTATCTGCAACCAGGCCATTATTTATGATTAATATTTCATCACCTGATTCCAGATTCTGTTTTAGCTCACTAAATACCGACCTATCCTCACTTTTCAGATGATAATCCAGTCCCGCAGTATAAACACAATGTAAACGCTTGATGAGGGGCCTGTTATAGGGCTGGATTTCAGCATCCACCCCTGAACGATCATAGGCCAGTCGTAATTTATACAGGCCTTCCCGAGGTAGATTAATGGGGAGATAATGCTCCAAAGGTGCTAACACCTCACTCCCCCATAACTCCTGCTGTGCAGCAGAGAATCTCATCTGGTGATACTCCAGATTATAAGGCCGGCCCTGGCAGATTTTAATACTTTCTAGGTATCGGGACATAGACTTTTTCCACCATTTCCTGGTACTCCTCATAGCAGTCACTATACACCATGATACCACCTCCGCTTTTAAAGATATATCCCTGCGGGCCCTGTTCTAAAAAGCGTATC
>CAZIAD010000064.1:0-16888 GCA_964537555.1 uncultured Brevinematales bacterium
ATTTTTTTTATACTAAATACTTCTCTCCACGCCGGAGTGTTTGCCCCCTTCTCAAAAGTCTACCGTGCCGAGACCACCCACTTTTCCCTGATCTATACCGACTCTACCCGGGATGAAGCCCTGCGCCTCTCTGCTTTTGCGGATGACATGTACCGTGAGATCGACGGGTTGTTACAGAGGCGTACTCAGGATAAGATCACAGTAGTCCTCACCGACGACTATGAAGGGGCCAATGGCTATTCCCAGGCTGTTCCCTTTAATCATATCGTACTTTATGTACATCCAGCGGATAATGATTCCGTGATCGCCCATAATGCTGATTATTTAAAAGCCTTGTTTTACCACGAATTGACCCATGCCATATCTCTGTCCATACGGGGCCCTTTCATGGAGGCCTTATACAGGATCTTCGGCGACTGGATCACCCCCCAGCATTATATGATGCCCTGGTTTATGATAGAGGGTGTGACGGTCAGTTTTGAGAGTCTGAAGGGATACGGACGGGTCAATGACCCCTATATTGGGGATGATATCCGGGAGGATAGTGCCGAGGGAAGAATGAAAGGGATATCCCAGGCCAGTGGTGCATATGACCTGTACCCTGGAGGAAGTATTTACTATCACTACGGCGGCTACTTCAGCCACTACCTCCAGGAAAAATACGGCATGGATAAATACCGGGAGCTATGGCAGCGCACCGGGGGAGGCAATCCTCTACTCTGGCTGCCCGGAAACTTCCGCCGCACCTACGCTATCAGCCTGAGAAAGGCCTGGAGAGAGTTCGAGGACTCCATGCGCATACCCTTCGCTCTGAGCACCAATACCAACAACCTGCTCCGGGGATACGCAAACATCTATAGCATGGATACAGACGGCAGGATGATCTATTACCAGGATGACTTTGACTATAATATCTATGCCTACGACACAGAGACAGATCAGCGTACCCTCATCCTGCATACTGACTGGGAGGTGGGCCGTATCTCCCTGTCCGATGACGGGCAGAGGCTCCTCATCAGCCGGGCCTCCCTGGAAAGAGGCAATCCCCGTATCTTTGCCCAGGTCTATGATCTGAAGGCTAAAAAGATGCTGCCCCGGAAATACCGGGGTATCCGCGAGGCTGCATTTTACCAGGATGGTATTATCGCTATCCAGCCCCGGGGTTATTTCACCGACCTGGTCACTATCACCGAGACGGGTACTACTATTTTACTGAAAGGAAATCATGAGCTGTACTACGGTAATCCCTGGCCCTGGAAAAATGGCCAGGTATTATTGAGCCTCAAGGATCACGGCGTAAAAAAGATCGCAGTATTTGATCCCGGAACCGGGAGCCTCACTGCCTATGATGACAGCCGGACACCCTATCTTCGCGACCTCCAGGTAAGTGATGACAGGATCACCTTCAGCCTGCATGATGGGCAGGGCCTGTACCGCTGGGCCATGATATCCAATCAGACCCTGTACAGCTATACCAATCAGGTCCTGGGAGGGGTGCACCAGCCCCTGCCTACAGCCAATGGCCTCTATTATGCCGGACGGTTTTCCGGGGGAGAAAAACTCATGCGCTGGCCTGGAGCATGGTCCGCACCCCTGGTGTCCGGGATCAGCCTCACACCAGTAGTGCTGTCAGACACTAATATTCCAGCATCTGCTTTTCCTCAGGAAAACAAATACCGGGCCCTGCCCTATATCCGCCCTCATGTCTGGGCTCCTCTTATCAATCTGGACAGTATCACCCATCATATACAGGAAATAGGCGTGACATCCTACCTCAGTGACCCTATGCGCAATAATGTGATCATGCCTTCTGTAAGCTACAATCTGGGAGTCCCCTTTGTAAACCTGAATATCTCCTGGGATAATAGCGCCTGGGCCATTCCCTGGGGTATCCGGCTTCAGGATACTATGCTGACCAATGCTTTTACCACCAATTCCTACCGACTCACTTTACTAAGCGCCGGACTGGGCTACACCTGGTATCTGCTCCCGGTCAATCGCTTTATCCACCTGGGTGCAGATATGTCCGCTATCCGGGTATCTGAAGACCCTACCAACCGCAACCCCTATAGCTGGAGCCCTGTATACAGCAGCACTATTCTGGGTCTGTGGTTCCGTTATTCCAGTATGATCAATATGTATCCCCGTTTCAAAGCCCGGGGCATACAGTTCAGCCTGTACTATGACTATCATGTACAGGGGGGATTATCCAAATGGGAAGCGGACTTCTACGGAACTCCTGCCTGTCTGCCGGTTTTCCTCCAGCTCCATGCCAGCTACACCCCGGGCAGTGTCCAGTCTATGAGCGGATATCATCAGCTGTTTAACTCCACCTATGCCCCCACCCTGCAGGAATACGCTACTGCTTTGGATAGTAGTGAGCTCTATTTATACGGAAGTATTTCTTTACCATTATTTAACATAGAAATACAGCGCGGTACCGGAGCCATCCCTCTCTATGTCAATCGTATGTACCTGTTTAGCGGTTACCGGGCTGCCACTATGCTGACCACTTATTATCACAGTGCCTATGCCCGGCTAACCCTGGATATGACCTGGGGCAATGTCTTCGACTTTAAGGCTGTCGCGGAATATGTCTATGCCATAAATAACCAGGAGCATAAATTTTACTACGGTTTCTCCACCGACCTCAGCTTCCTGGGCCTGGCTCAACCGAAGAAGAAATTCAGGCCGGTGTATTGATCAGGCCTGAGCTTACTTGACCATGCTTCCCAGGGCTTTATTGATGATGCCCATGGCCAGTCCGGGGAATCGCTTGTAGAGAAAGTTCATAGCCCTGCAGTCCTTGCCGATAAATGAGCGGAATCTATTCTTTTCCATGGCCCGGATGATAAGCCGGGCAGCCTTTGCCGGTGAGAGTAAGAATTTACCGGCCTTTTCTAATGACAACCCGCTATTATTATCCACATGAGAATTCTTCATGATATCTGTGGCTATCCCTCCGGGTAATACCAGGCTGACATGGACATTGCTTTTTCGCAGTTCCGAATGCAGGCCTTCTGTCAGCAGCCTGACCGCCGCCTTGGACGCACCGTAAGCCACCTGTCCAGGTACCGGCAGAAATCCGCCCATGCTGGAGACGTTGGTGATATGGCCTTCCGGCCTTTTTAACAGATGAGGCAGAAATGATTTGACCATATAGAGAGTACCGAAAAAATTCACATCCATGACCAGTTTGATCCTGTCCAGATCCAGGTCATTGATATTGACAAAAGGCTGTATGATACCGGCATTATTGATAAGCGCATCCACATGCCCCCGTGTATTTATCACTTCTTCAGCTAGCTTGGCCACCGCCATCCGGTCTGTAATATCCCCTACATGAGTGCTTAAGCTTTTACTGTTTCCTGACGCTTCGCAGGTTTCTTTCAAGGCTTTTTGATTGATATCCACAGCAGCAACACCAGCCCCTTTTGCCAGTAACTGCAGTACCAGCTCCCGCCCTACACCTCCTCCGGCCCCGGTTACCACGATCACTTTTTGACTAGCCAGCATACACTCCTCCTTCTGCTACCTGACTGTTTATACTATAACTCATATTCCACTCCTGTCTATGTTTATTTCATTTATGGTAATTGACTTTGAGCGGGTAAAATAAACGGCATATTAAGTCTCCTTGTTTTTATGATTCGCTATACATTCCTCTGTATAAAATTTTCCCTCTCAACTCTTGCCTTTTTTATGCCTCTTCGTCATAATAGGGTATCGATTGATGGATGCTCAAAGGGAAACGGGTGAGACTCCCGCACTGCCCCCGCAGCCGTAAATGAGGAACGAAGGGAAGGACCCCTGTCCAGTGGGAAACTGCGAAGGATAGAACACGGCCTCCTGTAGGAAGCATGCACGCCTCACAAGTCGGAAGACCTATTCATCGATCTGATTTTTTTCTTTCGGGGTGGAAAGAAAGATCGGGCTATTCTCTAATCCTGTACGGGATATTTACCGCGTGTCAGTTCAGATCTTTCATTTAAAAAAAGTGGAGGGGAATCCATGGAGCAGCTCATATTAGAGATGCAGCGGTCGAAGCACGCACAGGGTAAAGTATCACACGTTAAGAAACGGGACGGCAGGGTAGTAGAGTTTAATATCTCACGCATCGCCCGTGCTGTACACAAGGCTTTTGAAGCCTGTCACGAGGGCTCCGAGGATCAGGCCTGGCAATGCGCCGGTTACGTCCTCAATCGCCTGGAAAATCCTACGGTAGACATAGAGCATATACAGGACATGGTGGAAGACACCCTGATGAACATGGGCTACCGGGCCTCGGCCAAAGCCTATATCCTGTACCGGGCTAAACGTTCCGAAGCCCGTACTATGGAGAACGCCCTCCAGGAAAGCCTCAACATGATGGACGAGTACCTGCAGCTCCAGGACTGGCGGGTCAATGAAAACTCTAACATGAGCTATTCCCTGCAGGGGCTGAACTCCCACATCTCCTCTTCTCTCACAGCCAACTACTGGCTCACCCGTATCTATACCCCCGAGATCGGAGAAGCCCACCGCAAGGGGGAATTCCATATCCATGACCTGGGCCTCCTGTCTGCCTATTGTGTAGGCTGGGACCTGGAACAACTCCTCATACGGGGATTCGGCGGGGTAAGCGGTAAGATCGCCTCAGCTCCACCCAAACACCTGGGCACTGCCCTGGGCCAGATCGTAAACTTTTTCTATACTATGCAGGGAGAAGCCGCCGGCGCCCAGGCTTTTGCCAATTTCGACACCCTGCTTGCACCCTTTATTGCCTATGATGGACTCTCCTATCTCCAGGTAAAACAACTCATGCAGGAGTTTGTATACAATCTCAATGTGCCCACCCGGGTGGGATTCCAGACTCCCTTTACCAATCTGACCTTTGACCTGGTGGTGCCTAGCTATCTACAGGATAAGGCGGTCATCATCGGAGGAGAGCTCCAGGACCGCAGCTATGGTGAGTTTACCAAAGAAGCTACCCTCATCAACCGGGCCTTTGCCGATATCATGCTGGAAGGAGACGCCCACAAGCGCCCCTTCACCTTCCCCATTCCCACCTATAATATCACTAAAGACTTTGACTGGACCAATCCAGACTATGATGCCCTGTGGGAGATGACCGCAAAATACGGCACACCCTACTTCTCCAACTTTATCAACTCCGATATGAGTGAGGAAGACGCCCGCTCCATGTGCTGCCGCCTCCGCCTGGACAACCGGGAAGTGAAGCAGCAGATGAGCGACAATGCCCTGGCCGGACATACTGACAGCGGTGTCAAGAGAGGCGGCCTCTTCTCGGCCAATCCCATGACCGGGTCTATTGGCGTAGTGACTATCAATCTGCCCCGCATCGCCTATCAGTCGGAAGATGAACATGACTTTATGCACCGGCTGTCCCTGGTCATGGAAAAAGCCCGCTCCTCCCTGGAGCTGAAACGCAAAGTAGTAGAGGAGCTCACCGAAAAAGGCCTCTATCCCTTTACCTCCGTATACCTGGAGGATATTAAAAAGCGGACCGGAAAATATTGGACCAACCACTTCTCCACCATCGGCATGCTGGGTATGAATGAAGCGGTCATGAACCTGCTCCATATCGATTATTCACAAGCCCCGGCTAAGGAGTTCGCGGAGAGAGTACTGGACTTTATGCTGGCCCGGCTGGAGATGTTTAAGCAGGAGACCGGTAATCTGTATAACCTGGAGGCCAGCCCGGCCGAAGGTGCCAGCTACCGCCTGGCTAAAAATGACCGCAAGACTTTCCCGGATATCCACTGTTCCGGCTCGGATGAAGTGCCCTTCTACACTAATTCCGTGCACCTGCCGGTGGATCACACCGATGATATCTTCGACCTCCTGGACCACCAGGACAGTCTCCAGTCCCGCTTTACGGGGGGCACTGTGATACACGTATTCCTGGGGCAGAAGAATATCCCACCCCGCTCCATCAGCACCCTGGTCCGGACTATTGCCAGCCAGTACCGGCTGCCCTACTTTTCTATCACCCCGACCTTTTCCATCTGCCCGGTACATGGTTATATTGCTGGTGAGCATCACCACTGTCCCCTGCCCCACACTGAAGCCGAGCTGGAAAAACACGGTATATACAAAGAATTAACATTAAATAATCTGGAGTCCTCCCATGAATGAAAAAGAGATCAAAAATTTCACCCGCCTGGTTATCCCTACAGAAGTCTATTCCCGGGTAGTGGGATATTACCGCCCTGTCCAGAACTGGAATGTGGGAAAAAAGAAAGAATTTTCCCTGCGTAAGTCTTATGATAACTGCCTGAAACAGCCTATGCATGTTTAAAGGCATGGAACGCATCAGCCTGGTGGATTACCCCGGGCTGATCTGCACTACCCTGTTTACGGCCGGATGCAACTTCCACTGCCCCTGGTGCTATAATCAGGATCTGATACAGCCTGAGGTCTTTAAAAATCTACCGGATATCGACGCTGAAGATGTAAAAAATTATCTGATACGCCGGAGAGATAAGATCCAGGCTGTGACAGTAACCGGAGGAGAACCCAGCCTATTGTGGGACGAGCTAGCACCATTTTTTCAATGGTGCCAGGAACAGGGCCTGAAGTGTAAGATAGATACCAACGGATACCGACCTGATATTGTTAAGCACATCATTGACAGCCAGCTGGTGGACTATATAGCTATGGATATTAAGAATATCTGGAGCAAGTATAGTAAAACGGTAGATGTACCCGAATTAAATATCTCCCGCATTCAGGACAGCATACATCTGATACAGGCCTCAGGCATAGATCATCAGTTTCGCTGTACCATGATTCCCAAGTGGGTGGTACCCCAGGAGATGGATGTTCTGGAACAGGAGCTGGGTGAACCCATAGTAAGACAGGATTATCTTTTTATTTGACTACCCTAAATTCGCCTACAAAAACCGCCATGACCTGCCCCGGTTCTGAGAAGAGCTCTACCGTAACCGGGATAGTGCCTACCCCTTTCTTTTGAAGGCTGTTTTTCATCTTTACCACATCCTTCACCAAAATATCCTGGGATCGGGCATAAAAGTCCCGGGTCAAACCCTCTGTAAAATCCAGCCGGGAATGGCTGAGGGCTACTTCCGCCTCAGGATTAATATCCTGTATGAGGCTCTTCACTGCCAGCCAGGCACAGAGCGTGGCAATACTGGCGATACTGCCTCCATATACCGATCCCCGGTTATTTCTGTGGTCCCTGAAGGTACCCTTGACCAGGGAAAATCCGGGCTTGATCTCCACGATCTTAAACTGGGACTGCTGTATGATAGGAATCTCGTGATCCACAAATTCCTGCCAATGTTCTACATCCATTTTAATCTTCCTTTTTTATTACTATGACAAAATCACCCCGGAACTGCGCCAGGACTGTTTCACTATTATCATCTCTTACATCCACTGATACAGAGACCCGGCCTTTTCCGAAACGCTCCAGGCTGGCCCTGAGACGGGAAAGCTCATCCCCGTCCAGTATCCGGTTGACGGCCGTAAAGTCTGCCAGCACCGGGGCCAGAAAGTCCACATGGCTGTTCTGAATCACGATCACTGCCCCGGGATCGATATCCTCCATGATGAGCCGGACCCGCGACCAGGCCGCCAGGGTCATGATAGTGGAGATACTGCCCCCGAACACCGAATCCCGGTGATTGATATGCTCCCGGTAGCTGCCCCGCACAAACACCTGTTCAGAAGTGATCCTTTCTATTATAAAGTGATTGGCAGCAATTATAGGTATATGGTCGTAGATGTATTGCTGGAGCTCCTGTGCATTCATTTTTCACCTCCGGAAATTTTAACATGCCTGAAGAGGAAAATCCAGATTGCTGTTAGATGAACTGCAAATATCAGTAATTTTCTAAAAACAAAATATTGGTATATACTTTAATATGTCCATCTTGATCTGAGGGAGTTATTTATGAAAAAAATTGCGATCACTTTATTTTTTCTCAGTCTGTTTTTACCCCTGTTCGGGGAAAATGACTACAAAGACTGTGTCACACCACTTTATCAGGCCTGTAAAGATAATAACCGCATAAAGATCGATCTGCTCCTGAGCAAGGGAGCGGATATCAATCAGAAAAACCCTTCCTGTGATGAACGCTGGGATTTTTCCGGTGAGACTCCCCTGTATGCAGCCATAGATCAAAGAAACACAGACCTGGCGAAATACCTTATAAAGCGGGGTGCCCGTTTGGATATCAGCACGGTTAACAGCGGTACTCCTTTGCACAAGGCCGCCCGGTCCGGAAATAGTGAATTGATCCAGCTGCTTCTGGATCAGGGAGTGGATGTCAATGCCAATCTTTACGATGCTGATGAACTGCCTGGTTACGGCGGTACCGGACTGGCCCTGCATATGGCCACCGATCAGGCGCTCTATGATCTCGACAAAAATTATCACAACGAATATAAAAACCTGATACAGACCATTAAAATAATGGTGGAAAAAGGAGCTGATCTGAATGCAGTAAGAAATGAAGATGGAAAAACCGTCCTGTATATGGCTATTGAGGAAAGAGACCCTGATCTGGCCCGCTATTTTATAGAGAAAGGGGCTGATGTAAATATTGCCACCCATGAGGGCACCACTCCCCTGATACTGTGCTGCTATTTGAGTGACTGGGAAATGATAGAGCTGCTCCTTCAGAAAGGGGCCGATACCGAGATGACCGATCTCAAAAGATCCTACACAGCCCTGGCCTGGGCTTATTATTATGATAACAGAAAGGCTATAGATATCCTGGAGAAATATCATGCCCAAAAAAAACATCCATCGGTAAGTATAGCCATCAAATTAAGAAAAGCTGAGGCCTGGGAAGATTTTACGGATAATCTATCCCGGTTTTTTCTCTATACCGGCATACCCCTGCTCTATACCGGACTATCAATATACCTCTTCGAAAGCCACTTTAAAAACAACCCTTCTGCCAACTGGATGGGTAGTTTTAACGCCTATACTCTGGGCATTGGAGTGACAGGCATCCTGGGGGCAGTGCTAGCAGCAGAATTATGGCCTAAATCACAAGGATTCCTGGGAGAACTGAACAAACTCAATGGACTGCTCTGGGGCGGGATAGGCGGTGCGGCGCTGGGCATCATACTGGTGCGTGCCCTGGATCTGCCCCGGCACTTTCAGGAGAACCGGGGATTGTACTACCTCACTCCAGCCATCAGCCTCAGTATTCCCATCATCATATACAGCCTGGAGTTCTGATCATTGATTTTTTATGCGGCTTAAAAATGCTTCGACCTGTTTTTTCTCCTCAGACTGGGGAGACAGGATGATCATCATTTCTCTATCTGTAAACACCAGTCTTATCATCCCGCTCATCATGACCCGTTTATCCATCAGATCGTGGGTTTTCCCGGCTATCCCCTGGAACAGTCTCTCCATCTCTGAGATTTCGTCTGCGTTTAGTAATCGCTGCCACTTTTCTCCTCCCGAGTAAGTCCCGCTGGAACTTTCCAATGGAGTGACCGGATCATAGTTCAGGATGCCACTGGCATTACTATAACTGTAATGATTATTACTACCGTCAAAATAGTGTATCTCTTTCAATCCAGGCTCCTTGCAGGAAAATACTAAAAACAGTAAACTTACGATAAAAAAGATGTTTTTCATTACATACTCCCGCTTAATGATAACTCATCATAAACCATATCCAGTACTATTTCAAACATCGGGAGATCTTTCTTCCTCTGCCCACTTACACCTGGTGACTTCTTTCAGCCAGTCCCGAAAGGCCACGGCATCTTCTTCCTGTTCATACTCTTCGAGCTGAAAATACTTCGGAGTTAAAATAACAGTATAACGATGCGGGTGGAAGGAGCGGGCCCTTAAGTCTTCAATGATTAAGGACTGAAATGAACCCAGGGGATGCCTGATAGTTCTGACTGGATGATAAAATACAAAGAATACTTCATCCAGACTATTTTCTGCAATATTCAAAATGACTTTTTTATTATAGATCCAGAACCACAGCCAGACTATTCCGGCTAGTCCTGTCAGCACCATCCCTGCTACTTTCCATAACTGATGTCTGGCAAAGGCAATCATACATATAGGGCCGAGGGCGTAGGTAGCCAGTAAGACCCCCATAAAAAGGATGACCAGAATACGGGATTTCAGGCCTTCCACATCCTGTGTAATGAGGTATGCATGGCCCCGGGGCAGCATTTTAGGGGGCTGAAACATGGTCGCTATCCTTATGATTAGTAGTATCTTTTCAAAGACTATTGTAACATTCCAGGACTTTAAGGGCAAAAAAAGTGATCCATCGGCTGGGCTGGCCCGTCTCTTCCATGGTAAAATGGACTTTTCCCGGATGGGGCCGCATCATGACCCACAGCCCGTCTTTTTTTCTGCGGGATAGGATGCAGTCTAATGAGGGCTGCATCCGGCTGTCATAGGGATGTGCGCTGTCTGTAAAATAGGCCAG
Organism: uncultured Brevinematales bacterium; assembly: GCA_964537555.1. Classification (GTDB taxonomy): domain Bacteria; phylum Spirochaetota; class Brevinematia; order Brevinematales; family CAYRWR01; genus CAYRWR01. Next base: position 10,443 of record CAZIAD010000064.1, read on the forward strand.
GGCCCTCAGGATATCATATCTCCAGCGGTGGGGAAAAGTGAGATGTAGAAACCTGGGATCAATGACATCGCCGGTGCTGCAGGATTTGTAGAGCTGATGTTTTAACAAGAATTCTTCGCCCTGTATTCGGGCTTTTTTTATTTCAGGCAGCCGATGTCTGCCTCCCTGTTTTTCATACTCCCACAGGCCTTCCAGGACAGAGAGTGTAGTATGCAATGATGACTTGCGGGCACCGTGGACATCCTCACAGTTCCAGCCCCCGTCAGGCATGCTACGGCCCAGCAGGAAGTCGACCAGCTCAGAAAGAAAACTGTCCCGCATCTTAAACCAGGAGCCTATGTTCAGGAACATGCCCTGCAGACAGACATCACTGTAGGTGATACTCTGAGCTACATTTATCCCCCCGCTATCCCCCCGCTTCCAGGTATAGAGCATATTCAGTGTCTTTTCTACCTGAGGATGGCCCGGATATATGCAGAGATAGCGCAGATCGAGCAGAGTGTAGAAGGTACTGGTCCACTTGGGCTGATAGAGCCTGTCCCCCCAGTGCCTGTCAGGCTTCTGCAGGGATAAGAGCTGAGCAGCCCATCCCTCCCCGGCTATACGGGACTGCAGGGCTGCCAGAGACTGCTCATCCGAGCGGAGGATATCCCTGTGGACCCTGAATTGCAGGGCCACATCACCTTCGAGGAGCCACTGAATAATAGCTTCCCGGTTCATTTTTTTCTCGGCTTGAGTTGGTAGGAAATCCGGTGGATTTTATTGGTCTCTCCGGGAGGCATGCCTATATAGTAGGTGTAAGGTGAGTTGTGATTGCCCTTATCATCTATCCAGGTAAACTTGAAATAGCGGTAGGTCTTATCCTCGTCCTGTTTCATCTCCCGTCCCAGAAAATCCAGGGTTGAGAAATCATAGGGACGGGTGGACCTGAAGTGCTTAAGCAGGGCCATAAAGCTGTTCCGGTTGGAATAGGCCATCTGGGGAGGATCCCAGGCGTAATTGGTCCAGCAGGCCTCGTGGTTACCTATAAAGACATCCAGGAGGTACTCCAGGGCGAGCTGCTGCTGACGGATGAGATGAGACTCTTCCGGCCCGGGGAAATTCTGACCCCTTAGCCATTCAGGAGACATGAGACCTAATAATGTTATCGAAATTAGGATATGCTGTTTCAAAGGCACCTCCATTTGCTATTATAAAGCAGCCATAATATTTGTCAAAATAAGGAATAAGGACGATTTATGGAGATTTCCTGAAAAAATCGATAAAATAACAGACCATTAAGAGGAGCATCCTTTGAAAAAGTCGAAAGTGTTTATTGATGGCCAGCATGGCACAGTGGGTTTAAAGATCCGTGAGCGTCTGGCACAGCGTGATGATATAGATATCCTGGAGATAGACAGCTCCCTCAGGAAAGACAGGAAGGAAAAACAAAGACTCCTGAATGAGGCCGACATTGTGTTCCTGTGCCTGCCTGATGATGCCGCTAGGGAATCTGTCTCCCTGGTCACTGAGCCCCATGTCAGGATACTGGACGGCAGTACGGCTCACCGTACTCATGCAGACTGGGCTTACGGTATTCCCGAATTACATCCCGGACAGAGAGACCTGATCCGGCAGTCTCACCGCATCACCGTCCCGGGCTGTTATGCTACCGGCTTTAACATGCTCCTCCACCCCCTGGTCTCCCGGGGTATTGTACCCTCCTCCTATCAGGTATCTACCTATGCTATCACCGGTTACAGCGGGGGCGGCAAGCAGATGATCGCTGACTTTAGCGCAAATGGACATCTGCCCGAATGGGCGGCACGTCCTAAAAACCTGAACCTGCGGCACAAGCACCTGCCCGAGATGCACCTCTACAGCCTGCTGGATAAGGCTCCTCTGTTCAGCCCCATAGTGGCTAATTTCTATAATGGGATGCTGGTATTTGTTCCTTTATACAAAGAGCTCTTGCTGAAGAAATGGGGCCAGGCTGAATTGATAGCCTTTTATCAGGAATACTACCAGGATGAAGGATTTTTACGGATCATTGATAAGCCAGCCCTGGACTCCATAAATGCCGAATTTCTGTCTGCCACTACCTGTAATGACAGCAATGACCTGGAAATTCTGGTATTTGAAAATGATAACCAGATAATGCTGGTATCCCGCCTGGATAACCTGGGTAAAGGGGCCTCCGGGGCAGCGGTACAGAACATGAATATCCTGCTGGGAGTCCCGGAGAATACAGGATTGTAAAAAATTAAAGGAGAATGCTTTTAATGTTTATACATTCGGCTGGACCGGAGGACTGTTCCGGAATAGCCCGTGTACAGGTCGAATCTAACCGTACTACTTATAGAGGAATCATGCCCGATGACTACCTGGATGGCTTGTCAGTTGAGGACAAAACCTCCAGCTGGATGAAACGTTTATTTGGAGAGAAAAATGACCAGACTGCCCTGGTCGCAATGGTAGACAAAGTGATAGTGGGATTTATCTGTGGAAGTACGGTTCAGACTGATCCTGACTACCAGAGGGAGATCCATGCCCTTTACATTCTGGAACAGTTCCAGGGTCGGGGAATAGGCCGTGAATTAATGACGCAACAGGTCACACACTACCTCAGTCAGGATATTCAGTCAATGATGCTGTGGACATTATATGACAATAAGTCTAAACACTTCTATGAAAAATTAGGAGGAGTGTTAATTAAGGAACGTACAATCGACAGGGGCGGGAAGGACCTCCGGTCTATAGCCTACGGCTGGAGGAACATAATAAAAATAAGAGGGGATTCACGCTGTTAGACTATATAATAGAAGTCATAAGCTATCTTAAAAAAGCAAAACCTCTGCTGATCGCTTTTGACGGGGTAGACACATCCGGGAAGACTACACTGGCAGACCAGGTATATGCGCACATGAAAAAGCAGGCTGTATTTGAACCGATAAGAATCCAGATAGACCGCTTTCATAATCCGGTAGATATCAGGACCCAAAAGGGAGCATTATCCCCCCAGGGATTTTTCTATGACAGCTTTGATTACCCGGCCATAATTAAAAATGTCATTGAACCAGTTAAAAAAGGGAAAGGAAAGATAGTGCCCGGATGCTTTGATTATCGTTCAGAAACGGCCATCAAAACGGATGAAATCCCTGTAACTAGTGATTCTATTATACTTTTTGACGGAATCTTCATGAACAGGGATGAGCTCACCCGATATTGGGATCTCTCTATTTTTCTGGATGTCAGTTTTGATACTGTATTAAAAAGAGCTCTTATCCGGGACACTGCATACTTTGGGAATGCAGAGACTGTAAAAGAAAAATACCTGAATCGCTACATCCCCGGTGAAAAAATCTATCTGGATAGCTGTCACCCTATGAAAAGAGCTGATATTGTCATTGATAACAATGATTATCATCATCCGATTATTGTAAAGAAATACCCCGGAAAGTCCCTATGAAAGAGTATAAGCGAGACTACCCCCTCTTTTCCCTGTGCGGGCTGAACTGTGGACTCTGCCCCCGCTATCATACCGAAGGTAAGTCCCGCTGTCCCGGCTGCGGGGGCCCGGACTTTCATCTCAGACACCCCTCCTGCGCCGTCATCAACTGTAATCTAAAAAAAGACCTGGTAGAATACTGTTACCAGTGCTCTCACTACCCCTGTGCCAAATATGCCGCACCCTCAGCTACAGATTCCTTTATCAGCTATCGAAATGTGATCCGAGATCTGGAAAAAGCCAGGGACAAGGGGCTGGATGTGTACAAGCAGGAGATGGAAGAAAAAATACAGATACTGGAGACCCTGATCAGGGACTGGAATGACGGGCGTCAAAAAGGCTTTTACTGCCTGGCGGTCAATCTTCTGGAAGTGGGTGACTTGCGTGACATCATGGATCTTATCCGGGGGCGTATTCACACCCAGGACTTAGACCGGCCATCAAAGATCAATCTTATTGCCAAATTGATTCATGAAATAGCAGAAGAGAAAAATATTGACCTAAAACTTAGGAAACATTAAGCTTACCCCAGAAAAAATTCCATTATCAACTGCAAGAGGATAAAATGCAAAAAACTCTAAGTAATCCTGTCCTGCCTTTTCTATTACCATTATTCAGATCTCTGATGTTCATATTGTCAGCTCTTTTTATTATCCATGTTTATCCATTTAAGGGACAAAGCCTGATGGAAGTTTCCCGATGGTGGACTTTGATCACCATTGGTGTTAACTTTTTAACAATCTGGATCCTCTTCCGTATATTCAGGAAGAGAGGTGTCAGATTCAGGGAAATCATCGGTTTTCAGAAAGGGAAGCAAAACTTCAGTGAAATAGCTATGGTAGTACTGATCATGCTGGTTACCGGAATGGCAGGTTTATGGGGATTCTCCTATTTAGTCTATGGTTATATGCCAGTTGTCAATATTCAGCCCCTGCCTCTTTGGGCAGCTATAACAGTAGTCATACTTTTACCAGCAACCATAGTCTTCGCGGAAATACCATTGTATACCGGGTACTGTAGCCCTGCCCTGCAGGAGATTACGGATAACCGTGTTTTTTCAGTGGTATACCCTTTATTTTTTTATGCCCTGCAGCATAGTTTTATTCCCCTGATATTTGATATCAGGCATATTGTGGCCCATTTCCTGACTTTCATCCCTTTATTAATCTTTATAGGAATATGGTATGCAAAGAAGAAAAGTCTCTTTCCCCTCCTCATAGGCCATGGAATATTAGATCTGTTTACAGGAATTCAGATACTGATATTTTCATTAAATCCCGCACTATTTGAACTCATGAGAAACCATACAGTGCCATGAGCTCTACCTCTTTAGTGCCCCCACCAGGCCCTGAGGATCGGTAGTAGACAGGAGCAGGACATAGTCTTCCTTCAGAGGTACCAGGACCAGCTGCTCCGGGTCACTCATAAAGAGCAGGGCTTTGTCCCCGTTTTTTAATTTGAACCAGCCGCTCTTAAATCCGGGCAGTCCAATACCCCCGGTGCGTACTGCCGGGCTGTACTCATCACGGGCTTTCAGATCCAGCACAGAGACCGACTCCCGTTGTATTTTATCCAGGGGGATGGTCCGGCCAAAAAACAGGGCCGAGATCTTCAGACTATTGCCGGTGACAGTATAGCTCACCTTTTTCATCGAGGCACTGATCAGTATAAATCCTACAGCCATCACCAGGAGCAGGGCTACTATACTGATAATGACCACATAAGGGGACTGACGGGGGGGAGCGATGTGAAAGATCTGTTCCATATTTACCTCCAATTTTTATCTGTTTAGGTTGGATATTGCTCAATTACAGGAAGATTTATTCACTTAAAAATATTTGTTCCAAAATCCTAGTAAAATATCATCCACTGATGATGACAAGACCTAACTTAATTTATCAAAACAACAAGCACTATAGCAAAAATATTTTTCAAATATTAATTTTCAATTTTAACTATATACCATTCTCCATCTATTTCTGCAATTTCTATATCTGCAGTACAATACACATTCTGCCAATTTAATTCCATTTGAACCGATTTTCGATATTTGCTGTATCTTGGATTCCCAAAGAATAAATCATTAGTTTCAGAATGCCGAATATTCACAAAGGATTCAAAAACCCTTGCTACAAGAAAATTGGAGTACTTTCCATTTAAGTAATCAACTGACTGTTTATAATCTAAAAATTCATCTGTAACAGAAATGTTTTGTGTCCATGTTCTCAAATGAAGGCCAATTTTTGGATGAATAAGAGTTTCTTGGATTTTTCTATTATTTTCATTTTGTGCAACATGAAACCTCTTCAAAAACTCTCTAATATCATATTCTTTATTCATAAGCACAAACTCTTTGATTTTATCATTATCAATAAAATATAGTGCTCTATAAGCTTGTTCAGGGTAAAAATTCCGCCAGGGAGATTCATCTGGAAATTTTTTCCTCCCTTTATTCATAATAAAAGGATAGATTTGATTAGTTAAGTAGGGTAATTTATAATTCCCAAGTATTCTGATAGTAGTTCCCACTATTTGTTCATCTGAGTATATTGAAAGATGATCTAGAAAATATTGTAAATAATTCGTGTCTTGATATATTCCAAGTAATTCCAGATAGTATGGCTTATTTCTATTTTCATCTTCTAAAGCAACAATAATGTTTGATTTCATTGTTGCTGATTTTAGTATACTCAGTTTCCATGCTACTTTACTATAGTTAGTAGTATCCAATTGGGATAAAAGTTCTTTTTCAGTTTCCTGAATGTCTATTAGATTGCCATTTATCCAAAAAGTTTGATTATTGGTAAGCTGAATTTTTTTCCAACCTGATCCTAATGAGGTATATAATACCTGTACTGGTTCACCAACTTGAATGGATCCAGCTGCATCTTCAATTTTATAACTGTTAGTATCTGAAAATAGAAATTCATTATATTCATCAATATAAAATAGATCTGAT
>CAZIAD010000065.1:0-8147 GCA_964537555.1 uncultured Brevinematales bacterium
AAAAACGGCTGTCGTTTGACAGCCGTTTTTTTTTGGTTTGCTCGTATTAGTTTTTGAGTTCTATCAGTTTTTTCTTGAGGTCGCTTTCGATCTTGAGCAGTTCCTGCTCTGCGGCAGCCCGTTTCTGCTTGCCGTCTTTCTGGATGTTCAGGGTCTCCTCCAGGGTAGAGATCAGGTCATTGTTGACTTTCTGGAGGGTCTCTATATCCACGATGCCTTTTTCAGACTCCCGGGCGATATCCAGACTGCTGTTCTTGAGCATCTCTGCATTTTTTCTCATGAGATCATTGGTAGTCTGGGTCACTTCTTTCTGGAGCTTGAGAGCCTTGTTCTGACGGAACAGGGTAATAGCGATCACGATCTGGTTCTTCCACAGGGGGATGGTGTTCAGGATGGAGCTCTGGATCTTCTCGACCAGGACCTGGTTTCCGTTCTGGATGAGCCGGATCTGGGGGGCTCCCTGTATCGCTATCATACGGGACAGTTTAAGGTCGTGCAGTTTCTTTTCAAAACGGTTGACAAACTGGGTGAAGTCCTGGAACTTCTGGGCATCCAGGGCATCGCCGGACTCTTCCGCTTTTTTCTTCATAGCCGGGATATCTTTTTCCTGGAATTCCTTGAGCTTCATCTGTCCGGCAATGATATAGAGGTCCAGCTCAGCCAGGTATTCCATGTTTTTTTCATACATATTATCCATGAGGGTGATATCTTTGAGGAGATTCATACGGGCCTTGTCCAGCTCGTCTACCACCTTGTCTATCTGTACTGACAGTTTCTGGTAGCGGGTCATAAACTTTTTAAATTTATTGATCAGATTGCCCAGGATAGGTACATTGGATAAAAATCCACCAGTAGATGTGAGGCTGTCTACATTGAGGTCCTTGACATTGATGACCAGTTCAGACAGGATATCCCCCACGTAACCGCTGTCCTTATTGCGTACTTCTGAGAGGATGGTCTCTGAGAAATTGGATATCTCTCTCTGGGCACTGACTCCGTACACGGTAATAGCATGGGTGTCATTGGCATCGATAGAATCAGCGATCTTTTGGGCTTTGGCCAGTTCTTCCGGGCTCAGCTTGGATGTGTCCAGGCCGTTTTCACCTGGTTTGGCCAGAAGGCTTTCTTCACTCATGTATATCTCCTTTGAGTAATCTATGATTTTGTTATATTAGGTGTTAGTATATTTCATTTAGCAGTAAATCTCAATTCTATTGTAAGCTTTATTCTCTCATTGAGATGATTTAGAGGCTTAATCCATCCACACCTGGTTAAGTCCCTTGTTTTTAGCTTCTTCCAGTAAAAAGCTGGTCTCTATATACATAGTGTGAAAGTCACTGTGGAGCCTGGAGGATAGGCCTATAGTCAGCGTGATGTCTATCTCACCCCCATTATAAGCTATTTTTTTGGCGGCGACATTTTTGCGGATGTTATCAAAAAAATGGAAAAGGTCATCCATATCATCATTGTCCGTTAAAACCGCAAAACGGTGGGGTGCGACCCGGGCTATGACATCGGAACGCCGCTTAAGCCGTCCGTCGAAGAGCTGGGCGATCTCTTTTATAATATGATGCCCGGCTGCTTCGCCATGGATAGACACATGTACCTGAAAGTCATCAATATCCACCAGGGCCAGGGCCAGGGAGGTGTTTTTTCGGTGAGCATTGGAATGCAGTACATCCCCGATACTGAACAGGTATTTTTTGTTGTAGAGGCCGGTCAGTATATCCAGATGGGCCAGGTTTCGTATATTATCTATCATTTCCAGGTTGTCGGTATTGAGATTGACCCGGCACACAAATTCTTCTCTGTCGAAAGGTTTTTTGATATAGTCATTGGCCCCGTGTTTGAGAAAGAGGGGTATGTTCTTATCCTGATTTTCACCGGATATGACCAGGATAGCCATCTTATCCAGCTTATGGGCCTTACGTACTTTTTGAACCAGGTCAAAACCGTTCATGATGGGCATATCATAATCGGTGAGGAGCAGACTGATGCCGGGATTTTCCGTGATGATCTGCAGGGCCTCCCTGCCATTCTCTGCCTCCACTACCTTGAAGAGCTGGCCCTGGAGCATACTGGATAAGAGCTTACGGTAGACCCTGGAATCATCCACTACCAGGGCCTGAGTACGGGCATTACGGATGGCCCGTTTTACGGAGTAGATCAGGTCGTAGATATACTCCCGGTCCTTGATGATAATATAGTCGAAGATGTTTTTAGCCAGGATGCGGCTGCGAGTATCGTCGTCATAGGTGGATGTCAGGACTATCACTGCCACATTGTGTTCTATACACATATCTATGGCTTTGCCTTCACTGTCATCAGGCAGTACCAATCCCATTATAGCCAGGAAATATTCTTTTTCCCGGATCATTTTAGAGGCTTCGGTATAGGATTCCGCCACATCTATTTCCACGCTCAGTTCCCCGTCCAGTGTCATTTTAACAAGTTTAGCGATAGTCTTATTATCTTCGATGAGCAGTAAGTTTTTTACCATAGTTGACCTCGTTTTTCATTAATTGATTTTAAGCCTTTTATCCATTCCTGTCAAATGATGTAAAACTGGAAATGTTCTTTTTTCTGGTTTAAAATATAGGGGACTAATTCATTGATATACAAGGAGAAGACATGGCTGCATTATATGATTTTAAGACTATAGAAAAGAAATGGCAGGACTTCTGGGATAAGAACAAGACCTTTAAGGTAAGTGAAGACCCGGCCTTTCCTAAAGATAAACGTTATTACTGTCTGGATATGTTTCCCTATCCCTCCGGGGCGGGCCTCCATGTGGGCCATCCCGAAGGTTATACAGCCTCTGACATCGTGAGCCGCTATAAGCGTATGAATGGCTACAATGTCCTGCACCCCATGGGATTCGATTCCTTTGGACTGCCTGCGGAGAATTATGCCATAAAGACCGGTACCCATCCCCGTATCTCTACTGAGGCCAATATCGAAAACTTTACCCGGCAGATCAAGAGCCTGGGATTTTCCTACGACTGGGACCGCGAAGTAGCTACCCACCGGGAGGACTACTATCACTGGACCCAGTGGATATTCATACAGCTCTATAAAAAAGGCCTGGCTTATGAAGCGACTATGCCTGTCAACTGGTGTAACAGCTGTGCCACCGTGATCGCCAATGAAGAGGTCACTGATGGCAAGTGTGAACGCTGCGGCGGATCGGTAGTCAAAAAAGATATGCGGCAGTGGATGCTTAAAATCACGGCTTATGCTGACCGCCTCCTGGAAGACCTGGAGGGACTGGACTGGCCCGATTCAATAAAGACCCTGCAGAAGAACTGGATAGGCCGCTCCGAAGGAGCAGAGGTAGACTTTCAGGTCAAGGGCAGTGACAAGTCTATAACTGTCTATACCACACGGCCCGACACCCTGTTCGGTGCTACCTATATGGTACTGGCTCCCGAGCATCCCCTCCTGGAAGAGATAGCCCCCGCGGAGCATCATCCCGACATCCATGCCTACCAGGACCAGGCCCGCTCCAAGTCCGACCTGGAACGTACTGAGCTCAATAAAGACAAGACGGGTGTATTTACCGGGGCTTATGCTGTCAATCCGGTAGACGGCAGGGAGATCCCTATCTGGATATCCGACTATGTGCTGAGCACCTACGGCACCGGGGCCATCATGGCGGTCCCGGCTCATGACCAGAGAGACTTTGAGTTTGCCACCAAGTTCGGCCTGGACATCATACAGGTGGTGTCGGCTGACGGCAAAGAAGTGCCGGAGCAGAAGGAAGCCTTTACCATTGACGGTGTGGCTATTAATTCCGGGGAGTTCAACGGCCTCAAGACCGCAGATTTCAAGAAAAAGATCACTGAATGGCTCTCCAAAAAAGGCCTGGGAAAGGCAGCGGTCAATTACAAGCTGCGTGACTGGGTATTTTCCCGGCAGCGCTTCTGGGGAGAGCCTATCCCGGTACTGCATAAAAAGGATGGATCAATAGATGTCATAGATGAGTCAGAGCTGCCCCTGGTCCTGCCGGAAGTCAATTCATTTACCCCTACCGGTACCGGTGAGTCACCCCTGGCAGCGGCTACCCAGTGGCTCCAAACCCCTGAGGGTATGAGAGAGACCAATACTATGCCCCAGTGGGCCGGGTCCTGCTGGTACTATCTGCGTTACCTGGACCCTCATAATGAAAAGGAGTTCTGTGCTCCTGACAAGCAGGACTACTGGATGCCCGTGGACCTCTACATCGGGGGTGCTGAGCATGCCGTACTGCACCTGCTCTATGCCCGCTTCTGGCATAAGGTACTGTTCGACCTGGGCTATGTCAAGACCAAAGAGCCCTTTATCCGCCTGCGTAACCAGGGCATGATACTGGGGGAAAACAACGAAAAGATGTCCAAGTCCCGGGGTAATGTAGTCAATCCTGATGATGTGATCGCGCTGTATGGCGCCGACTCCATGCGCCTCTATGAGATGTTTATGGGGCCCCTGGACATCATGAAGCCCTGGTCCACCAACGGCATCAAAGGCATGAAAAAGTTTACCGATAAGGTATGGCGACTGTTTACTGAATTCGAAATTACGGCAGATGCACCCTCAGCTGAGATAAATAAACTCCTGCACAAGACCATCAGGAAAGTAGGGGAGGACATCGAGTCTATCAACAGTTTTAACACTGCTATCTCCCAGATGATGATACTGGTCAATGAGATGCTCAAAGCAGAGACCCAGAGCAAAGAGGCCCTGTCTGTGCTGTGCCGTCTCATCGCTCCCTTTACCCCCCACCTGGGTGAAGAACTGTGGGAGATGCTGGGCTATGCTCCCAGTGTGGCCTATGCGGAATGGCCGTCATACGACCCTGCTCTCTGTGTAGATGACAGCTACCAGATGCCGGTACAGGTAAACGGCAAGCTGCGGGCCACCATAGAGATGGCCAAAGGTACCTCCCGTGATGAGATGCAGTCCCAGGCCCTGGCCCACGAGAATGTGAAAAAGTGGACTGATGGTAAACAGATCCTGAAGGTGATCGCTGTACCGGACAAGCTCGTGAATGTGGTGGTCAAAGTCTAGGGGACAGTTGAAAATAGCAAGAGGCAGCTAACAGCAGTGCAGTTGCATATACTGGGATTTTGAAGGTTTTAAGTTAGACAGTAATGACATATAGTTTCTTTAATCTTTATAGACTCATTATTATGAAAACTATAATCAGATGAAGTGTTCAAATCATGTCGCTATAACTGTCTGAATTCTCCTAGTTATCTATATATCGTACAGATGTCCGCCACGGAAGGCGGACCCATGGGGCGGGTCGTACAATCCAAGATTTGTAATCCCCACCGTAGCCCTCTGCACTCGGCCTGGCAGATAACGAATTTGGCTCGGCGACGGGCGTTAGCCTGTCGCCTGGCCTTAGTTATATGACGCGGTTGACCATTGTCTTTATAAAAAAATTTGTTGCATATAACTTCGCATTTTTAAATCTGTGTACTGAATCCAAAAATTATTTGTTGCTTCTTCAAAAGGCCATCCCATTTGTATATTAATTCCAGTATCAAGTGTCCAAGTATATGCACCCCCAAATCCGCCTAGTTCGAAATTTGAATTTCCTTTTTCGTGTTCTCCATATATAGAAGTGAAATATTTATCTGCTTGATTTGTGATCTGGGTAAATTGTAAGTGATCTACGTGACTATACAATGTTATCCAAATAAGTAAATCTTTTCTGAAATAATAGCAAACCTGCATTTCATGATTTAGAAAATAAGAAGTAGAGTAGATTTTTTTTAAGCCATCCGCTTCTGATTGAATTTTTGCTCCCAAAAGTTGGGATACTTTCTCGGGGGAATCACCATAATATAAAATCGTCTTTGTCTTACCTGAATCATTGATAAAATAAGTTTTGGTATTACGGATATCTTGAGGATTCTCTCTTACACAACTTGAGAATAACATTATCAAAAATACAAGGTATATGTATCTGGTCATTATTAACTCCTCGAATCTCAATATTGATTAATTAGTAGTGTCACATAACGTGTGCAGCTCGGCGTCGGGGGTAAGCCTGACGACTAGTAGCAGTTGTGCGCTGGCCGGTGCAATTTATACCAATAAACTATTGTCTAATAAAATTCCAGATTCAAACCCACATTCTTGGCACGAAATATCCAACACCTTCAAACCATTATTATTATTTAATGATAGAATCAATTTATTACTTCCGCATTTACTACAAAAAGACATACTAATTTTCATGTTTTTCCATTCTTCATCAGATATTTTCTCTTCAGAAAACTCTTCAATCTCTTCCCGTTTAATTGAAGGATTTAATTCTAAGTCTTTATATTTATAAGTCCAATAATCGTCTTCATCCATTTCAATATGTACACCCATTGAAAGGGTAAAAGTGCGTTTACAATTATTACATTCAAATACTAAATTTTCACCGGGCAAAGCCACACCATTTTTGTTAACCTGAGTATCATTACAAAAAGGGCATTTATCAACGTCAATATCTTTATATCTAATGATCTTATTGGGCTTTATAATATTTTTAATATCATTGTTTTCAACTACCCAAGATCCAATATTACTTTCAGGTCCTACATATTTCATTTTTATTATCATTCTATACTCCACAGATAGCACCGGCTGGCGTACAACGAAATCGACTCAGCGCCGCGTTAGTGGCGACTGAGTCCTAGTTATATGCCGTTCTTATAAGTTTCGGTCAATTTCCTCTTGATTATACTTGTCTTGTTATTTATTCTCAAACGCAACGAATACATCCAGTAACTGGGCAAAATAAATTTTATTTTACTGTTTGACTCTTATTTTATAATACTCTAGACTATAGAGGTTATTTTAAAGTATTTCAATATTTTGGAGATATTTATGTATAAATCATTGCTTATTATCCTATTATTGTTCTTTTATTCTACAGCTCAAGGTAAAATCGATACTAATGATCTAATCATCCTAGAACAAAATTCTACCGGTGATATTGTAATAGGCAAGTACAAAAAGAATAAACAAATAACAGTGAATGGTAAGACTATAACACTGGCAAAAAACAAGAAAATATATTTTTATAATGATCATATTAATGTTGCAACACTGGCATTTCCCCAGATCATCAACACACCTTTGGGAGAAATGGAATTTGAGGGAATGATATATCTGGAAGAAGGTGGCAATTTTACCGGTGGAGACCTCAAAACTCCAGCAGAAGTGAAAACAACTTATGGAACATACCTCATAAATGGCATTGGCTTTTATCCCTCAGGAGAACTAAATAGAATAATACCCTCAAAGCCAGCATCGATAAACATAGGAGATTACACTTTTGATTTCGAAATATTGAGTTTAGAAAAAAACGGAGATTTTAGAGGGGCTGTTCTTTCCAATCCACAACTATTTAAAACCAAAGCAGGAGAGTTTCTGTTTGGCAAAGACTGGGTAAATTTTCATTCCAATGGTCAACTCCAAAATGCTACTTTACACAAACCTGCTCAACTAGCCACTTTCTTTGGCTCCCTACAGATTCAGGGAACATTGTTTTTCTATGATAATGGTATGTTTGATTCATGTATACTAAGAGATCCCCAGAAGGGGAAAACACCCCTGGGGCCGGTCAATATAAGTTCTTTTCATCTGAAACCTAGTGGTATAGGGGGGTATATTGAATTGGCCGAACCCATCTCTCACATAGTAAAGGGGAGAACCTATTTTTTTGATGCACTCTCCTTCGATAATGATGGAAAATTTTATGGAGGTGGATTTTACCATCCACTAATAATAAATACCCCCCAAGGCGAACTGCCGGCCCAGTATCTGATATTTTATCCAAATGAGAATCTTAAATGTCTCATGTTGGCATCAACAATAGAGATAGAAGGGATGGAATACTCTTCCTATGTCTATATTGGCTGGAACAGCTCAGGAGAATTCCTGGGTAAAGTAGAGTATAACGATAATACAGATACCTGGCACAAAATAGACTAATGTTTGGCGCGGTATGGCATGTAACGAATTTGCCTATACGCCGGGCCTGAGCCTGGCGAATGGGCTTAGTTATCTGCCGTCTTCTTTCCATCTTTTTAATATTCCATCGAATGAAAAATACCATTCTACGATTTTCAATTCGATATCTGAACATGAAAAACTATTTTTCC
>CAZIAD010000065.1:8157-16080 GCA_964537555.1 uncultured Brevinematales bacterium
TTTTCTTTGAACCAAATATTATCCTCATGAATAACTGCATCACAACAAATTTCATTTATATTGTATAATGTAATTAGTAACTCATCCCCATATTCATTTTGAGATGCACCAAGAATGAGATCGTTGGTAAAAACTAGCTGCTCACCTTGTAAATAATTCTTTTGTTCCTTTATGTAATACATTTCTATATTAGTATTTTTAATTATTTCAACCAATGTTTCTAATTTCTGGGAAAAAGATTGGGATTTCATTCTTTCGTTTAATATCTTATTAAACTCATCTTTTTCCTGAATATATTTTCCTTCTAATTTTTTCATTTATATTCCTCGATTAGATGGCAGATAACGTAATGGCACTGCGCTGGGCTTTGCCTGGCGGCTGTGCCCTAGTTGTGAGAAGTGCATAGTCTATTGATTGTATATCCAATATTCCACTTCATCCAACTCAAAGCCTTTTTGATTTTTATATTTCATACCTTCTTTTAAAACACCACCATTTTTTTCAGGAATTTTTCTACTGGCAGTGTTTCTTTTATCAACGGGATAGCGTAAGTATTCAAATACTAAATTTTCTTTTGCCCATGAAATTAATTCAGTGACTGCCTCTAGACCATATCTATTTCCATGTGCACTTTTCTTTATCCAGATTCCGATTTCAGGTGTATTCGTATCGATTTCATGAATACTTGTACACCCAATAAATTTTTTAGTTTTCTTCTCTATAATAACAAATGGTAGTTCTTCATTCTTTTCTAGTTTTTCGAGGCATATAGCTATATACTCAAAAACTCCATCCAAAGTTTCAATAGGTTTGGGACCCATGAATTTTGTAATTTCATCCGTAAATTCTTGAAAAATTTCATCGGCAAATATCCTATCAATAGGCTTTAAAGTTAGTCTGTCTGTATTAATGTGTAAATTCATTATTCCTCTTAATTATTTCCGATGGCATTTCTCACAACGAAATGGCACTGCGCCGCGATAGTGGCGGCTGTGCCCTAGTTAGGCGATGTTGTACACACTGTAAATATTTTATAAAGCAACTCGTATGTATTTTACTCTAATTGTAGCTCCAGTATGAGTACTAGAATAAAATATTCTTACATCATCTCCATTATAATGTACCGGAACAACTGTTTGAATGGTATTACCATTATAATTCCCAGTAATAGGCCACATAATCGCACTATTTTGTTCTCGAACTTGTAAATATCCACCGGATCCATTAATTGAAATTTCTAATAGAGCTTGTATTATTGAAGAGTCAGCCCTATCTAATCCTAAAAGTTGATCAAATGTGGCTCCAGAACCAGTAGTTACTAATGTGCTCCAATTATCATCAATGATTAAACCTGATCTAGTATTGTCATCCATGTTATTACCAAAAATCTTTAATTTGTTCTCCAATTGTTCATTTAAAACCTGATAGTTACTTAATTCAGATTTAGTTACATATTGTGAAAGATCAGCGTCTGCTCCTTGGTCTCCGTTTGTATTTACTGAGCAGGCTGAGACAAGGATAAAACCAGCAAGTATAGCATTGAAAACTAAAGACAATACAACAATTTTTTCTTTCATAATTAAAACTCCTAGTTTATTCACACTATTTCAATTCATTGCTATCAAATGATGAAGTAGAACCATATATACTTCCAGAAACAGTAATGGTAATGGGAGAAGCATTTACTGTGGAACCTTGTATTACGTGGTGCTCTATAAGGGATAATTTATCCATTCTATCTTTTGCAATAGACTGTAGTTCATCTCGAGATATAAGTTCAGTAAAGTATCTATTCATAGCTAATTCTAAATCTTGAATAAAGTTATCCAAGATTATATTCGTTTTTCCGTCATAGATAACGTTATGGTACAAATCACCAGTATTTGAAAAATAATATCCGCCACCCTCAGAATAATTGTGAACTAATTTACAACGAATGTTTTTATATACACTTTGACCATCATATTTACCTTCAAAGTAAGTGTTTATAAAATTTTTATAATTCTCACCGACTTCCCCAGGAGTACCGGAAATTCCATATCTAAACCCTGCTAAGCAATCTATTAAGCAACTTGCCAAAATGAAAGCCCCCATAGGAGCACCATTTTTTTGTGATACTTTAATATCTTTCAATGCAAAATCATACAAGCTTTTTTTCATTCGATCAATAAGGTTTGTCATTACCATCTCCCTTTTGTACGAATTTTAAATATCGCCTAACGAAATCGACTCTGCGCCGCGAAGTGGCGGCATAGTCCTAGTTATATGTCGTTGTGAGTAGGTTTAAAAATCATTCTCCTCTTCAATAACATTTTCATATTCTTCATCAGTTAAATATTTTTTTCTAAATTCATCAATTTTCTCTCTTTCGAAAAACCAATAACGATGAATTTGATAAATCAATTCCTGTAATTTTTTATCATCATAAGTATACTCGTCAAAACTAGAACATCCAAACTTATGCGTAAATCTGGCAACAAATTCTTCAGCAGTGTAACCAGTATCAAATATTTGTTTGGCGTGTTGTTCATGCTCTTTATTCGCCTGTTTTTTCATAAGTCACCTCACAATGACATATAACGAAGCTGGCTCTACGCCGCCTTAGTGGCGATATAGCCCTAGTTTGGCGATTTGCCTGGCATCCTTTTATAATAATTATCCTGTCTTAACTTCAACTGTTATGTTATCGGATTCTCCGGTAATTTTCAATTTTCCAGAAGGAGAATGGAAAACCAAATCATTTTCAAAGTCATATTCATTTAGTTGAATGCTTTTTTGAGAAAAAGGAGGAATTCCATCTATTTTACTATTGTTTGGGTAAATTACTTCATAATCTCTGGCAATTCTATCACCAGAATTTAGGTCATATACTCCACGACCTGAATGAGTAACAACTAGGAGGTATTTCTCTTCAGAATTAATAGCTAAGCCCACAAGACCACCTGTGATAATGTTGAATTTAAATTGGTATTCTTCCATTTTCACCTCATTAGCTATGCCAGGCATTTCGTCAAACGAAATCGCCTATGCGCTGGGCGCATGCCTGGCGACATGGGCCTAGTTAGTCGCCGTATCTGTATTAATTAATATTCCATTTAACTATAAATTCATCTTTAGTTTGTCCAAAGTATAATTTATTTATAAACTTTCCGTTTGTGTATATTGAATCTCTAAGTTCTCCTTCTTTTTGGAATCCTAGAGACTCATGAAGTTTTAAAGAAGGTAAATTGTCAGCATGGATAATTATATTGGCTTTATTATATCGTAAATGTAAAAAGTAATATTCCATAACACATAATATGGCTTTCTTCGCAATACCGTTTCTACGATATTTATCCAATACAACAACGCCATAGCTAAAAGTGCCATTCCTGCTATCACAATTCTGTGTGTCAATAACTCCAATCCGATTGTTATTAGAATCTTCAATAATCCAACGATATGAACCATCTTGAAATTTTATTTTTGATTGCTCGGCACACCATTGTTTTAGCAATTCTTTTGAAAGAGGTGGGGCTAAAAAATCCAACATTCGATGAATTTCAGTTGATTGATTCATTTCAAGGAAGAACGACCAATCTTCAGGTTCGATTCCTCTTAGTTCAATTGTTTCTCTTTTCCAAAAATTCATTTATTTTACCCTCTCAGTATATGGCGTCTAACGAACTCGGCTCGGCGACGGGCTTTGCCTGTCGACTAGCCTTAGTTATCAGCCGTTTACCGACTCATTACATGTTCTAATTATACCTTCATCTCAATTTTTTGAAAATAATTATCTTCATTTTGTGGATTTCCAGCTACTAAATGCCAGTGTAAATGATTGGGACTACTTTGATATTGTCCACCATTTACAATCAGTTTATATCCTTCTTGAATCTTCTTATCTTGATTTACAATTTTTTTCGCTACAGCTAGTATGTCTGATAAAATATTCATGTTATCAGTACTCGCAAACGTATCAATGTGAGATTTAGGAATAATTACTATATGGATTTCCCAGGAAGGATTAGTATGATAGAAAGCTAAGACAGTTTCTGTTTCTTCTACTACTGAAACTTTGATCTTTCCATTTAAAATACTATCACAATAAAAATCTTTCAAGAATTTCTCCTTATTTGGTTGAGTAATGGCTGATAACGAAATGGCACTGCGCTGGGCTTTGCCTGGCGGCTGTGCCCTAGTTAGACGAAGACCTTATATCTGCGTCACTCCAACAGCTTTCACTACATTGTTTGAAAAAGTATGTACAAAATCAAAAAATAGTGAATACCCTGGATGACTATTCACATTCGTGATTGAGTCCAGGTAATCACATATATAATTACTTTCACAAGATATACTTACTCCTGCAAACGAATATCCGTCAATTCTATTGCCAATTACAGTTGTGTAGTTCCATCCACTACTTTGAAGCAATTCAAGTGTAAAAGTAGTATTAGATGCAACCTTGTTTTTACTATCAATACTAATTAATTCATATCTGGTATAAGGGCTCCATTCGTGAAAATCGGGATGATGGTCGTACACAGTTTTATTTACTGTTACGGAATATGTATATCCCCATTCATAATCAAAGTTATAAATATAACTTTGCCAAGACCAATTTGTCTCAGAATCTGTTTTTCCCAAAAGATGAAACATTTGACTTGAACTCTCACCATCTACATGTAGTTCTTTATAATGGTTGATCTGTAAATGAATAATTTCTTCAGAAATAATTCCTGCACAACCTGAAAATAAAAAGGACAATAAAACAAACAGAATTACTTTTCTCACTGATTTCTCCTTTTACATGTGGTTTCGTCTAACGTGTTTGCCTATGCGCCGGGCCTGAGCCTGGCGAATGGGCCTAGTTATGGGAAGTTGAACTTGACTCGTACCATATATTAATATAGCAGCTCAAATTACCAATACCGAAAATCTATTGTATCGTAATCGAACTCTACGTTACTCACTATTTTACCATCTTTATCCCAGCCTATTCTCGCAAAATAACGTTTTCTATCCAATATCAATTCATCGGGGATTTTTATCATAGCGAGATTGCCGTTCTCGTATATCATAAATCCCGTAACTTCAAGTTTCCCAAGAGACGTGTTCATTTCAGCGGGTTGTGTAAGCTCTCCACCCCGGATCTTTCCGTCATTAAAGAAATACAGTCTGGAAAAGGAAAAACTTCCATAGGGTGTATTGATCACAGCGGGTTTTTTGAGATGACCTGTGAAAAATTTACCGTTACGATAAAACATAACCCATTCATTAAATGATAAGTTACCGTATTTTGTGTTTATTTTCAGTGTATTAGACACATCGCAACTTTTTAATTGTGTGTTATCATAGAAA
Organism: uncultured Brevinematales bacterium; assembly: GCA_964537555.1. Lineage (GTDB taxonomy): Bacteria > Spirochaetota > Brevinematia > Brevinematales > CAYRWR01 > CAYRWR01. The sequence continues at coordinate 13,501 of CAZIAD010000065.1, forward strand.
GTGAGATTCCCCACACATAGAACTTTCTGTCCAGATATTTGCAGGTGATGCGGACTTGTGAGCCATACCTCTTGCAATTCAGCATTAGGATGAAAATTTATTGTTAAATTTACTGTAATCTTTCCATATCCAGTATCAATATCCGCTGGTTGGTCAAGACATCCATATTTCAACATCCCGCTTCTGTAAAATCCAATATAATCTACTAAATTAAGATGATAATTTTTATAGAAAAGTTCATTAACACCTTCAATGTAAGTTCTTTCCAGCATACCATTATCATAAAATGCTATTTGACCAATATTGTCATTTTCAGTATCAACCTTGGAATAGATATCCCCTAGTTGGATTGTACCCCATTTAGTGTTAAGTGGGCTCCCTATTTCCAGATAACCTACAGAGATCATTCCATTGTCATGTAGATATATTCCTCTACCCCAGCAATTAAAAATATAAGTTTGATTTTTGATTGTATTAGTAATGTATTGTCTCGTGTTTAGGAATGATATTTTACCGTTTGGAAACAATTCCAGGCCTATTATTTTAATGTTACCCAGATTGCATTTAATTACCTGATACTCATCCATACCCATGTGCTTAACAGTTCCATTTTCATGAAATGAAATATAATTACATACAAATGATTGAGACTCAGAATAGGGAATATAAGCAGGAGCAATACCTCCTGAAATAACATTTCCCAGATTATCAAAACTAATTCCACCAGTAAAAGTAAGCTTGCCTATAGGTGTTGGTAAAATGTAAGGAGAAACTAATATACAAGTTTCAATAATTCCGATTTTATTAAATTCGACATGTCCTTTGATGGTTATTATTCCATATTTAGATTTGATTTTCTGAGAGTATGCTAATGTACCTGATCTTAGATTACCTTCATCATTTAGATTTAGTTGTGTTTTCCCTTTGAACTTTAAATTTCCATGTGGAGTTTTAATAACAGAGTCTTTTTCCAGAATGATTCTGCCATAAATATCTTTTGCTAATTCTGTACCCTCCACAGTTTTTATAGAGTATAATTCTTTAGGAAATTGAAGAGCGATTAGTACAGTAAATAAAAGCGTCTTTAAGAAAAATCTTTTTTTTATCACATTATCCCTTAAGTAAATTGATTTACTATTTCCCATAACGAATTTGCCTATGCGCCGGGCCTAAGCCTGGCGAATGGGCTTAGTTATGGGAATTGTTAGTACTAGCATTAGATCGCATTATATGGTCAACTATACTTGTTGCACAATCAATAATATGATTCTGCTTAACATTTTCGGAAATGTGATGAAAATGAATCTCATTCTGATATTCAGGCCAGCTATCAGTATTTTTTCTATATAAAAATACGATTTCTGCTTCCAGGCTTTCTAATACTAATTTTTGTTCTTTTTGATCTTCAGAAATCTCATCTATAATCCAAACATCTAAACAAAGAATATTATTCCCTCTTTTATCACGAAATTGATATCCCCAATATCCAGAACTACCTGTTGCTTTAAATCCCTGTCGGAGTCTATTTCTTATTGATTGAATTGTTTGACCTACATATAATATCTTTGTTCCTTCAGAAAAAATATATATTTTTGGGCAAGTGGTAGTGTATGGGTTTGTGAATTTACACTCATTCTGAGTTTTGATTTCAAATTCTTCTCTACCTTTTAATATTAACTGAAATCGCTTTGGTTTGCTTAATTGCATTATAATCTCCTTTCCTACACAAAAGCATTGAGAAGTTTCGGCTAGATTTATTTCATCCAGATTTACTCAAGTATTTATCATTTATCAATTTTCTCGATCACTTCTTTTTCATAAGACTTATTATCATTTTGTTTTGATTTATATAACCAATATACAATTCAGTTCCACTCAAACTGTAGGTATTTGGAAATGGAATTGACCCAAAATCTGATACAAATAGCTCTTTTTTATTCTGAACAATAATGCTTCCATTTACTTTAGTAATTATAGATTCAGATGTGTCTATTGGCCCATATTTATTGCCCTTTAAATCTAAATAAAAGTCATCTTTTTTCCAATATAAATCACCAACTGATTTATCGAAAACAAAAATTGGTAAATCATAGGGGCCTGTTTCATTACCCAATGCATTAATATAGTATCCCATTTCTTTTTCTCTAGAGTAGTCGTATGAAAAAGAATAATAATAACTGAATAGCCAGGATTTTCCATCCCTACTAACATATAATTTTGCACTATTGTGGAATCCAGTACATTCTCTTGTGTACAATTTATATTTTTCACCATTTATAAACACAAAACATGTTCCCAATCTATACCCCATGATACCCCATGTTTTTCCGGAATCACTTATTGAAAAACTATCAATATTATATTCGTCTAAAGGTGAGATTTCATTGCCGTTTGTTACAATTCTGTATTTGTTATCTTCAGATGTATAATAAATATATCCCCACAAATCTTTCTCAGAACCTATCCAGAATTTATTGAGTCTATTTTCCATACTATCATTTGAAAAAGGACCAATAATTTCATCTCCAATTTTTAGATATTCTTTATCATTTTTTTTGTATATAAATCCCCAGTATTTAC
>CAZIAD010000066.1:0-14937 GCA_964537555.1 uncultured Brevinematales bacterium
CCCGGATATAGGCCAGCGGGGTAATGACCAGCTTCTCTTCTTTCATCAGTTCATTGATATTGAGAAAGGCCTGACTAGTCTCTTCAAACTGATGCCGTATTACGCTGAGATTATCAAACAGAGGCTGCATATAGGGATCCAGCTTTTCCTGTATATCTCCGGGCAGGAAGCCCATATCCCGGTTAGACAGGGGGATAATAGGCCGGGCCAGCAGGATCTGTTTGTAGGTGCGCTGCTGTTCCATAGCAGCCGCCAGAGCCATGAGGGTCTTTCCGGTTCCCGCTTTACCGGACAGGGTGACCAGGGTCACTTCAGGATTGGTGAGGGCATCCAGGGCAAAGGTCTGTTCAGAATTCCGGGGCATGATGCCATAGGCTTTTTTCTTTTCTACCTGGCGCAGGCATCCCTTTTCCAGGTCATAGCAGCACAACAGGCTCTTATGCTCGTTGCGTAAAATGTAGAACTCGTAAGGCAGAGGCTCTATGCCCAGGCCGGTCTCTGCAATAGGTATAAGGTGGTCCTGGTACATACGGTCAATGAGGTCACTATCCACATTTTCCAGTAGATTCCTGCCCTTGTACAGTTCATCTATGTTCTGTATCTTTCCAGTCTGATAATCCTCAGACACTATTCCCACACTCTTGGCCTTCATACGGAGATTAATATCTTTGGTGACCAGGACTACTCTATCCTTACCGTGGCTTTTCATCAGATTATAGGCAACCGCTAAGATACGGTGGTCAGCTGTATCCTCCCAGAACAGGTCTCTGAGCTCATCTTCTTTTTTGATATTGGTAGCTATGAAAATATAGCCCCCGTTCTCCATTTTAATACCGTTATTATCATAGCTATCACCCAGGAGCTTATCCAGCTCTCTGGAAAACTCACGGGCATTGTAATGGATGATCTCATGACCCTTTTTAAAACGATCAACTTCTTCCAGGATAGTGATAGGGATCACCACATTATGTTCTTCAAATGAATAGATAGAGCGGAAGTCATGCAACACTACATTTGTATCCAGTACAAAAATACGGTTTTGGTTTTTGGCCAACAATGAAGTCTGGGCATCTGTCATATTTTTTCCCCTTAAATATGGTTTTCACCTACAGCCACAATATAACATGACAGTGAAAGATTGTAAACCGTTATTTGTTCCTTGAGGGATTTTTTTTGGAATAGTTTCCTGTCTGAAGATATCAGAGGATTTATCAGATTTTAAATGCTTTCCAGAAAATCGATTATTTCCTTTTCAATAAAATCCGGTGTGGAACTGGAAGATACCACCTGGGCAGAACTATTGCTCTGTAGATTCAGGCCCAGCTCTTTGAGATGAGCCAGATCCCTGATGAAGTAGGTCTGTTTATTGTCTGTGTTCAAAATAGCAAATAGTTTTTTGGCATTGGAAGACATTTCATCACCTACTACAAATGTGATATCCACTCCCTTTTGAATATCCAGCGCTTCCATTTCCCGGCGTGAAGTGATAGAACAAATGGTATCCATGACCTTGATATCCCAGGATGAGGCCAGGCGGCCCTGCACCCTCCTGACTGTCTCTTCAAACAGATTCAGGCTACCTGTAGTCTGGGACAATATTAGTAGCCTGCCCCCACCCTTAGTCTGTGATGGGATACTATCAAAAAATGCAGTAATATCATCTTCCCTTTCAATCACAAAACAATCCCGGGCATACGACACCAGACTTAACATTTCAGGGTGATCTTTTTTTCCGGTGAGTACAATAAAATAACCCTGTTCTGAATGCTCTTTAATAATAGTCTGTAGCTTCCTGACCTTAAAGCAGGTCAAATCTATTACTTCAAAATCTTTTTCCATTGCTTCCTGTGTTTTTCGAGTTATACCATGCGTCCGTATTACTACCGTAGAATGTTTATCCAGTTTTTGCAGGTCTTTCACTGTCTTTACATTATTGTTATCCAGGTATTCAATATAATTCTCATTATGGATGAGGTGCCCCAGTACATAGATCCGTTTATCCGGCATATCATGTTTTGTTTTAAAGATCCCTTTTTCAGCGATTTTTACACCCGGACAGAATCCGGATAAGGATGGCACATAGACTTTCATTGATTGACCCCGGGATATTTAATTTTTAAAGATCTGCAGATTATTATAGCATATCCCGGAGGTTTAATAAAGACACAAAAGACAACTGGTATACTTGCATTTCAGGCCTTTTTCTCCTAAAATAAAGTATAACTTCAAAAAGGAAAGATTATGCGCAGACATATTTTTTTTATTGCTATGATCAGTATGGCCATGATTAATACCAGTCATACATATAACATAAAACGAGGGCCTCAGGTGATTAAAGATTTGATTACAGAGATTCAGACGGTTTCAGGCCTGGAAAATCAGAGGGAAGCCATCATCCAATGGGTCAAAAAACATCCCGGCCTGACCTTTCCTCTGGTCGAGGGGCAAAATGTCTATTTTGTTTATGCAGATATTAATAAAGGTAAATCTCCTGTAGAAAAAGTCAGCCTGGCTTATTCAGGAAATGACTTTAAAAAAAATACTCTGTTCCTGGACCACATTAAAAACACTCCGCTGTTTATCCGGAGCCTGAAACTGGCCACTCCTTCGGATACCGGCTATGAATACTATCTTCTGCGAAATGGAAAGACTGTGAAGTCCATAGACCCCCTGAATGGTGCGGTACATACCGGCACAAAAGTGAGGAATGGAATCATAGACCCCCGGTCTTCTCAGGGTTATCTGCTGCAACTCGACGCGCCCCGGCCCCAGAAAATATACAAAAAGAGGAAAGTGTGGATCTACCTTCCTCCCCGTTACTACCAGGAAACAAATAAGACCTACCCTGTACTTTATATGCAGGATGGACAAAACCTGTGGTCGGGAAAAAGTATGCCTTATGGCGGCTGGCAGGTAAAAGAAAGTGCAGACAAGCTGATACAGTCAGGCAAGATTAAACCGGTGATCATTGTTGGTGTAGAAAATTCCTCAGAGAGAAACCTTGAATATGTAGGATTTTCCACCTTTTATAAAATGAAAGAACAGGATTTTTATAATAAATTTCCCAAAGCGGAATCAGGGTTTAAAAACGGGAGAGAAAAATCCGCATTATTCACCCGTTATTATATCGATATACTGCTGCCCTGGATAGAAACGCAGTTCAGGATAGACAGAGACAAAGAATCCCGCACCATTGCCGGATCCAGTTTTGGTGCCGGGGTCTCCCTGCACCTGGCCTTTAAGCACCCTGAGCTATTTTCCGGTATAGGCTCCTTGTCCGGGGGATCCTATCCACTGGAACACCCCCGCTATTACACCCGGCCTTTTGATGCTTTTCCCTATATGATAGACCTGGAATTACCCTCCAGGCCCCAGTATAGGATCTTTTTACACTGCGGCGACAGAGACCTGGATGCGGATTTCCTGATCGAGACACGCAGAATGTATAGCGCTTTACTTAAGCGGGGCTGGATCGAGGGAAAGGACCTGATGTATATAGAAGATAAAAACAAAGGGCATAATGAAAAAACCTGGGCTCAACAAATGGATAATTTATTACTTTACTTCTATAGTAAGTAAGAACCATAAGGGGAGTGTAGATTTTGTCTTTTCAGTTTCAGGAATGGTGGAAAAAAATCCTGCGTGAATGGATGTTCGCTGATGAACTGGACTCTATCCAATTCAAAGAAAGTGCCAGGGCCTACTTGGAAAGCTGTTCCAAGGACCAAAAAGACCTGATGCTTGATAAGCTTATGGACATCCTACGTAATGAAGAAGAAGGGGATAACCTGGCCCTGAATCTGCTCGAAGGAAATGCCCGGCATAGTGACATGATGGAACTGGAGGAGATAGCCCGGCGCCGCATGGCTTTCACTAACCCCAACCAGGAAAGTTTTTTACTGTCTTTTCTTTGGGTGCTGGCCCGGGGTTCCAAACAATACCATACCCTGGTCAATGAATATCTGTACAATACCCCTGCTTCTCGTATCAGTACCAATATACACTGGGCATTCTGGCCCGACCATCCTCTGGAATTTGCCAAGGCCTACGCCCACTATCTGAGTCAAAAAGGATCTCAATGGAAAGGCAGTCAGTACATTCTCAGCTTCTTTAACAATCCCGAAGCTATCCGTTACCTGAAAGAATACGCCCAGGACAGAGAGTGGTGGCCGGAATTTCGCGATGAATTACTGGAACAATGTAAAAATGAATTCTGGCATCCTGATACCAGGGAGCTTATAATCCAGATCCTGAAAAAATAAAGAATACTTATTTCAGGAAATAAATTTTTTCCTGTTTAAAATCGATGAACACTTTATCTTTCATAAAAAATCCCAGTCCCAGAGCCCCTTCATGAAAAGACTCATGTAAGGGTGCTGCTACAAATACCTGAGGGCCTAAGGAGAGGCCTCCGGCAATGAGATTTGAGGTAGACATAAATAATGGCTCAGTGCTATAAGTCGCAATCCCTTTGATGGATTGGAATAATTGTTGGGCTCTCAGTATCTCCTGGTCAGTCAACAGCTGCCTGATCTTAGGTGAATTCACGGATAAGGCATTATAATAATAATCATTTTTTTTATCTTTAAAGCTTAAGCCTGAATCCAGCATAAGGACAAAATCTCCCAGGTCTTTTTCACTGCAGGCTAACCACATGAGGTTTTTAAGATCAAAATCCATAGACCTGAGCTGGCTCTTATCCATGTTCAGATCACTGACAGAAGTCCCATAGGGATATAATGTCATATTGGAATGGGCCAGATCCGCCAGGATGTGATAATTAGTAAGCACTCCCAGGCCCAGGACCATAAATTCCAGATTTGGTACTTCCCAGGCTGTAATATTACTTAGCTGTATTTCCGGTGACAGGCTTAATTGATCTACTATACAGGTCCTGACACTACCCCCGCCTTCACCCCACATCCGGACTGCCTGGACCTCATCTGTTCCATAACTTAGGCCCAGTTCCTGTTTGATTTTCCGGTTTATGCCCACAGACCCGGCAAATCCAGTATCAAAGGCAGCCAGGTATTTTTTTCCGTTGAGACTGAGCAGAAAAAATGCGCTCCCGTTTTTAGTAAAATAAATACTGACCTGTTGTCCCTGGCTAGCCAGTTCCGGCTTTATAGTCGAGGAGCATGACATAAGAGCCCAAAATACTAAAACAGTAAATATATACCTCATAATACAACCTCCTCATGACAAGACCCCCTCTTTCGAGGGGGTCTTCCTGGGCGATAGCGGATTCGAACCACTGACCTCTTGCATGTCAAGCAAGCACTCTAACCAACTGAGCTAAACGCCCTTTTATATGACATAAGTATAACTTAATCACTTAAATATTTCAAGAGATAACATTTTTGCTTGTAAAATTCCATGAATAGATATAGACTATTTCATGGAGTCATTAATGAGAAAATATTTTGCCGGCATTTTTACTATAATCATTTTCTTAGTTTTGTCACCTGCCTGTGCTAAAAGTATCCGTCCGGAAAGCGATGAGGTCACGTATTGGAACCTCAATAAAACTTTGAGGCTGCGTATCGAGCAGCGCCTGTCCAAAAACCGGAAACTGGATGTAAGCCTCATAGATGGCACAAAAGAGATAAGCCTTTCCTACATCCTGACTCATAGCTCTTCATCCAATTTTTCAATAAATATAAGTTATCCCACACTACAGCCTCTGCCCTATTCTGACACCCTGAGCCTGGTCATTAAATATCATGGCTCCCGCAAAGAACTGACCAGGATCACTGTAGTCCCGGATTACCATCCTCCCCAGATCGAGATCATCAGTCAGACCGAGACCCTTAAACAAGGAGGCTCTGCCCTGGTGGTATTTTATGCTGAGGATGAAAATATAAAAAACATCTATATAAAAGATAATACAGGGAAGATATTTCATCCCTCGCCCTTTATGGAAAAAGACTATTACGTCAGCCTGCTGGTATGGTTTATACCCTATACCCGTTACTCAGCCGTACTTTATGCCGAAGACTATGCCGGCAATATCTCCGAGACCAATCTGACTTTTAATCTGGAAAGGACCAAGATCCCGGTATCCATCCTGACCGTCAATCCGGATTTTGTCTCGTCCAAAAAAGAAGAACTGGGCCTGGAATCAGATACAAAAGAGGACAAGAGCGGATATGATGAAGTGAATAAAAAACTAGCTCAGAAATCTGTGGTCAATATTGCCTATCTCACCTCCTATGTCAGCCCCGGTATATTTACCAACCGCTCCTATCAGGCCTGGATGCCCCTACCCAAATACAGGATTACCTCGGAATTTGGAAAATTAAGAAAGTATCAATACCAGGGAGTGATCACTAAAGAATCTTATCACTTCGGGTTGGACATTGCTCATGTGAAAAACAGTCCGATCTATACTTCCAATCCAGCTAAAGTTGCTTTCGCTGATTATAATGGAGGATATGGCAATACCCTGGTCCTGGATCATGGAATCGGATTGTATTCCATGTATGGACATTGTCATAAACTGCTGGTCACCGAAAATCAGGAAGTCTCGCCTGGAAAAAACGTGGCTATCAGCGGGACTACCGGCTATTCTACCGGGGACCATGTGCACTTTTCTATCATTATACAGGGTATCTATGCTGACCCCCAGGAATGGATGGACCAAAAATGGGTAGATAAAAATATCAATGTCGTTCTCTCCCAGGCACGGAGAAACATCGCACTTCGCAGTTATGAAAATCTCATTCTCTCTCTCCATCCCTAAGTCATCCTATTGACTTGGTTTTTATTATTTAGCGTGATATATTACTGTAAATCATAACTTTCAAATTTTAGTATTTTCAGTTACAATATATCTTATAATTTTCAGGAGGAATAAATGAAGAAAGCATTACTGGCCCTGAGTCTGGTACTCTGTATATTAAGTGGAGGTAAAATCCATGCTTTAGAGGCAGGTACAGTAATACCGGCTGATACCAAATTATTAGTCATGCTAAACAATATGGATATGATAAAGACCCTGATCGGCACCATGGAAGATGAACAGGAAGAAGTGAAAAAATTCGAAGATTTTATAGAAGTATTTGACCTGTCCACACCGGCTTACCTGTCAGTCTTCGGCCCCATGCCCGATATCAAAGCATTAGGGGACACCCTTGAATCTAACATGGTCATACTGGTCAATATTAAAGTAAGTACTAAAGACTTCTATGCCAGGATCGAGACTATGACCGATGAAAAAAGACAGAATATGAAAAATGGAGTGGTGGGAATCGATGATGTATTCATCCTTCCTCTCTCCGGTAACACAGTCGCTATATCCTCCATGGCCGAAACTTTATATAAGTATAAATCAGCCAAGATGCTGAATAATGTCAACAATGATGATGTCAGCACTATTAAAAAATTCCTTCAGGATTATTCTTCTTATTATGTAGCTGGGATCCTGGTACCTTCAGTTATCAGTACCCTTTTAGCAGAGACTCCCCTCCCTTTTCCTCCCTCGTTAAAAAAATATAATTTTATCACGGATATCAAAGACCTGGTCTTTTACAGTCAAAAAGAACAATATGTTATCTCTGTCAGAATGAAAAGCAGCTCCAGTGCTCTGAAAAACATTTTCGCTTCCAGGAATAAAGGGATAGCGGTAAAAGACTATTCACCGGCTGACCCAACGGGCTATGTAGAACTGGCGTTCTCTCCTGATTTTATTAAAGATGTTATCGCCATGATCTCAGAGCAGAAAGGATCTGAATTACCGGATGAGATGCTGGATAGCGTGTTTAGTGCCCTTACTGGTAATTTTGGTGTATCTCTTTGGCCTGCGGAAGGAAAGACTGAGGCAGAACTCATGGAAGGTACTCCCCGCATTCTGGGCTTTATTGGCACTAGCTCTGATTCTGCAGCCCAGCAGCTCTTAGGAATTGTGGGAGCCATGTCTCCCTTTACCACCCTTAATTTGGCTGGAACGGAAGTCTATGAGATGTCTGTCAGGGATGAGATGAATATCTATATTACTGTAGATAAATCCACTCTGGTAATGGCTCTGGATCAAGCCACTCTGGAATCTTACCTTAAAAGCTCGAAAGCAGCTAAACAGACCTTCAAATCCAGCCTGGTTTCAGATGTATTCAGCAAAGAACTGCAGGGTATATCCATATATGTAAAAGCAAAAGAACTCATCAATGCTTTTTCTGATAAAATAAAGATGGAAGACATAGAGCAGAAGATCAATTTTGAAAAAATGCTCCTCTATATCGGGCCATCCGCTAGTCATGATGCCTTTAATATTAAGGTATTTTATAAATAACTACACTTTCACTATTAAAAACAGGGGCTATCAAAGGCCCCTGTTTTTATTTCACTACTAAATTCATATTGACAAATACTTCTAATGGGAGTATATTATTAATATGACCCAGTGGTCATTCAGAGGTGCCGTGAACGATACATTTTACCATCTTCCCCTGGAAAAACGTGAGACTATCATTAAAGCCTGTCAGGATGAGTTCATAGAACATGGTTATGAAAATGCCTCCACCAATAGGATCGTTAAAAATGCAGGGATCTCCAAAGGAAGCTTGTTCCAGTATTTTAGTTCCAAGGAGGACATTTACCTGTTCATCTTAGACCAGGCAGTATCAGATAATCTTAAATATATTGTCAGCCACCTTGACGAGATCAGGGGGGACCTGGTACAAAGGATGATCAAAATGGCTGAAATAGGTATGGATTACTATTTTATAGATAGCAATGCCTTTAGAATGTATCTTACAGTCGATATGAATCCTGATCCTGAAAACACTATTCTCACTACGATATTACAGAAAATGCTTCCTCAGTATATGGAGATCGCAAAAAGTCTTTTTGCAGATATAGATACTAAAGGCTTGAGAATGGATCTGGACAAAACCCTGGAATTTATCAAGCTGCCTATTGCAGGTTATAAGATGCAGTTTTTCAATCAGTCTCGTATGTCTCAGGACCCTGCTTCACTCAAGCAGGAATTCATGCAGGGACTGGAGAATGTCGCACTATTCCTCAAGCATGCAGTATATCAGGATGATGCGGATGTCATAATAGAGAATCAAGCTGAACTAAAGGAGTAAGAAATGGTATTGATAAAAGCCGGCCTGGATGTCCTCTATACCCTGATGTCCATAGACAATGAAATACATCCCTCTGAATTGAAAGAGATCATGAAATTTCTGCTCAAGGCAGGGTTTGAGATGGAAAACAATCAGACGAAAAGCCGGGAAGGTGATTACGAACATTTTCTGCTACAGATGGGCACTCTCTCCGCACTGGACCGGGATGCCCTGACAAAACGCTGCCAGTCGTCAGTACAATATCTAAAAGAGCAGGCAAATCAGGTGCAAAGGGAAAAAATCATAGAGTATGCCACGACTATTATTCTGGCGGACGGCAGGATAAGCCCCGAAGAAAAACAACTATTGGAATATATTGCCGGTCAATGGGAAATCAATATTAAATCCCTGCTGGATCAGTATGAAGAGATCTCCAGGAATTAAGCTGGCATTATCACTTTAATGAGCATTTCCCAGCATATCTTCAGGCCGTACCCATTCATTATATTGTTCTTCTGTGACAAATCCACTGGCAATAGCAGCCTGTTTCAGGGTGGTCTTCTTTTCATAGGCAGATTTTGCGATAGTGGCTGCCTTATCATAGCCGATATGAGGATTAAGGGCTGTGACCAGCATGAGAGATTGTTCCAGGTTATGCTGTATTCTTTCCCGGTTCGGTTTAATATCTTTAACGCAATGCTCCCTGAAGCTCTCTATACCCTGGCTCAGAATGGAGAGTGACTGCAGGACATTATATATAATGATCGGTTTATAGACATTTAGTTCAAAATTTCCATTTGCGCCGGCCAGGGATACAGCAGTATGATTTCCTATCACCTGGGCACAGATCATGGTCAGGGCTTCGGCCTGGCTGGGATTTACCTTTCCGGGCATGATAGATGACCCCGGTTCATTGGCTGGGAGATCCAGCTCACCTATTCCGCATCTAGGCCCTGATCCCAGCCAGCGAATATCATTGGCGATCTTATTGAGGCTGACTGCCAGTGTATTAAGGCTCCCCGATAGCATAATAAGTGCATCGTGGGCTGCCAGGCCAGCAAATTTATTTTTTGATTCTTTAAAGGGCAGTCTGGTCATCTCATTGATATGTGAAATAGCCCGCCTCACATAAGTGTCAGGACAGTTCAGTCCTGTTCCTACTGCGGTACCACCCAGTGCCAGTTCATAGACCGGGCCCAGGCAATACTCCAGGTGCTTCAGATTTTCTTCGAGCTGGTGCCTGTACCCCGAAAATTCCTGGCCCAGGGTCAGTGGTGTCGCATCCTGTAAATGAGTCCTTCCGGTCTTGATGATATCTTTAAAGGCATCTTCCTTGAGCTTAAGCTCTGTGATCATATTTTTAAGAGCGGGAATGAGGCCTGTCATGACCTGCAGAGCTGCAGCCACGTGCATGACCGTGGGAAAAGTATCATTCGTAGATTGGGATTTATTCACATCATCATTGGGGTGTACCGGATTTTTAGTACCCTTGGTACCACCCATGATTTCAATGGCCCTGTTGGAGATAACTTCATTTAGATTCATGTTGGTCTGAGTACCGCTACCGCTCTGCCATATCCGCAAAGGAAATTCTGCGTCCCACTTGCCTTCCATGATCTCATCACAGGCCTGAATAATGGGAGCCAGTTTTTCATCGGAGAGTATTCCCAGTTCATTATTGGATAAGGCACAGGCCTTCTTGACCAGGGCATAGGTATGTATAAATTCCAGGGGAAACTGAAGGTCTCCGATAGAGAAATTATTGAGTGCACGTTGAGTCTGTGCACCCCAATATTGTTTATCTTCTACATTTACCGGACCCAGGCTATCGGTCTCTATACGATACTTCATTCTTTCCTCCCCTGTCTATGCATATTTTAGCAGAATAGTGGGAATAAAGTCAAGTACCGTTCAGGCCTTTACTTTGAATCGGGATTTAGTACATAAATTCCTGTATCATGGCCTGAATAGAGTCGTTGTCAGCCAGATCTACCGCCTTGCGCCCTTTATTATCTACTTCATATATTTTATCTCTCATTTGAGGCAGGACTTTTTTAAGACTACGGGAATCATCAGCCAGAGCATACCAGTGTAAAACCGTCCCCCCATAAATGGCCAGATATAATTCCATAGCACTCATATTATGAGGCCCTTTCAGTTCTGCCAGTTTTTTATTTCTGGCATATTTTTTTATCCATTTAGCGTCATTGATGATGGCTGCCCATAAAAGTTCGTACTTAGGATACTGCTCCTTAAATATCTCAAAACTGGGTTCATGCATCTCATCTCTTTGCAGCAGCTCCTTAACAATATCAAAAGAGCCTGCATTCAGAGCATGGATAAAAATAGTCACTCCCTCTTTATCTGTACTATGTATATCCGCCCCTTTCGCGATCAGGGCTACCATCCAGTCTTTACGGTTTTCCTTTACAGAACGAATTAGAATATGATTCATATCCTCCACAGTCATACCCATATTAAGAAGGATTTCCAGTAGTTTCAAATCATTCTGATCATAGACTGCCTCTATAAGGCTGCCAGCTTCACCTTCATGGAGCCGGGCGCCAAAAGACTTTAAAACGGCCAGGAGGTCCGGGTCTGCACTTTTAATGCCATAAAACAGCATACTATATTCGCCGTTTATCAGGGCATTTACATCCGCCCCTTTAAATATCAGGCTGGTGACCCATTTTATATTCCTGTCTTTTACGGCTGATAAAAGCAATCTGCTTTTAAGAGATGCTAAGCTTTTTCGATTTAAGATATTTTCGGCAGCATCCAGGTCATCATTTTTATAGGCCTTATTAAGTATGGCCATGGCCTGTACTTCATCGATTTCAGCCCCTATTTCTACCAGGAACTGTGCTATGTCTTCATGCCCGAAATTCCGGGCCAGGGCTACTACTCCCAGGGTTTTTTTACTCCCTGTTTGAGGAATGGTAATGGGCACTTCCTGTTCAATATTTGCTCCCTTGGAATAGAGAAGCTGTACCCATGCCAGTCGACCATCCTGTATGGCCCATAAGAAGGCTTCGTCCAGGATGGTTTGATGTGATGACATATCTATGAGCATACCACCCAGAGCCAGGTTGTTTTTTTTATAGGCGGACTTCATCAGATCTCTGACATCTGTCTCAGTGAGTGCGATTTTTTGAGAAAGTAATAGTTTTACCACGTCTATGCTGCAGGCAGTATAGGCTTTTTTCAGAGCTGTAGGATCTATTTCCACCCCATTGGTCAGTAATAATTCCATGCACCATTCCAGTTCTCCATTATCCCGGGACAAGAGATAGACCAGAGGGGAGGAGCCTTTATATTCTTTATTAATATCTGCTCCTTTGGCCAACAGGTAAGTCATCAGATTTTTATCAAAGGACTTATAATTAGCAAAATAAAATCCCATCACCGGCTGATGAGAGACATCAAAACCTTGTTTATCAATATAAGCCTGAATAGCTGGAAAATCATTATTGGTCAATGCACTCCAGAAATTGTCTCCAAAAGCCCGGCTTACGGACCACAGGATAAGTACCAGGCATATAATCCTTTTCATACTCCCACCTTAGAAAATGAAACCCTCTATTTCCCCTACTCTTTCATTATATATCTTATTAACGGATTTTCAAGCAAAATATTCAATCCTTTTTAAAATAAATAAAAAAAGAGCGCCTCCGAAGAGACGCTCTCATTTTTTCTAGGCTTAACTAGTACAAGTAGGTTCCATTTACACCGATTTTACCAGGTGCAGGTGTGGTTGCGGTACTTAGTACATACACACGCATATTACCCTGTCCGTTACAGCTGGCAGTCAGGCTTCCTCCAGTCACAGTAATAACATTTCCTGTGATACAGTCTTTATAGGTTCCATTAGGTATGTTATTAAAGGTGGCTCCGCCATTAATGGTAACAAGAGCAAAACTATCTACTCCGGCTGCAGTGTATCTTCTCTTAAAGGCAATTCCTCCGGATATATCAGAGGTAGAATACTGTCCCATCTGCAGTGCAGGTACAGCTCTGCGTATCTGGTTCAGGCGGATGATATGCTTAGCTAAAGGATGATTCAGAGTGTTTGCCATATTTCCGGTAGCTCCGCTGAAGTAACCAAAATCACTGACATTAACACTTCCGGTTATATAATCACCAAAGTAAGCACGGCCTGTAGTAGAAAGAGGTGCATTAGGACCTACATCAATAGGTGCGCCTTTTTTAAACTCGATTTCTGATCCATAGTAAATAGTAGGTATTCCACGGAAAGTAAACATCAATGACAGATTTTCAGCCCATTGACCCTGGCTTCCGGCAAACCGCTGGTTTTCAGGAGCTCCGTCGGGTGCATAGTCATGAGAGTCTACATAAGTGACATTCCAGGTAGCATCTGAATAGTAATGGTCATTTCCGGTAGCTACGTTCCATGCATCATAGATACTGTTAAAATTCCAGTGCATCGGGAAGTCTATTACATCCATTCCTGAACGCATAGACCAGTTAGGACTGTGATAATTGTTACCAGATAAATAGTGGTTATCTGAAGTAGGTTCATTGTCTACAGTGTCATTGTCATTCCAGTTCTGGAATACAGAGGCTTCATTCACAGTACGGTCAGTCTCAGACCAGGCATAATTCACAGATTCTTTCCATGTATAGAAAGGAGTGGAGATAGCAGGAATATTATTGTTCCAGACCTGTCTGTACCGGGTACAAACTTCACCAAACACGAAGAAGTTGTCTCCGCCTCTCTGTTTAAATGCTGGGATGAACCATTTGTTAAAGCCCAGGCGGGAGATGTGTTTTACCGTATCCACACGGAAGGCATCCACCCCCATGTCAATATACTGGTTATAGGCATCAATAAGATAATGTGCTGTGGTAGGATTCTCTGTATTTAGGTCAACACAGTCCCCTGCAATCTGACCTGTCTGTACGGAATAGCTTTCCCAGCTCATGCTCTTTTCATGGTGGTAAATACGAGCTGTGTCTACTGCGTCTTCTTTCATTGCCAATATACGGGCACCATACTGTTCCCCAGGGGTCAGTGTGTCATAATTGGCAGGCAGTTTTCCGCCGTCTATACGGACCAGTGATTCTGCAGAAGCATCAGAAACATTGGGATCTTTTTTAAATAAAGGATACAGATTTTCTTCACCAAAGTTACCGGTATGATTCAGTACTATATCCTGGATAACTTTCATTCCACGGGCATGCGCTTCGTTGATCAGTCTCTGGTAAGACTGTTCAGCAGTAGCATCACTGCTGGATTTATATCTGGGGTCTACTTTTTTATGGTTGAGGGCATGATATCCATGATAGTCGTAACCTGAGCTGTTCTGTACTACAGGAGTTACCCAGATAGCAGAGAATCCCAGAGCTTTGATGTAGTCCAGTTTCTGGATCAGTCCTTCAAAATCTCCTCTCCATGCGGGATCAGTGTCAGGATTTCCAGCCTGGGCATCGTCCCAGCAATGTATATTGTTATTGGGGTCTCCATCATAGAAACGGGTAGTCATTACAAAGTAAATAGTCTCCTGACGGAAGTCTGTACGGGGAACCTGATTAACTACATGTACAATCACTGTATCTGTAGCTTTGGCGCCTTCATTGTCTGTTACAGTAAGGACTACAGAATAGTCACCCAGAGTGCTGTATACTTTGGAAGGAGTAGCACCGGTGAGGCCGTTGTTCCATGCATAGGACACAATAGTCCCGTTGGGGTCATAAGAAGCAGTACCGTTAAAACGGGCTGTTCCACCCACCTGTACTGTGATATCACTGCCTGCATTGGCTACAGGAGGCAGGTTGGCATTGGCAGTGGTCACGGTACGGGAAGCAGAAGTAGTGTTATTACCGGCTGCGTCGTAGGCTTTGGCAGTGAGGG
>CAZIAD010000067.1:0-14892 GCA_964537555.1 uncultured Brevinematales bacterium
CATTTGTACTGTACAAAAATGCTCTAAGGGGTTATTCTTTACAAAATCAATACCCCGGGAGTCTACCATGAAGAGAGTATTAAGCATATTCCTATTCTTAACCGTATTTATCAGCAGTACTTTTGCCAAGGAGCAGAAGGAGAAACCAAATTTCCAGGACATCACTGTCCACTCCGGGGCATTAAAGTCTGTGGGCTACCACAAGGGTAAGCTCGACCTGGTCTATGAAAACTTCCGCTTCAGCCTGGAATATATCAACCAGGGGTCTCTGCATATATATTCCCAGTACGGCCATAAAAAGATACAGCGGCACTCCTATTCAGTAGTCAGCAATGCCACCCTCACGGACAGCCGGGTCAGTACCAATGGGGATTTTCTGGAATTCAGCCGGGGAGATATGGTCACCCGGGTCCCCTTTAAAGACCTCTTTCTGGAAATCCTACGATCCGGCCAGAGCATTTATCACGCGGACATCCTGGCCCTGCCCGCCCAGGAAGGGGAAGACAGAAACAGCCTGTTTCTCAAGATCCGCAAGCAGGATGATAACTTTTTCGGAATGGGCAATAAAAGTCCGGAGCTGAGACTGAACGGACAGAAGTTCGACCTGTACAATATAGATTCCTATCCCCATTATTCCTCATTCCCCTTTTATTTCAGCTATAATAAGCAAGGGACTTACGGTATCTTCCTGGACAATCCTTCCTCCACTCACTTCAGCTTTGATAAGATGGACCGGAAGTTTTCCGGAAAATATGTCTTTCCTTCTGATGAATACCTGGAACAGTGGTCCTACCGGGTGGAAGTGGAAGCGGACTATATCGATATGTATTTCTTCCAGGGAGAGGGCTCCCGCATCCTCCAGGACTTTAGTGTACTTACCTCCCGGCCCTACCTCCCCCCTCTGTGGGCTTTCGGTTACCACCAGTGCCGTTATTCCTATATGTCGGAAAAGGATATCTGGAAGATCGTCAAGGGCTTTGAAGAACACGACATGCCCCTGGAGTCGATGTGGATGGACATTGACTATATGGACGGATTCCGTTCTTTTACTTTTAACACTAAGACCTTTCCTGATATGAAAGCCATGAGTGATAAGCTGAATGCTAAGGGTATTAAACTGGCATCTATCATCGATCCCGGTATCAAGAAGGACAAAAAATACTGGGTATACCGTCAGCTGGCCCGTAAAAGGCTCTATATCAAAGATCCCCGCAAAGCCTATGTGGGTAAAGTATGGCCCGGGGCCAGCCTCTTCCCCGACTTTAGCGACCCCCAGGCCAGGCTGTGGTGGGGGGACCTCTATCAGTTCCAGATCGATAATGGTATACAGGGGCACTGGATAGACATGAATGAACCCTCTGACTTTTCCGGCCAGAGGACTGTCCCCCCTACTACTATGCAGAAATACGAAGGTATCACCGCCCAGAACCGGGACATCCATAATCTCTATGGACTGAACATGTCCATGGCCACCCACAATGGTATCAAGAAATGGAATCACGGCCAGAGAGTGTTCCTGCTCACCCGGGCCGGCTTTCCGGGGGTGCAGCATTATGCCTTTATGTGGACCGGGGATAATCGCTCCGACTGGAAATACCTCAAAGAAGACCTCTACCGTATTCTCAACCTGGGCCTGTCGGGACAGCCCTGGACCGGGGCGGATATCGGTGGTTTCGGCGGCTCGCCCGAGGAAGAGCTGTTTACCCGCTGGCTGCAGCTAGGTGCCTTCTATCCCTTTATGCGAAACCACTCCGCGGTAGGGTCCCTCTACCAGGAACCCTGGGCCCGTTCCTTTAAGAACAATAAAGCCATCCATAAAAAATACCTGGACCTGCGTTACCGCCTTTTGCCCTACATCTACACCCAGGTCTACAAGACCCATAAGACCGGCATCCCTCTCCTCAAGCCCCTCTTCCTGGAGTACGGCATGGCCTATAAAGATGTCGTAGAGCAGTTCCTCATGGGGAGTGATCTCCTGGTGGCACCCGTACTGACTAAGGGTCAGACCACTGTCTCACTGGACCTGCCCGGAGAGTCCTGGAAAGAATGGTGGACCGGTAAGATCTATTCCAGGGGTAAACAATCCCTTAAAGTCACCATAGACGATATTCCTTTCTTTGTACGGGCCGGATCACTGATCCCGGTCTATGACTTTGAGATGAAAAATACCGCCGGACTGACCAATGGGGCAGACATCAGCTTTGTAATCTATCCCGATAAAAAAGGCTATGCCTACGGGGAGCTCTACGAAGATGACGGGATCACTTATAAAAATGAGCAGGGAGAATATTTATTCTCGAAGATCAGCCTCAGCATACAAGGCCGGGCCGCAGACATCCAGATCAAGCAGACAGGAAGCTTTGCTCCCCGCAGAAATCTGATATTTCAATTACCCCAAAATATTGATGCGGTGAAGATTAACGGAGAAACAGTACCCCTAAAAGATCATACAGTCCGCATTTGAGGTAGATTTCCCCAAAAGAGGAGGTAGAGTCTATTATTCTTAATATCTGTATCTGCCCTGGTATTGCCCTGTGTCCATAATTAATATATAATACTACAAATACTCTGGGAGAAATATATGAAAAAAATTATCCTGGCTTTTTTCCTGTTGCAATTATGCGGGGCAGCCTACAGTTATGAAAATTCCCTGTTTAACCTGGAGACTCCTTCCACTCTGGATGCCAGCGAACTGGAATTCCAGCTGAAGCACCGTATGGCAGTCGGAGTGGATAACGGCTTTCTGGGTGGGTCTCAGGTAGGCCTGGGCCTGCGCTGGAGTATATTGTCCGGGCTGGACACCAGCTTTCAGTATTATCGTCCTAATACAGAATTAAACCTGAATCTGGGATATACCTATTACTGGGAGGCCATAAGCCTCTATACCAAGATCATGGGGCAGTATTACACATTTGAAAATCTATTATCTGAAAGAATCCATAGTGCCTATTTTTCTCTGTCATTACAGACCGATGCTTTTTGGGAGAGAGTGATTCCCGCTCTCAATTTCAGCTATGACCTACACACTCAGACCCTGGGACTGGGCCTTGGCCTCAAGGTGTATATCCTGAAAAGACTGGCGGTACTGGCAGAATACTACCCCTATCTGGGTGACAATCCCTTTTTGAAAAGCTCTATGGCCTTTGGATTTGAACTGGAACCAAATGGCCATCACTTTAAATTCCTGGTGGGCAATGATTATGACCTGGGATCCCGCAGGTGGGAGGGAGGTACTATTAGTTCCCAGTGGCACTTCGGCTTTAACATCGAGAGACGTTTTGTACTCTGATACATGCCTGACAGTACATGACTGTATTGCATCCGAAGCATTGAAAAGGAGACTCTTATGAAAAAAAAATACTTTATCGGAATAGCCCTGGCTGTAGCCTTACCGGCCATTTTTCTCTTTGCCCAGAAAATGACTCTGACAACCTATACCCCCGCTACTATTTCCCCGGAAGTTTTACAAAAAAGACTGTTTAAAGAGGGCAGTTACCGGGACTTTGAGGCCTGGCCCGATTATACAGGATTCCAGAAAGGCCGAAAGGCCCATGGATCCACTTTTAAACTCTATATGAGTCCGGAGCTGAGTGCGGAATGGCCCCTGAAGAAAGCTCAGGCTCCCTCTGGCAGCATCATAGTAAAAGAGGTCTATAGTCAGAATAAGAAGAAAGTGGAGACGGTACTGGTCATGGTGAAAGTGCCCGGCTTTGATGATAAAAACAAGGACTGGTACTGGGCGGAATTTGATGCCAAAGGGAAAAACCTGCAGTCTGGTATGCTAAAGTCCTGTATCGCCTGCCATGCCTTAAAAAAGGATAACGACTACGTGATGTCCCGTGATCTGAAATAGTATCAGTTAAACTGTAAGGCTCCTGATCCATTCTGATTCATGGAAGGCAGGTTAAAGCTATTATCATCTGCCACAACAGAATGGGGAACGGTATCCAGATTGATCCATTTCACCCAGGAACCTCTGGGTATAGTGAGATCAGCGGGATTAAAGGCCATGGTCTGTATATTTACCGTATTGGTGATGGTGCTGACATCAGCAGCACCTGCATTGGTCACAATGATCTTTCCCAGCATAGAGGGATGTATACCACAGTGATAACTATTGGTAGGTAGAGCATTGACTGAAGTGAGAGGGGCCTCAGGGGCGCAGGACAGGATATATCCAGCTGATGCCAGGATTAAAAACAAAAGCAACTTTTTCATGGTTTATTCCTCCATATTTACTATGATTACATTATATAATAATAAACCCTGAAGACTTTGTCCAGTCCCTATAGTGTTATTTTCAGATTTAAATAAACGAACTGAATATTTATAAATCCACAGGAAAAGACAGGTCGACCTCTACACCCCTGGACAGCAGACTTTTCACTATAGCTTTGATCTGGGGTCTCTCGTATATCCTGAGGCCCCGTATGTCAGCCCTTTTCAAGGCAGGCAGCTCCAGCAGCGGTTCCAGGTGCCGGGAGTACAGGTTATCCGTATGAAAAGTAAACTCTTTTAATTTTTTAACCTGCTGCAAATGAGACAGGTCGGTCTTACGGTTCCCCCACATTTCCAGTACTGTCAATTGAGGCAGATACTGAATTCCCTCCAGAGAAAATATATCAAAATAGTTTTCCTCCCCATCCCAGTCTTTCCAGATCAGGGCCTGAAAATCACTTTCATCATTCCAGAGGACCTTTTTTACAGAAGCCAGCAGCTTTTCATTGAGAGGACGGCTCACTATCAGCTCCCGGATCGTCTTATGAGCCCCGGTACTGTCTCTGTCTTCCGGTACATCCTGGAAATACTGCTTCCAGTCAAAGGCGCCGATGGTGCCTGACCGGACCAGGCTCTCTACTACTGCGATCTTCAGTACATCATCTTTTATGAAACGGGGATATTTACTCTGTTCATGGATCACCCTTTCATAGAAAGCCTTCCCTTCCAGGGTTTCAGGGGAATCCTGAAAAACAGCCTCCCCAATATACTGGGGTATAAACAGAAAATCACTGCCCACTCTCTGTCCGGAAATCAGCTGTTTGAACTCCCGGCTGTTCCGGATGGACTGGAAAGCACTGTCTTTTTTAGCTTTGTTTCGGTATTTTTCACCGAATCGGCTGATCACATCATCCAGTGTTTTCAAAGCGGGTTCCTTCTGGCCCAGAAGAGCATAGTAGCGGGCCAGGCTATAGTAATTTCCCTGCTCCATCTCCAGGGCCAGAGATTTTTTAGTATACTTCAGGGCCCGGGGGATATCTCCGGCCCGTTCCCACAGCTCTCCCAGGTTCTGATAGGCATAGACATATTCCGGATCCAGGGCCAGGGCCTGGTTAAAACAACGTTCCGCGTCCGATTGCCTGCCCATCTCCAGGTAGCAAATCCCACAGTCATCCCAGGCCGGGCAGTTTTTTTTGTTTTTGGTAAAGTATCTTTCATAATAAGCGACCGCTTCTTCATAATGCTTCAGCTCTCTGAGAGAATCGGCCTTACCTAGAAGAGCATCCTCATTGTCTTCATCGATCTCCAGGATAAGATCAAAACACTTGAGAGCATTTTTAAAGCGCCCCCCCATCTGTGCATCAGTGGCTTTGACTAATAGATATTGGAGCTTATTTGTCATGATACATTCTCAGAGCTGCTAGTCCCACAACTGCACCGGGGCCAGGCCGTCAGAGAATCCGCCACCGGAGCGATATTTTGGTTCTACCGCCGGAGTCCCGTCTTCATGCAGATACCCCCATTTCCCTTTATCATCCTGGAAAAGATGATAGCCTCCCAATCCATTGGCCATCCACATAATGTTCTGGGTACTAAATGGCTCCCCCTGTAGATTCAGATAAAGGGTCTTTCCACCTTTACCAGCCCGGATAGCATGGGGCCCCAGCAGATCTAATGAATCATATACCAGATCCACCACTACTTTTCCCTCTTTATCGATAAATCCGGATTTATTGTCAATAGTGACCTTAGCCAGCCCATCCTTAAAATAGGAGGCAAACTGGTATTTAGGCTTGATGACCATGGCGCCGGTTGTATCAAAATACCCCCATTGGCCATCCAGTCTGACTGAAGCCCGCCCTTCATAGAATCCCCCCAAATATTTATACTTGGGAGGAATGACATATTTTCCCTTGACATCAATATTGGCATTGAGGCCCTGCACCTTTACATGGGCATAGCCCTGCACAAAAGGATCTACCTCCTGGAACGGCCCCGCTATCTTTACAGCCCCGGTCTTATCGATAAAGGCATAGCCCTGATCCAGAGTAATAGCGGCCAGGCCACTGTTAAAATGACCTATCCAGGGCAGACTGGGTTCCAGCACTACATTTCCCTTAGTATCCACCAGGCCGGTCTTGCCATTTTCCTTAAATGACGCTATTCCTTCACTAAAAAACAAGGCTTCAGAAAATGTTTTTTGAGAAAGGGTATTACCATTTATATCAATGAGATACCATTCCGGTTTTCCCCAGTATTTCACGGAAGCCACTCCCGATTTAAAGGGAGTGACCTGGGCATATTTAGCTGCTATGACCATAGTTCCGGTCGTATCGATGTATCCCCAGTCATCCCCTGATTTGACTGCTGCCCGACCTTCTGAAAAAGTGGTGGCATAATCGTACTTTGCATTAATGACCATAGTCCCTTCAGGATTGATATAGCCCCATTTACCTG
Organism: uncultured Brevinematales bacterium; assembly: GCA_964537555.1. Lineage (GTDB taxonomy): Bacteria > Spirochaetota > Brevinematia > Brevinematales > CAYRWR01 > CAYRWR01. The sequence goes on from CAZIAD010000067.1 coordinate 6,676, forward strand.
CCGCAAAGGCAGGCTGTGACAGGAACATTATACAACACAGCATCAAAACAGCCATGAGGAGAGCTAGTCCTGATTTTCTGATATTCAAGGAGATGAATCTTTTCATTATACACCCTTATAAGATATTTTATAGGCTTATATAAAAATTACAATCAGGCAGAATCAAAGATTTTTCCCAGGCTTTCCAGAAGTTTTTCCTTACGCACCGGCTTGATGATCAGGTCTGCCGCTCCCATTTCCAGGGAGGTGTCATAATACTCCTGCTCTATATATCCGGTCAGCATGATCACAGGCATGTCAGGATATATTTTTCTGATCTCTCTGAACACTTCAAATCCGCTCAGATTTTTTAGCTTGATATCACAGATCACGGCATCAATGGGCTGATCCTTTAATGCCTTCATGGTGCCTTTTATATCACTGGCTTCATGCAGCCTGATGGCAGTGTTTTTTAACTGCATCCTGACCACAGTCCGTATAGCCGGATCATCGTCTATGATCAGAAGATTTCTTTCAGTGTTGTCAGGCATGACTGGCTCCCGGGGGGAATCGTATCTCAAATACTGCACCCGAACCTTCTTCATTTTTGGCGCTGATTATGCCGTCATATTTTGTGACCAGACGGTAGACTATGGACAGGCCCAGGCCGGTACCTTTGCCGGTTTCCTTGGTGGTAAAAAAGGGATCGAAGATCTTGGAAAGATTCTCCTCAGGTATCCCTTCCCCAGTGTCTGCAATGCTGGTCAGAATATAGCCCTGATCCATACTGCTACTCAGAGTGAGCACTCCCTTACCTTTCATCCCGTCCACCGCGTTATTGATAAGATTCACATAGATCTGGGTGAGCTCTCCGGCTAAAGCATATACCGGGGGCGTTTTTTTGTATTTTTTCTTCACTTTGACATCTATAAAGCTCTTATTATAGCCCACAATACGCAGAGCTTCATCCATGATCCTGCTCAGTTCCACCATACCCGGTTTTTCCTGGCGCAGTCCCCGGGAGTAGGAGGACAGATCTTTCACGATGTCTGAAATACTCATGGTGAAGTCTATAATGCTTTTGGCATATTCACTGATATCCGGTGAATCAGTCTCATCCCGGATGATCTCTGCGTTGCCCAGTATGGCATACAGGGGATTATTGATCTCATGGGCTACCCCCGACACCAGGGTCCCCAGAGCGGCCATCTTTTCGGCCCGGATCAGCTGTTCCTTCATCTGTACCTGGGTGGTGATATTTTTCATGATGATACCGGCTTCATTTTTCTTACCGGCATGTTCGGGCATCATAAACAAAGTATAGCCAAAGGTCCGTTTCCGGGTGGTGATCTCCTGGAAGTCTACCAGTTTATGCCGGGGAAGCTCTCTGACCTGCTGCCTGAACTTATCCCGGATCTCTGTCTGATCAAAACCGATCACATCCATAATATCCTGTCCTATAATGCTATCACTTTTTTGGCCTATATCATCCAGGAAGGATTGGTTACAGAACTGAAGAGACAGGGATTCCAGGTCAAAAATCGCGATCGATGAAGGTATATTAGCCACAATGGATTTTGTGGCATCATGAGCAAATATTCTCTTTAAGGCCAGCTGAATCTGATTGGATACGGTTATAAAGAAAAAATGATAGCTATCCTCAAGGTTTCTTTGTTCTGATAATGAATCGAACACAAAATAGTATTTTTTTCCGGGGCTAGGCCTCACCGGCATCACCATACTTAAGAGCCCTCCTTCTTTAAGGGGAAGCATATAAAAGCCCCGGTTGGCAGGCTTGTTCTCCTGATGTATCACTCTAAAAGTCTCTTCCCAGGCCTCGGGGCTCTTCTCCAGGTGCATAGGGGGAAATGGCCTGGTATCCAGTCTTACCACTTCAGGCTCCATCTGTATCTCATAGTTTTCATTAAACACCAGACAGTATCCATAGTCAAAGCCCAGGCGGCCTACCAGCAGGCGGATAACATTATTTATAGTATCTGATTCACTTTCATATTTATTGATGATCTCTGCAAAATCCTTAAGGATGGAGAGTTTTTCAGCCTCTTCCAGGACCTGCTGGTTCGCCCATTCCAGATTCCTGTATTCACGTTGTAAGCTCTCCAGGGAGTCTTCCAGGGCCTGGGAGCGCTGCACATTTATTTTTTTATTCTCCTCGATCATGCGTCCATACTTACTGAGCCATAATACTGCTATTATGAACAGTGCGGCCAGTACTGCTATAATGAGGTCTTTAGGGCCCATCCACCTGCCGGGCAGGAGAAAAAAGAGCAGTGTATTAAGCCCTACTAATGCCGCCAGGATCACTGTCAGGACCCATTCCGTACGGGGAATAGGCTTCCATTTTACCCGAAACACGCAGGCTTCATCTCCATCGGCTTCACACTTGAGGCTCTCTACCTCGGCATTGGGCAGCCCCCAGAAACCCGGTACATAGGCCAGCTGTCCCCGGATATGCATGCAGTTGATATGGGTCTGATGAAATTCAGGATAGTAATCCCAGCTCATCACCATATGATTGAGCCCGGTTTCCAGTACCTCTATTTTGCATACATTATTGAAAGTAGCCCCCATTTTAGCGATCTGCTGATAGGCCATTTTGGGGGAACCGAACACTTTCAGGACACTGAGTATAGAGTAAAAAAAGCCATAGGATTCTTTGGATATTACATAGGATCCGGCTTCAAAGGGAGCATCGGGATTTTTAGTAAACTCTACCACCTTTTCCAGAAGCATGTTATTATATTCAAAGGATATCCAGTTATTCTCATCTTCCAGGTATTCCAGGCTGAGCCCGGTATCTCCAATAAACTTTTCCAGGGTCTTTTGATCATAACGGTCTTTCAGATAAAATATGAGGGAGCGGATCACTCTGCAGGAAAGCTCAGCTTTAGTCAGATTGGTCACTGTTAAGTTCATGCTTCCTCCTGTTCCGGGTCATTTTTTATGAGGTGATCCAGGAGGTCCTGTATCTTTGAGGATTCCGGATCAAGAAACTCCACTCCTGCATTATATTCCTCTCCATGCTTCACATTCCATCGGATTCTGGCCCTGATCATGAAATCTTCTACCAGTAGGGGAGTATGGAATCTGATCTGTAGCTTCCTGCCCTTCAGGCTTTCGGTACTGGACACTTTAGCCCCGGTCTCAGAAAGATCTTCCAGTGTACCGGAGATCTCTTTTCCCCTGCTGATCAGGTGCACTTCAATACCGCAGTATATTCTATCTGAGAAACGTCTGTTAAATACCGACTTGTTCTCGAAGCGGGTAGATTCTGAGAACAGGGAAAATATTCCGGATAGTACGGGGTTAACCAGGGGTGAGAGATGCCTCATATAGGCATGCATCGGCACTGGTTTGAAACCAAAGTTCATTTTTTCGGAAATACTGGTGAGGCCGTTTTCTATCACTTTTACACCCAGTTCGATTCCCAGACGTATAGTAGCCAGATAGATATTAAATAGCAGGAAGGTGTCTCTGACATAACGATAATCCATTCCCGCAAACAGCCCCTGAAACAGATCTTTATTCATGATTCCGATGAGATAGCCTATGGCTTCACCGTCTTTTTCAAAAAGAATCACCCGGCTGCTTTTTCCCATCCTGCGGCTCATTTCAACAAAGAACTGCTCCGTCAGGATCTCCCTCTGGTATTCAGTGGCATGATCATAGCAGCCCTGCCACAGACGCCTCAGCTCGGGAGCCAGATGAGCGTAATCGGAAAGTACCCGGACTGTGACGTTTTGCTCCCTGAGGGTACGCAGATACCTGCGCACTATATAGCGGTGATGCTGCTTCAAATCCATTTCATATTCTTTAAAATCTTTCCATTGATTGACAATAGCCGTATTGGGTAATATGCCTACTTTTCGAAAAGCCAGCTTTTTAAGATATCCAAAAGTGGACAGTTCATGTGCCACAAAATCCCGGAATATCAGGATATTGACCTTTTTTTTCCGGGCAAAATCTTTCATGGCTTGTACCAGTTGGGTCAGGATCTGCCTGTGATCTGTCCCCTCCAGCCAGTTGATGGTATTTCCCAGGGCTGTGGGGGTACCGCACTCTATGACCCGCATCCGCATAAATCGGGGAAAAAAGTGTTTTCTGATAAATGCGATGACTTTCTTAGCTGCCCCTTTATTAAAAATGTCCAGGTCAAAAGAGATATAATAATAACAGGCACATCCCACTGCCTGATCATCGAGAGAGAATACTGCATATTGATACTCGCAGTCGTTGATGGCAGATGCCTCTACGGCAGCCAGATGCTCCCAGGTGCTGATGATATTATCCTTTCTCAGTAACGAGTTCCACAGAGATGCTTCTACTTCTAATATACTATTATAGAGTCGGGTTTTCAGAGATGACTCCTTTTTTGAGGTATTTACATGATAGTGCTGTACACTACCCCTGTCAAGTTAGAGGGCCGAACTTTTCCTTTACAATATCGGTATCCTCATATACAATATAAAAAATCCAAGCAGGTAAATGAATGGAAAAGAAAGGATTCTTCAGCCGCAAGGACCCCCGCATCAGCCTGGATATCACTGCTGAGTATCTTAGAGATCCCATTGATGAGAGCCCCTATCTCCCTGCCACTCTGAAAAGTATTTCCATGGGCAGTTTTGACCTGGAGACGGGGATATTATTACAGAGGGATAGTATTATCTACCTGAGATTTTCGATACCCGGAGAAAGTGAAGCCGCAGAGATAATATGCACAGTACTCCGTTCTGAGATCGATAAAACCGGCCTGTTCTGGAGATCCGGACTGAAGATCATCAATATGGACGAGGCCACGGAAAAAAGACTCACCCTTTTTCTGGAATCTCAGGGATATTACGGCTGGTACTATCATTGAAGCCGATGACCATACATACCGGGAGAGCATAATGGATTCAGATAGATATTCTCTGGTCGATTTTATTGAATTTAATGATAGCGATCTCTTCTCTAAAGCCCGTAAGTTTGCCGAATATTCATCAGATTATATTGATAAAGGTTATTATACCTATTTCCGTCAGAATACAGGCCAGTGCGGGCCCCGGGTGAAAGTCTTCGACCGTTATCACAATGAGACCCGGGAAATGATCATGATGGCCTCCAACAACTATCTCAGTCTGGCCCAGCGCCCCGAGATGATAGAGGCGGGAGTGGAAGCTCTCAGAAAGTATGGGGCGGGCTCCAATGGTTCCCCCGTATTGTGTGGCTATACTGACCTGCACCGGGAGCTGGAACTCAAACTGGCCGCCTTTAAAAGCTGTGAAGATGCTCTGGTCTTTCCCACCGGATTCGCCACTAACCTGGGTACTATTTCCGCCCTGGTGCGCAAAGGGGACTTTATTGCTGCAGACCGCCTCGATCATGCCAGCATACTGGATGGCTGCCTCTCTACCGGTGCATTATTCCGTACCTTTCATCATAACGATGCTGCCGATCTGGCCCATATACTGAAGCACTATGGCCCCAAAGTCAATGGGAAACTGGTAGTAGTGGAAGGGGTCTACAGTATGGACGGGGATATAGCCAGTCTCCCTGAGATCCTGGCAGTCTGCCGGGAGCATGGTGCCAGGCTCATGGTGGATGAAGCGCATGCCACCGGAGTGATAGGAAAGACAGGCAGAGGCAGCCTGGAGCATCATGGCCTGGAGGGTCAGATCGATATAGTGATGGGAACCTTCAGCAAGGCTATAGGTGTCAACGGGGGATTTATCTGTTCCACCAAAGAAGTGATCGATTATCTGAGATTCTATTCCCGGCCTTACTTCTTCTCGACGGCTCTCTCACCCGTGATGGCGGCCTGTGCCCTCAAAGCCCTGGAGCTCATCGAAACGGGTGATGACATCCGTAGATCTCTGTGGAAAAACATAAACTACATGACAGAAAAACTGAGAGGCCTGGGCTTTAAGGTAGTAGAAGGGCATTCAGCCATCATCCCCATCCTGATCGGTGACGATATAAAACTGCGAAAAATGTCGGCGGAGATACATGAACAGGGGATCTTCATCAATTCCGTATTTTACCCGGCAGTACCCCGGAACTCCTCCCGGATCCGTATGAGCCTCATGGCTGATCATAGCCAGGATGACCTGGACAGGACTCTGGCAGTCCTGGAGAATGTGGGTAAAAAATACGGGGTCATAGACTGAGAGTTTCCTCTATTATAAATAATATTTGATCGTCTTAAGGATTACTTCCTTCTGTATGGGTTTTAATAACAGTGACATCCTGCTCTCTTCCATATCGAACTGCCTGATATCAAAATCATGTTCCAGCCCGATCTCCGGATCCATTTCATTAGCCGTAATAAATATGATAGGCACCTGCTCATCCAGCTTACGTATCAGCTTAGCCAGGATTATTCCGTTAAAATCAGGCAGGCGCAGATCCGTGATCACTATATCAGGAATATGATTGATAAAAAGCATTATCCCTTCTGCTCCATTCTTGGCTACATGCACCAGATAATTTTCCTTTTCCAGCATATGAGACACGGTCTGAGTAATATAGGTAAGATCATCCACCAGGAGTATTCTGATGGAATCCGGCAGGAGGGCATCAATCTGAGCCGAATTTTCGGACTGCTTACGGATCTCCTCCAGATGGTCCTTGAGTTTTTTATCATGGCTCGCTGACATGAGCTGATTAAAGCGTTTCTGCACTAACGCTTTGCGTGTCTGAAAATCTGCTTTATCTCTCATGATGCACACCCCTGATCCCGTCCAGACTGGTTTTATTTAACCTCATATACACCCTCTTTACCATCTCTTTTTTTATTAAACTGTTCAAGACTATAAGCGTTTATATAATAGGTAGATTGAGTTATTTATGCAAGAAATAGATTATTCCCGGCTTTAAACTGGTACTCAGCTTTCCTGTATCTGAGAGAGCATTCCAGTACCAGATTTTAGAATGGAGATCCCTTCTACTCCATACTTCATGTCTTCTGTTGGCGTTGTCATACAGGGCCTGACATAGTACTGAGAGCTTAAAGCTATATTTACTATTATTCTTCAGAGAGAGAGCAGTCCTGTTACATTCCTGCACTGACCTCATTATACATCTTTTTTTGACATTTAAGATGGTTTTCACTATATTTTCGTGGGTATATATATTACAGTTTATTAAGACAATTTTAAGGATCAATTATGAAATTAAAGCCATTTTTTTCTTTATTAATAATCTCCGGATTTACTGCTGGACTGGGTGCCTGTGCGGCTCCATTGTCCTGGCCAGAATCACCCCTCTATACTGTTCCTGCCTCAGACCCGCAATGGACTCCCCCTTTGGACAAGCAGGCAGCTCTTAAGCTCATAACAGGACATTATGCTCATTATGATGTGGTAAGTTATGAAGAGACCAATACCCGTACTCCCATGCGCACCATGGTCATCACTTACGGATTTACAGACCTTTATGTGGAGAATGGCAGGCTGTATCAGAAGGACAGCTTCTGCCATGCGGAACAGAAAATAAATCAAAAAAGTGTTAAAGCAGTCTTTTCGGACAAAGCCACCCGGGCCATCAAGCCCCGCGTACAGGAAGTAGAGCTTAAAAATATGGGGGGCCAGTGGATCATTTACCGGCCGGCATCCCCTACACTGCTCGGTATAGACGGGGACCCTGCGCAGCCTCTGTCCCGGAACCCCCAGGATCCCGGACTCACCGACCCTGACGGAGACGGTCACCCCGGGGTTACCGTGGAGCTGCGTATAGGGGGCTTCATGAAGGGCTTCATCTATATCACCCGCAGAGAGATCTACCAGAACCACCTCACCCTTCATTCAGATGGCAATCTGTATGGACATGTGGTGGACAGCTCGGAGCAGTTTGTAGTAGGGGCTACCATGAAGATCCTGAGGCAACAGTCCAACCCCCATCAAAATCCCGATCCGGGACTGAATCCCCTCATGCTTATCCGTATCAGTGAGGACATCGATACCTGTGAAGAACTGATGGAAAACAGTGCTCAGTGGTTTCCCCTGGAGCCAGAGTTTTTGTAAAAAGACAAGACTTAAAGGACTTTGTGATTATCAGATTAAGTAAACACTTTTGCAGTAACGATGATTTGGATTATAAAAGCAATAATCATAGCAATATATGATGGAATCTCAGTTTTATATCGTGAATCTATTTTATTGGAAAATATCCCAAATATCAGCATAATTGAAATAAAGGATAAGGAAAACGACCTGAAACATCTTTTTGAGACCAGTTTAT
>CAZIAD010000068.1:0-13668 GCA_964537555.1 uncultured Brevinematales bacterium
CCCAGTCTCTATGCTATTAACCCGATACAGAAACTAGAGACGCATCTCTGTATAAGGTGCAGCTGCTTACGCAGCTATTGCGTACGAATAATCGTCGGCAATTAAAGGTTTTGAGCATTATACGGGTTACTCAGCCCGGCTTGCAGTCTATGCCTCGTTTGTCCTAGTCGAAATCCAGTCGTCCCCTTGGATTTTCCATCACTTAAATATACTTTGATTTACAAAATAAATCAAGTGTTTATTGCAAAATAATGGTAATTGTTTATCGGCTGGCAGGTATTGAGAACTTAAATACCTTAGAATAGCTTCAACTTAAAAATTATAAAATATATTTCCGGGGTTTTGTGTAATGTCCTTAATACATCTTTTTTTGACGTAAGAGATGTGCCCCTGTGGCCAATGAACGGGAATTCATTGCCTAAAATTAAACTGTACTTTTTTCTATTCTTCCTGTAAAATATATCAGCATATTTTACTAAAGGGGAGGGATTATCATGCTGGGAAATAAAGAAAATCTGAAAAACTTCGATCCTGAATTATTTAATGCTATCATAAACGAAGAAAAAAGAGAAGAAGGGACACTGGAGCTCATTGCCAGTGAAAATGCTGTATCCCGGGCCGTGCTGGAAGCCCAGGGATCTATATTTACCAATAAGTATGCCGAAGGCTACCCTTCCAAAAGATACTATGGCGGTTGTGAATTTGCCGATGTGGCTGAATCTCTGGCCCGGGACAGGGCCAGGCAGATATTCGGCGGGGAGCATGTCAATGTCCAGCCCCATTCCGGATCTCAGGCCAATATGGGTGTCTACATGGCCATTATTGAGCCAGGCGACAAAGTCCTGGGCATGGCTCTTTCCAATGGAGGACACCTTACTCATGGTTCCAAAGTGAACTTTTCCGGAAAGGTCTATCATTCCTATGAATATGGAGTAGATGATGAATCCGGCTTAATCGATTATGATAAATTAGCCAAACAGGCAGAAGAAATAAAGCCCAAAGTGATCGTGGCAGGTGCATCTGCATATTCCCGGATCATTGACTTCCCCCGTTTTAGAGAGATAGCTGATTCTGTAGGGGCTTATCTGTTTGTGGATATGGCACATATTGCCGGCCTGGTGGCCGCAGGTATTCATCCCAGTCCCGTACCTCATGCCCAGTTTGTCACTACTACTACCCATAAGACCCTGCGCGGGCCCCGGGGTGGTATGATCATCTGTAATGAAGAATATGCCAAGGCCATAGACAAGACTATATTTCCTGGTATTCAGGGCGGCCCCCTGGTGCATGTCATTGCTGCCAAAGCAGTAGCGTTTAAGGAAGCACTGAGTCCTGAGTTTAAGGTATACCAGCAGCAGATCGTAAAAAACGCCCAAAAAATGGCTTCCGTGTTGATGGATAGAGGCTTTAAGATCGTTTCAGGGGGGACTGACAATCATCTCTTCCTGCTCGACCTGACTCCCCAGGATATCAGCGGTAAAGATGCCGAACATGCCCTGGAAATGGCTAATATTACTACCAATAAAAATACCGTGCCCGGTGAAAAACGCAGTCCATTTGTCACATCAGGCATTCGGATCGGTGCACCTACTATCACCACCCGTGGTATGAAAGAGGCTGAGGCCGAAGAAGTCGCTAATTACATAGCCGATATTTTAAGTAACATCGAAGATGAAAAAGTACTAAACAATACAAGGGAAAAGGTCGAAAATCTATGTAGGCGTTTTCCTTTATATGCCTAATAAAAGAACGTGCAATTCTTTACCACAGGTACCCTTTATCTGCTATAAAGAAAAGCTATAACCGGAGTGGGGATGGCTGAAAGTAAATTTAACGTAGTAAACTTTAAAAATGACGCTTATATCTACATCGAAGACCAGGAAGATTCCAATTTTTTCTATATTATCAGGCAGGGAAATGTTACTGAGACCCGATCAGCCGGACAGCTCACCAATGAAGAGGGTACCCATCTGGGGCCTGGAGATTTTTTTGGAGTATTGTCCTGTATGTCCCGACGGCCCCGTATTGGCTCGGTCAGTACTGATTCTGAAGTCTCCCTGATCCAGGTCAAGGGCGATCAGTTCGAAGAGCTCATTCAGAAAATGGCTCCTATCGCTATGAAGATCATCCGTTATTTTTCTCAGCAGTTACGGCATTATGACTCTATACTGACTAAGCTTACTTTTAAATCTTCGGTGGAAGAGAATCCCTGTAACCTGTTCCGGGTCGGGGAATACTATTTTAGCCAAAAGCAATACATACAGGCCGCCCATGCCTATTTGCATTATATCAAGTTTTGCCCGGATGGAGGCTTTATACCCCAGGCCAAACAAAAGCTGATCAAGATCAATCCTAAAAAAGAAGATCTTACCCCCAAGAAGGATAACTTTTTCTACCTGTATGAGGATAACCAGATCATCTTCCTGGAACATGAGCCGGGTGCTGAGCTCTACATTATACAGGAAGGTAAGGTCAAGATCACCAAACTGGTAGATGATAATGAAGTACTGCTGGCTGTTTTAAAGGCCGGTGATATTTTCGGAGAGATGGCCATCCTGGAAAACAAACCCCGCTCGGCCACCGCCATTGCCTATGGTAAGACCAAGCTCATGGGTGTGACCAAAGCCAATTTTGAACCTATGGTAAAAGCCCATCCTGAAATAGCCCGCCGTATTATCGAACTCCTGTCTGAACGTATATGGCTTATATATAAACAGTTATCTAATATTTTAATCAATGACCCTGTGGGCAAGATCTATGATGCCATGTTTACCCAGCTCCAGAAATCCCGTGTGCCCATCAAAGATGGTACCTCTCATACCTTTGATTTTGGCCCTGATGAACTGATAAAGTTTGTAGGCCTGAATTCTCCGGAGGGCAAACTGGCCATTAAACACCTCTTTGATGATGACAAAAACATGATGATAGTCGATGGAAAGATAGCCTGTAAGAACATATTCAGCATACAGGCAGCTATCAATGTCATCAAACGCAATCAGGACATTGCCCGTCGCAAAAAAGAATCACAGTTCAGATGACCAGACTCTTTGTATACGGTTCACTTATGAAAAAAGCCACATCACATGAAGTCATTAAGGGGTGTAAGTTTATTACGGCAGCCACTCTCAAGGACTATTGCCTCTATGACCTGGGCGTGGAAATGGCAGCCATAGTACCCTGTCCTTCCAACTCCCGTGGGGTTTATGGCGAGGTCTATGAAGTCTCTGCGGATAAGCTGGATGATATCGATAATTTTACGGGCTATGTAGAAGGATCACCCGAAGATTCTCTGTTTGAACGCGTCACAGTAAATGTTGAGACAGTAAAAAAAGAGACCCTGGAAGTGGACACTTATGTCCTTCCAGAGTCCCGTTTATCATTATTTATGGCAGAGCTCATCTCCCAGGGAAGATGGGTCTAGTTTTTTACCATCAAAAATCGACTTTACTGATAATATAAACCCGGCCGTCACTGGCTGCCTGTATCCCCAGGTCAACTGAGTCCACAAAGTTATAACTTAATGAAGATTCAAATAATAAGCGCAGGTCGTATCTCCATATAAATCTCAGGGCCAGCTTCCAGTCATTCCATTCTGCAGACTGTTCCACCCTCAGCCAGTGTTTGGCCATAATATCGGAAAAAGTATATTCTATGATAGAACGGGAGAGTATACTATCCAGATTAAACAAGAGGCTGGCACTGATCTGATAATCCCCTTTGTAATTATTGATAGAATAGACCAAGGGGTCTGTGTTCTCCAGTTGAGCCAGAGCTCTGATACTGAAATTCTGGTGATTATACTTTAGCATAAATGCCATAGGAATAGAATGCCTCCAGTCACCCTGGGAGTAGGAAAAAGCCCAGTTTTTATATTGAAAGTTAAGTCTTATGCCGGCTGCATTTAAAAAGCGGGGCATATAAGCCGGAGAAGAGTCAAATTCGCCAGGATTACCGGGATGATAATAATGAGGCATGAGCAGCAGAGACTGGCTGTTCTTTCTTAGTACCGCTGCACCACTCATACTCATGTTAAACCAGGGAGTAAAACGATAATTAACCCCATAATCATAGAGGTTAATATTGTTTAGTATAAAGGAATAATTAGTATCCGGATTGTGGGTGTCGCGATAGGCATTCAAAGTAATAAATAATTGTATACGGGATAGGTCCAGATTAGCTCTGAGAAAAGCGTACCGGATATGAAAAGTATTGGTGTGGGCACCATAACTGAGAAGCCCCTGGCTATGCAGAGAGAATTTATCCAGCTCTGTGTAAGTGTCATGTATAGTATCAATGGCATCCGGGCGGGCATCTTTTTGACTGTTGAAGTCAGGCTTATAAGACAGATCCTGAGAAAACAGTACCATAGGAATCAAGAGCAGCAAAGCTACACTAAATCTTTTTTTCATTTTATCTCCTTTGTATTAAATGCCGAATAATCCTGATCTGAAGACTTCTGATTTTTTTTAATAATACCAAAACTGGTTTTTAGGTCCACCCTGATCATCTGGTCATATCTGATCATGAGTCCATTCCAGGGTATATTGTGACCGGGCCAGAACACTCCGTTTTTAAAGGCCAGGTCCAGAGTAAATTCTGAGTTTATTTTCCAGGGGAAATGAATATTGACCCCCAGATAAAGAGGCATCTGATAAAAAGGATCAGCCTCTATAGCAATATAGCGTTGATTATCAAACAAAAGCTCTGAACTTAAAAATACTTCTTCTTCCAGAAACCAGCGGCCTTTACCTATAGGATGGGTGAAGCGGCCATAAATAGCCTGTCCGAATTGATTGAGCTGAGGGTTTGCCTCACGGTCAGGGAGCCAGTAACTGGCCAGGTAGAAGACCGAAAAGGATCTGTTTTGTATACCCAGGGCGATGTTGTAATTCTCGGTAATGGAAATGGGATGAGGATTTTCATGGCCGCCGTTATGCCAGTAGTGCAGGGCTGTGTACCAGGGAAAACGGCCCCTTATCCCTTTCTGGATCAGCCCCATATCAAATCTTTCCCGGTGATTGGTCGAGTCCGGGAGCTGCCAGTTCACATATAATTCTCCTCCCCATAAGGACTCCCACTGCAGGGATAAGCCGTATTCATAGCGGCCATGGGAGAACAGGCCCAGAGGGAAGTTCTCATAGGGGAGAGGGACTCTGTTGGTACTGATGATCCGGATCTGAGGTGTCAAACTGATCAATGGGTTCAGGATCGGGGTGGGCAGATCATGATCACCTTCCAGGCTGCCCAGCACCAGTTTCCAGTCTCCAAAATACAGGGTAGTGCGTAATACCGGATACCATGACATAAGTTTTTGTTCCTGGTTAAAGGGGAATAAAAGCCCGGCTCCTGCTTCAAACACCGCATTACCCATGTCCAGAATCAGACTGGGTTCCAGTACATCTTCCAGATAAGTGATAGTAGTCCTGGTCTGTTCCCAGTAGGACCCGTTTTCACCATTGTATATATAGGCAGAATTTTTCAGTTGAAACCTGAGCTCAGAACTGAATAATACTGCACTGCTTAGGCAGAATAAAAATATAGCTGCAATCTTTTTCATAGTACTCCCCTGAATCGATACTATTATAAAATGAGCCGCCAAAAAAGTCACTTCAGGTGAGGGTGAAAAACATTTTGATTATTACTGCAATAATAAGGACTTGACCTGGAGCTCAATACCCAGCCTGTGCTGGTCTTCCCTGAAATCCTGGCCCAGTCCCCTCTGGTATTCATAGTGTATCAGGATACGGCTGTTTGCCAGGTCCAGACCGCTGGCCAGATTGAGAGCCGGATGAAATTCCTTCTCATAAAAAAGAGCCAGGTCGGTTCCTAAATAATAATTGATCTTTTGGTTAATTGGGGGTGTCCATTCTTCTCCTATATGCAGCCTGAATGACAGGGGGCGTACAGATACATCATAGGCAGACGGTGGAAAATAAAGATAAAAGATAAATCCGGAATAAAGCCTCAAGGCTGGATTCAACTGATAAGTAAAATCCACTCCCAGATATTCATTGGAATCAAATACTTTATCGGTATTGATGTCTCCTCGATCATATCCATCCACCAGGTGTGTAGACTCGTGTATCATAGGGTAGAAAGTCATATCCAGGTGTTTTACCTTGAATACATTGGTGACATTGGCATAAAAGCCTATAAAACCCAGTAGATTGTCTACCGGATATGTACCGAACAGATCGGTAGCAGGATGTATAAAGATAGTGATAGAAGCAAGGAGGCCCCATTGCCAGCGTCTTGCTGAATAAATCGGTAAAAAAGAGGATATTTTTCCTTCTGCTTCGATCAGCTCATAGTGAGCATTATATTGTATGCGGAGGTGAGTGACATAGGCTTTAGGGTCCTGTCCGGCCTGGTAGCTCAGGCTGTATCCGGACTGAGCTATTATCATGAGCAAGAGGAAAATAAAAATATATCTCACTGGGGACTCCTTTCAGAGAAGAATAGCATAATAATAATTATGATGCAAGTACTAAAAAAAAGCTGCCTCTCAGTCAAGGCAGCTTATTATATTTTCAAATATCAGGGTCAGCGCAGTTGGACTTCACCTTTTCCGCTACTAATCTCACCTATGAGGAATGCTTTATAGCTTTCTTTACAGAAGAAATCCAGGATCTCATCTGCCTTGGCGCCATCTACTACTACTGTCATACCGATTCCCATATTGAACACTTTATACTTTTCTTCTTCAGAGATTCCGCCCTGTTCTACTATAAAATTGATCAGATCGGGAATATGCCAGCTGCTCTTATCCACGATAGCATCCATGTTTTCAGGGAGCACCCGGTTCAGATTACCTGGTATTCCACCTCCGGTAATATGAGCAATACCATGAATATTCTTTTTAAATAAGGATAATGCATGATTTAAAACCGGGGCATATATCTCAGTGGGGGCCAGCAGGAGATCTTTGAGATGGCCAAATCCATAATTAGCAGTAAGGTCCAGTTTTTTATCAGTGAGCACCTTTCTGACCAAAGAGTATCCATTGGAATGGAATCCGGAGGAGGCCAGGCCAATCACCTTATCCCCTTCTTTGATCATAGCCGGTGTCAATATATCTTCTTTTTCTACCACTCCCACTGCAAAGCCGGCCAGGTCAAATTCTCCCTTAGGGTACATACCAGGCAGCTCAGCAGTCTCACCGCCTATGAGGGCGCAGCGACTGAACCTGCAGGCCGCAGCAATGCTTTCTACCAGTGTCATATAGGAATTCTCTTCCAGTTCACCCATGGCCAGATAGTCGATGAAAAACAGGGGTTTGGCTCCTGAACAGATAATATCATCCACACACATAGCTACCAGGTCGAAGCCCAGTACAGACAGTTTTCCGGTTTCCCGGGCGATCATGATCTTGGTACCCACACCATCGGTACCGGATACCAGTACCGGGTTTTTATATTTTCCGATCTCAAATAATGAGCCAAAACCACCCACACCGGAAAGGACTCCAGGTGTGTAGGTGAGTCGGGCTGCTGCCTTGACACGATCGATCAGTTTATCGGCTTTATCTATGTTCACGCCGGCTGATTTGTAATCCATATTTTCCCCTCGAAATCTAAGCTTATAGCATTTTAATAAATACTATAAAAAAAATCTATTTATTGAGCGTAGGATGCTCTCTCTTTTTCTTCATCATCATGCATATGACAGCTTTTATACTTTTTACCACTACCGCACCAGCAGGGCTCATTGCGGCCGGGTTTACTTTGCCGGTGAGCGGGCTGAGGCTTATGAGGGCCCTTAGGTGGTGCTCCAGGTCCGGCTGCCACAGACTCAAAATGCCCGGCAGAATCATGGATGGTCTGAACATGGCTGGGTGTAGATTCAAATTCTTCTTCACGGGGCACAAAATTAGCCTGGATCTGTAATCTGGACAGGGTGGAAAGTGATTCCAGCTTAAAGTTATCCTTCATAGCACCGAACATATCCGATGAGGCCAGCTGGTATTCTACCAGAGGGTTTTTCTGAGCGTAACCCTGGAGGCCTATCCCTTCCTGTAGGCTGTCGATATTTCTGAGATGCTCCTTCCATTTTTGATCCAGAACATTGAGGACCACATATTTTAAACCTTCCGCTTTGACTTCATCAGGTACATTCTTGAAATGGTCCCAGACATGTTTCTTTACTTCTTTGGCCAGCATATCAAAGGCTGTCTGGTAGTCCATGTGAGTAAAGTCCAGTTCCGCATCAGAATTGAAATTGATCTTGAGCCAGCGAGATACTTCTTCTTTTTCCCAAAAATCAGGTTTTTCAGGGCGGGCAAAAGTATTGTGTAAATAAAACTCAATGGATTCTTTTATAAGATCATCTATTAAAGTCAGGTTGTTTTTTGCATCCAGGATACGGTCTCTCATTTTGTAAATATAGGTACGCTGCTCATTCATGATGTTGTCGTATTCCAGCAGATTTTTACGTATCTCAAAGTTGCGGGTCTCTACACGCTTCTGAGCCCGCTCTATAGCATTGGAGATCATTTTAGACTGTATTTCTTCGTCTTCGGAAAATCCCATAGCTGACATCATACCGATACGGTTATCCATTCCGAACAGGCGCATCAGGTCATCCTGCAGCGATACGTAGAACTGAGAAGCACCAGGGTCACCCTGACGTCCTGAACGTCCTCTTAACTGGTTATCAATACGGCGGGCTTCATGACGTTCACTACCGATGACGTACAGGCCGCCTGCTTCGATCACACCTTCACCCAGTTTGATGTCCGTACCACGACCCGCCATGTTGGTAGCAATAGTCACTGCACCGGGGTTTCCCGCTCTGGATACGATGTCTGCTTCTTTTTCATGGAATTTAGCGTTAAGGACATTATGTTTGACACCCTGTCGTTTCAGCAGTGCGGATAATACTTCTGACTTTTCTACCGAGATAGTACCCAGCAGTACCGGCTGGCCCTTTTTCTGCAGCTCTTTGACATCGCGGGCGATGGCATTGTACTTCGCCTTTTCATTGATGAATATCTTGTCTGGCTTATCATCACGGGTGATGGGTTTATTGGTGGGGATGGAGGCTACGTCCAGTTTATAAAATGAGTAGAACTCAGTAGCTTCTGTCTCAGCAGTACCGGTCATACCTGCCAGCTTTTCAAACATCTTAAAAAAGTTCTGAAAAGTGATAGTAGCCAGAGTCTGGAATTCCTGCTTAATGGTGAGGCGTTCTTTAGCCTCGATAGCCTGGTGCAGGCCGTCACTCCATCGGCGGCCCGGCATCTTTCTGCCTGTAAATTCATCTACGATCACTACTTCGCCGCCTTCCACGACATAAGCTACATTATTTTCATAAAGATGATGAGCCCGCAGGGCCTGGGTCACATTATGATAGAGCTGAGCATTTTGAGGGGCAAACAGGTCTTTTACACCCAGCAGTTTTTCTACTTTATTTACACCCTGTTCAGTGATAACCGCATTTTTTTCTTTTTCAAAGATAGCAAAATCCCCGGTTCCCTCAATGAGTTCCCCTTTTTCATCCAGTTCCGCTTTTTCCATGCGGGGGATCACTTTATCTACTTTATAATAAATATCGGTATTGGTCTCTGAGGGGCCGGAGATGATAAGTGGGGTCCGGGCCTCATCGATGAGGATAGAATCCACTTCATCCACAATAGCAAAATAGAATCCCCTCTGGACCTTCTGATCCAGATTGAACACCATATTGTCACGCAGGTAATCAAAGCCGTATTCATTATTGGTACCGTAGGTTATATCCTGGGCATAGGCTTCTTTTCGGCTGCACTCTACAGTACGGACTGTGTACTGCGAGATATCATCCCATTCTACGCGGTAACTTTTTTCATGGGCAATGATGCCCACTGACAGATCCAGGAACATATAAATGGGAGCCATCCAGCTGGCATCACGCTTTGCCAGGTAGTCATTTACGGTGATCAGATGGACACCTTTACCGGTCAGACCATTCAGGTAAAGGGGCAGGGTAGCTACCAGGGTCTTTCCTTCCCCGGTCTTCATTTCAGCGATGGTGTTATTATGCATGGCAATACCACCCATCATCTGAACATCAAAGTGACGCATGCCCAGCACTCTCACTGATGCTTCTCTGACTGTGGCAAATGCCTCGGGCAGAATATCATCCAGGCTTTCCCCTTTGGACAGACGTTCTTTGAATTTCTTGGTCTGATCATGCAGCTCATCATTGTTCATGGATGAGATGGCCTGCTCAAAAACCAGTATCTTGTCCACCAGGGGTCTCATTTTTTTAAGATCGCGTTTTTGCTTGGTTCCAAAGATAAGATAGAAAAGACGTTTGAAAATATTCATTTTTAGTTACTCCTGTTCCGCTTAAAGAAATGAGCTATAGCTTATCATGAAGGGCTGTTTTTATAAAGTTTTTTAGCTTTTGTTTTCTATTTAAAAGTATAGAATCTCACTCTTTTGCATAATTTAAACAAATCATCTACAATTAGTCAAATAGCTCTGTCGGGACTTGTACCTGGGGTTTCTTTGAGGGGGAATTATGAAAAAAATAATATGGGTTCTGACTGTAGGACTGATCAGTGCTGCCTGCGCACCGGTTTCTAATGAATACAGTTTCATAATTAATTATTCAGTCAGTCCGGCGAATTTAAATGGGATTGTAGAGATAACCAATCAGGAGTATCAGGATCTTGGCTTCATTACAAATACTATCAATTTTGACAATACTTCTATTAATCCTCCCATTCAGAAAATAGCCAATGGTTCGGTAGTGAGATGGGTAAACCTGGACACAAATCATATTTTGGACATCCAGGAGGAAAATAACAAATTCTATTTTCCTACGATCAAATATAATGGCGGTTTTGCCAGCATGCGGTTTATACTTTCCAATTTTCAGTGATATGACTTAGATGATTATACTAAACTGATAACTTTGTTTATTGTCGATAATTGATTGTCATATTTTGAAATTCATCATGATTTATGTTAAGATGGAGTATAACGATTATGGAGGTGTGTATAGATGTCAAAGAAATATGTATTTATTCTGCTTATGGCCCTGATTGGGAGTGGCTTTGCTTTTGCTCAGGTAAAGATGAGTAAAAAGCCTATTATTCTGGAATGCAAATTCAATGATTTTAATGTAAGAAAGATCCCGGATCCCAAAAAGCAGGAATTTGCCCGTTTAAAAGCCGGGGATAAGGTGCAGTATCTGGGCAAGAAGACTTCAAAAGAGTTTACCTATGAACTCAGAGGTAAAAAATATACCAATCCTTTTATTCAGGTAAAACTGGATAACGGTGATGTAGGCTGGGTCTTTCAGGGTGGATTCACCCGCTATGTCAGGCCTCGCATAGATGCTCACAGAATGCTGCTTTACAAACATTATTATGATGAAAAGACCCTGGATGAGCATAAAGAAGAGGGTTCTCTGGATAAGCATTATTCCAGCCTGCGCAAGGTAGATGCTCAGAAGTTCAATGAGCTGGCTGACAAGCTCAAGGTCAATGCCTATTTCGTATATACCGGAGTGAGCGGTGAGTCTGAGTTTGATGCTGAGATCACTTATGTGGATACAGATTACGAAAGAAAAGACTTCTTTAAAGACTACAAGCAGTTTGAGAAAGCCTATGAAAATGATTACTATACACCCAAGACTGCCATACTGCTCATGGAAAAGGGAAAAAAGGACCTGCTTATAGAAGGACTGGATTATAATGATCCTTACTTCCTGGCAATCGCTACTACTTATTTTGGTTTCGATGATATTGATACTTTAAATGAGCAGATCGATGAATTAAGAAAAGGAAAAAATGCGGTACTGAAGAAAAATGACAAGACCTATTTGCGTTACATACCGGGCCCTTTGAGCGGAGATTACCTGAGCAGCTTTGCCAAGACAGAAGAATGTACCCTGATCCCTGCGCCGGAAAATGCCCAGATCACTTTTTACATCGACAAAGCCAAGGCTGACCCTGACTGGGTCCTTCTGGCCCGTACCAACCATGTGATAGGCTGGACCCAAAAGCCCAATGTTCAATTCCTCAATAAAGCCAATACCATGGGCCCTCTGATCACTGAGTATAAGGATGACCTTGATTTTTAAATATTATGGAATCTAATAATTGAATGGCTGCCTCAATTGCGGGGCAGCTTTTTTTTGTACCTATGGTTTATTTACATTATATTAATGGGCACTAAATTCCCCTTTTTCAGGCTGGGGGAGGGTCTTTTAAATTTATTAGTTCCAGTTATTTGACTATTATGGCCGCCTTCTTTAAAATATTCTATCCTTTCCGTACATACGGACGACACGACCATAAGGAGGTACCATGTCAAGAAAGTATGAAATTGCCTTTCTCATAAGAGAAGGGGAGACTATCGAAGAGACAGTCAAACGCATCAAAGGATATTTCAAGAAGGCTGAACTGGAACTGGTCAAAGAGGATAATATGGGTGTAAAGAGCCTGGCTTATGAGATCATCAAAGCCCGGGAATCTTACCACAAAGCATATTATTACTTTGCCAATGTTGAAGGTGATGCCACTGCCATTCCTGTATTTGAAGCCGCTATCAAGTATGATCAGGATGTGATCCGGCATTTAGTCAACCGGGAGGACTAGCATGAGCTGGGATATCAATCGTTGCACATTAGTGGGACGACTGGCCGGGGATGTAGATCTTCGGTATACACCCAGTGGAACCGCAATCGCCAAGTTTGGACTGGCGGTGGGCGGCAGGCCTCGTGATGGACAGGATACCGTATCCTTCTTCAATATCATCGTATGGGGTAAAATGGGCGAAAATTGTTCACAGTTTCTATCCAAAGGAAAACAGGTCTGCGTGGATGGAAGGCTGGAGCAAAGACGCTGGCAGGCCCAGGATGGTTCAAATCGTTCTACCATCGAAGTTGTGGCAGAACGAGTACAGTTTTTAAGTCCTCAGGGATCAGGAAGTGGCGGACCAGCCCCTGCCAGGCCCCAGCAGCAGGGAAATCCACAGCCTGATGCATCTGGATTTAATGATGATTTTTATGATAATACTGGTTTTGATCCCACACCTATGGATTATGACAAAATGAATCAGGATGACGTACCTTTTTAATAAGGGTGCAATTTATCAAGGAGAAAGATTATGTCAGAAGATATAACCAAGTCAGAAGAAAGTTTGGAAGAAGAAATTGAAGAAAAGGCCGTAAAGAAAGCCTATGTAAGTGATGACTCAGAAGACTTCGATAACGATGCAGATATCATTGATTCAGATAGTGATTCTGAAGATGATGAGCAGAGTGAGCGCAGGCCTATGGGCGGAGATCGCAGGCCTATGGGTGGAGACCGCAGACCCCAGAACAGAGACAGAAATGGGGGTGGCGGCGGTGGCCGTGGCGGAAGAAAATTCTTTTACACTAAGAAAGTGTGTAAGTTTTCTACCGGCCAGATTGACCCTAAGATGATCAATTATAAGAATATTGATCTTCTGAGAAAATATGTCATGCCCTCCGGTAAGATAGTTCCTCGCAGGATCACTGGTACTGCTGCAAAGTATCAGAGAAGACTGGCTGCAGAAATCAAAAAAGCCAGAGTGATAGCTTTACTTCCTTTTGTAGACAGATAAGGACGGTATGGCAGAGATATTATTTTTAATATGTGTTTCTCTGATCCTATTAGGGTTACACGTATTGATGAGCAGTATCTTTCAGGAGATT
>CAZIAD010000069.1:0-13415 GCA_964537555.1 uncultured Brevinematales bacterium
TTTTCCCCATTGATTCACCTTTCTAAATAAAGTTAGATTATAATAATAAAATTTTCAGGTAATGGCAATTTTTCACTATATTTTAAAATATTTGATTTTCACAATGGAATATCAGTATAATACATAAAAGGAGTGTACTATGAAAATAGTATTTCACATACTAGTGTTCCTGCTTGGATTAGTGGGTATGGAGGCAGTCGCCTGGTTTACCCATAAATATGTCATGCATGGCTTACTATGGGTCCTGCATGAAGATCACCACAGGGCGCATGAAGGATGGCTGGAAAAAAACGACTGGTTTACAGTGTTTTTTATGTCCCTGGCTATATTTTGTATCATCTTCGGCCTGCAAACCCAGCGCTATTATTTATTTAGCTTAGGCCTGGGTATTTCAGCCTATGGGATGTGCTATTTTGCCTTTCATGACCTCATGTTCCACAGGCGATTAAAGCTCATCAAACGCCCTACCCGGTCCAGATATCTGAAGAGGCTGATAAAGGCGCACACGGTACATCACTCTTCCAGTGATAAAAATAAAAGCATTTGTTACGGATTTTTATGGGCAAGCAGGAGATACGATGAAAAGTAGAAATATTCTGATACTACTGGTGGTATTGTTACTGGGGTCTGAGGCCTATGGAGAAGAATCGATGGGGGATCTCCAGATTCAGTTTACAGGGATGCGGACTCTTAATGGCCAGATATTGCTTAACATCTTTAACGAGAAAAAAGACTTTCCCGACAGTAATAAAAAAGCCTATCGCTATGCAATACTGGTCCTGGCCACTAATAAGACCCAGATCACCATCAAGGACCTGCCCTACGGGACTTATGCCATCGCTGTCTTACATGACGAAAACAGCTCCTTAAATGTAGAAAAAAACGGCCTGGGAATCCCCCGTGAAGGAGTGGCATTTTCTCAAAATGCCTTCCATGCCATGAGAGCACCCAGCTTTGATGAATGTGCCTTTAGTCTGGATCAGCCTGTACTGAAAATGAAACTGAAATTCCATTACTTTCTAAAATTAAAGGATTAATAAGTACAGGGCATGGATGCTCGATCCTTATTTTTCCAGTATATAAAACTCCGTACGACGGTTTAAGGCACGTCCCTGTTCCGTATCATTAGAAGCTATGGGCCTGTCCTGCCCAAAACCGGCTGTACTGAGCCTGTGAGGAGAGATCCCGTTTTTAATGAGGTAATCTCTTACGGTCTCAGCCCGTTTTTCAGACAGGATCTGGTTGTAATCATGATCCCCGCTGGAGTCGGTGTGCCCCCGGATCTCCATACTGATACGGGGATGTTTCTTTAGCTGTGCCACGATCTGG
This sequence comes from uncultured Brevinematales bacterium, assembly GCA_964537555.1. Taxonomy (GTDB): domain Bacteria; phylum Spirochaetota; class Brevinematia; order Brevinematales; family CAYRWR01; genus CAYRWR01. The sequence goes on from CAZIAD010000069.1 coordinate 1,330, forward strand.
TCCAGTACTTCCAGAGATTCCGTATGGAGATAGGATTTATTGAGTTCAAAATAAATATTGTTTACAATAACACTGTCCCCTTTTTTCATGTCATCCAGCTGTATCACCGTAGTATTTGTAGGCTGGATCACTACCAAGCTGGGATCGACCTGTATAGTGACCTGGCCTGGTTTACCGATGGCATAGAGAGTCTTACCCGCGGGGAGATAGATCACCCCCTTATCTGCTACCGGCTGAGAGGGGCCCCCGGGCTCAGTAGTCCTGAATGTCCACAGAGTTTTTCCCTTCTGATCAAAACTATATGCTTTGAGGATAGTAGTATTGATACCCTGTCCTGTCGGTGAAAGGGAGGCCAGATAGATCTGATCTCTGATAATCACAAAAGAGGGCGAGCTGGCCTCACCACTCGGAAATGAATAATTTATCTTTCCATTGTCCGGATCGGTCACCACTACCTGATTATTGCCCAGGCTAAATAGTATATGCCGGTCTGTGAATCCCGGCCCGGATGTGATCAGCTCATCATACTCCCTGGTCCATAATATATCACCCGTGTGCAGACCCAGACAGTATAGTTTTTTTCCGGAAGCTATATAGACCCTATCCCGGTAAATGACTGGATTAAATATCTGGAAAGAATTATCTATATCTTTTTCCCAGCGGACCGTACCGTCACCTGCATTCAGGCAATAGACTATGAATCGTCCCCGGGACAGGTCTTTGGACTGGGTAAAAATACTATTGTTATAGAATGAAGGAAAGCCACCGAAGCTCGTGATGGCCGGGTTATACCATAGTACATGGCCATTGGTATAATTTCGGGCCATAAAGTATTTTCTGGTACCATAGATGACCCTGAAATCAGCCAGAATAGGGTCGGCATATATGCTGTCATTTAATCCACTGACCTGGCTGGTGTCGTTAAGCCCGGCCCGGGCCCACAGGACGATTCCAGTATATTTATCCAGGCAGTACAGGGCTGTGGCATCAGACAGGTAGAGATAGGACTCCTTGATGACCGGATACTTGATCTTTCCGGCTACAGCCGAAGGCCGTCCGAATTTTCTGGAAGTCTCAACCAGGTCAAAAGTCCAGAGCAGACCTCCCGTAGCCTGGTCCAGACAGTAGACAGTCTTGCTGAGATCTGCAAAATAGACTCTTCCTTCTGAAATAATGGGATTATATATAGTTTGAGCGGCACTGAAGGTCCACTGTAAGAGATTGGTACGCACCAGCATCTCGTCATTATTTGCTGTAAAATAGATATTTCCTTTGTAGACCGGCCAGTCTGCCGCCCGGCACCACACAAAAGAGAATATAAGGCCTATAAGGAGCAACACCATTCTTTTCATCTTCCATCCTTTGGGATGATTTACTTTTAATAGTCTATCACCAAATTATTGATTTGTCATATTCTATCTACTCCTCCTGAGAAAATTTTAAAAAAACCTAAAACTTTTCTTTTTTAAATATCTTTGTTATATTAGTCTAATATGAGTGATTTGGTATGATTTGTGTAATCTACTAAAGAGGTCGGAACCATGACAGACACAAAAATCGGCATAAGTGACATCAGCATCTTTATCCCTGATCAGATCATGCCTCTGCAGACAATCCTGGAACAAAGGACCCGGGAGGATGAAAAGTGGCAGAGGCGTCTCTCCCGTGCCATACAGATCACCGGGCAGGAGTCTTTCCGTTTTCCCTCCCCCTGGGAAGATACCACTACTATGGCGGCCCAGGCCTGTCATAGCCTATTAAAAAATCGAAGTCCTGAAGAACGTAAACAGGTCCGCTATCTGACCATAGGGACAGAGACATCTATAGATTTCTCTAAGCCGGCATCGAGCTATGTATTGGGTATGATGGATAAGGCCATGACCCCCTTATCCCCTTTCCTCAGTACCTTTCAGCTGCAGCATGCCTGTGCCGGAGCTACTCTGGGACTCTTATCAATATGTGGACTCTTAAGTAGTGCAGGCCAGCCCGGAGATAAGGGAGTAGCCCTGAGTTCGGACATCAGCCGTTATGAAGCTCCCTCTACAGCCGAGATCACCCAGGGAGCGGGTGCTACTGCCCTGCTGGTAGAGCAGGACCCCCGCCTCATTGAGCTGGATCTGCCCTCCCTGGGAGTCTATTCCAAAGATGTAGATGACTTTTTCCGCCCTCTCTATTCAGTCACAGCCATGGTCAAGGGACGTTATTCCTCCCTGTGCTATAATGAAAACCTGATCGGGGCATTTTCTGACCATTGCCACCGGGCCGGACTGGACCCGGTCGAAGAGCTCAAAAGCATAGATATTTTCAGTCTTCATGTTCCCTATTCTCAGATGCCCTACAATGCCCTGCAAAAGCTGTTCGAGAAGTATCTGGATTATAATGAAGAACAGACCCGTGCTTATTTACAGGATAAAGGATTCTTTAGTTCTATCGAACCAGCCCGTACCATTGGAAACATCTATACCGGCAGTCTTTTTCTGAGCCTGGCCTTTAGCCTCAGGGAAAGACACCAGACCCTGGGACAGGATATTGTGGGCAAAAAAATATTGCTGGCCAGTTATGGATCGGGGAGTACCATGGCCCTTATCACGGGAAAGATAGCTGCCGGTGCCCCTGATGTGATTAATAACTGGGACCTGGATCAGGCCTTTAGTCATATCAGGGATGTCGAGTTTCCCGTCTATCAGCACTGGCTGGATAATGGCAAACCCGGGCCCCTGTTTTCACAAAAGGAAAATGTGGATAACATTCCGGCGGGACGCTTTTACCTGGAGAAAATAAGGGAGGACGGATACCGTGAATACAACATCAGATGAATTCTCCCGCAGAAAGTCGGAACACCTGGAAATATGCCTGGATCACGAAAAATACAGAGTAAAGACCAGTGATGCCCTCTTCGAAGAGATCCATTTTTATCACCATGCCCTGCCTGAGATAAATCGTGAGGAAATCTCTCTGTCCACCCGGGTATTGGATTTTGATGCCAGGGCTCCCCTCTTTATTTCCTGCATGACCGGAGGCAGTGAGGAAGGCTACCAGCTCAATAAGGAGCTGGCCGCAGCCGCTGAGGCTTTAAGAATCCCGGTAGGTATGGGTTCCAACCGTATCTTGTGGAAGAAACCGGATACCCTGCCTCATTTTGAATTCCGAAAATTTGCCCCCACTGTACCCCTCCTCTCCAATCTAGGCGCCGTGCAGATACGGGATATGGACCATAATGAAATCATCGAGATGAACAAAAGACTGGGAGTGAGTGCCCAGGTCATACACTGTAACCCGGGCCAGGAATTATTCCAGCCTGAAGGGGACCGGAATTTTAAAGGAATCACCCAGGCCCTATACCGTTTCATCGATTCATCCCCTCTGCCCGTCATTATCAAAGAGACAGGATTTGGATTTCACCCCCGCGAAGTGACAGACTTACTGGAACATGGCGCCTATGCGGTGGACCTGGCCGGAGCCGGGGGGACCAACTGGATCAGTGTAGAGGCCTATAGGAACCATGACCAGGAATTACAGAGATCCCGGGAATTTGATAGCTGGGGACATCCCACTGCCCTGCTCCTGGCCGCACTGAAGGGTACGCCTCATATCTGGGCCTCAGGAGGTATACACAGCGGTATGGATGCAGCCAAGGCTCTAGCCCTGGGGGCGGAAATGGCCGGGCTGGCTATGGGATTTATAGAAGTAGTAAAAAAGGAAGGCAGAGAAGGCGTCATTGCTTATTTTGAGCAACTGGAAAAGACGATCATTGATGTCATGCTATTGAGCTCCTGCCGCACTATAGCCGAACTACAGGCCTCTGCTCTGCGATATTCCCCCTCTTTTAGGGAACAGCTCTCAGAATACAGAAAAGGCCTGGCAAGGACAGAAAATGAATAACAGACCCGATCTCAGAAAAAAGAACATCCATGAGCGCAGAGAAATCCTCATGAGCCGGTTATCCACCACAGAAGAGGAGTCTATCCTGTTGCATAGCCTGAATCATTTTGATGACCTGGCAGATATACTGATAGAAAACGCCATTGGTTTTACCCCCCTGCCATTGGGCATAGTCCCCTCTTTTCTGCTCAATAATAAAGAATACACCATACCTCTCTCTACAGAGGAACCCTCAGTGATCGCAGCCCTGAGTCATGCTTCCAGAATATTATCCCGGGCAGGGGGTATAAGCGCCCGGGGAGCCCAGCCCCTCACTAAAGGGCAGGTCCTGATTGAGACAAATGACCCCGCCTCAGCAGACCTAGTCAATGATCATCTGGAAGAGCTGGAGTCTATACTACTGGAGAGGCTGCATAGTATGACGCTACGGGGAGGTGGCTTCCGGGGATGGGAGATCCGTTATCATCCGGAGATCAGGACCCTGGAGGCAGGCTTCTGGATAGATACCCGGGACTCTATGGGTGCCAATCTGGTCAATACCCTGGCCGAAAGCCTGGTCAGCCCCCTGGAAAAGATATGTTCCGGAAAAAAAATCCTGGCAGTATTATCCAATACCGGTACAAAAAGAGTAGCTACAGCAGAATTTAGTCTGCCCCTGGATAGATCCCTGGGCCTGGGGTCTGAACCCCTGGAATATGCCACTCGCATAGTACGGGCCGCTGACCTGGCCTGGCATATCCCGGACCGGGCCGTGACCCATAATAAAGGTATCATGAACGGGATCACTGCCCTGGCATTGGCTACGGGTAATGACAGTCGTGCCCTGGAGGCTGCCGTACATGCTTATGCCGCCCGGGATGGACAGTATCGTAGTCTTAGTAGCTATACAATAGAAGATAAACAGTTAAAAGGCAACATCTCTCTTCCCCTCCCCCTGGCTACAGTAGGGGGATGCATAGATATTCATCCCTCCTATAGCCTGGCTCTGAAGATACTGGGCTCTCCCGGAAGTGAGGAACTGACAGCCCTGGCCGCCGGTGTGGGACTGGCCCAGAACTTTGCCGCACTGCTGGCCCTGAGCGGCCCCGGCATACAAAAAGGCCACATGAAGCTCCAGGCCCGTCGGGTGGCCTGGCAGGCGGGTGCCCGGGGCGATGAAGTCCCTGAGCTGTTACGACTCATGAATGATAATCAGGCATATAGTCCAATAAAATGCCGAGAGCTCTTAAAACAGATCAGGGGCGGACAGTAATATGGAAACGAAAGCCTGGGCTATAGCCCATCCTTCTCTGGCTCTGATAAAATACTGGGGTAAGCAGGATACACAGCTTAATCTTCCGGCCACCACATCTCTGGCTGTGAGCCTGAATGAGCTAAGCTCAAAGGTAGAGGTCTGTCTCAGTGACAGGGACAGGGTGATTCTGGATGGTAAAGAGCAGGCCCCGGAAAGATATTCCTTATTTTTAGACAATATACGATCGGTATTAAAAACAGACCATCATTATGATATCATGGCACTCAATGACTTTCCTGGCTCTGCCGGGCTGGCCTCTTCATCCAGCGGTTTTGCCGCACTCACTGCAGCCTGTGCTGCCCTCTCCGGACAGGAGGTCCTCCCCCCTGATTTGAGTAGTATGGCCCGGCTGGGTTCTGCCAGTGCTGCCCGTTCTATATTCGGGGGCTTTACCCTGCTACCTGCAGGCAGCTCAGCCGCCCGGCCGCTTTATGACCATCACTACTGGCCTGAACTGAGGGTCCTGATCTGCCTGGTGGATGAGGGCCCTAAGATGCTGTCTTCCCGGAGTGCCATGGAACGATCCAGAAATACCAGTCCCTATTATGATGCATGGATAAAAGATGCCCAAACAGTCAGTGATGAAGCAGTCAGAGCCCTGGAACAGAAGGACCTGGAAAGATTAGGCAGCCTCATGCGGCTCAGCTACCAGAGGATGTTTGCCACCATGTTTTCCGCAGATCCCCCCATTATCTACTGGAAGCCTGGTTCATTGGCACTGATACATCTGGCGCAGGAATTACGCACCCAGGGTATAGGTATCTGGGAGACAATGGATGCAGGGCCTCAGGTCAAGTACTTCTGCCTGGATCAGGATACAAAAAGGATCAAAGCACTGATTGAGGCACGTTTCCCTGAAATGAAGGTGCTGGTGAGCAGGCCTGGGCCCGGTGTATCATACGGTACAGGAAAATTAAGCCTATGAGGATCAGTCTCCCCGGAAATCTGCTCCTCAGTGGAGAATATGCGGTTCTGGAACAGGGAGAACCGGGGGTAGCCCTGGCAGTGGACCGCACTTTCCACCTGGAAAGCAAAAGCAGCCTCAGATGGAGTATACGATCTGTATATCCCCAGCATGAAAGTATCTGGGAAGCAGGCCGGGATGGATTTCTGGATACTATCATCCCGGCACTAGAACAAGCATTTCCAGGAGCCAGGCCCCATGAAGTGACCCTGGACAGCCGCGAACTGTATCACCAGGGCCGTAAGTTGGGTCTGGGATCCAGTGCCTGCACCGTGACTGCCCTTACGGCATTATTCATCTATTCCCATCATGGGGAGCAAATTCCCGAACCAGCCTCTATAGCAAAGACAGCAGTGCATATTCACAGACTGGCCCAGAAAGGAAGAGGCAGCGGCTATGATGTGATGACCAGTCTCATGGGAGGTATGGGCATCTTCCTGGGGGGGACATATCCCGCCTGGGAACCGATAAATGCTCCTCACATTGATCTGAAGTTGTTCCGGGGAGAGCAGCCCGTATCATCCTCTCTGGCCATAGACAAATGGAAAACGTTTAAAGAATCTTTTCCCGGCCGCTGGGAACAGTACAGGAGATACAACCGGGAGATCACCACACTGGCCCGGAATGCCAGCTGGCAGGAATACCTGTCCCGGGCCCGGGCCTGGGGAATATCCCTGGGCCAGGATATAGGACTAAGTGCGGAAATCACTCCTCCTGCGGGCCTGCCCCTCCTGCAGACCAAAGCCCTGGGAGCCGGTAATGAAATAGGACTGTGCTGGGATAGTCCCGCGGCAGATTATCCGGATGAGCTGATCGCGGCCACTATCTCTGAGGCAGGACTGATATGGGGCCTGTGAAGGTATGGGCTCCCGGTAAGCTTATTCTCCTGGGAGAGCATGCTGCGGTCTATGGCTATCCTGCTGCAGGAATTGCCCTGGATCAGGGTATCAGCATAGAGGCAGGCCCTCAAGAGCAAGAAAGCAGATTTCCCGGAATACCCATAGAGTATATTCCTCTGCTTAAAAAGCTCATCTATAGTATAAAGGGCAGTGAATCAGAAATGACTCTCCATATCAAATCAGATATCCCCATCGGTGGCGGCCTCGGCTCGTCCGGAGCCCTGTGCGTGGCCCTGGCCCGTTTTTTCCATCCTGAAATGGACAATCAATCCTTGTGGTACCAGGCCCACCAGGCTGAAAAGCTGGTGCATGGGACTCCCTCCGGTATCGACACCGGGCTGTCTGTATATGGTGCTATGCAGGCTTTTATACCCGGAAAAACCGGACTCCCTTCCAGAATAGCACTGCCCGGACTTTCGGGATGGCTGCTGCTCAGTGCTGTTCCGCGGATGGGTACTACCCTGAGCCTGGTGGCCGGACTGAGAGACAGGATGCTCAGCGGGGACAGCGTTCTGCACTATGAGATGGAAAGCCTGGGCCAGTACTCCCGGGAATTAATAGAATGCCCGGGCACTGTCACCTCTAAGAGATTGGGTGAATTATGCCAGTCCGCCCATCATATACTGAGAAGCTGGGGACTGTCCCTCAGTATTCTGGACGATTACCTCCTGGCCACCCGGGAATGGGGATCTCTGGGAGGAAAAGTCAGCGGAGCAGGGGGTGGAGGGGCATTCTTCAGCCTCTATGCCGATCAGGACCTGGCCCTCCAGGCAGCCACTCTCAGCCGTAAATGGTTCCGGGACCGGGGACAATACCTGCTCATGGCTCCCCGTGTCATCAGTCTGTCCTAGACTATTTTCCTGTCATTGACAAATCATTCTGCCTTATATAGACTATGTATACCTACTAATTTAATAGGTTTACAACTTTAAGGAGATATTATGTCACTACAGAACATTATTGATAAAGCACTTCAGGATAAAGCCCTGAACAGAAATGAGGCACAACTCATACTGGACTGGGATGATGAGGATATTCTCAGCCTGGTACAAGGGGTCTACCCGGTACGAAAACACTTTTTTGGCAAAAGAATCAAGATGCATACACTCATGAATATTCAAAGCGGGATGTGTGCCGAAGATTGCAGTTATTGTTCCCAGTCCCGTAGCTCACATGCAGAGGTAGAAAGTTATCGTATGCTGCAGCCTCATTTCGTATTGCCCGCTGCTAAAAAAGCGGTAGATAATGGCTCCAGTAAACTCTGCCTGGTCGCATCCATGCGCGGCCCCACTCAACGGGACCTGGATGTACTGACTGAATCTATACGGCAGGTCAGGTCGCATTATCCGGATCTGGAGATCTGTGTCTCTCTGGGAATACTGCAGGATGGCCAGGCCGCCCAGCTCAGATCTGCCGGCGTTTCCACTTACAACCATAATCTGAACACCAGTGAAGAACACTATGCTGAGATCTGTACTTCTCATACTTTCCAGGACCGTCTGGATACAGTGAGACAGGCCCAGTCAGCCGGGCTATTGACCTGCAGCGGCGCGATCCTGGGTATGGGGGAAAGTGATAAAGATATCATCGATCTAGCCTTCCAGCTGCGTGAACTGAAAGCCCGGTCTATACCCCTGAACTTTCTTATTCCCATTCCCGGCACAGTGCTGGAATCCCTGCAGGAACTCAGCCCTCAGCGCTGTCTCAAGATCCTGGCCCTGTTCCGCCTGATAAATCCCTCTGCCGAAATTCGGGCTGCGGCAGGCAGGGAGCTCCACCTCCGTTCCTTTCAGCCCCTGGCCCTCTATCTGGCAAATTCCCTGTTTCTGGGAGACTATCTCACTACCAAAGGCCAGTCCATACAGGCAGACCTGGATATGATCCGGGATCATGGCTTTGTGATAGAGGGTGTGGATCCTGACATAGGGCCCAGGGATATCCGGGAAGATGTGGAAATGATAAAAATCACAGAGTCCGGCTGTGGATGCAGTGAAGGATGTAGCTGCTGATATTCCAGAGACTCAAAAAAGCATGGAGTAATTTTTGCTTGTCATAATAGTGTTTTTAGCTTACAATTGAATAAGCAAGATAATTTTTTTAAAGGAAAAATCTATGTTTTTCTTATCCGGAAGAAACAAGATCCTGTTCCATCAGATCAGCGATTATCTGGAATTGTGCAAAATAGTCATTGAAAGCTTTAAAACTGCCACTTAATACTACTTTAAACACGGCTCTGATGTACATTTTGAATCTCTTATGGAAAAAGTAAACCAGGAAGAATCCGATGCAGATGAGGGTCTGGTCATCATCCGTCAGACCCTCTATCAAAAGTCCCTGCTCCCCGAAGCCAGAGAAGACATCATGGTACTACTGGATAAAGTGGACGATATCGTGGACCAGGCCCTGCATATCATACAATACCAGTACAGCCACTCCCCTGCCATCCCGGATTCACTAAAAGAGGATCTCAAAGAGCTGATCCGGACTTCCATTAAATGTGCGATCAAATTACTGGATGTAGTAAGTTCATTTCTGGAGAAAAATCAAAATCTCATAGAAGAGATCCGGGTCATCAATAACATGGAATCTATATGCGACTCTTTACAGTTGAAACTGTGCAAACGGGTATTTGATTCAAAGATCAAGGATTTTAATAAACTCCTGTTACGCGATTATATCAGTGGGCTGGGTACAATAAGTGATCTGTCTGAAGATGCGGGAGATATTCTCATCCTTATGCAGATCAAACGAGTAGTATAATGATCAGGCTGCTCAGTGGCGTATTCCTGGGCTGGGGCCTGGGCGCCAATGACTCTGCTAATGTATTCGGCACTGCCGTCAGCTCCAAGATGATCAAATACAGTAGCGCTGTAATATGCACTGCCGTATTCGTTATAGCGGGAGCTCTTCTCCAGGGTCAGGAAGGTATGCATACCCTTCAGGGTCTTACCGATCAGTCCATACAGACTGCCTTTATTTCCTCCCTGGCAGCTGCCATCACAGTCCTGATAATGACCATACTGAAGCTGCCGGTCAGTACTTCTCAGGCTGTGGTAGGAGCCATTATCGGTATAGGATTTCTCCAGCATGACCTGGACCTGAGCAGTCTGGGCAAGGTAGTGATCTGCTGGGTAGGGACCCCCATTGGCGGATTTATCCTGGCCCTCATCCTTTACGGCATATTGACTCTGTTATTTAAAGTATTCCGCCCCCACCTGTTTAACCGGGATACCATTCTACGTCTGGGACTGCTGGGGGCAGGCTGCTATGGAGCCTATGCCCTGGGAGCCAATAATGTAGCCAATGTAACAGGAATATTTGTAGGCGTCGTCGAGATCTCTCCCGGTATTATGCTTAATACTTTTCAGGCTGTGCTCATAGGAGGTATCAGTATCGCCCTGGGCGCACTGACCTATAGTAAAAAAGTGATGGTCACGGTGGGACGGTCTATAGTCAAACTGGATGCCTTCAGCGCATTGGTGACAGTTATGGCACACTCTATCACGGTTCATATCTATGCTCTGCTGGGAGTGCCCGTCTCATCCACCCAGGCCATCATCGGAGCAGTTCTGGCTATTGGCTTGATTCAAGGGACCCAGACCATCAACTTTAAGATGCTGGCACAGGTATTAAGCGGATGGCTACTCACTCCTGTACTAGCCGCATTTCTTTCCAGTGCGATCTACTACATAACCCATCTCAGATATATTCCCTAAAAGATTTATCAAGCTGCATCACTAGGCTTGGTGGTGCAGATCAATATACTGCTTAGGTCTAAGGTTTGATTCCATATTCCAGATAAGCGCCCTGCACTCCTCCATGATAAAAACAGCTAAGAAATCCAGATTACCGGTCTGCTTCTGAATATCCTGGAGAAAGGGTCTTTTTTTAAGGAGATCAAGTTTCAGATTTTCATCTTCCAGCAACCTGACTTTTCCAGATACCCTGACCTGAATACTCTTGTCCTCATTGACAAAGCAAAACTCTGCCCATGGCTGGGCAATCAACTGCCTGTAAAAGTCTTTCATCTTACCAGTATGGAAAAGTATCCCTGAATTATCTGCACGGACAGTCCATACATGTCTCAAATATGCTTTAATTCCATCGGTAGTAGCAATCGCTGCTGTACTATACTTATTGAGAAAATCGAAAATCTCTGTGTCATGCATATAACACCTCCTATATCATGATATTGATTATAGGAAATAAAGCTGAATGTTTCTATCGATTTTGGCTCAAAAAATATGGATTTTGGTTTTATTTAACGCAGGACTGCTGCTTTTTTCAGAGTATTGGGAGTGATTTGGTATTTCTTTTTAAAGGACTGTATAAAATGAGAGACATTTTCAAAGCCAGCTTCAAAACAGACCTCTGTAATATTTTTCTCAGAATGGCTCAGTAAAAAATGAGCATGCTCCAGACGTTTATTATTGATCCACTGCTTAGGTGGAATACTAAATATTTTTCCAAACTCTTTTTTAAAAGTGGAAAGACTGCGCCCCGACTGACGGGCAAATTCCTCAATAGTCATAGGGAGCATATAGTTATGGTTGAGGTATTGGATCAGATCTATCCGTGAGGATAAGCTAAGGCTTTTTAAAAAACATAAAAACTGATTATTCTGATCTGTACTCATAAGATGCAGCAATATCTCTTCCAGTTTTATTTTCAAAAGCTCTTTTTTATGAGGAAATTCATTGTTGAAATACGGTATAAGGGATTCCGCACTGGATCTCATGAGTTGTGAAGTATTAAGCTTGTACACTTCCGGGCGGTCCCATGTTCTCATATCCCCTCGATTCAGGAGATGACTATTCTTTTGAGCAAATTTCAGTAAAAAACTGTCATCCAGAAAAAAAATGAGGCTCTGAAACTGTTTGTCCAGGCTTAGCTTTTCTGAAAGCAGATATACCCCTTTATGGGCAAAGAATGCTTCGCCTTTATTAATGGTTATGTCTCCGGAAACGGTATGTAAAATCTTTTTTCCCTCTAAAATAAAGACCAGAAGGCATTTTGACAGTAATACCTGGACTTTATTTTGTCCGAT
>CAZIAD010000070.1:0-12585 GCA_964537555.1 uncultured Brevinematales bacterium
TGAATAAGATCCGTAATCAAATGGCGTATACACTGTCCGGTGGAGAAAAAAGAAGGACGGAGGTGGCCCGTATCTTAGCCATACAGCCTCGATTCCTTTTATTAGACGAGCCTTTTACCGGTATTGACCCCATTGCCATCGCGGATATTCAAAAACTGATACTGCATCTAAAAAATGAAAGAGGCCTGGGTATTCTCATTACTGACCATAATGTGCGGGAAACCTTGAAAATTACTGACAGAGCATATATAATTCATGAAGGGAAGATATTTGTGAGTGGTACTTCTGATGAACTGATCAATAATGATGAAGCCAAGAAATTGTACCTGGGTCATGATTTTAGTATGTAATTAAGGAGATGCGAATGAGTAATTATATTGAAGTAAGTGATAGTTCTTTTGAAGCCGATGTTGAACAGTCTTCTTTGCCTGTCTTGGTAGACTTTTGGGCTGCATGGTGTGCTCCCTGCCGCATGGTTGGGCCTATTGTGGAACAGATAGCCGATGAATACCAGGGAAAGCTGACAGTAGCAAAGATGGATGTGGATGCGAATCAGGACACTCCTTCTAAATTCGGTATTACCGGAATACCCACACTTATCCTGTTCAAAGACGGTAAAGTATTTGAAAAACTGGTAGGTGCAGTACCCAAAGCCAAGATTAAAGAACTGGTAGAACGTGCCATTTAATTTTAGAAAGGCTGAAACTGCAGACATAAAACAAATCGTTGACTTGATAGCTGAACATGCACGCAATGACGAGATACTTCCACGTGATGAAAGTAATATCAGCAAAAATATAGATGAGTTTTCTGTGGTTTTGGATGAATCCGGAGTAATAGGGACCGCAGCCATTCAGGTATATACTGCTGACCTGGCTGAGATCCGCTCCCTGATCATAAAAGATAAATACCAGAGACAGGGACTAGGCAGAGAAATCGTTACTTTTGTGGAACAAAGATTAAAAGACCGGGGAATCAAATACTCCTTTGTCCTGACCAGGAGTGTACAATTTTTCCAATCTCTTCATTACAATATAGTGAACAAATCACTCTTTCCGGAAAAAATATGGAATGACTGCAGTAAGTGCCCTCATATCAATGCCTGCGACGAAATCGCTATGCAAAAAACCTTATAAGATTTTTATAATTCACATTAAAAAAGGCTGTCTCTTTTGAGACAGCCTTGATTTTTTAAAAAATAATACTTATTTGATTCCTGTCATCACAATACCTTTTGTGATGTATTTCTGTCCAAATACAAAGATGATGATCAGAGGCAGAAGTACGATCACAGAAGCAGACATCAGCAAATGCCACTGTGAACCGTATCCGGACTGGAAGGATTGTAGTCCGATAGGCAGAGTCTTCAATTCCGCGGTATTAATGACGATCATAGGCCACATAAAGTCATTCCAGGCATATAGAAATACAAATATGGCCAGTGTAGACAAGGCTGTCTTGGATAAAGGGAGGATCACTGTTTTCAATATCTGGAACTTCGATGCCCCGTCTATGACTGCCGCTTCTTCCAGAGCCTTGGGAATGGTCATAAAATACTGTCTCAACATAAAAGTACCATAAGCTGAGAATGCCGCAGGCAGAATAATAGCCGGATATGAATCCACAATATTGAACCATTTGAACAGGATAAATACTGGTATCATCATCACCACACCGGGTACCATCATGGTACCGAGATAGGTAAGAAATACCGCATCCCTTCCGGGCCATTCCAGACGGGCAAAAGCATAGGCTGCCAGGGAACAGGTCAGTAGCTGTAGAATAGTGATGGCCAGGCCTACAACGATCGAGTTGATATAGAAACGGGCAAAAAGAGGTATTCTGCCGGAACTCGTTCCCGCAAACATGGCTCCATCATAATCGATACCCTTAGCCTCTTCAAAAAGTACTTTGGAATAATCCCGGGCTTTAGTGTAATCCGGATTAGCAGTTTTGAGCTGAGCCTGTAACTCGGTTTTCAGCATTTTAGCTGACTCCAGATTGGGTAAGGGCATTTTGAGGGCCTTTTCCAGTACAGCCACATCGGGACTATCAGCATTCACTGCAGTATATATAGCTTTTACATTATCTTCTGATAAGGCTTCTTTTCCAAAGTAATTCCAGAACAGAGGTTTCACTACTGGTTTAGGCAGGAAACGACCGTCAAATACATTCTGCTTTATTTTAAATGAAGTAGCTACTGTATAGAAAAAGGGGAGGAAAAAGATGACTGAGAACAATGCCAATATCACATAAGCAATGGTATTTTTAATCCTCAGATCTCTTTTTCTTTGTTCCTGTAATGTCAGTACTTTTGTACCGGTACTTGTATTAGCTGTATCCATCTTGTTTCTCCTTTTTAATACTCTACTTTGCCTTCGTTGACTTTCCACTGCACGGCAGTGATGATCATAACGAATGCAAATAAGACAACAGCTATAGCCGTCGCGTATCCCATTTTACCCCATACAAAAGCATTATTATAAATATAGTACACTATGGTGGTAGTGGCTCCTTTGGGGCCTCCATTGGTCAATACGAACTGGGTTCCAAAAGCCTGGAAACCTCCGATAATACCCATGATGAGCACAAAGAAGTTGGTGGGTCCTAACAGGGGCCAGGTAACATTCCAGAACTGCTGCCAGGGTGATGCACCATCAATATCAGCCGCTTCATAGAGGAAGTGGGGGATGCCCTGCAGACCGGCCAGATAGAGCATCATGTTATAACCGGCACCTTTCCATACTTCTACTATTACAATAGCGATACGAGCCCACCACTCATGGCTGAACCACTGGGGAGGATTCTCGATACCGATAAATCTTAATGCCTGGTTCAGCAGACCGTAATCTGCGTTCAGGATCCATCTCCATACCAACGCAACTGCCACGATATTGGAAATAACCGGCAGGAAGTAAAGTACACGGAATGCTACAATTCCCTTCAGGGGCTGGTTCATAGCCATAGCCAGGATCAGGGAGATAGCCATACCTATGGGTACAATAACCAGGAAGAACAGGGTGTTTAAAAGGTAGTTTTTGAAGCGTGAATCGGTCATTAGGATCTTTTTATAGTTGCTGAAGCCGACCCATTTGATACCGTTGTTACCTTGTCTGACGACATTCTTGATCTCAACCTTCAGGTTAGAAGGTATATCCTGAACCGTGATGTATTTTTGTATGGTAACAGGATTGTCAGAGTGCAGTTTTAAGAGTTGGACTGATTCCAGAGGAATCTTTTTTGATTCAGTCTCACCTTTCTTAATGAGGGCCCCTTTTTTATCCACACTGGACAGTAAGTATTCCACTCTCTGTGTCTCGATAGATACCACAGTATCTATATAGACATCCGCCAGAATGACACTACCTTTGGGAATGACCACTTCCGAATCAAAATTCTTGGTAATCACATTCAGTTCTTTTCCGGATTTACTCATATCGATAGCCATACTCTGGCCGATCCCTTCCAGGGGTTGAGCAAAGCGGGGGTTTACTGCTGTAAGGTTATCCTGGTTCATAAATATCTTACCAGGCTTAATATAGGGGATGTCACCGGCAGCCAGCTTAAGGTCGTACTTTTTGCTGAGCTCCAGCAGTTCCTCCTGGTCCGGGACTTTTATGATTTGTTCTTCTGCGTTATAATCCCACTCTTTTATAGAGATAATATCAGCAATACCGACAGTAGTATTCTGATCTTTGATGACGATATCTTTGGTTGTGACATAGGGAAGAGTGACATCCTTCTGCCACAGTTCTTTTTGAGGGTAGGTATAGATGATCTTACCTTCAGAGGGCAGGGCTATGTTCGCTTCAGCCGGTTTTTCAGTGGCAAAAGTCACTCTGAGCTCAGAGGTACTCCTTTTGGACTGGCCGTCCCACTCTGTGAAGGAGAGAGCAAAAGTCGCGAATATGGGGAAGAATGTGACTGTCATAAATCCCAGGAAATTGGGCAGAAGAAAACCAATAGCGGCTGCTGCGTCTTTTCTTCTCTTTTCGATGATATACTTTCGGTTATTTACCCTGGCTCTGGTCTCAGCCATTTCACCCTCCAAAATTGTTTGTGGATTATTAGAATAGAACATATTTTAAATTATTTGACCGAAATGTCAATAGTTAAAGAGGGAAAAAAGAATTAAATTGTCAGATAGGAGCAAGAGCTAAGAAAGCTATTGTTTATTGATGTTATTCCAGTAGTTCTTCTGGGCCTCAGTCTGATTGAGAGTCTGATTGAGCTTACCATACTTGATACGCAGCTCTGTCTCATAATCGCCTAATCGGAGTTTCAGTTTGGCGATTGCTTCATCTGCCGCTTTTATTTTATTTTCATTGTTTTTAATTTTTAGGCTTATGAATCCACTGGCATTTATGGCCAGGCTTAAAACTTCTGAAATAGACCAGGCTACCCCTTTAAAACTCCCTTCTACAGTATTGATGAAGATCTGTTTTACTCCATCAAATTTAGTGACCAGCATGTTATTCAGCTTATCTGCATCCACATTAAGTAATCCCATACGGGTACTTTCCCAGGTATCAGAGGTGCCGTCAAAGGTTCCGGGTTTCTTTGTGAACAGGCCTATTTGTTCCAGCATACCCAGTTCTCTGCCGTAATCAGTAGGGTAAAACTCCATCGAAGCGGTTCGCAGTTTTGAATGCAAAGACGTAAATCCTACTTCAGTGCTGAATATACCCTTTTTAAGGTCTTTTTCTGCTCTCTCGTGTAAGGGAGTTCGGTCCAGATTAGGTTTGGTGACCAGGCTCAGGTATTCCATGACCTGGTTATAAGTATTGACCCATTCCAGTATAGAATCTATGACCAGTTTATAATTATGATCTATCTTAAGGTCTACTTCTTTCTGGCTGGGTTTTTTGAGGTAGATCACAATTCCTTCGATAACATCATCTACCTGATTGATTTCACGGATGATTTGTATCCCGTCCACACTGAAAATGGAGTCCTGGGCCCTGGTGATAGGATTTTTGGGTCGAATGCCACCATCTTCAACCGGTGTCACAAAACTAAGGTCGTACAGGCGTATTTTTTTAGTAGTGTTGAGGTTTTTGAACATTATGCTGCTTACTTTTTTTCCAGAATCTGCCAGCATGAGTTTACGAAAAGTACCATTTGTATCAACTGAAAAAGTGCGTGTGGAACCATCCAGATAGACCAGGCTAAAATTATCAGTCTGATTGGATATCACCGCTGTAATGACCGGTTTTTTCACTTCCTCATAAAAGGGGATTATGGGAGACCCTTCTACAATAATATTGGATACAGTCACTTCAGTCATGGGCGATATCTTCAGGTCAGGATTGTCAGATTTGACTGGATCTTTTACTACAGACTTAGGGATGTCAGTGATCTCTACTGACCAGTTAAAGCTGGTATTATTGGATATAAAGATGTCCTGGGAGTCCAGTTTGATCTCACCCTGGGAATCGGGAACCAGAATAACAGATTTAGGAGCAGACTCAATACGATTCGATCCAAAAGAAAGAGTAGGCTGCAGATTTATTTCTTTGGTAATAGTGTGCGCCACACTTTTAGTGATGAGATCAGTTTCGTAAAACGTGGTCAAGTCACCTGAAAACTGCATCTTGTATTTAGCCCCCGTTTTAGTAGAAGCGATCTGGAGTACAGAAGTGGTGGAGGTGTCATTTATGACTCTGGTATCTATTTTTCCATCAGTCTGGTCGCGTATGACCTGGGCCAGCTGGTGTATGGTACCACCGTTAAACCGTATGGTGTACACATCTTCACCCATGGTTATAGTGAATTGGGATGGTGAGAAGCGCTGATTGCGGGGCAGGGAGGCACTCATAAAGGAATCAGCCTGGGCCAGTTGGATCACTTTTACTTTATAGTCTTTTTTCATGGCGTTACGGTCAGCAGTGGCTTCTACAATTTCGACATCAGATGATTCTCCCACCATCTCACGGAAGGGGGATTTGATATTATAGAGGCTTTTACTTTGGGAATCCAGGGTTTTTATATATTTTTGAATATCCTGCAATATCTCATTTTCGATCTGATAATCTTTTTTTTCATTCTCTTTGTTATACATAGGGATCTTTTCGATCTCGAGGAGGCTTTGGATAGTCGCTTCAGTATCCAGTTTATCTTTAGAGCCGGGGATATTCAGATGAGGCTTGTTGTTTTGGGAATAAATAAATACCGGGTGAAACA
Organism: uncultured Brevinematales bacterium; assembly: GCA_964537555.1. GTDB lineage: Bacteria > Spirochaetota > Brevinematia > Brevinematales > CAYRWR01 > CAYRWR01. Next base: position 6,184 of record CAZIAD010000070.1, read on the forward strand.
ATAAAACTATTGCCAGAATGGTTAAAATGCCTTTTTTCATAACATTCCTCGTAATGCCTATCATTATTTTATCGGCATTATATGAAAAAGCTCAAGAAATCCCCTCTTTTTCTCCATCTTTGATTTTTTTATAATTTCGCATCATTTCCAGCACCTGTTTTTTTTCCAGGCACAGGTCCTCTATCCATTTTTCCACTGTATAAGTCAGGGAGGTCTCGGTAGTAGAGGCAAATACTAGTTTATGGGGTTCCGATACATTTTTCTTGATCAGATCAACGATCAAAGAGAGCTCTTTGGAATCAAATCCATGGAGCATGACTACTTTTTCTCCTTCAGGGGATTGAGGCCGGTTTTGTGAATCACTCATACTTTCCTCCTAAAAATAAAAAATCCCCCTGTTGTTATACAAGGGGATTGCCGGGAGAGGGAATCGAACCCTCACGGGCGCAAGCCCACAGGATTTTGAGTCCAGCGTGTCTACCAATTTCACCATCCCGGCTTGGGAATTATTTTACTGCATACTATCAAATAAAGCAAATTACTTATTTGACTTCTATCAGGGGTTTACTGCCTTTGACAGTGAATTTAACCTGGTCGAATACCCATTTTTCGGCAGCTTCACGAATGGCATCTTTCTCTATCTTGGACCATTCATCCCGGCTGCAGCTTTTCTTATAGTCTTCCAGCGTCATACGCTGTTCCCGGGCCACTGCTGCGGCAATATAATTGACCTGCTCTTCAGTAGCTTTGATATTATTGATATCTGCAATATAGTCCAGCATAATGAGAAAAGCGATCTTTTCATAGGATACATCCAGCAATTCCGTATAACGGTCGCGGATAGTCTTATCTGCCAGGAGCTCTGTGAGTTTCAGTTCATTGGCCTGATACTGATCGCTGACAAAATGACTGACATTCTGAGACATGGCGTCTACAAAAATACTTTTTGGAAATTCGATCTCAGCCTTTTCACCTACAGCTGCTTCCAGAGCTTGTCTTTTGTTATAGCCTGAATAATGTTCAGCCAGCTGTACCAGTTCTTTTTTAATGGATTCTTTGTATTCAGCTACTGTTTTGTAAGGAGACATCTGCTGTACTGATTCATCGCTGATAGACTTGGGATTAGCTCTTTCTACCAGTTTGATCTCAGCGCTCAGGGGGGCTTTTAATTTTCCCAGTACCTGCATCACATTGTCGCCCAGATCTGAGAATTCCAGTGTGACACTGTCACCAGCCTTTTTTCCAATAAGAGCCGCTACTTTTGATGCATTAAAAGTCATCTCTTTATCTTCTGATTTATAATCAGAATTAGTGATGCTCAATGTGACTGTATCATCTTCTACGATCTTTGTAGTCACTTTTTCCAGTCCGGCCAGTCTTTTGGTCATGGAATAGGTAACCATCTTATCATCTACGGAAAAATCTTCGTAACTGACGCTTAATTTCTTGAAATCTATTTCTGAATGGACCTGAGGAGAGACCTCAAATACCAGATAGAAAGAAAATTCCTGGCCTCTTACCAGATTGGAAAAAGGATTGAATTTAGGCTTTGAAAACAGGCGTATGCCATCCTTTAAGATCTGATCCAGGACCTGATTGACCAGGTTAGTGACTACTCGCTGTTCCAGTTCGGGAGGGTTTTGCTTTTCTATTATTTCAACAGGGACCTTACCTTTTCTATATCCGGCAAAGTTGAAGTTCTTCTGAAGATTATTTAATACACTGTCAAATTCTTTACTGACAGCTTTTGCATCTATTTTAGTAAAGACCTGTCTTAAACAGTCAGGATACTCACGTACAAAATACTCCATGTATACACTCCTTGGAATTTCTAAAACTGGCAGTAATTATAAAGAATATTTCCATTAAATGCAACTCTAGTAAGAGATTAGTTCTTTTTCTTTGCAGAATAGACCGAATTTTTGATTATTACGCTTAGATACTGAACGATGATGGTGTGTCAATGAGGGAGACTCTATGATCTCAGCCATCAGGATCCGGAGAAGGGAATCACTACTTTAAAGGTGCTGCCCTGGGATTCTCTGCTTTCCACCTGAATGCTTCCTTTTAGCAGGTCGACCGAGTTTTTGACTATAGCTAAACCCAGGCCTGTGCCTGAGATATTTCCTATATTCTTCCCCCGGTGGAAAGAATTAAAGATATAATCCCTGTCATCAGGAGGAATGCCAATTCCCTCATCTTTTATAGTGATCCGGATATTATTCTGTATGGTATTGACTTTGATTTGAATGGGCTTGTTTTCATCAGAATATTTTCTGGCATTAGTAAGTAAGTTTGATATGATATTTCTCAGCAATTTTGGATCGGATTCAATGTTTTCTGGAGTGTTTCTGCTGATCTGCAGGTCAATATGGTGGATGTTTTCCAGCTGTACCATATGCTCATCAATGACCTCTTTAAAGAATTGTTCCAGATTGATCTCCTGATAGGAAGCCTGGACAGCCTGAGAGGACATTTTTTCCAGAGTCAGTACATCTCCCAGTAAATTTTTCATTCTGTCTACGGAACGGTATATCCTGGTAAAATAATCATTTTTCTTTTCATCATCCATGAGTTCATAGCGGTTTTGTAGCGTCTCGGCGGATAATAATATAGTAGATAAGGGGGTCCTGAATTCATGGGAGGCAGTAGTTATAAACCGGGTCTTCAGGTCGTGGTACTCTCTTTCTTTTTCCAGTGCCTGCAATTGATGCAGCATTCTCAGGTCCTGGCCTACTATGACTAATCCGATCACTTCCTGAGCTCTATCCTTGATGGGGGAGCAGGACATCTCTATAGGGATAACATCGCCATTTTTTCTGACAAATTCTACATCAGTGATAAAATTTTCAGTCAGAATGAAATTACCATCTTTTACCAGGGAGTTATTAAAAGACTGCATGTTCAAGAAACTGGCAATAAAGGTACCTCTTAATTCCATCGAGGTGTAACCCAGTACGGCCTGGGCCTTTTCATTACTGAGAATGATCTGCCCCTGGGAATTGACCAGAAATATCAATTCACTGATCTTGGAAATAATCTCATCAGCAGCTATCTCTGGGGTCAGAGTCATAAGCCTGTATTTCTGTATTGACATCCACATTCCCACTGCCATTATAAGGAAAAACACCGGTGCGATTGAGGGGAAATTGATGGACGACATAGCCGGAAATACAGAGTCGGTGAGATAGCTGGCAACAATAGTGAGTATGAGGCTATTGGCAATCAGGCGTGACTGTTTTCGCTGGCGCATCCTCATGGATTTTCTGCCCCAGCTGATCATTAAAATAGCCCCAATACCCAGATATAGTAAAAAGTACAGGTTTAAGATCCAGAACCAGGGGGAGTGCAGGTCTACTACTTCAAACCATCCGTACTTACCCAGGCCTATATCTGAAACCGTAACATGACTGACAGTGGCAGAATGGAAATGTACCAGAGCACCTGGTAAAAATGTAAGTACGTAGATCCACCATTTATGGATCTTGTGAAATGGGGTGGTAAGATGAAGGATAAACTGTATTAAAAATCCCGGCATGTAGTAGACACCCAGAGAAGCAATGTATATCCAGAGAAATGCGGTGCTTTTATCCGGGGCAGGGTATACAAAGGTATAAGCCAGAGCCCAGATGGACAATGACACCGTCAGCCCGAAAAATGCCCGGTTTGACCGGCTTTTAGAATCGAGCTTTAATACATAGAGGCCTAAAGAAAGGTAGATCATAAAAGATGCGAAACTTAATAAAGAAAATAAATTCATGTTTAGCCTTTATCTGTTATCAATTATTATAACAGTGATAGTATATTATTTCAATACACAAATGTTAATATATTATAATTACTTATCTTAACTCCCGCCTGTTATGAACTTTGACAATTTGATAACTCTTACCTAAAATAAGTAAGTAATAAAGGAGATAAGAATGGACCTGAATAAAATCGAAGTATTTAAAATTGCCCAAAATATCGAGCAGGATGGTATAGATTTTTATAAAAAGGCTTCGCAATTTTCCCAGGATGTAATAGATGCATCCATATTTATGGATCTGGCTGAGATGGAAGCCCAACATTATAATATTTTTTTAAAACTGGAACAGAAACATAAGGATGAGGACTATATAGATTCTGAACTTATAAAAAAATATTTAAAAGATCAGGTCTCCAGTAATATTTTCCAGGCCTCCACAGCCATTGATCATTGGGCGCACATTGATTCCCCCCGGGATATATTCCTATTGGCTCATAAGAACGAAAAGGATACTGTGGAATTCTATACCATGTTAAAAGAAAGTGTTACAGATAGGGAAACTAAAAAGATCCTGGACCAGGTGATAACAGAAGAAAAATCCCACGTGGAAATGATGCAGTCTTTTCTTAAGGAGTTATCCTGAATGATCACCGATGAGATACGCCTAAATCTTAAAAAAAGTGTGGACAACAGTTATTCCATTTACCTGGGAAAATCCCATTTTAAAGCCACGCTTATAGAGGAGCTTCGAAAAAAATCTCCATCTCGCGTTACTGTCATCATGGATACTAACCTGGCTGGAGCCTATCGCAGTTTTGTCAATGATGTCCTTCAGGATTCCGGATTTAACTATCAGATCATTACTTTTCCCGCTGGTGAAGAGCATAAAAATATCGATACTGTAATGAAGTTGTTCGGTGAACTTTCTGATTTTAATATGGATAGAAAGTCACTGGTGATAGCTATCGGGGGTGGAGTCTGCGGGGATATGGCGGGCTTTTTATCCTCCATATACTTACGGGGTATCCCATTTATACAGGTACCTACCAGTATTTTATCTATGGTGGACAGCTCAGTAGGTGGAAAGACAGGTGTGGATACGGCCTATGGCAAAAACCTGGCTGGAGCTTTTCATCAGCCATTATCGGTGTTAATAGATATAGATTTTTTACAGACCCTGCCCAAAGTCGAGTTTATAAATGGAATGGCAGAGGTCATTAAACATGGATTGATCACTGATGCAGGGTATTTCCGATGGCTTCTGGAGAATCGTGAGAACATACTTTCCCTGGACCGGGACAGCCTGATCTATATGATCAAAATAAGTTGTCAGATAAAGGCTGCCGTAGTTGAAAAAGATGAAAAAGAAGCCGGATTGAGACAGACCCTGAACCTGGGCCACACCTTTGGCCATGCCATAGAACATGCTTCACATTTTAAGATTCCTCATGGCTACAGCATAGCTTTGGGGACCATAGCAGCAGCGTATATTTCAAAACAGAAAGCCGGACTTTCCGAAGATTCATTCAATGAAATAATCCGGATTTATAAGGATTTTGGATTGTTGGATTTTATACAAGATTTCAAAACCCTTATCCCTCAAAAAATCAGGGAAGCAGCTTCTACTGATAAAAAAAATATTGCGGGACAGGTAAAGATCGTTCTTTTGAAAGAAATAGGAACTGTCCAGAATAAAGATGATATTTTTTCTTACTCCGTAGAAGATCATGATTTTTACGAAGCATTGAATACGGTTTCTGCTTTATCCTGAAGAAAACATTACAAGCTCCTGTGTAGAAACATTTCAGTGGTTGACACAATTTAAAAAAATGTAATAATATAAAAGCTTGCTGATAGTTAGCTGTAGTCAATAAAAACCTGGGAGTATACATGGAGCATAAATGCTCATAGATTTTCATTTACACTTTTTTCCTGACAAGATAGCAGAATATACCATTGAAGGGATAGAAAAAGCATCTGGAGTCAAGGCTCATGGTAATGGCACTCTCAATGACACCGATCTTATGATGGATAAATACAGGGTAGACTATGCCGTTAATCTTCCTGTGGCCACTCACCAGGATCAGGTGATCAGTATTAATCGTAAAGTCATCGAAAATAATAAAAAGCATCGCAGGATTTTATCATTCGGTTGCATGCACCCCAGATTCAGAGAGATCGCCAGTGTGGAGGATGAGATCGCTTTTCTGGCCTCACACGGGGTAAAAGGCATCAAGATGCATCCTGAATATCAGGAGTTTTATCCGGATGATCCGGATATGTTTTTTATTTATGAAGCCTGTCTGAAAAATAATCTGATCCTATTGCTTCATGCCGGCAGGGATCTCCCTTTTGAAAAAATACATGCCACTCCTCAGCGCCTGGGACAGGTAGGACTGTTTTCCTCTGAATTAAAAGTCGTACTGGCTCATATGGGGGGATATCAGATGTGGGATGAGGTAGTCAAATATATTATGGGCCTGCATGAAGTGTATCTGGATACCGGCTTTTGTCATGAGATGCATGACTGGCAGATGAAAGAGATCATTTTTGGACATGGCCCCTATAAAGTATTATTCGGGTCTGATTATCCCTGGCAGCATCCCGGCGTGATCGTGGAAAAAATAAAGTCCCTGGACCTGGGTACTATCACG
>CAZIAD010000071.1:0-12419 GCA_964537555.1 uncultured Brevinematales bacterium
TGCACTCTCAGCCACCATTTCGCGGTGGAATGCCCAACAGTCCCACCGACCAAGGGCCTTTTTCTTTGCCAGGCGTTTCTTTTGTGGCCCTGGACAAAAGAAATGCCGTAGCCTGCCGGTTGACACCGGCAAAGGCATTTTGTGGCGGCCTAGGCACCGGCTCCTGCCGCCAGGCCGGCACCACCGGGCTACTCCCGCCTGCTGACGCATCCGGGAAGCCCTAGACCCTCCCATTGACTCTGACAATGGCACCAGGTGGCAGCCTATGCACGTCCTCCCGACGACAGGGGAGCACCCCTTCGGTAGTAGAGTACAATACAGGGTAGAGACTCAGGGTGACAGGCTCGGCAAGTCCCCTAATCTGTGCCCGGCCAAGTAACCGGTGGCAGCCTATGTACGTTCTCCTACCGCCAGGGAGCAGGATGTCCTCCCTCATGAGGAAAACCCAACCTCATGCCCGTATTTCCGGGGCATATACCTATGCCCCGGGGCAAATCAGTCGAAAGTCAGAAGTGCAGAGTCAAAAGTCATTACAGATTAAACTGTGTACCGTGATTTTAATCCTGAAAAAGGGCTAACAGTCTCCAATTTTTAATCATGCACCATTTGACACTCTTCAGGAATAGAGATAAAATATAATGTAGGAAGGGCTATGAAAAAATTTACCTTTAAACTCCAGCGGCTCCTGGAGATCCGGGAAAAGAAAGAAGAAGAAGCCCGGATCGCATTGGCTAAAGTAAGCGGGGAATACCAGAAAGTGGTCAATGAAAAGGCCCATGCCCTGGATCAGGTATCACAGACCCGTAAACGCCTCAGTAAGGATAAGGATAAAAAGCTGACCCTGCAGGCTCTGCAGGCCTATGACCGGCTGTCTCAGGATGTAGACCTGGCTGTAGTGGAGCTGGACCGGCAGATCGCAGCCCGTAAAAAGATCATGGATGAAAAGCTGGCTATCTATACTAAAAAGAAGCAGGATAAGCGGGCGGTAGAGATCTTAAAAGAAAAAGCCCTGGCCCGTTATGAAGAAGAGACCCAGAGGACGGAACAGAAAGAGATGGATGAGATAGCTAAGAATATATATTTACAGCACCAGGAGCAGGACAGGGGCTAAAGCAGCCCGGCCTTATTCCGATAAGTAATACAAGAGAATGAGTCGTCGATCAAGGAGGGGAACATGATTGAATCGATTTCAGGTATAATGGGACGTATTCAGGGCATTCAGGAACGCATAGACCAGATCAGCTCCCTGGGAAAGTTCAGCCCTGTTAATCCTGTACCTAAATACACACCCAAGTCTTCCCAGAATGAAGAAAAACAACCCGGACAGAGCTTTTCCCAGGTATTGGGAGAGGTCATGGCCCAGGATAGCGAAAATAGCACTGCTCCACTGGGCGGCATAGACCTGGGACGTTTTGACCAGGTGGTAGGCAGCACCCAGGATTCACAGGCCATGCTTCAGAATATGTACAAGACTCTGCAGCAGGGGCAGAATCAGGATATTGGTTCTATCATTAAAGAAGCCTCTTCCAAATACGGTGTAGATGAAAATCTCATCAAAGCAGTGATCAAGCAGGAGTCCCAGTTTACCCAGAAGGCAGTATCGTCCAAAGGGGCCCAGGGTTATATGCAGCTCATGCCCCGTACCGCCGAGCTGTTGGGAGTAACAGACTCTTTCGATCCCCGGCAGAATATCATGGGGGGCACCAAGTACCTCAGCATCATGATGGAAAAGTATAAAGGGGATGTAGTAAAGAGTGTGGCCGCCTATAATGCGGGGCCCAATGCGGTAGACCGGGCGGGGGGCATCCCTAATTATGATGAGACCAAAGACTATGTCAATCAGGTCCTGAAAAACTATTATGAATATAACCGCCTCGATGAGAGCGGAATCCCGGGAGGATAATGTGGAACGCAGCCGAAGGATACTATTTCTCCTCCTCATCAATCTGGGACTGGCTTTTGTCTCACTGTACATCCTGGACTTTCTCCAGGTCATAGACTATCGCCAGGTCATATCCAAAGTACCCTTCATGCAGGAGTCTCCCTCCGCCCGTATAGAGGACCCCTATCTGCTGGAAAAGGTAGAGCTGGAAAAAAAGTGGGAAGTCCTCAATGAAAAAGTAAAAAACCTGGAAGAAGCCCAGGTAGCCCTGGAGCAGGACCGGAAAAAGCTGGAACTGGAAAAGGAAGAAATCGAAAACAAACGCCTGGAAGTGGAAAACCTGCTGGCTCAGTGGGAACAGTCCAAGCAGGATAAGTCGACTTATGAAAAACGGGTCAATGAGATCGCCGTCAATATCGTGAACATGCCCCCCGAAAAGTCTGTAGCTATCCTGTCAGAGCTGGATGACCTGCTCATCATAGACATACTCCGCAAGATAGATGCCAATGCCGTGACCGCGAACTCCCAGTCCCTTTCCCCTTATCTGCTCAGCCTTATGGACAGGGAACAGGCCGCCCGTATCACCCTCAAGATGAGTCAATAGTCGATAGTTTCACTGGAAAACAGGGCAGGCATAGTCAGAAATATTTTCTATCTGTGCCTGCCCATTTTTATTAGTGCTTAGCTGGAGCAGCCCCGGTTTTTCCGTTAATAGTCTTCCTCATAGCCCTCGTAGCCGCCGTCCCCTTCTTCTCCGTCATAGATGCCTTCATCGTAGCCTTCTTCATTGGCACTCATGCTGTTCTGCCCCCATTCATTATTCCGCAGACTGAGCCACTCATAGGGAGAGTCATCACTGCTGATCTCATTGGACCAGTCTATGGCTATTCCTCCTCCATTGTTATCTATTCTGCAGCCTTCTATCAGAACATCTCGGTCCTGACTGTCCAGGTTAATCGCGTACTCATAATTTTCATGAAAGTAGCAATTCCGGGCCATCAGGCCCTCATTGCGGTAACTGTAGATTCCCATCCATCCGCATCCATTGATATCACAATCTACAAAGCTGATATTCCGGGAGCTATTGACACTGATCACCATCCCGGAACAGGACTCAGTGACCGGTATATGGTGCTTGAGGGTGATATTTTGTATGGTAATGCCGGTGGAGTTTATTATAGTCAGGACATCATCATACTGACTGGTACAGATCAGCATTACCTCTTCAGTGGCCTTAATTGTGATATCGTTAAGATTTTCTATCCGGATAGATACATCACTCCGGTAGTCCCCCTGCTTTATCAAAATAGTCATGCCGGCATGTGCATTATCCAGGGCTTCCTGGAGGGTGCTGTATTCACCACCAGGGCCTACGGTAATCAGGTCTTCATCCTGGTTGGGGGCAGGGATCTGGATCTTGTTTTGTACCGTCCCCCCATAGACCCATACGACCTTGCCGTCTCTCATCTTTACTTTGTAAAAGGGCTCATTGTAGGTCTTGCCCCGCAGTTCCACTTTGCTGGTCTCTTCTGTGATATAGCCCAGGTACTCCACTTCCTCGTTTTTTTGTATGCTGGCCACCGCTTTGGCCTTGAGGTCAGGTGTATCCCGGACATTTACCTTGTCCAGCCAGCATACCAGGATTTTTTTAGGGAGCAGAGTAGCGGCATGGACCCAGCCCTCAGTGCCGTCCCGGGTCGTGATCATGGCCCAGCTCTTTGTGTATTCTTTTCCATTGAGGGTGATGGTCGTTTCGTTCCTGGTCTTTTTTCCGGAGTAGGTCACATCTTCACCCAGACTGAGCTGTTTCACTACTTTTCCATTCAGGTCAGGAGTAGCCCTCACATTCACTTTATCTACCCAGGCATAGTAGAGTTTATCTGCCTTGACCTGCCCTCCGTAGCTCAGGCTGACTATCAGCATCATCATGATCAGGATTAATGCTTTTTTCATAGCGGCCCCCATATTTGATTTTTTAAACACTCTCTATTAATGTATTTTACATACAGCAGCTGGAAAAAAGCAATTAGCAATGAAAATTATGGAGAAAAAATATGAAAAAAGTCTGTCTTTTAGCTGTCCTGGCTTTCATTCTGTCTGCCTGTGGAGGACGGGGGCCCTCTGTGATTCCTCTGCCGGGCAGCACTTTATTTCCTGAAGGGATTGCGGCTCACAGCGGCTACACCGATCTCTATGTGGGCTCTACAGATGACGGTACCATACTCCGCGTCGACCCTCTGAGCGGATCTGCCTATGTCTTTTCTCCCGGGGGAGCCGACGGACGCAATACCGCTAACGGACTCTGCATCGATGACCAGGGCCGGCTCTGGGTAGCCGGGGGAGACAGCGGAGATATCTATGTCTACAATATCACCAATGCCGCACTGATACGGCATTTTCACACCGGGATGGGTGGTTTTATCAATGATATAGCGGTTAGCTCCCGGGGGGTGGCCTATATCACGGACTCTCAGCGTCCTTACCTCTATAGAGTGCTGTCACTCACTACTCCCGGGGATGATCTGAGTCCCTGGGTCAATTTCTCCGGCTCAGATGCCTACACACCAGGGATCTTTAATTTTAATGGTATAGCTGTCACATCAGACGGCTTTTATGTAATTACCGTCAATTCAGGCCGGGGTGAGCTCGTGATCATCAATGCTACTCAGGCCAGCTATTTCAGGGCAAATCTCCCTAAAGAACACCTCCTGTCCGGGGATGGACTGCTCCTGGATGGCCGGGATCTCTATGTGAGCCAGAACCGTAAGCAGACTATAGCCCATTTTGTCCTGGATGGAGGGGATATTCCCGGATTCAGTTACAGGGGGAGCTATCACTCCGACGATTTTGCTTTTAACACCACTCTGGCCCGTCTGGGAGAGAGGCTCTATGTAGTCAATGGCCAGCTCGATAAAAAAGAAAAAGGCCCTCTGTTGCCCTTTACGATCCGGGCCCTCGATCTGCCTCTGGTAACGGGGAAATAGGATAGGGGGAAATAATAAAGCCTTTTCTGTTATATGCGACCCCGCGGGAACGGTTCAGGAGAGCCTGTGGCCCCCTGCTGCCTCTATAGCCTCTGCCGGCACATGGTTAAGCAGCTATCAGGCAGGGGCAGAGGACGGTACTACTGCCCACCCGGAGCCTGGCTGGTATATGCCTCGTCTGATAGTGCATGAGCAGAACCGGACTGAGAGTCCCTTTACATGCCAGCCTGGACATGCCTCCGGCATATATTAAAAGAATACCCCCGGTTACCCGGGGGTTGAGATGTTTCAGTTAGCTTAATCCCTGTCCACACCCAGATCCATGAGCCGCTGCTGGGTAAATTCCTTGAATTCTTTAGGTATCAGTTTGGCCTTTTCCGCGTCATTGAGGCGGGGGACCACCGAGGACATCAGGGCGGTATTGGTGTCCGGTACCAGGATGGCAAAAGGCAGTATGATGATCAGGGCCAGCACCAGTTTTTTGAGATAGTCGGCAATGCTTTTCTTATTCTCCTGAGAGTCATTTTTCCCGGCCGCGTGGGTGATGAGCAGTATGATCAGCACCATAATGGCAAATACCACTACTGCCAGAAATGCCAGTATAATATTGTGAATAATGTCCAGCTGCATGATCCAGTAGATCTGAAATCCAGTCATAATCTTCTCCTTTAGTAACTGATTTACCTGCAGTCTAAGTATAACACTATATGAGCGAATTCCAAGCCGCAGGATAGATTTTTTTCATTATCTTGATATATCGGGCCGGCTTTCTTAAACTCTTCTTAAAAGGAGATAAGATGAAAATACAGGACAGCATCACAATTAAAGCCCCCCGGGGCCACTTTTTTCAGGGGAGCTTTCAGCACCTGCTTATATTGGGTGTATTACTAGTGGGTACATTTAATATGATCCCCATATTTGACGGGCCCTCTTTTCTGGGACTATCCCTTCTGAGCTGGTTTGCCCTCAGTGTGGGCCTGGTCGTATTACAGCAGTTTCTGGGCTGGTTTGTATTCCGGTCCCAGCTCCAGTGGAATCTGTTGCACAGGATTTTTGGCGAGGCTGATTTTGTGGTGTGGGGCCTGGTTTTCTTTCCTCTGTTGCTGGCCCGTCCTCTTTTACTGGTCTTTATCGGCATGACAGACAGTGCATCACTGGGATTGCCCCTGTGGCTGCGTCTGGGCGGAGCCTCTGTCCTGTTTTTACTGGCAGCCTGGGCCATGTATTCCGTCCTGAGATATTTTGGTATCAAGCGGGCCCTGGGGGGAGACCATTTCAGGGAGTCTCTGCGTACCCTGCCCCTGGTTAAGGGAGGTATATATCGCTATACCCATAATGCGATGTATTCGATCGTGTTTCTGGCTCTGTGGGCTATCGCTCTGGTGATGGACTCTCGGGCAGCCCTTTTAGGAGCAGCATTCCAGCACGCCTATATCTGGGTGCATTTTTACTGTACCGAGGAGCCGGACATGAGGATATTGCATCCTTGATATTGATTTATTTTTAACAGATATAAATTGGTGATTGACCCACTGTATAATCCGGGATATAATACAAAATAGGTTGCAGCCACATTTTTAAATATTGCAGTGGGGTGCGAATGCTTTTAATCCGGAGACTTGTGTGTTTGTTCACGCTCATTTTTTCCATTATCCTGATACCGCTTGGTGCATTTAGTCTGGATCTGGTGGCCAGTGGCATCTGGGAATATGCTCCGGCTGAGGCCAGCCAGGAACCGGCAGATATATCAGGACTGGAATTCCGAAAGCTGAATCATTTACATGATCTCCAGGATCTGGTACCTGATAAGCAGGGATTTTTATGGGTCCGTCTACAGTTTATCGTGCCGGATAATCTATTGGATACAGATGTCGCACTGCTATTAGGACGTATCGACCATGCCGATCAGATCTATTTTAATGGTACCCTACTGGGATCACACGGTAGATTCCCCCCGCGCTATTTCAGTGACTGGAATACTTACCGATATTATTCCCTTTATTCCTATCATGATAGTAAAGATGTACAGATACTGTTTAAGATCTATGTGAACAGCACTGGGTCTATTAGCGGTACAGTCAAAGTGGGTCCTCAAAAAGAGATATTTCGGGAATACCAGGTCAGGACTTTTGCGGAATCAGGCGCGAATGGAATAATCTCTGCACTCCTGATACTGATCTCTGTATATACCTTATTGATTTTTCTGAAGCGTCCCCAGGAAAAATATCTTCTTTTATACACCATTCTGGCCATAGCTTTTGCCGTCTACCAGTCTAATTTCTTTATTACCCGTGTACCGGCTGTACAGGACGGGCATATACCTTATCTGTTTTTTCAAAAAGTGGTATTTATATCCCTCTACATCGCTCTGTTCTGTAATGCCTGGTTTATAGCTGGTTTTTTAAAGGAAAAGCTATGGACTTGGCTACAAAAAGTATTTGCTGGCATCTTTATACTTACTTTGATCGGCTTACTGATCTCCCCCGATCTTCAGTTCTTAAATACCTTCCGAAATATGGTCAGACCGGTAATATTCCTTCCGGTTTTTTATAGTATTTATGTACTGATAGCCGGCCTGGTACACCAGAAAGAGGAGGCCAGGGTCATTTTGTTTGGCCTGATCCCTCTCATATTGACTATTTTTTATGATCTGATCGTCCTGGAGATCTTAAAGAGGCCTGGAGTCTATCTCAGTGGTTTTGGTTCTGCCCTGTTTATCATCTCTATTTTATTTATCATTGCCAATCGCTTTGTAAATTATGCCAACCAGGTAGAGAGGATGAATGTGGATCTGGAGCGTACTGTTGAGGAACGCACGCTGGCCCTGCAAAATGCAGTGAAAAAACTGGAGACACTGGCATCCACTGACACACTTACCGAGGTCCTCAATCGCAGGGCATTCTATCTCCGATATGAAGAGGAGTTAAAACGAGCCCGTAGGACACAGCGGCCCATATCGATTTTAATGATTGATATCGATCATTTTAAAAAAATAAACGACCAATACGGCCATCTTTGTGGTGACGAATGCCTGAGACAGGTAGTGCATACTATCAATGAAAATATCAGGAGGCCTGCAGATCTACTGGCCCGTTATGGGGGAGAGGAATTTGTAGTATTGCTGCCTGAGACTGAGATAGAGGGAGCCAAACTTATTTCGGAGCATATCCGGCAGGGAATTGAGAATTTAAAGATAAGTTTTTCAGATTATAATATACAGCTGACGATCAGTATTGGCAGTGCTACATTAGTACCGGATACAGAACTACTGATGGATAAGCTGATAGGAGCTGCTGATGAAGCCTTATATCAGGCAAAGAACTCAGGTAGAAACAAAGTTATCACCAGGGTATTATAATGCCAATAATAAACGGCACATAAATTTAATATAAGGTAGTAATCCTACTGCCCGCTGTCTGCTATCTCATCCTTAAATTTCACCTTGATCCGGGCAAAACTGTTAAAGAAATTGGCTGAGATATATTTTCGCTTGGCATAGCCTTCCCCCCGGTTTTTCCTGAGGTAGGAGTTGATCACCAGCTGCTCCCCGTCTTTAGTAGTAAAGGCATAGGTATTGGGATATTTGAGGTTGAGCCTATAACGTTTTACACCCTTGGAGCTGAAGTGAATATAATAGATAGTGTCATGTTTCCCTATTTTTTCTACTATTCCGATATGGCTTAAGGGGTCATCCCAGGAGCCGTTACGGTTGGCATCATAGGTATTGTCGAAAAACACCAGGTCACCAGGCTGGGGGCTGCCTTCGGTATAGATAAAATCCCGGCTCTGCAGTCCGTTAAAGAGGGAGTTTACTCCTCTATTGCCATTTCCATAGGCCTGGGCCAGATCCATACCAGCCTGGTAGTATACATAGAGTACAAATCCAATACAGTCAGAGGTAAAGGACTGGCCATCCACGCTGGGTATTCGCTTGAGATTCAGGGAGTCCTGAGCTATTTGTACCACTTTGGAGTAGAACAGCTCTTCAGCTGACTGCTCACTATAAAAGAAAATAGGTATATTAAATACCATTAATAATGACAGGATTAACTTCATGCTGCCTCCGTGCCTTATATATCGACAATATAACACGTTTTTATTAATATTCATGTCGTTTTAGTGGGAGATAATGTGACATCAAAAGAGCTTTAAAGCTAATATCTTATTTATTGCAGGCATATAGAAAAAGATTGTATCCGGGCAGCAGGAGAAAAGCTCTGCTGTTATTTAGCGTGACAGAATTTATACTTTTTTCCACTCCCGCAGTGGCAGGGTTCATTGCGGCCGGGGACTTTTTCTGCTAAAAAGGGTTGAGGAGGGGTGAGCAATGATGTCAGGTCTTTGATGTCCTCTTCCTTTTCCGCATCAATGGTTAGGTTGCCACTCAGATGATGCCCATCCAGCAGTTTCTGGATTTCTTTGGCCCGGGCTTTGGTCTGTACAGTGATCTTTACCGGATTTTTTTTGGTGCCGGGAGCAGCATCCAAAATTCCGTTATAACTATTTTTTCTGCGGGATTCTTCCCTGGGATTAGCGGACATTTTTCCTCCAGATGTCTTTATTGTGTAGTTTAGTATAGGTGCAGGGTTTCTTATCCACAATTATACAGGGAAGATCTGCCATAATCTAGGTAAAAATTCGTATATTAGCGCTTCTTGGGCCTTTTTGATAGAAGGGATTTGCCACGGCGGGCTGCGCCGGGTTCCTTGCTTTCCGCTCTCTTTTTTACCCGGTCCAGGTAGCTGCCTTCGGTTTTTTCCTCATCCCGGGGACGGGGTGTAAATGAACGGCGGTCTGAATCTGAATCCCGGCGGGGTTTGCTGTCATAGGAGCGTTCTGAGCTCTTGCGGGGCCGGTCGGAATAGCTGCCTCTGCCTTCGGTTTTTCTTTCGGCGGGAGCTTTGGCATAACGGCTTTCATTATCCCCTTCACTCCTCTTATGGGCAGTTCCCGGGGTGCGGGTCTTGTTTTCTTCGTCCCATTTTTTAGAAGCACGACGGGGTGGAGCTGCATCATAGTCTCTCTTTGGCTTGTCTTCGCTGCGAGATTTACTATAAGTGCGGCCTTCAGGTTTGTATTCTTTACGATCTGAACCGTTTTTTTTCTCTCTGTCATCCCATTTTCTGGGAGAGGATTTGCCCGGCTTACTGTCGTAGCGGCTCTCACTGTCTGTTGAGTAGCGCTTAGGTGCAGAGCCGGCGGGACGGGATTCGTCACCAAAAGCCGGTTTTTTATCTTTGCGGCGGGGCTTGTCTGACCATCTCCCGGTCTCGTCTTCTTTCTTTTTGCGGGAGAATGATGTCTTTTTTTCTTCTGATTCGTTCTTTTTATTGATACGGCGCATCGCACCGCTGTCTTCTTCCCGGTCAGCCTTTTTAGCTTTGGATGGAGTGCGGGGCTTATCGGATTTGGGTTTGTCCTTTTTACGTTCTGCGCCCCGCTCTTCATAGCCCTGGCGGGCTTTTTTACGGGCTTCTCGCTTGGTCAGTTCGGGACTCACGTGCAGCTCCCTGCCTTTGAGCATCATACCTTCCAGTATATCCAGTAGTTTCTGGTTTTCAGTAGGGGTAGACATCATCGCCAGGGCGAATCCGTCGTGTTTACGCATACGCAGAGACTCCACTGTGCCGTATTGGCTGAGCAGTTCCATCATCTCTTCTTTAGTCATATCATGGGAGATGTTCCCGATAAAGATCCGGTTGTTTTCCATATTTCCTCTTTGGCAGGCCATGCCTGCTCCCGGGCCGGGGTGGCGGTTTCACTGTACCGCAACCTGTAGCTTACAATTACCCATTAGTTTATCATGATATGAGGATTAGTGCAATGAAAGTGAAGGGGTTTGATGACTCTCTACAATAAATAGATAAATACGACAGGCTTCGCACTAAATTCAAATATATATCTTTACGTTCTTTGCGGCTTTGCGAGAGCTTCCCACCCACCTTTCTCTCAACTTGACACCCGTCTCATCCTCCCTTAAACTAATGTCACTCTAATATTTACTCATAAAGAGGTGACTATGGCTGACTTTTTATCTACCCAGTCCTACATTGGTACCCGTGATTTTTATCCTGAGGATATGCAGCTCCGGAACTGGTATTTTGATAAGATCAGAAAGGTTTCCCACCGCTTTGCTTATCAGGAGTATTATGGCCCCATTTTGGAGAGTTTTGATCTGTTTGCTGCCAAGAGTGGAGATGAGCTGGTCAAAGAACAGGTCTATCATTTTTATGATAAAGGAGAGCGTCACCTGGCTATCCGGCCCGAGATGACTCCTACGGTAGCCCGCATGGTGGCAGCACGTCTTAACGACTTAAGGCTCCCCTTGCGCTGGTTTTCCATTGGAAATATGATGCGTTACGAGCGACCCCAAAAGGGGCGTTTAAGAGAGTTTTATCAGCTAAATGTGGATCTTCTGGGTGTAGAAGACACCCGGGCTGATATCGAGATCATGTTGTTTATTATCGATCTGTTAAAAGAATTTGGTGCAGATAGCTCCATGTTCACCATCAAAGTAAACAACAGGCGTTTTTTTAATAGTGTTGTGGAACATTACCTCAAGGCTGAACCGGAATACCTCACCCTGATCTCTCGTGCTATCGACAAAAAAGGCAAGGTCCCGCCTGAAAAATATCAGGAATGGTTAAAGGATAGCGGATTATCGACAGATCAGATCACAGCACTGAATCATGTATTTACTCTGAGTCTGGATGAGCTTATCTCAGGACTGGGCCATGATGCACCCGGGGTAAATGAGCTTTCTGAGTTATTCGCAGCTATGAAGGAATTGGGCCTGTCTGAGTATCTGGTCTTTGATTTTTCCATTGTCCGGGGCCTGGATTATTATACCGGTACGGTATTCGAGGTTTTTGACCTGTCTCCGGAAAATAACCGTGCTCTGGGTGGGGGAGGCCGATATGACAACCTGGTAGGCCTTTTTAAGAAAGAGCAGGTGTCCGGTATCGGTTTTGGCATGGGAGACGTGGTCTTTCAGGATTTTCTCACTACTCATCACCTCATACCTTCACATGTGACTCAAAAGAGTGCAGTACTGATCACTACTTTTAGTGAGGTACCCTTCCTGCAGTATCAAAAGCTTGCTCAGACCTTACATAATGCCGGTATTGCCGCTACTATATACCTGGGGGGCAGCTCTCAGCTAAAGAAACAATTGCAATTTGCCGAAAAAGAAATGTATCCCTATGTGATAGTGATGGGTCAGGATGAGCTGGATAATCAGAAACTCAATCTAAAATCCATGCAAAGCGGTGAGCAGTGGGACCTTAGTTGGGAAGAAGCTGTTAAAAGATTAAATACTTTTCAATAAGCTTGACATATTTCTCAATAAGCACTAGAATATATGCCGCTTAGGAAAACACCTACATTTTTCATGATGTGTGGTTAAATTTTTGTTTAGCAGTGCACTATTAGTTGACATTAAATGTCACTTAGGTGTATAATCTTCATTGCCCCCTCAGGGTGGGCAAGAAGTTCACTAGTAATAGAACATAGGTGAGGAAGCTTTTTTAAAAAACGAGTGTTTAGCTATTATG
>CAZIAD010000072.1:0-12418 GCA_964537555.1 uncultured Brevinematales bacterium
TTCTCTGATCCTATTAGGGTTACACGTATTGATGAGCAGTATCTTTCAGGAGATTTTTAAGATCCCCGCAGTCCTGATACTACTGGGGATTTTGGTGTTGTTTATACCTGGAATGGTGTTTTTAAGAATATTTATCCTGGCTGTTGTGGTCTGCGGGATGTTTCTGTTTTTCAGAAAATCTCAAGTGTTTCCTCTGGCGGGGATTGCCGTGCTGATACTACTGATGGTAGCGGCAATGGCATATTTTTACACGCAGTGGGGAGAAAGCCTGAGGCAGTTCTTCTTCACTTTTATAGACAGGCTCATGAGCAGTTATCCGGAAATGAACCGTTCCCGGATAATAGAAGCTTTTTACAGCTTTTGGGTATATCATGAGTACATTCCTGGTTTGATTGGTGTGATCTCATTCAGCAGCATGTATGCTGCTTATAGCAAAAAAGAATATACTTTTACGCTATGGATGAGGTATATATATGATTTCCCCCATCTCTGGTTGATACCGGCGATGCTAAGCCTTTTGAGTGCTTTTTCACTAAGCTTTTTGAAAGGGGGAGAGTCGATAAAGATGATATTTTTCAATATTTCCCTGGCAGTGGCTTTTCCACTGGTTTTACTGGGTTTTTTGATTATCATCTTTGGTTTAAAGAAGAAAAAGTGGCCGGAAACAGTGACGCTTATCCTGCTGTATTCAGCTCTGGTATTTAGCGGCCCCTATTTTCTTTTTGTGCTGGTGATGTTATTCGGTATTGGTATTAGTGATAGTTGGATGCATTATATAAAAAAACATAAAAAATGGATACCTTTGTAAACGGAGGAACAGATGAAAGTAATATTATTAGACAATGTTATCGGCCTGGGAAAGGCAGGTGATATAAAAAAGGTTAAAGACGGATATGCCAGAAATTTTTTAATACCCCAGCAGATGGCAGAAATTGCTACCCGGGCTAAAGAATCTTACCTGAAGAAGATGCAGGAAAGACTGGCAAAAAAAGCACAGGCATTATTAGAGACTTCCAGAGCAGTTAAAGAAAAAGTAGAATCTTTAAGTGTAACTATCGAAGTCAAAGCCGGTGAAGAAGGTAAGCTGTTCGGTTCAGTCACCAATCATGATATAGCGGTAGCCTTAGAGGCTCAGGGCTATGATATCAAAAAGAACAAGATCGTCACACCCCATATTAAATCAGTGGGTGAACATGTAGTCAAGGTTAAACTGGATGAAGGTGTCACTGCTGAGCTGAAAGTCAAAGTGATGGATCCTAATCATCCTGACCTGGTAGCCTCAGAAGAAAAAGCTACTCCTGAAGCAGTAAAACCTAAACAGGTAAAAGAAGAGGTTTCAGCAGTATCAGTGGAAGCTGAAGAAGAGAGTCTTTCAGAAGAATCAGATACCGAAGCTGAATAACAGTACTAATTTGGAGAGCAGCTGATATATGGCCAATGAAGACCTCATTAAAAGAGTTCCGCCGCACAGTGCTGAAGCAGAGCAAGCTTGTATAGGGGCTATGTTAAGCAATAATGAGCAGGCCATAAATACTGTCTTTGAGACCCTGAAGTCTGAGGATTTTTTTGATCCTAAGCATCAGGTCATTTTTGATACTATTAAGATGTTACAGGAAGAAAGTGCCCCTGTTGATCTGGTGAGTGTAGCAGACAGGATGGAATCCATGGGACAATTGTCCCGGGCCGGTGGTTCCGCCTTTTTGTCCTCATTATCCGACAGGGTGCCGGCCTCTTCCAGTGTAGGCTATTATGCACGCATGGTAGCAGATAAATCTCTACTCAGATCACTCATACAAGCTTCTCATCAGATCATAGATGATGTTTTTCAAAATCAAAGCAAACCGGAACATATATCAGAAATGGCTGAGAGGGCCATTTTTGATGTGACCAACCGTAAACTGCGTACCAGCTATGCTGAACTGAAGGATGTGGTTACTGAGACTCTGACCGGGATAGAACGTTTAGCCAAAGACGGCAATATCTATACCGGCCTCCCTACCGGCTTTAAAAAATTTGATGAATTGACGGGAGGGCTGCAGAAAGGGGCTCTGGTAGTACTGGCCGCCCGCCCTGCTATGGGTAAGACGGCCATGGCTTTAAATATTGCCTCCAATGTTTGTACCTACAGCCGGGATAATGGGGCGCTGGTCTTTTCCCTGGAAATGAGTGATCAGGAACTGGCTATGCGTATGCTGTCCAGTGAATCCCGGATCGCCATGGAAAAGATAAGAAAAGGCCGGCTCAGTGATCAGCATGGAGAGTGGGGGGCCCTGGTAGAGACTGCAGGCAGGCTGCATGCCATGAATATCATAGTGGATGATACTCCGGCCATCTCTATTCATGAGATAAGGGCCAAATCCAGACGTGTGGTTTCTAAATATAAGGTCAATCTCATTATTATTGACCACATGCAGCTCATCACTGCTGATGAATCATCCAAACCCTCATTTAACCGGAATGCCGAGATATCCTATATATCACGGTCTTTAAAAGCGCTGGCTAAAGAACTGGACCTGCCTATAGTAGTCTTGTCCCAGTTATCCCGCTCGGTAGAAAGCAGGCAGGATAAGAGGCCCATGTTGTCCGATCTGAGAGAGTCCGGTGCTATTGAGCAGGACGCTGACATCGTGACATTTTTATACAGGGATGAGTATTACAATAAAGAGACAGAAAAGAAAGGTATATCTGAACTCATCATCGCTAAGCAGAGAAACGGCCCTACCGACACCATAGACCTTACTTTCCTGGGAGAATGTGTGCGTTTTGAAAACCTGGATGCCCATCACTTACCTCCTCTGGAAATAGACGTGGAAGACAGTGGATTTTAAAAACGTTTTTAATTATAATATCTGTAAGTAAAAAGGATAGGTATACGTGAAATTAAAAAACTTTTTTATCATGCTGGGACAGTTTATGATCTTTATGGCAGATACATTCAAACATTTTCCTGAGAATATCAGGCGTCCTCATGAATTTATCAAACATATATGGGATATAGGGGTAAAGTCTATACCTATCGTTGGTTTGACCGGCCTTTTTACGGGAATGATCCTGGCATTACAGTTAGGGCTGGCTCTGGACACCTTTATCAATGGAGCATCCCAGTTCATCGGTGGTGCTCTATCCCTGGCCGGTTTCAGAGAACTGGGGCCGGTGCTGACCTCACTGATCGTAGTCAGTAGGGTCTGTTCTTCAGTGACTGCACAGATCGGCACCATGCGTGTCACCGAACAGATAGATGCCCTGGCTACCATGTCCAAGGACCCCATGTCATATCTGGTGGCTCCGCGGGTTTTGGCCGGGATTGTGAGTCTGCCGGTACTGGGAGCTATAAATATCCTCATCTACCTTTTGGGTGGATGGTTTATGATGACTTATGTAATAGGCATCAACTCGGAGACATTCTGGGAGTGGGCCCAGATCCCTCTGGTATTAAAAAGTGTTGTGGAGCCGGTAGTAAAGCTGGCCATCATGGGAGCTACTATGCTCCTTATTGCTACCTATTACGGATTTAATACCCGTGGAGGGGCAGATGGAGTAGGTAAAGCCACCAACAGTTCAGTGGTGACTTCCAGCTTTATGGTCATATTCCTCGATTTTATAATCGGGACGATTTTCGCGATAACATGATGGAAAAGTATAAAATAGAGCTGTATGGCGTGAAAAAGCGCCTGGGCGGCAAAGAAGTGCTCAATGGAATGGAACTCAAGATTGTCGAAGGTGAGACATTTGTCATGATAGGCCAGTCCGGAGTAGGTAAAAGTGTTCTGCTCAAGCATATCATGGGCCTTATGCATCCAGATGCGGGGCAGATCTTTGTAGACGGTACAGAGATGACTTTCGCGGAAGAAAAGGACTGGGTCATCAAGCGCAAAGAAATGGGTATGCTTTTCCAGGGTGGCGCTCTTTTTGACTCTTTAACCGTAGGCCAGAATCTCTTATTTGCTCTGGAGCAGATCAGGCCGGATATCTCTTCAGAAAAAGAACAGGAAGAGAAGATCCTCAAATCCCTTGAGATAGTAGGTCTATCCGGAATAGAAGACTTTATGCCTTCAGACCTGTCGGGTGGAATGATGAAGCGGGTCGCTTTAGCCCGGGCTATTGTTACCGAACCGGAAGTCGTCTTGTTTGACGAGCCCACTACCGGACTGGATCCCATTATGACCGCCAATATCAATGACCTGATATTGAATGTAAAAAAAGAGTTAAATACCACCTTTGTGGTTGTGACACACGATATACAGAGCGCGCGTACTATTGCTGACCGGATCGGTATGGTCTATAACGGCAAAATGATCTTTATTGGCACTGTAAAAGATCTGGATAAGACAAAAGATCCCTATGTATTACAGTTTATCAAGGGGCAATCCCTGGGGCCTATTACCGATGAACAGAAAGTACAGTGGGAAGAGATGAAACAGCGTAGAGAAAGGAGACATTCATGAAGAGAAGGCAAAAAGTAAACTATGTTGGAATAGGAATATTTATTTTTATAGGCCTGGCACTCATAGTCGTAGGAATATTTTTTGCAGGACGTTATTCATATATTTTTAACGGAGGATATCGCCTCAAGGTGGAATATACCTTCCTGGATGACCTCCTGGTAGGGGCTAAAGTGCGTGTGGGCGGAGGTATGACCATCGGCCATGTACAGGAGATCAATTTCAAAGACAGAAACCTGGAAGTGGTACTCATTATAGATGATGGCAGGAAGATAAACCGTACCGCCAGTTTTCATATTTTTTCCACATCTCTGGTGGGAGTAAAATATATAGATGTTCAAAATTATGATCCTAATTACACTGATTATTATCAAAAGGATGAGACTATAATCGGGGTCTCCCCCATAGGTATGTCCAGGATTATGGAGATGCTGGGCAGTATGGCCGGAGGACTGATCAGTGATGAATCGGGAGCATCAGCCGGCTTGGGCAAGGCTTTTGCGGAAATAGGAGAACTGATCAGCAGCCTGAATCGAATAGTGAAGAATTCTGAAAGTGATATTGAAAAAAGTGTCAATGAATTATCCACTACAATAGCCGGAACAGGCAGCATGGTTAAGAAACTGGATAATACTCTGGGACAGCTCGAAAAAATGGTGACCGGCCTTAATAAATCAGTATCTGTGATAGATGAGAAAAAAGTGGCAGCTATTGTCCAAAACATTGAGCAGACTACTGTGGAACTAAAAGCTATGTCTCAGGATCTCAATAGCCTCAGTCAGAATCGTAATTCAGTACTTTACCTCATACGGGATAAGAATTTTAAAGACCGTGTGGATAAAATAAGCAAAAACCTGGAAGAGTTTAGTGAGATATTGAAAGATAAACCTAATGCTATTATTATGGGTAAATAGGTGAGATGATACCTTACTATAATGAAAACCCACGCTACAGCTTTCCCATAGTAAATCTACTCCTGATACTATTAAATATCGGGATCTTTGTGGCGATGTTTTTTCTGACTGACCAGGCACAAATACTGGATAGATGGGCTTTTGTTCCGACCCGTTTCTGGTCGTGGAATATCAGCTCTTTTCCCACTGTCATCAGCTATGCCTTTTTGCATGGAGGGTGGGGCCATCTGTTATCCAATATGCTGTTTTTATGGATATTTGGGCATAATGTAGAAGACGTTCTGGGACACACAAAATATTTTCTTTTTTATATTTTGGCGGCTGTCTGGGGAGTCTTATTACATGCTGTGATGAATCATGGTGACAGTCATTACCTGGTGGGAGCCAGCGGTGCCATATCGGGAGTACTGACTCTCTATATGTTTCTCTTTCCACGGGAGAGAATAAGAATACTGGTTTTGTTTTTTATTCCTATGAAGCTGGCGGCTATTTTATTTATATTCTTTTGGATAGCTACCCAGGTCTATATGGGATTCAGCAGTATTTCTGCGGATAGTACAATGACTCAGGTAGCCTATTTTGCTCATATTGGAGGAATCGCCTATGGCATACTCTATGCAGTATTTAATGCAGGCCGATTAAAGAAAAAATGGAAAGAAAAAATCAATCAAGTAAAGGGATAAAAGGAGAAAAGAATGCAGTTTATTGATCTACAGGCACAATATCAGGCATACAAAGCAGATATCGATGCGGGAATTAAGTCAGTTCTGGACAGTTCACGTTATGTTTTCGGCCCTCAGATCACCGAGCTGGAAGAGGCTTTACAGGAATTTACCGGTGCGGCTCATGCCATAGCCTGTAGTTCAGGTACTGATGCTCTCATTCTCCCCCTAATGGCTAAAGATATACAACCCGGTGATGAGATCATAACTACTCCGTTTACCTTTATTGCTACAGCGGAAGTGATCTCTTTTCTAAAAGCAGTACCGGCGTTTGTAGATATAGATCCCCGGACCTATAATATTGACCCCACCCTCATTGAAGCTAAGATCACATCTAAGACCAAAGGTATAATCCCTGTTTCTTTATATGGACAGGCTGCCGATATGGATGCCATCAATTCCATTGGCCGCAAACATGGCCTGTTTGTCCTGGAAGATGCTGCCCAGTCCTTAGGCGCAAAGTATAAAAAGAAGTTTTCCGGAGCATTAAGCGAGATTTCTGCCACTTCATTTTTCCCTTCCAAACCACTGGGATGCTATGGAGACGGAGGTATGATCTTCACCGAAGATGCGGATCTGGCCCAAAAGATGAGGGAATTACTTAATCACGGACAGAATGCACGCTATGTCCATTCCTCTATAGGTATGAACGGAAGACTGGATACCATTCAGGCGGCAGTATTACTGGCTAAGCTTAAACACTTTAATGATGAATGTGACCGTAGATTTGAGATCGGTAAGAGATACAGTGAGCTCTTCAAGGATTCAGAGGTAGTGACTCCCTTTATTGCTGATTACACCGACCGCCATGTATACGCACAGTATTCCATACAGGTCAAAAACCGGGATAAAGTCGCTCAAAAATTACAGGAAGCTTCTGTGCCCACTGCTGTCCATTATCCTATCCCCATACATCTTCAAAAGGCGTTTGAATGCTATGCTTATAAAAAAGGTGATTTTCCGGTTTCAGAAAAGATTTCCTCTGAAATCATGAGCCTGCCTATGCATCCTTTCCTGGATGAGACTACTCAAAATGAGATCGTCAGCCAGGTTAAGCAGGCGGTCGATGCATCATAATCAAACAGGGAGAATCTACACTACATGACTTTTAATGCCATCACACTCACCATTCTGGCTGTTCTCTTGCTTATGTCTGCTTTTTTTTCATCCAGTGAGACAGCAATTTTTTCACTGGACAGCATTAATCTGAAAAAGATGCGCAAACAAAAAGGCTTCAAAAGAATACATACTATGCTGCAGCGGAGTTCTCTCTTATTGATTACTATACTGCTGGGAAATACAGCTGTAAATATCGGCCTGTCCTCTATTATGGAGCGGAATCTACATGTGGGCAATACTCTGACTTCAACTATTATTGTGACTGCTATGCTTTTATTTATTGGAGAGATTACCCCCAAAACTATAGCGGTACGTCATGCGGAATCAGTAAGCTTATTTAATTCGCGCTTCCTCTATCCTTATTATATGTTGTTCAGGCCACTAGCTATTCCTATAGAAGCTCTCTCCAATGGGATCTTAAAGATCATTAATTATTTCTTAAGTAAGACTCAAAAAGAAAAGCCGGAAGATCATCTGGACGCATTGCTGTCTCTGGTATCCAGAGGTAGTTTTTTAGATAGTGATGAAAAGAGGCTGGTTGAGTCAGTATTAAAATTTACCAGCCGTGAAGTCTATAACATTATGACACCCCGAACCAAACTGATCTCGGTCGATAAAAGTATGAGTCTGAAGAAACTGATCTCTCTCATCAAAAAGTCAAAATACTCCAAGATACCGGTGTATGACCAGATGGATGATAATATCGTCGGGGTAGTGTATCTCAGGGATATTTATCCCTATATTTACAACATCAGCGAGTCTGAAAATAAGACGGTAAGTGACATCATGGAGAGTATGTATTTTGTTCCTGAGACTAAAAAGCTGACTGAGATGCTGGAAGACTTTCAAATGAAAAAGATACGCATGGCTACTATCGTTGATGAATACGGCTCGTCCCTGGGGATAGTGACGGTGGCAGATGTACTGGGTGAGATAGTAGGGGAGTTTATTGATGAAAAATTTGATATACAAAAAAAGATCATTCGACTGTCACCCCAGAGGTTTTTAGTTGCAGGGGACACCAGCATCGATGATTTTAATGATTATTTCAAGACCGAAGTCACCAGTGAAGAATTTGAGACACTGGCAGGACTGGTCATAGAAAACGCCGGAGATATACCTGAGATCGGTTACACTATGGAAGTGGAAAAATGGAAGCTTACGGTAAGAAACCGTACTGCCAATCAGATTGAT
Organism: uncultured Brevinematales bacterium; assembly: GCA_964537555.1. Lineage (GTDB taxonomy): Bacteria > Spirochaetota > Brevinematia > Brevinematales > CAYRWR01 > CAYRWR01. Next base: position 8,392 of record CAZIAD010000072.1, read on the forward strand.
AAATTTTCAGTGGAGAAGAAGTGATGGAGCTGATATGGGTAAGCCTCTTTATTCTTCTGGCTGGATTTTTTGCCGGATCAGAGACCGCATTTATTTCGATTAACCGCATGAAACTGCATGCAAATCTGGCTGCCAAAGACAGAAAATCAAGGATCATTCATTGGCTGGCTCACAGGCCGGAAGACGTGATTGGTATGTTTTTACTGGGTACCAATGTATGTATCGTAGCTGCTTCTCTGATATTTACAGAATATGTGGCTGCACATTCAGCATCACCACATCTGATACCTCTCATAGTCACCGGTATTTTGACCCCTCTTATCCTGATCTTTTCGGATGTCTTTCCCAAGATCATATTTCGAACTTTTTCGGATGAGATCATGCGCTCTCTGGCATGGATCTATGGATTTTTATTTATAGTCCTTTATCCCCTGCAGTTTATTTTTGTACGCAGTATAAAGTTTATCCTCAAAATTTTCGGGGTGACCAAAAAAAACAAAGGCATTCTGTCAAGGGATGAATTCAAACTCTTACTGGATATATCCACCAGTAAAGGGGTCATGAAAGAAAAAGAGAAAGACTTTATCGAAAGCATAATGAATTTCAAGAACATTAAAGCCAAAGAGATCATGGTTCCTCTGATCCGTATGGTATGTGTAGAAGAGAATGACAGTGTGGCCAAAGCCAGTCAGCTCATGCTGAATAGAAGGCATTCCAGATTACCGGTATATCGTGCCAGAGTAGATAATATCATCGGGTTTATTGAAAATAAGGATGTTATCAATGCCAGGGGCACAGAGTCGGTGAAACAATATACCAGGGACACCTTATTTCTCCCTGAAACCCTGGAGATCGATAAGGTCTTACTGGAGATGCAGGAATCACTGGTGCAGATGATATTCACCATAGATGAATACGGTGGGGTCTCCGGGGTCATCACTTCCCAGGACCTGGTCACCGAGATCGTAGGAGAATTTGTAGATCTGGTCAATGCCGCTCCCGTTAAAAAGGAAGGAGAGACCCTGATAGTAAACGGGACTTATGATATTGATGAACTGGAAGAAGACCTTCATTTAGGTATCCAAAAAGACGGATTTGAGACCGTCAGCGGATTTGTGATGCAGCAACTGGAGCACCTGCCTCATGCCGGTGAAAGTTTTGTGTTTTCTAAATATGAGTTTGAGATCCTATCGGTGATCAATAGAAGAATAGAAAAGATTAAGATAATGCCACGCAAACGTCAGTCCACAAACCGGAATAAGGAAAAGAAGAAAAATGCAGAATGATAATATGAAAAACATGGAAGGCCTCACTCCCAGAAAGCTGAAAGGGAGCGACCGGGAACTGGAACTGCGTATTGAAAAATATGCCGGGGAAGGGGTCAGTATAGCCCATGACCAGGATAACAAGGTAGTCTTTGTTAGATACGCAATACCCGGTGAATTGGTACGGGTTAAGATATATAAAGAAAACAAAGACTATGCCATGGGTGAACCAGTAGCAATATTGGAGCCATCACCAGACCGTCTGGAACCGCCCTGTCCGCATTTCGGTTTTTGCGGTGGCTGTGATTATCAGATGATCTCTTATGAGCAGCAGGTAAATATAAAGACAGAGTGGGTACTGGATACCCTGAGAAGGATCGGTAAACTGGATATTGAAGCTCTGACAGGAGTGATATCCAGCCCTCATGTCCTGGAATACCGTAATACCACTACATTCAAGGTAAACCCCCGGAGACAGCTTACCGGCTTCTTCCGCAGAGATACAAAGTTTATCGTAGACCTCGAGAAATGCCATATCGCTATGCCGGGTATAAATGAGGCATTAAAGTCCATGAAGACCCAGGCTGAGTTCCCTAAACACAATTACAAAGTAAGGACTACATTAGACAATGACACAGTAGTGCATTGGGTGCCATCTGAAAAATATGAAGACCGGCCGGTCTATGAGACAGTCCAGGCGGCCGGACAGAGTATCAGGTTTAAGATCTCCAAGGATAGTTTTTTTCAGGTCAATGATTACGTAGTGCCTTTATGGATTGAAAAGATAGTCTCATTTTTAGACCCGGATGGACATGAAAAGATATATGACCTTTTCTCTGGCATAGGCCTAATCACCTTATTCGTGTCTTATTTTGCCCGGGAGACTATAGGGGTAGAACTGGCAAAATCCTCCGTCCAGGATGCAAATCATAATCTGGAAATCAATGACATTCAGCAGAACGTGCGCTTTGTGCTGGGCGATGTTTTCGAAGAATTACCCAGGCTGGGGTATGCTGATATCATCATAGTAGATCCTCCCCGGCGGGGACTGGATAAGGAAGTGGTGCAGTTAATGCTGGATATGGGGCCCAAAAAGATCATTTATTCATCCTGTAAAGTATCTACTTTGGCACGGGATATTCAGCTTTTGTCAGAAAAATATATCTTGAAAGAATGTTATCTGGTAGATATGTTTCCCCAGACTCACCATGTGGAAATGCTGACCCTGCTGGAGAAGAAGGATGCTTAGGCATCTATGGATATTAATTCCTCTCTTTCTAATAAAGCTCACATACGCCTCAGAAAGCCCTCAGTCTTTGTTGTACACTCTGCAACCTGGAGAAAAATTGATCACTTCTTTTCAGCATTATTTCAGGGAGGGAGATAATATTTTCCCTGTCATTAAAATAGTTTCCCCACAAGGGGAATACATAGTCTATAAAGGTAAAAAACATGGTCCATATTCCAGAATATCTAAGCGTCTCTTTGATGAAAATCATTTGCTCATACTCCTGGAATTGATCGATAAGAATAACAGGTCTTTTATCCTCACTCCTGACAGCACTTTAATAGGGCCATATAAATATATAATGGACTGGAAATACAACAGCTTCAACCAGATGTGGATGCTGCATTTAAGCTCCGGAACCAGTACCATCTATATAAATGGTAAATCTTATGGCCCTTATAAAGTAGCCTGGGATCTGGCTATGAACCGGAGCGGCAGCCACTGGAGTTTTATAGTGGAAGAGGGTAGTACTCAGTATTATGTTACAGATCAATGGAATCAATATATTAAGACTGTCAAGACTGATCTCGACCTATATAAACCTGAAGACACACAGTATTTTAAACTGTACCGGGATGAGGATTGGAATCAGTGGGTAGTAGTCTATGAGTATAAAAAACAGTATTTTATCAGTACCTACGATAAAAAAATATTTGGTCCTTATGATATGGCAGGTGAAGCTCGTTATTATTCGAGGGGAGGATGGGTATTACCGGTAGTAAATAAGGGTAAATATTTTCTTTTAGATACAGGTATCGAGATTCCTTTGAAATCAAAACTATTAGACCAGGATGCAGTCTATGCCATCCCCGGGAATATACATACACCCTATGTGGTACTTACTGAAAAATGGGGAAATATGTGGATCAATACAGAAAACAAAATGTGGGGGCCATACCGGAATATCGGCCAATCTTTAGATAAAAGAATAAAAATGAGTAAAACAGAGTGGGCCACAACAGTGCAAAAGAACAGGAATACCTATTTAATGATTAATGGACAGCTATCAGGAGAGTTCGATTCTATATCCGATATTTTCTGGGAACCCGGGGATAATAGATGTATTGCTGTAGCCTCACCTCCGGATGATCCCTGGCACTATCTGTATATCAATGGGTCACAGCATAGCACAGCCATGAAAAAACTATTATTCAGGCACTTTATTTCCTCCTCAGAATTTATTATTGCTTATAACGGCAGAGATGAAAAACCCTATGTAGAAAGCAGTGACGGCAGAAGATGGGGCCCTTTTCAGGATATATTCTCTGTATATTTATCCGCTCAAAAACCGGTCTTTTCTGTCCTGGAGAAAGATAAATTTGTAATATACAGTGATGGATATCCCAATTCTCAGTACGGATTTTCATTGAGGCAGGAGATAATAAAAGGAAGTGATAAAGTACATTGGATCATTATCCAGGACAAGAATATTTTATATCACTGATTTTCCTCTTGCAGAGTATCTGGTCTTCAG
>CAZIAD010000073.1:0-11016 GCA_964537555.1 uncultured Brevinematales bacterium
CACATATAATAATATTATAAAAATAAATTTGAAAAACTTCATTATTTGTGATATATGGATGGTATATTAATTAGTTAATTCTTCTTATAAGCATGAGCATGCCCGTCACCCTGAGTCATACGAAGGGTCTTTGAGTAAGATGGGGAGAAGGTAAAAGACAGTGCCCACTGTCCGAGGAAGATCCTTCACTGCGTATGACTCCGTTCAGGATGACAGAATGGAGTCGTCTGACTGAGAGAACGAAGGGGAAGACTTCTCGTCACCCTGAGTCATACGAAGGGTCTTGTCTGACGAAGGATCTATGAGTAAAGTGAGGCGAGGGTAAAAGACAGTGCCCACTGTCCGAGGAAGATCCTTCGTTTCGTAGGACTTCACTCAGGATGACAGAATGGAGTCCTGAATTATTGCATTAATAATTGATAAATATACCCATAATAAAAAAGTACACAGGAAAAGAGCCATGAAAAAAGAGAGTATTCTGCATATTGTCATAGTATCCCTCATTAGCCTGCTGCCTCTGGGGCTGTCCGGTGTGGACTACCAGGAGTACAACCAGCGGGAGATGGAGAGTAAGCTCCACTACGGGGACAGTATCAAGGACGATACCAAATGGCAGGAATACTCTGAAGATGTAAAGGAGCAGGTCCAGGCCCGCTGGGAAGCCGACGCGGAACGCCGTATCATGGCCCAGCTGGGACTGCAGTCCATAGATGAGCTCTCCGGAGCCGAAGCCAGTGAGTACACCAATGCCCTCATAGACTGGGAACTGAAGGCCGACTCTACCATAGATGCCATGTATGGAGTATGGAGAGCCCGGCAGGACTGGTCCCTCAGTCCCGATATCGTGGCCCTGCGGAATATCCTCAAAGCCCAGACCTGGCTCAACTCCACGGTCCTCACTAATCTCAGCAATAATGTGGCTGAAATGAAGAGCCGGGTCAGGCAGAGCTGGTCCGACTACTATGTCTCCAAACAGACCGAAGTATCCAACTATATGGCCGGACTGCTGGGTTCTCCGGTGGGACTCAACAACAACCGCTATGCCGATGTGATCGAGAGCTATGCCCAGCATCACCTCAATGCCCTGGCCGTGATGGGACGCAGTATCATGTTCCAGGAACAGGAAAAGTACCTGAACTACATCAATAGGATGTCGGTGTACCAGGATATGGTGAGCGGGACTAACTTTATCTTTGACGAGCTGTGGGCGTCCAACTACATGGCCTGGCAGGCCTCTAATGTCAACCAGGTAGCCTCCAATCTGGTCAATCCCGTAACAGCTGTCAAAAAGACCATCAGCAGCATGCAGAGTAACCTCAATGCCCTGTCTCAGAGCCTCATGGTGCCGGAAACCCCTGAAGAGGATATAGAGGTAGCCATAGAAGACTGGGAGGAGATGGTACAGGGCTACTACCGGGACGGCCTGACCCAGTGGGATGATGCCCTGAAAGGACTCACCCTGGGTATGAACGGCTGGATGAGCAATGCCATGCTGGGCTATGAACAGGGACTGGCCGAGTGGAACCAGGCCTACAGTGAGCTCACCAATGCCAAGGTCATCTGGGTCAATACCATGAGCTCCAATCTCAACCAAGGAATACTGTCCTGGCAGGATAAATTGCGTGACGCTAACTTAGAATACGACCAAAGCCTGACTCGTCTGTCAGAAGAGATAACCCGTGTCCAGGATGACTATGGCCGTTATCACCAGGGGATGATGAATATCTTCCTGGAAGGAGGCGCTACCCTTCAGTCCATAGAGCAGAACCTGGAGTGGCTCACCATGCAGCTCAGCGCTGCCCGGGCGGATACCAATACTACAAAAGAATCAGAGATACAGTCCATGCTCAGTCAGTGGACCACCCTGAAGACTAATTATGAAAAGATACTGTCTGATTCACAGGACAGCCTGCGGGAAGAGCTCTTTTCCGGAGAGCTGGGCCAGGGTATCTACTCCAATGTGACCGGGCAGGGGGTGGATATCTACCTGCGTTCCGACCTGGAGATGCAATACGCTCTACGGGCAGAGGAGCTGAAGTACGCCAAACAGCGTATGGATATCGCCCGGAGTGTGATGCTCTACGCTCAGGGAGAATCCGGATTTGATCAGGCTGAGCTCTCTAACAGCATTTACAATTTGAAAAACCAGCTGAACACTCTTACCAATCTGCTGAACGATGCCAGGACAGACCTGGAGACAGCCATTTCCCATACAGACCTGTCCAATGCAAACCTCAATCTGAATAATCAGGCCCTGTTTACCGCGCGTACGAATATGAATGCCCTGCAATCCCGATATAATACGGCCCGCACCAATTTTGACTATCACCAGCAGCTGGCCGCCATACTGTCAGCCGGCCAGGAGACAGTGCAGGCCCGGGCCGGGGACTATATCCGGCAGGCCCTGGCTGAATATGTGCAGGCCCAGGCCTATTATGACAATGCACACCGCAGTTATTACTCCCTGTTTCTGGAAGCCGACCTCGAGCAGAAATCCCTGGATCTGTATCAGGGGCTCCAGTATTACGATGTCATGAGTATCAGTAACACCACTCAATACCAGGCTATGGCTGATGCCTGGCACCGCTATGCTGACTTAACAGACATAGCGGACTATATAGACACCAATGCCTATTACGGGCTGACCAATAATAATACCGGACTGGACTGGCAGGGATATGTGGAATCAGTGCTGGCCCTGTCCAATGAACGCGCTGTCATGATGCAAAAAATATCAGAATATTTAAAAACCGGGGATACCAATCAGATAAAGGCTTATATTGATTACGATGCCCCCAGTGCCTGGATGCATCAAAACAGCTTTATTCAGAAGACTGCTGCTGCCCTGGAGTCTTTTTCTCAGTCAGTGAGTGCAAACGGTGCTCCCTTTGCTTCCTTTGATGAGGCTTTTGACGTATGGAGGGCCTCTCTGGACCAGTTATCAGTAAGTAATACACAGTACTTTGATAAAAGTGTACGCTATGCGGTATGGACATTGACTCACGGAAACAGTGATCTGGTACTGGAACTGACTAATGCCGGCTTTACTCCCGACATAGGCAGATTTATTCAGGAATATACTGACCAGGCTGACATACTCCAGGAGTACTCCGCAGATGAGGACTATGAACTCTCCGAACAGGGGGCGCATAACTACCTGGTCCATAGATTCGGGTCTCAGGCGGTCAATCAGGACTGGGATGTCCAGACCTACCGGGACTGGATGGACCTGCTCCTCTATGGAGGAGGAAAATTCAGAGAGATCACTCATTATTATACTGCATATCTGTATGACCAGGACCTGGGATATGACCTGCTCATGCAGGAGGCCTGGCAGAGAGCAGAGGGAGCCCGGGAGATCCTGGCCCAAAAAGAACTGGTCCTGTGTGATATCAGCCTGGTGCCGGTGAATAATCAGAGTGAACTGTTTGCGGCTATCATGGAACTCACCAATCATATACAGGGAACCGGGTCGGCCCTGGGGCAGTACATCAGTGATATGGTATCCCGGGTAGAGGTGCTGCGCCTGGATACCCGGGCCGCCTCTAACCAGATGGCCCAGGCTCTGAATAGCTATACCAATATGGCGCCGGCCTATTTTCAGAGGCAGTGGCTCTATGAGAATCAGGATATGGCCCTGAACCTGGAATATATCAGCAGTCTCTTAAGCTATTCCAATGTGCCTGCATGGAATGTGGCACGAGACTATATCATCTCGGGGTATATCACTAACGGCCTACACTATCAGGATCAGGCCGGCCTGGAAAGAGACATCTATAACCAGCTCACAAATATGAATACCTTAGGTATTTTTCCTATTCATATCAGCAATACTTATGAAGCCGTCAAGGATAGGGTCATCCAGGGCTATCTGGAAAACCTAGTCATTTCTCTCATAGGAGGGATAGATATCAATAACAGCGGAAGCTGGAACCTGGGACTCCTGACCAATGCCCTGCAGGGCTGGGATGAGGCCTCCCTGGACCGGGCAGCGGCGTGCTACCGCCTCCTGTCCTGGGAGTATGTGGTACAGGAAGCTGAGAAGGGAGGAGCGGTCAATACCAATGACTGGTACACTGTACTGTCCCATCAGGATCTGGATAAATACCAGGAGTATACTGCGCTCTATGAACAATACAAAAATAATGAAGCACTGAGCCCCGCTCCAAGCCCTGAAGGCGAGGAATACCGCAAAATACTACTGGGACTGATAGATAAACGGGAATATCTGTCCTATCTGTCGGGAAGACGGGCCTTCATAGATTGCGAAATATATGATCCCCTGAGCTATCTGCTCTATGATCAGTACCAGGATAAAGGCCTGGAAGAAGCCTACAGCCAGTACCTGTCCGCTCTGGATGAAGTCATCCCGTCTATAGGGCTGGCCCTGTACCGTGACAGGGATGAGATCACCCTACTGCAGAATAATCTGACACTGACCAATCGTCTCCTCAGCCTCAAAGCCCTGTGGACCGGAGGAAACGAGCTGCGCAGTCATCAGTATGCGGGGCTCATAGAAACATTGACCGATAATACCAATCAGGATTACCGGGTACAGTTCAGTACCGGGGGATGGGACCACACCGTGTCCAATACCCTCACTGTGAATACCGGCCTCAGTGACAGCCTCAATGAGCTGTACACTATGTACCTGGGCCTGGGCAGCTTAGTCTCTAACTATAATGCCCGCTATGAAGGATATACCAACAGTATAGGCCAGGTCCTGCAGGGCAGTCTGCGTTATAGCAATGACCATGTGACGGCCCTATCTGACGGCAGCCTGGTCTTAAGACAACAGGAACTGGGCTCCATACAGTCTCAGATGAGGGGAGCGGTTTCTCAGATGCTGCTCTGGGCTGACTCCTGGACTAAGGCTGACCAGGGACAAAACTATATCTACAGTGCAGACTATGTGAATGCCCGGGATGAATTTCAGCAGATACAGCAGGATATAGAAACCAGGCAGGACGCCTATTTTACGGTCCTCTCCAACCACGATGTCCTCCTGGACGGCTATTACCAGAGCCTGGCCCTTCAGAGTACCCTCAAAAAACAGCAGGAAGCCCTGGCCTTTACCAATCGCATGCTCCTGGCGCAGTACCAGTACGCCATGACTGCATGGGTAGTGGGGACCGAGACCAATGCCAGTGCTACCGCATCGATATCCAACTTTATAGACCCGGTGAGGGACTATGACTACGAGCACTCGAACTACACAGTCATCTATGATGACATGGAGACTCTGGCCGCACAGATCGAAGCGGAAAAAGTATTAACCCAGGATCAGGAAAAACAGTGGGCTGCCTATCAGGAACAGTATGCCGCTAAATTGCGCCTCCAGGCTCTCATGGAGGAAGTGGCCCGGAACCAGTACCCTGCCGAAAGAGCCATGCAGGAAGCCTGGCAGCAGTACACTATGAACGCAGCAGAACTCCTGGGAGGGGCCTGGCAGCAGAACAGTGTCACAGCGCAGCTGGCCCGGGAGATAGGGGAGGGCGTGGTGACAGCCAGTGATTACCAGACATTGATTTCGGGTACACTGGGAAATCGGGGTTTTTACAGTTCTCCTCAGAGCTGGTATACTAGCTATCAGGCACAAGCCGGTAAAAAGACATTGGCCAAATTGCTCACCGGTACCCGGGATAGGGCCGAGATGGAAAGCTATCTGGGTACTGCCAGACTACAGGCATATAATGACCTAAGCGGAAAACTACAATCCCGGCCTGCCTCTACAAAAATAGCTATCGAACTGGCTAATGAGAATTCAGTGCTGGAGAACTTAGGCAGGGTGAATAACGCCCTGAGTATAATCTCAGAAATCGAAGCTGCAAAAACTGAGCTGGACCGCATCGCAGTACAGAACCCGCTCCTGCAGGCTCAAAAAGACAATTTCATCACACAGAAAAACAGTAAGGATTATCAGCTGCAAGCTGTCTTGTCAGATCTGGCAGGACTGGAAGCCATAAGGGACCCTGATAGGGGCTATGGAGGGCATGAGTTTCCCACTCCCCAGCAGGAAAATGATTATAGAGATTTAATGGCCCGGAAAAACAGTCTGGAAAATGAAATACGGAACTTACAGTACCAGATAGATGATAAGCAAAATACCTATGATAATAACATGGCATATGTATACAGCAATAAAAGCAGGGTGGACCATGACCTCCCCTTTGCCAGGGACTTAAAACAGATAGCTGAGGAATACCGTACAATACTGGAGAATAATCAGGCTCTGGTCAGTGTACATCGTCAGGAAGCCTATGCCAATGTAAAAAGGACTGCTTTAAGTTACAGGCCTCTGCTGCTACTGTTGAGTATTAATATTCCCAACAGTTCTCATAGAGTTTGTCTGAACGATGATGGTTTGGAAAATCCCTATTTGATGGGAAATGACTTTAACAGCTACCTCAATACCTATATGGAATATCAACAGGAACTGAGTATAGATGAAGCTATCAGGACGGGCATAGATCATTTTATGGGAATCCCTTCTACAGTGAGAGGAATGTTTGATGTGAGGCTGGGCCTGACAGAAAGACGGCTCAGAGGAATGAAGGTGATACCGGTGTGGGGATATACCATTCTAAACCCCTATAATGACGCTGATCACCTATTCAGCAGGCTTACTAATCGTAATGGCTCCGGTGGATATAGGCCCAGTACCACGCTCGAAGCGGCCTCTATGAATATCACACTGGATAGACTGGCAAATGGGAGCGGCTCTGTAAAGGGATATCTGGACTATGAAAACACGATAAGCGGCCATATGCTTAATATTAAAGAAAACTATACAGAGTATGTGACCAACCTCAACCGTCTCTCCAACTACACTATCTACCTCTCAGACAGCTGGATCAGTAACGGACAGCTCAGTGTCCTGAACCGGGCCCTGTTTAACCAGGTAGTAACAGCCGGGCAAAATATAGCGGGCTATGACCTCACCAGCCTCAGTAATGAAGTCCTGCTGAACAGCAGTCGCATTCTGCAGAAGATCCGGGAAAGGGGACTGCTCAATACCGTAAATAAAAGTATCAGCCTCCACTCCCTGCTCCAGGTCATACAGGAGAGCGTGGAAGATGAAGCGGAGTATTCCCAATACCAGCTGGCCCGCTACTATACCAATGACAGCAGTGCCAAGGTATTCTATCAGCATATGCTGGATATGCTGTACTCCGAGCCAGTATTCCAGGCCACACCCCAGACCAGCGGAGCTTTTAGCTCCCTGATCACAGAGATAGGCAGTATCAGCTCCAACTCCTGGGTAAATGCCAAGTACCAGGAAGCAGCCATACAGCAAAAGCGATGGCTGGAACAGAAAAAAGACCTGGGATACCAGATGGCTGACTATAGCTATAATGGCTGGAACCTCATAGATACCGGCATAACCCACTGGGATGCCGCCCTGGAAACCCTGTTACAAGGCAGGATGGACTGGGAGGACAGCTACATGACAGCCTATACCAATGGGGTAAATACCTGGGAGAAGAAACTGGACACCCTGGCACAGCGTCGCCTGGCCTGGCAGGATCTCTCCATAGAGTACGTAAACCAGGGCTCCAGCTATGAGATATATGAAGATCTGAAACGTAACATGGAGCTGGAGATAAACAGCCTCCTGGAAGAGGACCTGCCTGAAGATGTCAGACGAAAAGTGATCAACCAGGCTAAAACACTCAAGGACGAAGTCCTGCTGGCCCAAAGCGAGAGCTATCAGGACTACTTCGGGACCATGCTGGGGGCCAGCCAGAACGCCGACATTACCTTTGTAATGGATGGACTGAGCCGATTCGGAGGAGGGAGCCGGGCCTACAGAGAGTATCAACAGGACCTCAGGGACTACCAGGAAAAGGAGCTGGAATTTAAAACCTATAAGCTCCAGGAGGAATTCCGACAGGAGATGGAAAAGCGTATCGATAACTTTAACGAGATGCTGGCCGGGGCCAATGAAGGCTGGAGAGCCAACTTTGAAGACATGTTTCTGGACTCCCGCTTCCGGCTCCAGGGGGATACCTGGATCAGAAAAGAGGTGATCGTGGATGCCACTATGTGGAAGACCGAGACCCAGAACCAGGCTCTGTTCGGCTACCGTGACCTCTTTTTGAGCCTGGATGGGGAATACATCACCCCGGTCCTGGAACAGATCACGGGTGCCCCCCGGCAGTTCGAAGCCCTGCTGGATATGCAGACCGAGAAAGCCCGGGAGGAGTATGAGGGACTGTACAGTGACTTTACCAACCATATCGGAGTACAGGACACCAATAGAAATATACAGTACAAATCAGGGCGATATATAGACCAGAAAACCATAGATGCCAACCCGGAACTGGACCTCCTCAAAAACTCAGAAAGCCACCGTCAGAAAAAGGACCGGGAGGCCCATATACGGACCAATGCCCAGGCCGCAGGGCAATATATTGTCAGGGCCATTGATGTAGAGGATTATTCTGAGCTGGATAGATTGACATGGGCCTTAAGTTATTTTAATATGGTGCAGGCCTCAGGATGGGAAAAAGACAACAAGATGTGGATAGACAAGGGTATGTGGGATACCGACAGGGATAATGACGGCAGCAGTGATGTGGCTATAGACATCAGTCTGTATGACGGCCTCTCCACCCTGGGAGGGCTGGCCCTCAGTATAGCCACAGCCGGAACTGCCTCACCCCTGATAGCGGCAGCAGTGATGGCGAGCGTCTCCATGGCCCATAGCACCATGAACCTGGCCAGCGGTCACATGAACCTGGACCAGTGGGGAGCAGAAATGCTGCAGAGCGGGATCAAAGGCTTGTCCAGCATGGCGGGAGGAGTGTGGCAGTCCGCGGGCAGCCTGATCAGCTCCGGCATAGGGGTAGGGCCAAATGGAGGCCTGAGCTTCAATCTCTCAGGACAACAGATAGTGTCCTGGGGAGCCAGCACTCTCTTAAACTCTCTGAACCTGGGAGGCAGGATGCAGGATGTGATCGGAGGAGCGGGCAAGAGTACATTTGTAAACGCACTCGCCATGGGAGTAGGCCAGGGAGTCAACAGCTTCCTGTCCGATAGTCTGAACCAGGGTATAAACATGGCCTACGACCCCACATTACAGTTCGACTGGGCATCGGCGGGGCGAGGTATGGCTACGGGGATGGTGAGCGGGATGGCTACAGGGTATATGAATGCAGCTATGGGGGCTGGATATATGGATTCTTACAAAGATGCAAAAGGGAATAAGCATGCTGCAGGTTATCGATATAATGATGGTAATGGTCGGACGATGTTTTATAACGACCAGTTATTAGGAGTCAGTTCTACCTTGGGTGGCTTTCTGGGTGAATGGACAGATAGAGCTTTAGGTGGAAGTTTTGATCTCAATCTAGGTGATAACATGGGCTTCCATTGGGGGACTAATGGGGTGAGCATGGATTATAATGCCAGTGGATTCTCAATAGGCCAAATGCTTCAATCTTTAGGGAATTTGAAATATGCAACTATCAATGATAAGTTTAGAAGAAATCAATTAGGGCCATTGAGCCGTAGTAGTTCTCGAGGAACAAGTGAAAATGTTAATGATTTAAAATTTGCTGCTGTACTCAATCGTAAAATAGAAGAAGAATGGATAGGTTACGGTTCTGGAGAGGGTGGCTCCGAAAGGGCTGGAGGAGACGGTGGGAATTTTGGGGATATAAATACTGGAAAAATAATCAAAGGCGGGAAAAGTGCTGACTCCAGAGCAGATGATTTGGCACATGAGTGGCTTAATCAGACATTAAATGAGATGGATTATACCATTAAGGATGGAAAGATATATATTGGTGGTGTGCTGACTAATAAAACATTTGAAAGCTATAAGCAGGAAGCGTTACGAGTGGTAAAAAACACGGATAATACTCTATTGCACCAGAATATGCTCCGATCCCTGACCAATAAAATGGCAGGAGGAGAGGTTAAAGCGAAGATTGAGAGCTTAATAAGCCAATACACATCTATTGATGGAAGTACGGACACAAAAATTATTACGCAGATCATGAAGGAAATGCAGAATGTGACCAATATGGCTATGGATTATAGCGGGATGAATGGAAAATATCAGCAGGCGGTCAATGAAAGGCTCCTCATAAATCTGGAGCAGGGATTAGAGACAGGTAACTGGCATACTGCCCTGGGTACTACCAATGAAAAGTTCGGAGTGGAACTCATGAAGGCAACAAACCGTGCTATACATAGATACGGAATAAATGACCAGATTTTGGAAAGCGAGGGTACAAATTGGGATAGTTTCAGAACGATGTTCTCCAGACAGTTACAGCATGCCTCTGCTGTAAGAGATAAAAATGTTAATCCTTTTTCAATGAACTCAGAATATGGACAGGCTAGAATGGAAGAATATAGATATTTTGCAGATCTAAGAGGGGGAAAGGGGAGTTTTGATAAAGCAATAAAAGCGGGGTATGTTATCACTGGTGAAGAAGGTCTGGGAAATTATTACACTACAGAAAAAGATGGTAATGGTATAGATGTACGAGATGTATATAATGACAGGATTACGATCTTTAAAGATGGAGAGATAACAGAGTTTTATCGAGCTAACCTGGATTCCACGAACGGAAGATGGGAAAAGAATGGCAGCCCTAAATTAACAGAATCTAAAAAAAGGTTATATAGGACTCAAATGCCCGGAGTCTACGATATAGAAACCTATAAAAGGCCAGGCCGAGAAAAGGATCCTGATATAAGCCAGTTCAGTTTTTGGATGGGGGACAGGGTAGAATATGGAGTAAATAAGCACACCATGAAGATGCGTATGATGAAGGACAATGGTGTATATAATGGCCGGTCTGAAGCGGCATTGCTTCATAGAGGTTTCAAAACATGGAGCGGCAGTACTGGGTGCAGTACGATACTTCAGGATGATTTTGAGAAATTGATGCAGATGTTTGGAGAAAAGGTCCAAATATCTAAAGATAAGTACATATATAATTATACTAATTCTTATGGATTTAATGGAATGTATTTTCTATTATCACAATAAGCGAAATA
>CAZIAD010000074.1:0-10939 GCA_964537555.1 uncultured Brevinematales bacterium
TTACTTCTATAATAAACCAATTTTATTTTATTATAGAATATTTTCCTACTATAAAAAACATTATAAAATAGCATATAATCATCAAAACAATCTATTCTTCTAATGGCATTCATTAGATTTAAGAAGGACATAATAAAAAATAATAATGAGAAAATTAAACTATATGTAATTTCCATCTTCCTAATTCCCACAACAATAAAATATACAAGTGCTGCCAATAGAATAAGAAAAACGAGTAAATTGTTTAAAAATGTCCAAATGAAATCAGTTTTTGGGATAAAAATACACTGATTTGGCTCTTTATTCATTTTTCATATCCTATTCTAGATTTTATTTAATTTTACTTCATAATGGCTGATAACGTAATGGCACTGCGCTGGGCTTTGCCTGGCGGCTGTGCCCTAGTTAAGTGACGTGTACCTACAACATTGGCCGTCTAAAATTTATTTCAAATTCAGCAAAACCCAGTTTCTTATACAAACCTACTGCTGGATTATTTATCAAAGCATTAAGTTCGATTTCTTTACATTCTTTTTCTTTTGCCCAAGATATCATAGATTGATATAAGTTAGTGGCAACACCTTGCTTTCGAAAAGATGGATCAGTATAAAAAGAACTAATATGTAGTAATTTCCTTGGTTCAAAAACACTTCCATCAAAAGCAATTTTGCATTCAGCAAATCCTATGGTATCATTTCTAGATTTAGCAAAAAGATATAAGTGTTCACTAGAAGTTAGTTTTTGTTCGATACCTTTTTGTATTTCTTTCCAATCATTCTCGGAAGTATTTATTGATAATCCACCCATCTCACTCATCTCAGATAGCATTGCCTTGATATAATAAACTACATGTTCTATATCTTCAGGTTTAGACTTTACAATATTTATTTCCAAAACATACCTTCTAAAAAAGTAATGTCACTTAACTACCCTGATACGCTAAGCGTATCAGGAAAAACGCTTGTAGCGTTTCTCCGCTTAAGTATGCGTACGACATAACCATTATATTTAATTTAACAACTTATCTCAAATATTATGTGCAAAATACTAGGAAATTTTATAGATTATTTACCATAGGGCAATAAATAAGACAAGAGATTATCTTTAATCTGATAGAAAAGTCAAAGATATTAAAAACTTTCGCTTTTTAGGAAAAAGTACGCGTAGCGCATCACCCACACCCTACAATGGCAGGTTTATCCTCCACCGACTAGGGAAAGATCCTTCGGTAGTCAAGTAAAGGATAGGGTAGAGACAAATAAGTCAATAGTCTATAGTCTATAGTCACTAGTCAATAGCAGGTACTGTCTTTAAAGTCCGAGCCCTCATATTCAAACCGACCGACTTTGTTCAACAAAACCAGGCTCTAATTCACCGCCGGAGTCTGCCTGCTACGCTCCGCATGGTGCACCCCACAATACGCTCCCCAGGGCTGACCTACCCTAGCCTGCGCCCAGCCTACGGCCATTCAGCCCGCCCGGCACCATGCCTGCTATACCCCGGCAGACATTCCGCGGTGGAATGCCCTTCAGTCCCACAGGCCGAAGAGGATTTTTCTTTGCCAGGCGTTTCTTTTGATCCTTCAAAAGAAATGCCGTTGCCCGCCAGCTATCGCTGGCAAAGGCATATCGTGGCTGTCCATGCACTATTTCCTGCCGACAGGGGAAGATCCTTCGGTAGTCAAGTAAAGGATAGGGAAGAGACAAATAAGTCAATAGTCTATAGTCACTAGTCAATAGCAGGTACTGTCTTTAAAGTCCGAGCCCTCATACTCAGACTGATAGAAAACCTTCAACTAAACCAAGCCCCACTTCTCCGCCGGAGTCTGCCTGCTGCGCTCCGCATGGTGCACCCCACAATACGCTACCCAGGGCTGACCTACCCCAGCCTGCGCCCAGCCTCCGGCCATTCAGCCCGCCCGGCACCATGCCTGCTAAACTCCAGCAGACATTCCGCGGTGGTAGGCCTCACTGTCCCACCGTCCAAAAAGCTCCTTCTTTGCTTACTTTCTTGGAGCTGCAAGAAAGTAAGGAGCCCCCCGGCTCACGCCGGGTACGGCATGGGGTGGCAGCCCGGGCATGCCTCCCGCCGACAGGGACAGACCCTGGTCTCAGCTGGTGGATCAGATCCCCCGGAGCAAGCCGGACAGCTCGGTCCCGCCGGGCCGGAGGCCACTCCCCTGAAAGGAGGGTATACGCTGTCAGTATAGACTATGCGCTAAGGCTCAAAGCTCAACATCCATTTCCCCAAAAAAAAAATAGACGGAACTGCAAGCAGTCCCGTCTATGGTCAGGTTTAGTTTAGGTTTCGGATTATGCCTGATTAAGGGCCTGGTCCAGGTCAGCCTTGATGTCATCGATATGCTCGATACCGATGGAGAGTCGTACCAGGTCGGGGGTAATACCACCCGCCAGGAGGTCTGCTTCCGAGAGCTGGGAGTGAGTGGTAGATGCAGGGTGAATGGCCAGGCTCTTGGCGTCGCCCACGTTGGCCAGGTGGGAAAAGAGCTTGAGACTCTCGATAAACTTCTTACCCGCAGCCGCGCCGCCCTTGATACCGAAGACCAGGACTCCGCCGAAGCCGTTCTTGAGGTACTTTTTGGCATTGGCATGAGTGGGGTGATCGGACAGGCCGGGGTACTTGACCCAGGCTACCTTGGGGTGCTTCTGGAGGTACTGGGCTGCGGCCAGGGCATTGGACACGTGGCGCTCTATGCGCAGGGGCAGAGTCTCCAGGCCCTGGAGGAGCTGCCAGGCATTGTCAGGGCTGATGGCGGCACCCAGGTTACGCAGGGGCACCAGGCGGGCTCTCAGGATATAGGCCAGGGATGACAGGTCACCCAGGTCCTTGCCGAAGCGCAGGTCATGATAACCGGCATCTGGCTGAGAGAAGAGGTCGAACTTATCATCACTCCAGTCGAACTTTCCGCCGTCTACGATGATACCGCCGATGGCAGTACCGTGTCCGCCGATCCACTTGGTAAGGGAGTGCACCACGATGTGGGCTCCGTGCTCCAGGGGCCGGAACAGGTAGGGTGTGCCGAAGGTATTGTCCACCACTACGGGCAGGTGGTACTTGTCAGCGATCTTGGCGATGGCGTCAAAATCGGGTACATCCACACCGGGGTTACCGATGGTCTCCAGGTAGATGGCCCGGGTCTTGGCATCGATGGATGACTCTATCTTCTTCAGGTCCAGAGGGTCGACCAGCTTGACGGTGATGCCGAAGTTAGGCAGTATGGCCGCAAACTGGCTGAAGGTACCTCCGTAGAGGTTATTGGCCGAGACGATGTTGTCCCCTACTTTGGCCAGATTGATAATACTATAGAAGATAGCCGCGGTACCGGAAGCTACAGCCAGGGCAGCCGCTCCGCCTTCCAGGTCGGCGATACGCTTTTCCAGGACATCCTGGGTGGGGTTCATAAGGCGGGTATAGATATTACCGAACTCTTTCAGGGCAAACAGATTGGCGGCATGCTCGGTGTTTTTAAACAAATAGGATGTAGTACGGTACAGGGGTACTGCCCGGGATAAAGTAGTAGGGTCTACGTCCTGACCTGAGTGCAGGACCTTGGTCTCTAATTTGAAATCGCTCATGGGATTCTCCTTTTATTTACTCGTCGAATAACCAGGTGGAGAGATATCTCTCACCGGTATCACATATAAACGTCACTATAGTCTTACCTTTATTTTCTTTGCGTTTGGCTAGTTCCAGGGCGGCCCATACATTGGCACCCGCTGATATACCTCCCAGTATTCCTTCTTTTTTGGCCAGGGACCGGGCCGTGTCTCCGGCCTTGTCATGGTCTACCTGTATCACTTCGTCATAGATCTTTGTATTCAATACATCGGGAACAAAGCCCGCTCCTATACCCTGTATCTTGTGAGGGCCGGCTGCTCCGCCCGACAGTACGGGGGAACCTGTGGGCTCTACAGCTACTACCTTCAGGGCCGGGTTCTTCTGCTTCAGGACCTCGCCGGTACCGGTAATAGTACCGCCCGTGCCTACTCCACTCACCAGGATATCCACCTTGCCCCCGGTGTCTTCCCAGATCTCCAGGGCGGTAGTCTTACGGTGCACATCGGGATTGGCCGGGTTCTGGAACTGCTGGGGGATAAAGGCGTGGGGCGTCTTTTTCGCCAGCTCGGTAGCCGCATCTATGGCTCCCTTCATACCCAGGTGTCCCGGTGTGAGGACCAGCTGTGCACCCAGTATCTGGAGAAGCTTGCGGCGTTCTATGCTCATGGTGTCGGGCATGGTCAGGATGATCTTGTATCCCTTAGCTGCCGCGATGTAGGCCAGGGCGATGCCGGTATTACCGGAGGTAGGCTCTATGATCACCGAGTCAGCCTTGAGCTTACCCGCCTTCTCGGCAGTCTCTATCATGTTCAGTCCGATGCGATCCTTCACACTGGACAGGGGGTTAAAGCTCTCCAGCTTTACCAGGACTTCTGCTCCCAGGCCTTTAGTGAGCCGGTTTAACCTCACGATGGGAGTCTTTCCCACCAGTTCTGTTACATTATTTGCTATACCCATTTTTCCTCTCCTTATATACTGTACGTATATCCCTGGGATACTTTATCTTTGTACATCTTCAGCATATCCGCCAGGGTAATGCCCTGCAGGGTGTCTTCGATGCTCTGTCCCAGTCTCTTCCACACTTCATTGGTGACACAAAGATTACCTTTATTACAGTCCACATTTTCCACTACTTCTACAGGCCGTATATTCCCTTCCAGCACTTCTACAATATCCCTCACGGTGAGCTCCTCAGGGGCATGAGCCAGCTCATAGCCCCCCTGGGCCCCCCGGATAGACTCTATTAGTCCCGAGGACTTAAGAGGGATCACGATCTGCCCCAGGTACTTTTCACTGATGTTCTCTTTATTGGAGACCATACCCAGATGAGTGGGGCCTTTTTTATAGTTCAGGGCCAGCTCAAACATGAGCTGCAGGCCGTAACGGGTCCGGGTGGATAACTTCATAAACTCTCCTACACTAGTTAATTAATAGTATTACTAGTGGATAATATAGCCTAATGTTGAACTCCCGTCAAGTAAATGAGGCTATTTTTATTTAATATTATCTCTATGGTATTAGTAGTATATAACGCCTGCACTTCTTTGTCAATTTTTTTAAAGAAAAATATTAAGTAAAAGTTTGTCTTGACTTTTATAGCATACACAGCTAAAGTAATCTCGACTATGACTAAAAAAAGAAATGCGGATCTGCTCACTTTAGCCCGGCAATCATCTGTCCTGTTGCTGCTGCTGGCTGTCTTCCTGGGACAGAGGTATATCATGCATAAGTACGTCCTGGATCGTTCCCAGGCCCGAACCCTGGCCTTTCAGCTTCCTGTTTCGGTACATTATCAGGAGATATTTAACATACCTCCCCGTCCCGACATCGAGGCGGTCTACCTGAGCGGATCATTTAACGACTGGAATCCCCGCAGTGTTGCCTATAGGATGGAAGCAGAGGGGAATGCTAATGATACCTGGCAGTTCAGCCTACAGGCCCTTTCGGGAGATATACAGTACAAGTACGTGGTATACCTGAAAGGAAAGTCCGACCCCCTCTGGATGCACGACACGCTCAACCAGAAGACCATCCATGATGGCTACGGCGGCTTAAACTCTGTATTAAATTCCACAGACTGGATTAATCTCAGCAAAAATATCAGCATTGTCCTGGTGGCTCTCCTGGTCAGTACTTTTTTGTATTTCCTGTTTCACTGGCTCAGCCTGTTATTGTTAAACAGCAGGCTCAAGCTGCCTCAGAAGTACTTCATTTTATTCTCCCTTCTCCTCATAGTATCCAATACCATCATCATCCTGTACAACAATCAGAAAAAACAGGAGATGACGCGTATAGCCTATTCCGAGGCCCTGAACCTCATCTATACCGGCATGAAGGGCTATCCCGTAGATCTGGAACAACTCAATACTGCGGGCGGTAAACAGACTGTGCGGGAGTACTTTGATACCTACTTTGCCGGGGCCCGGGCCCGGGTGTTCAGTCAGGATTATGTCAGTGCCCACAGCAGTATTCACCGCTTAGTGCTGTTTGATCCCGGATTTAATATTGTAGCAGTAGGAGACCGCAGAGAGTATCCCCTCACTTCAGAAAATATATCCAGGGACGAATATATCCGTCGGGTCTATCAGGAAGGAGTGTACAGCAATCTGATCGCGCAAATGAGACTCAAAGCGGTCAAATCTACCCTCTATGACTCCTATCGGGGAGGGAGTGGCCGTAAAGAATTCCGGGAATACGCGCGTATGAGCTCTGTGCTGGGTTATAACCTGATCCTCAGTCCGGTCATTGAGGATTTTAAGATCAAGGCCTATCTGGGCCTTATGATATTTCCCCAGCTGTATGCCCGGGAGATAAAAAGAAATATGCTGATCAATATCAGCTGGAATCTCCTTATCATCGCCCTGGCAATTTTATTCTTTTACCGCAAGATCAGATCCCCCCTGCTCAATGAAAAGCAGCTGATCCGGTTCTTTGGGGAATACGAGATCAGCCCCAGGGAGCAGGAGATCACCCGCCTCATGATAAAAGGAATCAAATATTCTGAGATAGCCGGCAGCCTGTTTATCTCTGAGAAGACTGTCAAAGCTCATATTTATAATATCTATCAGAAAGCAGGGGTGGAAAACAAGATGGGCCTCATCAACTGCATCAAAGAGATCAAATAAGACTTCATTACATTAGGACAATAGTCCTAATCTTCATTTTCTTCATTTTTAGGACCTTTAGCCAATTGTATAGATATACAGGATTCCTTAAAATATAAGAAATATTGACAAGGAGTCCTCAATGAAAAATATTTTCCAGAAAATCGTCCTGCTCAGTATAGGTGTACTGCTGGCCGGCTGTAGTGTAGCCGGTATCCGTACGGAGATCCCGGATACTGATCCGGTCAATCCCATCAGTATTCAGACCAACGGCAGAATGCTCACTATCAGCAGCTTTCACTCTACTATCCTGAATAATTCCCGGACGGTAAAAGTGTATCTGCCCCTCAGTTACACCGGTAGTACCAATCACTACCCCGTTCTCTATATGCATGACGGGCAGAATGTCTTTGCCCCGGGAGGGCCTTACGGGTCCTGGGACCTGGAAGTAAGCTATGATGCCCTGGTAGCTGCTGATCAGATCCATGAGATCATTATAGTAGCTGTGGACAATACCAGCGCCCGGATGAGTGAATACACCCCAGACGTAGACAGCAGCTATGGAGGAGGAAACGGCGATGCCTACCTCAGATTCCTCACTGAAGAGCTTAAGCCCTTTATAGATACACATTTCCAGTCCCTGTCTGATGCTCCTAACACTGCTGTCATGGGGTCCAGCCTGGGAGGACTGATCTCCTTTTACGCGGCCCTGCATTATTCCCACATCTTCGGTATGGCGGGCTGTATGAGTACCTCTTTCTGGTGGAATAACCGCTCCATGATCACTTATGTCTCAGCATCAGGCGATCTTAGTACCATATCCCGTCTGTGGATAGATGCCGGTACCGCCGAGGGCAGTGATACAGACGGTAACGGACTGGCCTATATGGCCGAAGATGCCTACCGGGTGAGCGGCCTCCTGACAGAAAGAGGACTGGCCTGGGGCAGTGACATCCTTATGGACATCGAGTGGGGCGCTGGCCATAACGAAGCCGCCTGGTCCCAGAGGGTATATAAGCCCCTGCTCTACTTCTTCGGAAAGGACCAGAACCGGACTGTACAGAGCATCACTCCCCGCCTGTCCTCCCTGGAGATAGATAAGACCGGAGTCATCCCCTCTCTCATGCTGCTTACCAAAGCCGTCTACACTAACGGACTGGAGTCCACCCTCCTCTGCAAAGACCTCCTCATCCAGTCAGCCCAGAGTAACCTCTACACTTATCATCCTACAAATACCATCCTGCTCAATAATGCCAATATTAACTCGGATACAAACATCACCTTCTGTACCACATACGCCGGGTTGAGCAATAGTGTGACACTACAGGTCTACCAGGCCCTCTCCTCCACAGTATCCATGAACATCACCGTCACTACCCCACTCTTCTCCCAGTCAGTGATCTATATGGTAGGAGACAATGCTCTCATCGGTGGATGGCAACCCACCGGGGGATTTGTCCTCCACGAAAAAGAGACCCTGACCGACACAAAGGTATTCACCAATACCCTGCAGCTCCCCCGTAACACCTCCCTGTCCTTTAAATTCCTGTCCGGTACCGGCTGGAACTATGAAGAACTGACCAGCGGAGGCAGTCCTATCGCCAACCGGGTCTATACCGTGACCAGTTCTGTCAATAACTATAATGCCACTGTAGTAAGATGGAAGAGTACACCTTGAGTAAAAACCTACTGATTAAATAAAAATAGGGGCTGTCAGAAAAAGACAGCCCCTTTACTTTTACACAAATCGAATTATATGGGCAGTACCCGGATATCTTCATCGACCTTGCGGTTGATATAGTTCTGGATAGCATAGAGAGTCCCGGTAGAAGCAGAAGCACAGCCTACACAGGCACCAAGGTAATTGATATATACTATGGTCTCCCCTTCGGCTTCCTTTATGTCCACCACTTCGACTGATCCGCCGTCTCCGGCCAGCATGGGGCGTATCTCTTCTTCCATCAGTTTTTCTATGACTTTCAGTTTTTGTACAATGGTCATGGACTTGAAGTCCGTAGTATCAGAAGTCGCTGCGTCTTTTCTTTTTTCGTTCTCCATGTCTGTCCTCACTTCTTTTAATATATCTTCCAGGTAGTATTCTCTCTTTTCATGTCCCCCGGGTCGGATACAGGACTTGCAGAACGCCCCGGCCTTGGTATAATTGGTTACTTCTTCTACGGTCTTGAGGTCATTTATGCGGATCACTTCCCGGATAGTAGAGAGGCTGACCCGGGCACATTCGCACACAATCACTTCCTCTTCGAATACAGCCATGTCCACACCCTTATAGAGAGAAGCTGCCTTTTTGATGACGTCGTAAGCCATCACTGAGCAGTGCATCTTCTGAGGGGGGACAGCCGGGACATCGGGAGTGTCCCGCATAGCAAATTCCACATCCACATTGGTGATCTTTACAGCCTCATCTACAGTCTTACCTACACAGAGGTCTATCATAGTATCACTGGAAGCTATGGCCGTACCGCAGCCAAAGCTCTTAAACGTCGCTTTTTTAATGATATCGGTCTTTGGATCGACTGCCCAGTACAGGCGCACTGCGTCTCCGCAGGACTCTGCTCCAAAGTCTGCCACAATGAGCTTACAGCCTATCTCAGCTGCTTCCTGTTCCGATATCTCACCCCGGTGCTGAGGATTATCCATCCGCTTATTGACCTGCTGGGAATACTGTTCCCATAAGGCTCCACCGATCAGGTCACTTTTTGCCATATATACTCCTTTAATGACTGGCGTAAGAGGAAGAAATACTTCTCAGACGCTCGACTGTCTTACGGATGGCAGTGATAGTATAATCGATCTCTGCCTCCGTAGTGAAGCGGGACAATGACAGGCGTACGCCGGTATGAGCCAGCTCTGAGCCAATGTCCATGGCTATGAAGGTGGGATTGGCCTCTAATGACTCAGAAGCACAGGCGCTGCCCGTAGAGGCGGCGATGCCCTGCTTATTGAGGTCCCAGATCATAGCTTCTCCTTCCACCCCTTGAAATGACACCAGGATGGTATTGGGAGTCCTGAGATGCTTCGCACCGATGATCAGAGTGTCAGGTATTTTTGCGATCTCATCTTCCAGTCTGTCTCTTAATCGTCTTACTTCTTTATCTTCGTATTCCAGATTTTCCACTG
Source organism: uncultured Brevinematales bacterium (assembly GCA_964537555.1). GTDB lineage: Bacteria > Spirochaetota > Brevinematia > Brevinematales > CAYRWR01 > CAYRWR01. The sequence continues at coordinate 9,822 of CAZIAD010000074.1, forward strand.
CCAGCTGCATAGCCACACCCATACCCACCAGATAGGGTACATTGATGGTACCAGCCCGGAGGCCACCCATCTGTTCTCCGCCATGAAACAGAGGGATAAAGGGGGCATCTTTACGGATATAAAGGCCGCCTACTCCCTTGGGCCCGTGAAACTTATGGGCTGAAAAAGTGAGATAATCCACAGGCACATCCTGTACATCTACCGGGATTTTACCTATGGCCTGCACCGCATCGGTGTGGAACAGGACACCCTTTTCTTTGCAATAGCCTGCCAGTTCTTTCATGGGATTGATCAGGCCAGTCTCGTTATTGGCCCACATGATAGATACCAGGGCAGTCTTATCAGGATCTAGGGCTTTCTTCAGGCTATCCAGGTCCACTATACCATCATGGTTGACCGGCAGAAGAGTCAGCTCAGCGCCCAGTGACTCCAGGAATAGGGCTGAATTGGCCACACAGGGATGTTCCACCATGGTAGTAATGATCTGCTTTTTGGGGCCTTTATGAATAGCATCAAAATAGACACTTTTAAGGACGGTATTATTGCCTTCTGTGGCACAGGAGGTGATCAGTACATCATCATCATCACTGGCATTTATACCCTCGTATATGCGATCCATGGCCAGACGCATATAGGGATGGACCTCGGTTCCGAACTGGTGCAGAGAGTTAGGATTTCCGTACATCTGGAAGAAAAAGGGATCCATTGCTTCTTTTACCTTGGGGTCTACCAGTGTGGTAGCATTATTATCCAGATATACTTTTTCCAAAAAAGTCTCCTGTTCTTTTATATTAGTAAACTCTAATATAATAAATCACAGCCATAAAGACAAGGAGGATTTGCCTCATTTATACAGCTATCAATAGCTATATATAACCCACTATTTTAGCATGAATTGAATAAAATATCTAATATCTCAGCGTTAGAGTGGGATTATACAGAAATCATTTAGGAAGCTGTAGTGCATCCAGATAACAAAAAGAAATTTCCTCCAGACCGTCCTGCCACAGGTGTATGGAACTACCCTGACAGTCTTTCCAGTGGCTGCATTCTCCACAGGCTGTTTGACGGGCCCAGCTCCGGTCCCGAAAAGAACTGAATCCTTCCTGCCAGATTTT
>CAZIAD010000075.1:0-10804 GCA_964537555.1 uncultured Brevinematales bacterium
GTTTTTTTGAATCTATAAACGGCTGATAACTAAGGCTAGTCGACAGGCATGGCCCGTCGCCGAGCCGAGTTCGTTATGTGTAATTAATATTTTCATTAGGATTTTTTTAACCCTAATCTATTTCATGAATCTTATGCATTATGGGGTATTCTTAATAGTATATTAAAGTTAGTAAAGGAGAATTTAATGAGAAAACTTAATATTTTACTCATTACCACTGTGTTTATCTTAATTTCTTGTTCTGTGGAACCTGAAGAAGAATTCTACGAAGTGATCTATCATGGTAATCAAAATGAGTCCGGAATAGTACCTGTTGATGTCAATGAATATTCTAAAAATGATGTATTTGTTGCAATGGGAAATGTAGGTAACCTTGCAAAAAGTAATTATAATTTCATTGGTTGGAATACTGAACCTGATGGATCTGGCAATCCTATTCTACCAGGATATCCAGATGTAATTAGGGATTCAGATATAAATCTTTATGCTCAGTGGTCTCGATCTCATTATATTATAATATATGATGGAAATGGTGCTTCAAGCGGTACTACTGTAGATAACAATCTTTACACAAATCTTGAAGTTGTCACAGTTATCTCAAATTCTTACTCTAATCAGGGATATGCATTCGCTAAATGGAACACTCAACCAGATGGCTCTGGAGATAATTTTATACCCAATGAAACTATTATGATATCTAATTCTAACATCACATTATACGCTCAGTGGAAGTATGCTTATTTTACAGTCTCCTTTGAAATAAATGGAGCAACTTCTGGTTCTTCACCCGATTCCTTGTCAAACACTTTTACCTCAAATATTTTAATTCCTATTGCCTCTGGTCTAAGTAAAGAAAATTTTGCTTTCTTTGAATGGAATACAACAAGTAATGGAAATGGCGAAGGATATCAACCTGGTTTTAGCTATACAATACCCTCCTCAAATACAGTACTTTATGCAATTTGGACTAATAATGCATACACATTAACTTATGATGATAATGGAGCGACCAATGGTACAGCTCCAGACCCTGATACAATATCTCATGATATCAATTTCCAACCATCAGGCAATGAGAATAATATGCAACGTGCAGGTCACATATTTATAGGATGGAATACTAAAGCTGATGGGACAGGCATCTACTATAGTACTGAACAGCCATATTCTTCATTTAACAGTAATGCTACTCTATATGCTATGTGGAAAGATTTTTCTGAGATTTCATTTAGGAATCTTTCTGCAATCGGTGATATCACATATGAACATAGAAATCTCGATTTTTATACTAACATCACTGCTCCGTATTCGAATACCATTTCATCTTATAATATTGGTAAATATGAAATTACCTACGAACTTTACTTTACCATAAGAAAATGGGCTATTGAACAAGGTTATGTGATATTTCCAGGACAGGAAGGTTCTACTGGTGGTTCAGGATTACCTAGTGATAATACCAATAAATATCAACCCGTTGTTTTAGTTACACATAATGATACAATAGCCTGGTGCAATGCTTATAGTGAATACCTTGGATTAGGACCAGTATACTTCAATGATCCTGGATTTAACTCTGTATACAAAACAAATTCTAATAGTAATCCATATGCTAATGTAATGACTAATGGATATAGACTTCCAACTGAAGCAGAATGGGTTCTAGCTGCCCAATATAATGGTTCTGGTGTTATACCAAGTTATTACTTATTTATTGCAGCAAATAGAACATATTGGAATTATGGTGATCTTCCAAATTATGGATGGATTTATCCTAATTCAGATAACCGCACTCATGTTGTGGGCTTAAAACAATTTAATACTGCTGGCACATATGATCAGACAGGAAATGCAGCAGAATGGGTATGGAATTGGATCGAAACTAATCCTACAACGAGTGTTACTAATTATTGGGGACCAATCTCGGGGTCATTCCGTCAATATTGTGGAGGAAACTATACTACTGGTGATTCTTCTTTTGCACACACATTGGCAGTAGGTTATAAAGATGGTACATATCAATATCCTCATTTAGGTTCAGATAGGATTGGATTCAGGATTGCAAGATATCCATATTATCAGGGATATTGATGATGAACAACAACACATAACTAAGCCCATTCGCCAGGCTCAGGCCCGGCGCATAGGCCGGCACGTCAGCTGTCATTTTTGCTAGTTTGGAGGTTTAGACAATGTCTCAATCAGCTTCTCAGGCAACAAAATTTTACCAAGAAGCCGTAGAGAAATCTGAAGTTTGGACAGTTAAAGATGAAAATGGATTTCCAGCGCCTATGAACGGGGATGGTAAACGTGTAATGCCTTTCTGGTCTTCAAAAACTCGTGTATTGACAATAATTGAAACAGTTGCCGCCTATAAAGCTTTTGAACCTTTTTCCATGTCAATAGAAGACTTTATAAGTAAATGGATTCCCGGACTTAAAAAAGATGGTTTATTAGTTGGTGTCAATTGGAGTGGTATAAAGGCAGTGGGATATGATTTAAAACCTGATGATTTACTTATAGCGTTAAAAAATCAAATGGAGAATTAATTATTTAACACACAAAAACAACACCTAACTAGGGTAATGGGAAATATACAATAAGGTAGTAGCATGAAAAATGTAATCCTCTTAAGTCTGTTATTTGTCCTCTTGTTCAATTCAAAAATCTTTTCATTTGAACTTTTAAATGATCTCATTGAAAACCATGAGGCTATTACAATTGGCAATAATGTTAATATACGTAAAGGGCCATCTATCAATGATGAAGTCATTACACAAGTTAGTATAGGTGATGTAGTTTATGTTCAAAAAATAAGTACCAATCGAGTAGAGATCGATGAACATTTAAAACAATACCATTATGTTTGGATAAGAATTAGATATAAAAACATCGAAGGTTGGGCATGTAATGCCTATTTTGTACCTAAGTTTATCTACAATAAAAGTAAAGGTTTTATAGCATGGGCAGAAATGACTTTATATGATGGAGCCAGTAATCCATTTGATATTGTGGTCTACGATGTAAATAAAAAGAAAAAACAGATTGTCGCAAAAGTTGATGCTACTGATATATATTTTTCTGATCTTGGGAATTACTTTGCAGTTGATTCCGGCTCAGATGTGGTGGGGGACTTAATTATTGGAAAATTACCATCTGGAGATATTTTGATCCGGACAGAACATGACCGATCAGCAATTCTCTGGCAGAATGATACCTTTATTTTTACTAAAGCATTTTATAATCAGGTAAACCGGACATATTTTGAAGAGAAATACATCTTTAAATATGGTAAGATTTTAAAGATGACTACCCCTCGCTGAGCCCATGCTTACAGGCATACTTCCGGGGAAGAGTCATAAGGTTCGTGAGACCACATTTTCAGGAGAAAAAAATGAAGAAGAGTTTTGCTGTAAGTATAGCCCTAAGTGTATTATTCCTTTTAGTGAGCCTGAGTTGCAGCCGGAGCTCAGATGATACCACCATGATCTTTCATACCTGGAGTGACACAAAACCGGAACCCCTTGCGCCGGGTCCTTCCGGACAATTCACTCTTTATCTAAAACCATTAAAGCACTGGACCAATGTCAATATATGGTACTGGGGGGGAGATGCCGGAGTCAACCCGGCTCCACATAATCAGTGGCCAGGCACCCCTATGACAGATGAGGGTGAGGGCTGGTTCAGTATTTCCCTGGGGCCCGGTACATCCTGGTCTTATGTAATATTCAATACGGATGGGGGAGACCTCCAGACAAAAGACATACTCCGCACCAATGAGGGCTGGTGTGTATTGACTAATATCAGGTCAAGAGTAAAAAGGGATCTGGTATATTTTGTGTTCAAAGACGAGGCCACCATTGGCGGGATGATTTCAAACCGGAAATCGGTCCCGGCAGTAAAGATCCCTGCAGATCTGGATGGATACCCTGTTACATCTATTGCTGAAAATGCCTTTCTAAAGAATAAGAGCCTGAAGGCTGTGGACCTGTCGACGGCCAGGCACCTCAAGATCATTGGAACCAGGGTATTTAAAAGTTGTACCGGGCTGGCTAAGGTGACTTTCCCCGGCAGTCTGAATACTATCAGATACGGTGCATTTTCCTACTGCAGGAGTTTAAACAACCTCGACCTGTCAGGACAAATCAATCTGTACTCCATAGGAGAAGCAGCCTTTAAATACTGCGATAGTCTGAGCAATGTCACCCTCCCTGAAAGCCTGAGGGTCATGGATGATAAAGTCTTCTATAATTGCAGCAACCTTACCGTTGTTAAAGTATATGCAAAAGATCCCCCTGTTTTATCAGGAAATCAGGTGTTTGAAGGATGTCCGCTCTCTGCCATATTTGTACCCTCAGATAGTGTGACATCTTATCAGAGTGCTTACGGCTGGTCTGGCTTTTCGAATATTATTTCTGGTTTAGACGGCTTTTAGAGCAGATGAGCAATGTATATGAAGTGGCTTCTTCCCGGAGAGTTAGGAATTTGATTCGAAAATCATGGATATGTTTGTCAATTACCGGATGATAATTGCTGTAAAATAGAAAAGGACACAACCAGCTTATGCCCTGCGCATACCCACCCGGCCCGTAGGCCGTTCACATAGTAGAGAGGCCTGGATACAAGGAGCAGTTATGAATACCACAACTGAACATGATAAACGCATAGCCGAAATGACATTTTCTTCGGTCTATCCCCTTTATGTTAAAAAAATTGAATCAAAAGGCAGGACTATCGATGAGTTACATCAGGTAATAGAATGGCTGACCGGGTATGGAGTGCAGGAGCTGAAGACTATGATAGAGCAGGGCATGAGTTTTAAAGAATTCTTTGCGAAGGCTCAGTTAAACCCTCATGCTGAATTGATCACCGGAATGATTTGCGGTTATCGTATTGAGGAGATCGAAACTCCCCTGACCAAAAAAGTCAGGTATTTAGATAAGCTGGTGGATGAGCTGGCCAAAGGTAAAAAGATGGAAAAAATTTTACGATAGTGATCAGATGGTGAAGACACCCCCCAAGGAGCAGATAATGGCACAGACCCGGTTTGAGAAATTTAAAGACATCTTTGAAGACAAGATCGCAGAGGACATGTCCAAACGGAGGATACCCGGTACCGTCATGGCCCTGGTGGAAAAAGGCAAGGTCATCTATGAGGCCAGTTTCGGGGCCAGAGACAGGGCTACCAACACCTCAGTGGACAGGAACAGCCTATTTGGAATAGGCTCCTGTACTAAATCTTTTACCAGCCTGGCTATCCTTCAGCTGGTCGAAAAACAGCTTTTGTCCATTGATGATCCGGTGGCAAAATACCTTCCCCTGAGATTAGGCCACAAAGAAAAACCCATCACCCTGAGGCACCTCATGAGTCACTCCAGCGGCATCCCTGCTCTGGACACCTCATTGAAAATACATTATTTTCTGGATGAAGAAAAAGATGTACCTATTATACCCATGAGCAGCCGGGAAGATATCATGCGCTTTATTAATAATGCTCAGGATGAAGTGATATTTGAACCCGGTGAGCAGTTTTTTTATTTTAACGGAGGCTATGATCTGCTGGGGTTTATTATAGAAGATGTTTCAGGACTGAAGTACAAGGATTATATACAGCAAAATATCTTTCAGCCCCTGGGGATGTCTGCGTCCTGCTTTATTGATGAAAAGGAGTTCCTGGAAAGTCCTGATATAGCCCGGGGCTATGTCAATAAAAAAGACGCAATAGTGGGCATTCAGAGGACAATCGATTTTAATCTTTATGCCGCTGGAGGAATCGTGTCCAATATCCCGGATCTGGCTCTGTATATTCAGGCTGTGATGTCCGGGGATAAGCGCCTGCTCCAGGAAGAGGGGTCATGGGCGGCATTGACTAGCAGGCAGAGTGCTTCCGATATGATGCCCGGCCTGATTCCCGAAGCCCGCTATGAAGGATATGGCCTGGGGTGGGTCTTGTTATCGGACTTTCATGGCAAAAAAGTACTGCGTCATGGGGGTAACACTGGCAACTATTCCACCCAGATAGTGCTTTTACCGGAGCTAGAAGTGGGTGTGATCCTGTTGTCCAATGCTTCTGCCTCTCCATCCACCTGCCATGTCACTGCTTTACTACAGGCATACCTGGGCCTGGATCCCCTGGAGCATAACTTTGTGTATAAAAAGCAGAAACACTGGAAAAAGCTCACCGGGAAATATTCCACTTACAAAGACATCTATAATATAGAAGTGGTTAACAAGGGCGGCACCCTCTTTGTCAATTTTATCAGTACAGATGATCCTTTTGATTTCCCGATTTTCCCGGCAAATGATGATCTGGAGTGTATGCACTATTATTCCTATAATGACTTTGCCCAAAAGGACCCGCTCTTTTTCTTTGAAAAGAATGATAAAATCTATCTCAAAGTGGAACGGTCCTTATACACAAAGAAGTGAAAATGGGGTATTAGGGTATTGCAGGGATCTAGCAGTTCAGTGATTCTGAAACCAGATATATTGTAAAACAAACGGAGATATTATGAAAAAAATATTTATTATGTTGACAGCCTGTTTTTGTGCTTATTCCTATGGTTTTGCCGCTCCTTTAAATGAAAATCAGTATGAAGAACGATATGTTTTTGTAGATGTAGCCAGAATAAGATCAAAGCCGCAGATTGATTCAAAAATACAGGACAAAGTACTCCTGGGCCAGTCAGTAATGCTTATCGAAAAAACTACAGAAAATTATCAGCTCAATGGTTTTAAAGAATACTGGTACAAAGTAAAATACAAAAAAGACAATCGTGTAAAAGAAGGCTATATTTGGGGCGGCCTTATTTCACAAAAAGTTGTGAAGTATCGGAATGGTATTATCCTTTTTGGAGTATACAGCTTTAAGGAAGAGTTAGGCTATGTTTCCGGATTAAAATATATTTCCGATAATCAGTTGATTTCAAAAATCTCCTTTTCACTGAATTGCTCATTATGCCCCATGGAGATCCCTGCTTGTGATATAGAATACTATGATAATCTGGGATATCCAGGCATTCAAAATGTCCTAAAAGTGTCCTTTAGTGCCGTTCCTTCATTCGAAAAAAATAACAGGAATATTGTGCTCATAAACAGTGGCCAACTCCATTTAATGGCAGCAGAATATTTTAGTGGAGAAGGAGGAGTCGGTTCTGAATCCGAAGTCTATATTTTCCCGGCAGAACAAGGGGGAGTCATAGACACTATTTTATATAGAAGGATCAAGACCAGCTTCAATGAAGCAAAAAACAAAGATATTATTGTAAGGGATGAGACTACAAGATATATCTGGGAGAGCAATACTTTGCTGAGAAGTAAATGATATTTTGCCAGTCGTGAGGGCAGAACCAATGTTTCCGATATACGAGTCTCTTTGTACATGAAGTGTCCTGAAAAGTCATATATAGCATTTGAATCTATGAATAAGAAGGAGTTATTGTGAAAAGTCTCTATTTAATTTTAGGTGTATCTTTACTGTTCAGTTGTCAAACAAAAAAGCAAAACAGTGATTCTTCTCATTCCTCATCTGTCCCTGATACAGTTTCAAGCAACCAGGCGATCTCTTTGAAAGAGCCGCCACCTGATAAAAAAACAATGGACATAAATACCCGGTCGGTTGTTTTCTTCACTGTTTCTCAGGATGAGTATACTTATCTGGAAAATAGTAACGAGGAAGGGATAGAAGAAGTCTTATCAGATTTCAACTACTACACTGAGATAGCCTATCACTATTGTACATCCAATAATATACCTGTCACCTATTCATCGGCCGGAAACTTTCGCGTAATGTATAACAATCACATTATCAGCAATTTTAATCGTTATGAAGAGAGTAATGGCTTTGGAATGATTGTATTTGACGGAAAAAGTAAACTCAAAATTATCAATGGGATTCAGGTAGATTATATACAGGACATTAGAGAGATTATCAAATAGAGATGGGGCCAGAAAAGCCAATCAGGTACACTGACTTCCCTGGGTGGATAAATCTCTCCCCTCTATCCTTTGCCTAAAAACCCTCATCCAATATAAAATATCAGTAAACCAATGTGGAGTATGCAATGAGAATCAAGATCCTGCTGATTAGTATTTTGTCGCTAATGTTGTTTAGCAATATATATGCCCAGCCTGTACCCGCGGATCAAATGGCCCCGATGGACCAGGAGACCGAGCACAAGCACGAAGACGAGATCGCTCAGATCAGGGAGAGCCGGGGCCGGATGTATCAGAGCCGGGCCCGGGTGACGGCCGTGACCCGCATGACTCCCCAGGAGATCGGGGATGAGGCCAAAGTGGGAGCTTATGATGGCTACAAGATCACCCTCATGATGCTGGACGGGCCTTATCAGGGCCAGGAAGTCCATACGGATAATTTTCTCTATGAAGAAGACCAGTTCAAGGTCAGCTGGAAGGTAGGCAACACAGTACTTTTAGGATATCTTATTGGGGAGGATGGAAACATTTACGCCCCGGCCATATACTCCCGGGACCGTTCTGTCATCCTGATACTCCTGATCGTAGTGTTCATGGCCTCTGTCATCGTTCTGGGGCGTAAGCAGGGGGTGCTGTCTCTGGTGGCCCTCATGGTGACCGGACTCATGGTCTTCCTGGTATTTATCCCCCTGGTCCTGAGGGGTGGCTCACCTATATTCCTGGCTATACTGGTCTCGGTACTGTCCTCGATATTTACCTTTCTCATCATCAGCGGATGGACCTTTAAGACCCTGTCCTCCAGCCTGGGAGTACTGCTGGGATTCCTGGTGTCGGCTATTCTGGTGTTCATCTTTGGACGCTGGCTCAATATCACCGGTATTATGAATATCGATATCGTGTCCCTGGGCTATACCACTAACCTGCCCCTCCCGGCCATCATGTTCTCGGGTATACTGATCGGAGCAGTGGGGGCAGTCATGGATGTGGCTATATCCATGGCCTCTACAGTAGAAGAGCTGCGCAAGGCTAACCCCGGCTACACCCACTGGGAGCTCTATACCTCAGCCCTCAATGTGGGCAAGGACCTCCTGGGCACTATGGTTAATACCCTGGTCATGGCCTATGTGGGAGCAGCCTTACCCTTTCTGCTTCTTATCTTTCTCCAGTACGGCGGGAATACCCCTGTGCTCAATATCCTGAACCTGGAAGTGATCACGGTGGAAATACTGCGTTCCATTATCGGCTCCCTGGGCATGATCGCTACTATCCCCGCTACAGCCTTTATCGCGGCTTACCTCAAGACCAATCATACAGAAAAAGAACGAGGTACTAAAAAAGTGATTAAACCGGCTAAAATACAACCGACCACTACCAAGGAGTAGACCATGCAGCATCCCTATAATCAGATAGCCATGTCCAGCCTGAAGAAGCTGGTCCCTCTGTTTGGATTCCTTACCTTTGCCGGCATAGGCATCCTGTATCTCATCATGCTCAGCGGCCCTACCTGGCTGGACTTCGGGAGACTCAGCATGGCCTGGAATGCTGACACCGCTCACAAAATAGTCAGCCTGTGGACTGCCCCGCAGCGTATCACGGTGGCCTTTCTGGCCGGATTCGACCTGGTCTGGGGTGCTGTCTGGGTCAACTGGCTGGCCCTGGCTTTTATCTATTTGTCCCGGCGTATCCAGGATCCCCGCTCTGAGCGCCGGGGTAATACCTGGGCATACCTGGCCTGGCTGGTGTGGCTCCTCGATATCCCGGAGAATCTGTCCTACTATCTCATGGTACTGAGGGAGCCGGTCGATCCCTGGCCCGCAGTATTCACCCTCACCATGTTCATTCGCTGGGGCTTTGCGGCTCTGAGCCTGGTGGTCCTGTTTTTCTGGCTCATCCGTGCTGGAAAAACAGAGAAATATGTGGTAGATTAATACTAAAACAGGGTTATAGGGAGTTAATAATGAAAAAGTATAGGTTTATGCTAGTGGTAGCAGTATTTTGGGGCATTTCAGCCTGTGCTCCGGTGCTGACTGACTTTAACGGGACAGTAATAGGCCATTCCCAGACTGATGCCTCCGCACTGAGTCAGGCCCAGCTGGATGCCGCCCGGCTGCTGGATGTCTATTTCCAGCATGCCTCTGTAGGGGGCAATATCATGGACGGCCTGGCCGATCTGGCTTTGTCGGATAGCAGCAGATATTCCTATGATACTACCGGCACTCCCAGTGTGAGCTGGTATAGTGCTAATGATGGCTGGGCTGAAAACAACATCGGTAACCCTGGTCTCACTGAAAAAGTGGACGCCATGGTCCAGAATATGACTAACCAGGACCTGGCTGCCTCCCTGGATGTAGCAATGATGAAGTTTTGCTATATTGATAACGGCGGTACAGCCCAGGATGCTTTCGACTATTATAGTAACGGCATGACCTACCTGGAGCAGCGCTATCCCTCTACTATAGTGTTTGTATGGTGGACTATGCCCATAGAAGAAAGCGGGGAGCAACGCAAGGATGACTACAATGAAATGATACGGGATTTCTGTATCTCCAGTGGCCGTTACCTGTTTGACCTGGCTGATATCGAGTGTCACACTGTTTCGGGTAATCCCCTCAGGGACAGCAATGGATATGAATATATGGATGACAGCTATAGTGATGACGGAGGGCACCTCAACACCCTGGGAGCCTCCCGGGTAGCCCAGGCCTGGTGGAATCTGATGGCAGCTATCGCGGCACAGTGATAGTGTTTATTTCTTATTTCAGATAAAAAAAAACTGCCTCCCATCGGGAGGCAGTCTTCATTTTACTCATTCTTTGGGAGTGGTACCAAAGTCCACTTTTACATTTTCACGCATGGTCGCGTCCTCTAT
>CAZIAD010000076.1:0-10733 GCA_964537555.1 uncultured Brevinematales bacterium
ACCGTTAACTTTGTTTTGTGGAGATATGTGTTTAGTTTCTTTTGTGGAACTACAACAAAATATTTTTACACTTGACATTACACACATGTTTGTGTAAGATTACCTGAAACAGAAGGAGGCATCTATGGCCACAAATCTGAATATCGACATCGACCTGCTGGATGAAGCATGGAAAATAGGCGGATTTAAGACTAAAAAAGAGACGGTCAACAAGGCCCTCAAGGAATTTATACAGCATCACAGGCAAAAAGAGATATTAAAATATTTTGATAGTGTTGATTTTGATCCTGATTATGATTATAAAAAGCAAAGAGACCGGAAATGAGGATACTGGTAGATACCAGTGTATGGTCTCATGCCCTGAGAAGAAAAAAAGAGTCATCTGCGGAGCAGCATTTTCTGTATAAACTAATAGAAAAAGAAGAACAGATATTTACCACGGGTATTATTCTACAGGAAATACTTTCAGGCATTTCTGGTCAGAAAATGTTTCAGCAAATCCGTTCCATTCTTGCTAATTTCGCCTATATCGAAGCCACTAAAGATAACTTTATTGCTGCGGCTGAACTCAGAAATAAATGTAAAACCAAAGGAGTTTCTGCCGGTTCTATTGATTTTCTCATAGCCTGTGTAGCCATACATCACGATCTGTATTTGGCTACTTTTGATAATGATTTTTCTCATATAAGTAAGTGCTGTCCTTTAAAAATCCTGAAAGAGCAGAATCCGGATTAAACACTTAAGCACTAAACAGTCTGAGACAAGAGCTAAAAATCCTCTTTCCTCTTAGCCCTGCATATCGATCCAGTCCTGGAGTTTTGAAGACTTCCCTCCCCCCGAGGTGAACTGCCGGGTGTACTTGGCAAAGATATTCACTTCCAGATTTACGGAATCCCCGGATTTTTTCTTTCCCAGTGAGGTCCTGGCCGCGGTCTGAGGGATGAGGGCCACTTCAAAGGTCTGGCCCGAGATATTGTAAAGAGTGAGGCTGATGCCGTCTATGGCGATGGAGTCCTTTTCCACCAGGTAGCCCTGCAGCTCTGCCGGTACGGAAAAGCGGTAGAGATAGGCCTCCCCCTTCTGAGTGACCGACACCAGCTGGCCCATCCCGTCCACATGGCCCTGTACCAGATGGCCATCCAGCAGTGTGGTAGGGGTGAGAGGGAGCTCCAGGTTCAGCTCCTGGCCCCGGCTGAGCTGGCCTATAGTAGTACGGCTCACTGTCTCAAAGGAGGAAAACACGGTGAAGGAAGTGGAGGTGCAGGTCTCCACGGTATGGCAGGAGCCGTTCAGGGCCACTGAGGTGATCCCCGGTTCCAGCTGTGATAAAATAGCTGAGGGTGCCTCTATTTCCAGGCGACGGCCCTTACCCTCCTGTTTGACCTGGGTGACCTTACCTGTATAGCGTATGATACCTGTGAACATGAATCCTCCTGTGCCCCCATATATTAGTAGAATATGCCCTGAATTGCAATTTATTGATAAATGCCGCAGTTTTGTATATAATTCCTTAGACGGCATGAGAACAGGAGGTCCCCATGGAAGCAAATTACGATCAGGGCCTGACCCTCAATAAAATATCGACTATCACTATATTACTCGCTATTGGAGAAATATTGGCTACCTTTTTCTTTATCGCCTGGCATTGGGAATTTGCCCTCACCCTCATCTTTTCCGGGATCATCCACCTCCTGGGAGGCCTGGGCCTGCCCAATTATAAAAAATGGGCCTGGGTACTTTTGGTGTACAGCCCTCTAGCCCTGGCCCTGGCCCAGATATGGACTAGCCTGGTCCACCCGGCCTGGTGGTACTGGATAGCAGTACTCCTGTCCGTCATCATTGCCGGGCTATGCCTCCAGAAGAAGGGACAGATCTTTAGTAGTGCAGCCCCTGACCATGAATGAAAACAGAATAGAAGAGACCCGCAATAACGGGCCCCGCAAAAAACTTTTATCTTTACTGTGTTTTTTGATCGCTTTTACTGAGATCATGACAGCTATATTTATTGCTACCAGGCATTGGGAATCGGCGCTCATATTATTAATGAGTGGAGTCCTGTATATCCTGATCAGTATAGGGATAGGGAATTTTAAGATGTGGTCCTGGTTTCTGGTGATCTTTATGCCTGTGATCACTTTACTGTGCCTGCTGAGACTGGAAAAGGTCAATCCGGCTGTGTGGCACTGGCTCATCCTGGCAGTGACCATCCTTCCGGCTGGCCTGGCCCTGTCCGTCCGCTCCTATTTTATACCAGATGACGCACTTTGACCCGGGCGTACTCTACTTCTTCATATTCATGACAGAACTTCTTTAGCACCGTAGAGGCAAAATCCATAGCATCCACCTTCATCTCCTCCAGCCAGGCTATGGGAATGGGTGCACCCCCGCCTTCAATATTGAGGGCGGTGTGTATCATAGCTGATGAGGGACTCTGAGCGGCGATGGATACAGTGAGCTTACGGCCCTGGTAGATGAGGTCATCCCCGGAGCGGGACACGGCGAACTTACCGATACGGTTGTTGAGCTCATTCTGCATGATACAGATAAACATGCGCTGCATCCAGATAGCCCCCCTCAGGTCCAGGTCAAAGGCCTCGATAATAAAGGACAGCATATTATCCGCCGAAATAGGCTCATTGTGCCGCACATCCTCCAGGTCCACCATGTCATCCAGCTTTACATCCACCGGACCCGTAAAGGCGATGATGCTGTTACCGGCCAGTCCCAGGGTGCTGAATGCATAATGAGACCGTAATTGCTTTCCATCGTAAGTGATCTTTTTTTTGATGAGTTTGGATTTCATGTTTACCTCTGTTTATTGTACAAAGCCCCATTGATTGAGGGACTGGAATTCTTTTAAGTAATGATTTGCCTCCAGAGCCCGCTTGAGGCGCTGGCAGGACTCACAGACCCCGCACATCTTGTCTCCCTGGTCATAGCAGCTCCACACATACTGCAGAGGGGCCTCGATCTCCACCCCCCATTCCAGGATCTGGGTCTTATCCATATCTATAGTAAAGGAGGCTACAATAGGGTGCTGCAGAGTGGAGTACTCCAGGGCCTGATTAGCCCGCTCCAGATACTCCGGAGTATTGTCAGGAAAGGTGGCTGCCTCCTCCCGGTTAAAGCCTACGATGATGGTGTCTACCTTCTCGGCCTCGGCAAAGGCAGCCGCGATATTGATCATGACTCCGTTGCGGTTAGGCACCCAAACGGACCTGGCACTATCCTGGGCATAGTCGTACTCGTCCAGACGGGCAGCATCATAGTGAGGAAATCTCCCCTGGGTCAGCCCCTGGTCGATGTCACGCATCCAGGGCAGCTCTATGAGGCGGAAGGGGACCTTGAACAGCTCCGCGATGGCTCGGGCAGCTTCGATCTCCCGGGGAGCCGCCTTCTGGCCATAGTCAAAGCAGAGAATACCGGCCATATCGGTCTGGTCCAGGGCCTGCCGGGCATTGACCACCGAGTCCAGTCCTCCGGACAGCAGCACCAGTGAACGGGGTAGAGACATAAGTTCCTCCTATAGGGAACACATATTATAGCTTAGTCGAAAGTCAAAAGTCAAAAGTCGAAAGCGTTTATATTTTTTTTAAAAGCTATTGTAAAAATTTGCATGGCGATGCTTATAGTGACATTATAGAGCTCCTTAGTTATAATATATATATGTAAATAAAAGCAAAAGAGAGAGTATCATGACTTCCATTCTGGATTTTTTAAGCGATCATGTCAGTATGATTTTTGAAGATATCGGCTATGATAAAGAGTTCGGTAAAGTGGATATCTCCAGCCGCCCTGAGCTATCTCAATTTCAGTGCAATGGTGCCCTGGCAATTGCCGGAAAATTTAAGAAAAATCCCCGGGAGATAGCTCAGCAGATCGCAGATCGCCTCCAGAAAAATGACTTTCTGGAAAATATCACTATAAATGGGCCCGGCTATATCAATATGTCAGTAACTGACACCTTTCTGGTGCAAAATGTACTGGATCTGGATCTTAAGAAAGACCCCCTGGAAAAACAGGGTCATGCTAAAATAATCATCGATTTTGGCGGTATGAATGTGGCCAAGCCCATGCATATCGGCCATCTCAGGTCCCTGATCATCGGGGACTCCTTACAGCGTCTGTGCCGCTACCGGGGAGATACCGTCATCAGTGATGTCCACCTGGGGGACTGGGGTACCCAGATGGGGATGCTCATCACTGAGATCAAAAGGATGTACCCTGATCTTCCCTATTTTCAGGAAGATTATCAGGGAAGCTATCCTGCCCAATCCCCGGTCAGCATAGATGAGCTCAATGTGATCTACCCCCGGGCCAGCCAGCGCTGTAAAGAAAATCAAGATGACTTAAAAGAAGCCCAGTTGTCCACTGTCGCTTTGCAAAAAGGCCACCCTGGTTACACCGCACTGTGGCAGCATTTTATTGATGTATCCATTGCCGATACCAAACGGGATATCGATGACCTGTCTATACATTTTGACCTGTGGTATGGTGAGAGTCATTACCAGAGTATGATACCGGACATGCTGGAGTCACTTAAGAGTGCGGGCTTGGCTGTAATGTCAGAAGGTGCCCTGGTAGCCCCTATCAAGCAGAAAAATCCCCCTCATGAGACACCGCCGCTCTTACTGGTGAAGTCAGATGGGGCTTATTTATACGATACTACCGATCTGGCTACTATACTGGACAGAGTCCAAACAGAGCAGCCGGATTATATACTCTATGTAACAGATAAACGGCAGAGCCTGCACTTTGAACAGGTATTTGAAGTTGCAGAATTGAGCGGAATAGCCCGGGGAGTACGGCTGGAGCACATCGGATTTGGTACGGTAAATGATACATCCGGTAAGCCCTTTAAGACCCGTTCCGGGGGTGCTATGCGCCTCAAAGACCTCATTCAGAGCGCCAAGGACAGTGTCGAAAAGCGGATGCGGGCCAGCGGCCTGGCCGAGGGCAGGACGGAAGAAGAGATACAGAGCATCTCCCGTATAGTAGGGATCGGTGCATTAAAGTTTGCCGACCTAAAAAACCTGCGTACCAGTGACTATATTTTCGACCTGGATAAATTTACTACTTTTGAAGGCAAGACCGGGCCCTACCTGCTCTATGCGGCAGTGCGGATAAAATCTATACTGAGAAAAGCTGAGGAAAGAGGGTACGCGCCCGGAAATATTCTGCCCCCCTCTCAGGATATCGAACGTAAGCTGCTCCTTAAGCTGATCGAACTGCCCGATCATTTGCGGAAAGCTTATGACAAACGCCTGCCCCACATCCTGTGTGACTATGCCTTTGACCTGGCTACTGCCTTTTCCGGCTTTTACAGTGAATGCCATATCCTGCGGGAAGAAGAGGATGCACAGCGCTCGTCCTGGCTCAGACTCTCCTCTATTACCCTGGAGGCCCTGGAGCTGGTATTATATCTTTTGGGTATGGAGATCCCGGAGAGGATGTAGGAAAGACCCTATCTCCAGTTCTCGATCGACAATCCGGGAACCCGGGTAAAATGCTTTTCATTATTGGTTACCAGGGTGAGATTATGACTGAGAGCGGTAGCGGCAATCAAGAGATCCATATCATCCAGAGGTGTGCCCTGGCTATGCAAGTCAGACTTGATCAACGCAAAGCTCTCCATTACAGATCGGTCTATGTCTATGACTGGATATATCTCCGCCAGCCGGTGTACATTAGCCAGATTTTTCTGGTAGTGCTGCGACCTGTGTGCTCCATAGAGGAGTTCCCCATAACTGATGACAGAGACATATTTTGGATCTTCTTTTTTTCTTTTGAAATGTTCAATCACTGATGCTTCATTTTTAAAGCTATATATCAGGATATCGGTATCAATCAAATAAAGCATGGTGATCCCCAAAACGGCTGCTGTTGGAACGCTTCTCTCTTATATCCGATATGATCTCATCACTGCTGCGGTCATCCACCCAGCTGCCGGCCAATTCTAAAAACGCATCTGTAGGATTAGTTTTGAGGCTTTCTTTTTGGGACAGGTAGGCTTCCAGTATCTTTATCACTTCCTGGCTTAAAGAGCGTTTCTCCTGACGAGCCAGCTCTTTTAGAGTATGATATAAGCCGTCATCCACATCCCTGACCTGTAATATTGCCATACTGACCTCCTGGAGTATAAAGATACAATTACTTGCATGAAATGTCAATCATTTTGCATGAACTATTTATTGAGATTTCAGAAGAATAAAGCACTTATTTGCTCTTCTCAGTACCTTTGCTAGGGCGCTTGCACTGAGTATCCACCCCGGAATCTTCACCACTGTGGATGAGATTCTGTCCCTCTTCATCGTGAGTATGATGCTCTTTCGACTTTTGACCCTTCGACTTGCTCAGGACACCGCTTTCGACTTTCGACTCCTTCCCCTTGCCCCAGAACTTCCGGTAGGACTCCCCGATGGCGCGGAAGGTAAAGCGCTCCGGTACTGGATCATAGCCTCCCGAAAACAGGCCGTGACAGCGCAGGATGCGGGCCAGTCCCAGGATAAAGCCGGGGATAAAGCCCAGATTCAGGATAGCGTCTTTGGTATACTGGGAGCAGCTGGGGTGGTAGCGGCAGGAGGACTGCCGGGCATGGATGACGGGAGAGATGAACTTCTGGTAAAAGCGGATAGGCAGTACCAGTATCTGTCTCAGGAATAGGAGAAGTTTTTTAATAAATGCCATAGCTTAGCCAGCTCCCTGGTCTGTTGATCGGCCCGATCGGAACGGGTCTTCTGGAACAGCAGGATATCGATGTCCTGCGGCAGCTCCTGTATGTGGGTACGGAAAAACTCCCGAATGATGCGTTTGTTGCGGTTACGGATCACGGCATTGCCCAGGCGCTTAGGAATGGAGATAGCCAGGCGTGAACCCTGGAGAGATAACTGTGACCAGGCCCGGGGAATAAAAAAAGCGGTATAGAAATAACCGCTTATTTTATTACCATATTTGAATAATGCGTCAAATTCAAGACCACTGTGTATACGCTGCGCCTTTTTAAAGGGTGAACTGTCTTTCATCAGATACAGTCAGCTTAGCTCTGCCTCTGGATCTGCGACGGGCCAATACCTGTCTGCCTTTCTTGGATGCCATTCTGGCACGAAAGCCATGCTTGCGGGCGCGTTTTACGTTCGAGGGTTGATATGTACGTTTCATAACAATATCCTTATGTTAATAAAAAAAAAGTATGCCGAGACGCGGAATCGAACCACGGACACGAGGCTTTTCAGGCCTCTGCTCTACCTACTGAGCTATCTCGGCATGCTAATTGGTGATTAGTATAGCATTGTGAGGAGAATGTGTCAAATTTTTTAGTCGATAGTCGATGGTCAATAGTCTATAGTCACTGACAGACAAGTTGTAAGTTTGTACATTAAGACTTAATAATGATAGCGTAGCTGGGCGATGAGAACCGCATTACTTTCGATCTTATAGACTATACGATGCTCTTCAGTGATTCTTCTGGACCAGTACCCGGCCAGGTTATGCCGGAGTGGTTCCGGTTTTCCTTTACCTTCATATTTGTTTCTCTGTATGTCTTTTATCAGATCATTTATCCTTTTGAGGATTTTTTTATCATTGGCCTGCCAGTAGAGATAATCCTCCCAGGCATTATCTGAGAAGACCAGCTTCATTCCAAGAGCTCTCGAGCCTGACCCGCTCCTGAATCGAGTTGACCCAATGAGTCCTGGAGACGCTGGGCATTTTTTGGGCTTTTTAACAAATAGGCGGTCTCATTCAGAGATTCATAGTCCTCTAAGGAAATAATGATGACTGATTCATTGTTATTCCGCGTCACAATGACCGGATCATGATCCTCACAGACCTGCTTCATAGTACTGGCCAGATTACTCCGGGCCGCAGTATAAGAAATAGCACGCATAAATAGCTCCTGTACAGGATATAGTACATGTACAGTTTAGTGATCACGGGAAAAAATGTCAATAGGATTCGATCTTAATATTTTCAAGTAGAAAGAACGTAAGTTTTTTTATATATTTCTTTGATACAGGAATGAATGATCAATTGCAGATTTACTGTCCTAAAATAGATTTTCGACCTCTTTGTTTCTGTCACAATGGATACTTTTATTTTAGACTGTCTTTATTTAACCCGGTTTTGGGGACACGGATTAACAGGATTAACACGGATTTTTTTCAGGTTTAAAGGGGGTGATGATGGGGGGTCAATATCTATAAAACAGAATCGTCACTACCTCGTCTTGAAAGCCTGCTCCACTCCTCAATGTACACCCCACCCTGCCGCCAGGCCGGGCTCGACACTCTCTCCCACCGACAGGTGAGTGCTCCGTGCTGCCCCTGGACCTTACTCTTCCTCGAGGACACCCCAGCCGTCACTGACTCCCTCAAACTCTTCAGCGATCTCAGACAGCATCTTATCCATCTGTGTGATATTCTCATAGGTAGGCACCATCTCGATGATAGCCGCTACTTCCCATTCCTGTTCTTCTTCATAGACAGAGAGCTCTGCATTGATCTCTTTTTCCAGGAGCTCATCATACATGGCCTGGGCATGGTCCTCAGCCGCAAACATAGTGAAAAACTCTATCTCATACTCTTTGGACATATCCAGCCCGGACTCCGCCATCTCGCGCAGGGCATCACCGGTAGGGTCACTGGGGAAATTCATATTCTTTTTATCAGCCATGAGAGACTCCTTGATAGTTCTCGATTTATTGAAAAATAAATGATTTACAAAATTATAGAGAGCGATACGGTTTATATCCATTTTTCATGCTGTATTTGATAATAACTGCTCCAGGCTGGAAATGTCCTGCAATGATGCGCATTGATTTATTTATAAGTTAAGAAAAACATGCTATAGTAACTCATAAAGAATACAAGGTGGTTCTATTCACATGGTCCATCCGATTATCCTTGTCTTATTATTAGTCATATTTTTCATTATTTTCGTAAACATAAATTTTGCAGCAGATAATCAAATACGGAAAATCCCTACTGTCAAAATGCCACCACTTGATAGATCTATGCTCAAACAGATCTTTGCTGCTGTCGCTCAGCAATTAGATCTCAAATTCCCCCAAAAAACATTGTTTGATCGGTCCCTTAAGATAAGTGGAACCATAAAAGACCATACCATAGAGCTCTCTCTGAAAAAGGAGGCCGGAAAAAAATATATACAAGCCCGCTATACTTATGATAATATAAACGATAAATATTGGAAAATAAATAAAGAGACACTATCATCTTTACAACAGCAACTCTCTGGAAATAAAGACATCCAGGTAGGAGACACTGCATTCGACCAAATCTTCGATCTTTGGGAATTAGAGCAGGAAGAACTGATCAGCATTCTTAATCAGGAATTGCGAAGTCATTTATTGGATTTAAATACCAAATATGTTTTTAAAGAAATCAATGAAAATGATATTATCATGTTCATGCCTATAGACTCAGATACCTATACCCCATTCATTATTAATCTTGTTAATCACAT
This sequence comes from uncultured Brevinematales bacterium, assembly GCA_964537555.1. Classification (GTDB taxonomy): domain Bacteria; phylum Spirochaetota; class Brevinematia; order Brevinematales; family CAYRWR01; genus CAYRWR01. The sequence goes on from CAZIAD010000076.1 coordinate 9,481, forward strand.
AATCCATACCGCAGATCTCATCAAAATGGAACCAGACATGAAAAAGAGACTCATCTATAACTGTGTAAACGACCAGAATGCGCGATTTCGAGAACTGAACTTGAAAAAATTATGGGAGCTTTTTCCTGATGACACGGACACCATATCTATAGTACGAAAAGCCATGCAAGACAATGATCCGGATGTACAGATATGGGCGGCTATTAAGTCCGGTGAATACGGATTAGCTTTCCTGCTGGAGCTCGTTCAGCAAAAAATTCTTTTAACAAATGATTTTTATACCATTGCTGAACATTTTGGCCACATGAAATATAAACCCGCCATCAATATACTCAAAAAATACTATGAAAAAACAGGCGCTATAGGAGAACAGATCGCAATGGTAGAGGCCATTGCAGCCATAGATCAAACTGTGGCGATACCTTTCATAAGGGAAAAATTAGCTGAAACAGATTTTTTCGAACTTCAGAGTGTCTGTATAAAAACTCTGGGCGAAATCGGAAGTATAGAAGAAATAGAGTTTTTGAACCTCCTCGTCAGTGAGATGACTAATAACAATCTAAAAAACACTATTAGCCAGGCTGTCAGGAGCATCCAGCTCAGAAACGGCATAAAAGCCGACCTGGGCTGGCTCAGCCTCACCGAGTCCCCGGAAACTGAAGGTGGTTTAAGTCTCGCTGATGGAGAAGATGGTGGCCTCAGTGTAATTGAGAAAGAATAGGTTTAAGTGTGGATTATTATTTATCAAGAGCAGAATAAATGGCTACTCAAAGATCCTTCACTCCGCTTCGCTCCATTCAGGATGACGAAGAGGGGGCTTCTCTTCAACACTATAGCACTACTGTTGTCATTATATCATAGTTGCTCTAAGCCCGGAATACTATCCCGTAGTATTTGACGCAAACATCGCCTTCTCCTATAATTCTACTGTATAACGCAATACGGGGAATATCAATCATGAAAAATTACCTGGAAGTATATCACCTACTTGGATTAAAGGAAAATGAGATAGAAATCGCTTTGGGTAAGATCGTAGTACCTGGGTATACCGCATCCCAACCAGCTTTTAACTACGGATTTCCGCCGGCATTCATTCCAATATGGTCCGCTTCTCTATTGTATGGTTACTGGAAGAATTGGTTCAGCAATAGAAAAACTGTTTTCGTGGAATTAAACTATGAAGGTATGTATTCTCTAGAAGAAGCTGGAAAAAATCTGGATCAATTTTTACTATATTATTTATTAATATTAAT
>CAZIAD010000077.1:0-10410 GCA_964537555.1 uncultured Brevinematales bacterium
CGGGGAAATTCCACTTACGGGTGATCTCCTCTCCGATACGGTCATGAGCTCCCCCTATAGCCAGGCTTTCCATAAGATAGGTACCATAACCCATTTCCTTGCAGTGCTTTTGAATATTTTTCAAGAGGTCCGGGTAGATATGGGATACCAGGATCTTACCTACATCATGAAGTATCCCACCGATATAGGCATCATCTGCTTTGGCTGCCAGTTTGTACTTTTTGGCCATATTGTAGGCATAGGAAGCGGTACGGTAGGAGTGGGACCACAGGCTTTCCAGCTGTCCGTATTTTTTGCTCATGATCTTCTGAGTCCCGAAAGAGAGGAGCAGGTTCTTCAGACCTTTCAGGCCCAGGAGGGAGACTGCATTATTGATATTGCTCACTTTATTGGGCAGCATATACTGAGCGGAGTTCACGATCTTGAGTATCTCGGTGGACATTGTAAAGTCTTTTTCAATGACCTGAGCAATATTCTGAAGATGCACATCAGGATCTGACAGCAGCTTCTGGAGCTGGGTCAGGTTTTCGGGAAAGACAGGAAGAGTGTCGATCTCCTTGAAAATCAGTTCGGTCACTTCCTCCGTCTGCTTTTCGGTAATACTGCTGTAAGGCACTTCTATTCTAAACACCGTCTCTTTCTTAATGGGGTCTGAGTAGAAATGGTAGGACTTCTCATCCAGTCCCAGGGACCGCAGCATGAGCATGATGGAGATAGTACCCATGCCGGCACCCTCAGTATCATCTGCAAAAAGCATATAAGCCTGGGCGATATCCCGGATGGTACGTGACTTCTCTATGAGGCTGTCCACGCGGTGTGTCTCCTGCTTGGTGAGCTCACCGCTGTTCTTTACCTTAAAGGCCAGCACATGGTCTTGTTCATCTACCTCTACTGCTGTATAGAATGAACCCTGTTTAATATGTCCGTTATATTCTTCCAGTTTGGCATGAAAATCCTGGGCAAATGAGGCCATACCCTTTTTGTAGTCATCCGCATTATAGAGGTCCAGTCCATTCAGATGGAAATGTACTTTTTTAAGATTGGCTTTATTGGCATTGGTCATCAGCTCGCGTATGAAGAAGATCACCTCTTCCACCATATGTGCTTTTCCCGCTTTTGTGAGCAGATCCCTCAGGGTCTTGATCACTTTTTCTACCGCGGACCCATCTACTACCCCGAATTTGAATTCAAATTTAGCAGCTTCTGCCATAACAAATCTTCTCCTATTACACAATATATCAGTCGTTTAACTAAAAATATCAAAAAATCACTACACATGTCTTATTTTAATTTTTAGTTATCTGACATATTACCCTTTTTTCAGGAAAAAGGGAAGGGATTTTTCATTTATAGAATAATATTCTTTGTCATCTGACTGTAGGCTGCCGGCAGTCCGTTCACTCATTTTGAAGCAGCTCATCATAAGAACCATAGCGCTTTAATATCCCGGAGTAAGGCAGATTGGCAAACGCTGCCCCCATCTCCACGATCTTCCAGTCCTTTCCGTATCTGAGGAGTTCAAAACCCGCGACATAATATTTATCTTTAAATCGAAAGAACAGTACTCTCTCAGCATGGGCCTGGGCTCCGTCTATCTTCAGCCTCATGTTCAGATTGGTGATATAACGTGGGTTTTCGATAAATTCAGCATTTGATGCCACGATATCTTTTATGCTAAAGTCCAGTCTCAAAGATGTTCCTATATCATTGAACATTGCAGCAAGCTTGTCACCCTTCTCATCCCTTTCCGTCATATCCAGAGCACCATCGAAATAGAGGCTGTAATAGAACATCCTGATATTGCGGGCATAATAAGCGGTTCTTTCCCAGAGATGCAGATCTTTGAATGTGGGATTATTACGGGGGCCTGGAGTATGTAATAACAGAAAGCCTTTCAGTCTTTTATTTTTAGCCAGGCTATCGTGATGATCCACATATTCCTGTATAGCACAGACAGACAGTGCCTTATCTATATCTCCTTGTGCCAGAGCATCCAGGTAATAGCGGATTGCTTCCTCCGGGGTGCTGCAGGATTTTGAAGGTATGGGTAAATCCAGGGAATAAGTCAGGCTGACAGACAACACACATAACAAAATGATATAAAATCGCTTCATGGACATCTCCGGTGTATTTGATATTAAGAATTTAAAGCAATCTGACAATAGAGTCAATTTCCTTAAGAGAAATGAATTAAGGTTTGACCAAAGCGTTAAAACAGAGTACATTATGCTATGAATTATTTAAGCCACTTTCATCTGCACCGGCAGGAAAAGACCGACAATTTCTTTACCACAGGACTGACTCTGCCTGATATCATAGGCTTCTTTCGCCGGGCTATCCGGGTCAGCGAGAAGTACCTCATGGAGCTGGACTGTGCCCGGCTTACTCCTCCCGCGCTGTCCTCCATGGCCGGCATGATCATCCATTACCGTATCGACCGCTGGTTCCACCGCAGTGACTTCTTTAAAGAGAGTACCGACTTCCTGCAGGCAGAGTTCACCCGTATCACCGGGCATACTATCACCCACTTTCATGTCCACATCCTTCTGGAGATACTGATAGACAGGTACCTGCTGTCCCTGGATCCCGACCTGGCCCATGACTTTTACGACTCATGGCGCAGCTGTGACTGGGAGGCCACCCTGCCCCTGTTTGACCACCATCCTAAGTTCCGCAGCGGGGATTACCTCCGGGCCGTGACATCCTTCGGCCACTCCCGCTTCCTGGGGGAGTATATGGACTTTCGCAAGGTGCGGATGTTCCTGGACCGGCTCTCTGAAAGAGTGGAGTTCGCGGGACTGGAGCCTCTGCCCGACGCGGTATTTGTGGACTATTTTGAGCAGGTCTTTGATGCCCTTGTACCCGGGATGCGGGACTGTATAGCTCAGGCCCGGAGTCTGGGACTGAGCAGGGAGGGTATCATGGCGGAAATGCCCTGCAAGATTGAAGTGTGATTGCTGTGATCATTACTTATTAAGGTATTAGCCCTGCAGTATCAGATACAGCACCTATACTTTATAAACAAGAAAAAAATCCCCCCGGATTTGCCAGGGGGATGTGATATATCAGTAATATCAAACTATCTCCACACAGCCAGCAATCCGCCAAAACCGGCGTAGGTGATCAGGTAGAGGACATTATTGATGACCAGGACCACCGGCTTACGGCCTTCAAACTGGGTATTAAGGCTGTGTGTCACCGCAAATGTGATCCATGCCGCCACCCCCACTAATACACCGCTCAGAAAATCGGTGATCTGCAAAGAGTGGATAAACACCTGCAGGCCGTAGGAAAAGAGAAGAGAAGCCACTACCGCTCCGATCATAAGCCGGGGCATGGCTTTTTTCTGCTCTGCGCTCATCTCTTTCTGAGCAGGGTCCATCCCCACTCCTTTCTGCCAGGATTTAAACCAGGGTACACCCGGAGAGTAATAGAGCCAGCTTAGAAAAAAGTTGGCTACGAAGACTACTATCAGGGGCAACACAGAGACACTTAGATCCAACATAAGATTCTCCTTATTTATATATTTACACTATGATTATAAAGATAAATCCCCTGATTATGCAATTTCAGAACAATTTTTTTTGCCTAAAATGATAATTAATACTACTATTAATCAATCCATTTGCTTCCAAGGAGTCCCCGTGAATATACAGTCCCGGACCCTGGCTGTCGGTTTTGCCGACCTGGAGTCCTACCACAAGTATGTGATGGCGAAAGGCGGTGAGGCCGCGATCCAGCTCCTCAGTGAGACATTCCGCCTGGCCGGGGACATCATCCTCGCTCACAGCGGCAGGATCATCAAGTACATCGGTGACGGTATCCTGTTTGTACTCAGTGATCCGGCTCAGTCTGAAGTCGTGGCCCGGAGTATCACAGAATGCTTTTTCCGGGAATTCGAAGAGGGGACTTTAAGATTCTGTGCAGCTATAGCTACCGGTGAGGTGACCCTGGCCCGTATAGGCCATCCATCTTTTCAGGTGGACGACATCTTCGGCCCCACCGTGAACCGGGCCGCCCGCCTGCTCAAAGAGATCTCTAAAAACACAGACGGTACCAGGTACCTGCTGTGTGAAGAGACACAGAAGCTTGTGAACAAATAAAAACTACCACACCGCCCATTCACAGTTATCCAGAATGTTCTGATCTTTGGTTAAAAGTAGAGCGTCATCTACCTGAGCCTGGGCTGAAATGATACGATCAAATGTATCTCTGGTCCAGGTATTACGGGAAGTTGTGACCACCAGTCTTTCAAAGGAAATATCATTTACTGACAGATCCAACATTTCCACCAGGTATTCCAATACTACTTCAGGTGACTTTTCCAGTCGTCCTTTTTCATATAGATACTGTAACTCCAGAAGTACCATAGGGGATATACTGAGCCTCTCATGTTCTACCATACTTTGGGCTTTTCTTGACAGCCTTTCTTTCTCACCCATATAAAGCCATATCACAACATGGGTATCCAGATAGATCACAGGTTTTTTTCCTCATCCCATTCTTCTGACCAATCAATATGCACAAAGTCTTCAGGATCACCTATGACCAGAGACTGCTTTTTTAATCTGGCCAGTCTGGAAGGCATCTTTTCAGGCATTATCAGGATTGTCCGTCCATTTCGCTGTATTTCAAAGACCTTCCCCTCATCCGCCACCTCATCCAGTATATGAAACAGATTCCTCCTCAATTCTGTGGGTTTTATATTCATTTTACACCTCTGAATATAATATATCACCATCATGTACATGTGTCAATTTTTTATGTACACTTTCATTTTAAGATATTGAAATTTAACATTTAGGGGGAAATACACTCTTCTGTTTTCCCGGACAATGTCAGGTACTGGAATGTTCTCCATATTTTGTTTTAGATAAATACCCATGATATACTGTTTTGAGGACATTTACTCCACTGAAAAACAAATAGGGAGCTCCATCCATGAGTAAATACAAAGCGATGAAATGTGGACATTGTAAAAAGGAAGTCGAACCTCAGCCCGATCCGGACTTTGATGGCATCTATCAGCCCACTTCCAGTGATCCTGATTACCTGGAGAGCAGTTATCCTTTTGTCTGCCCTCATTGCGGGGGAAACCTGAGTATACGCTGGCGTTACTGGTTGGAGAACGGATCATGGAGAGTCGGTAATAAGATAGAAGCTATGGATGTTTCCACAGATGCTCCGGATGATCACCCCTGGTTATCTGCCTTTGAGATGGTTTTTTCACCATCGGGGGAAAAGCTGTACATCTATACCTTTGATCATAATTGGATCCTGGAGAAGAAGGATTCCCGATGGGTAGGGGGCAGTGAATATAGAAAGCTTCCTATGACATGGTATGCTGATCAAAGCAAATATATCTGGTATGTTACAGACAGCTTTGGTATGGACTGGAGGGCTAAAATCTTTGACGCAGAGACCAATGAGGAAATCGAAGAAATAAAGTACAGTGATGATGAATACTTAATGATAGGCCAGGTCTCAGGAGGGCAACTGCTTTCAGACCGCTTTCTCGCTATATGCAGAGAAGAAGGGTACAAGGACCCTTCCTGGCTCAATGTCTATGACATTAAGAAAAAAAACTGGAAAGAGAAGAAACTTCCCTATAAAAATCTGAGCGCAAGTAATTATAAGAGCTGGTTTGAACCGGGTGGTCATCGACTTTTACGGGGCTATGGTGAGACTTATAGCATTTATCACACAGAGCTCTACACTATCGACCCTTCATCCCCATCCCTTTTTGCCGAAGGAAAACTATTTAAAGAGCAATATTTTGAGATCCTGCACGCCCTTTGGCTGGAAAACGGGAGTATTCTCCTGCTCTACCTGGCCAATAAGACAGGCCTGTATGACTACGACGACCTGCCCATCGGACTCCTATGGCTGGATGGAAAAGACCTGACGGAAATAAAACGCATCACCCGCTTCCCTTCTGAAGTCTGCCAAAGAGCTTATGAAAATGACAGAGGAGAACGAGTAGAAAAGGGTGATATCGAGGTCACTGACTTCTTCCCCTGGCCGGGCCAGCCTGACCGCTACCTCCTGGTCACTGACACTCTCTATGAAGTCGAAGTCCGTGGAGAGGAGATCATTTCTCATAGCCCGCTGAATCCCGGCCTGTTTCCCCCGGTGGTCCGGGAATGGTATGAGCACTATAAGGTAACACTGGAGCCCGGGCAGGGCATCCTGGCTGTCAGCTACCGGGGAGAAATCATCCTTTATGACCTGAATAAGAAGAGGGTGATCACACGGGGATCAGAACATATTCCACAGTAAGGGATGTTACATATATTCGAGAGAGGTTTAGATGAAAAACACATCCCCTCCCCAATTCCTGATATTATTTAGAATATATTACCTGATATGATCAAAGATCTTTCATCACGGATGATATGGTCATAGAAACTACGCTGCCAGATTGATCCTCCCTGAGTAGATCTCAGAATATTGATTTCACTACACACATTCATTTTGAACCTGCCTACAATCATGGAAAGACCCATCTGTCTGCGGTACTTTCGATATGACTCAATATCTCCTCGCAGGCGTAATTCATAAATTTCCCCTACACCCGGTCCTAACCCCCTCCCTCTATCCTCCCTCCCCTCTGTGACTTTGTGACTCTGTGAGAGACCCTCAGCCCACTTCACAATCCACCTCTTAATTCCTAAAAATAAAATATTTCTCACAAAAACCCCCTGAATCGCTTGACACTTTTTCCACGTCCCCTTATCCTCTTTTCCAACAAGAGAGAACAGGATTCTTTCAAATACAAAAAGGAGCGACGTGTGAAACATTTTAACTCAGCCACTATTATCACAACATCAGTGAAACATTCCGTGATGATTAATGCATTCCGTCTGGGGAATACCGCATTCACACAGAGCCCGCATTCTGTTCCGAGGAACAGAGACTAGTAATCTTAAGCGATTATTATTTTGGCTGCCGGCTTTGCCGGCAGCCTTTTTTTTATGCCCCATGGAGGTGCCACATGATACGAGTAAATGACCTGAGCCGTACTTTTATAGTACAGGAAAAAGACCCCGGACTGAAAGGAATGATCAGAAGCCTGTTTAATCCCCGCTACAAGACAGTGACCGCGGTAGACGCTATGGACTTCCACATCCGCAAGGGCGAGATCGTGGGCTACCTGGGCCCCAACGGCGCAGGCAAATCCACTACCATCAAGATGATGACGGGTATCCTCCAGCCCAGCGGAGGCCGGTGCAGTGTCAATGGGCTGGACCCTTTTACTGACCGCATGGCCCATGCCCGGGGCATAGGGGTAGTATTCGGCCAGAGGACTCAGCTATGGTGGGACCTACCCCTGTCTGAGACTTACGGCATCCTGCGGGAGATCTACGAGATACCCCAGGCGGAATACGATGAGCGCCTGGCCTTTCTCAAGGAGGTCCTGGAGATAGACCAGTTTATGGCCAGCCCGGTACGGACCCTGTCCCTGGGGCAGCGGATGCGGGCCGACCTGGCCGCCTCCCTCCTGCACAACCCGCCCGTGCTCTTTCTGGACGAGCCTACTATAGGACTGGACATCATGGTCAAGGAACGCATCCGGGAGGCTATACTGGCGATCAACCGGCAGTACAGCACCACCGTGGTCCTCACTACCCACGACCTTCAGGACGTAGAGGAGCTGTGTGAGCGGGTCATCGTCATAGACCACGGCCGGCTTATCTATGACGGGCAGATAGACAGTCTCAAGAAGGACTACGGCTATATGCGTAAGGTCATCTTTGAGACCCATAAGCCCCAGACTCTGAAGGAGCTCCGGCTGCCCACCCTGGACCGGCTGGATCCCGCCGACTGCCGTATCCATGCCGAGGGGGCCTTTTTACACATAGAGTTTAACAAAAAGAAGATCACCCTGCCCCGTATCATCAAGCTGGTTACAGGCAGGATGGACATCATCGACCTGTCGGTACATGAGACCGACATAGAGGAGATCATCAAGAGGATCTACCGTAACGGAGTACATCATGAAAAAGATACTAAGTAAGATAAGGGTCTACTGCACTTTTGCCCTCAATGAGGTCAAGATCCTCCTGAGCTACCGCCTGAACTTCTTTATGTTCGTAGCGGGTGGCATACTGTTTACCTTTGTGAGCTATTACCTGTGGCGGGCGGTGTACCAGTCCAGCTCTACCCAGATTATCGAGGGCTTCAGCATCACGGATATGACAGTCTATGTGTTCATGGCTGCCATATCCAGCCGCATCATCAATTCCGGCAACACAGACGGATTTGTAGCCGATGAGGTTAAGAGCGGAGGGATATCCATGAGCCTCATCAAGCCCATACGCTATGAGACCTACATATTTTCCCGCAGCCTGGGCCAGATAGGCTACCAGACCCTCCTGGTAGCCCTGCCCATCTGGATAGTGCTGCAGCTGGTCCTGGTGTACCGGCTGGGAGGGAGCCTGCCCCGCATCCAGGACATGGCCTTCTTCCTGTGCAGTGTGTCTCTGAGCGTGCTCATCATGTTTTTTATGAACTACACCTACGGGCTGCTTAGCTTTGTGTTTACCAATCTGTGGGGATTCCTGTTTCTGAAGCGGGCTATCATTTACTTCCTGTCGGGAGCCATGATACCCCTGAGCTTTTTCCCCGATGTGATAGAGCGGGTCCTGCTCCTCCTGCCCTTCAGCTCCATGATCTATACTCCCATACTGATCTATATGGGGCGTATGGACTGGACAGAGCTCCTGAGCTCCCTGGGCCTGCAGCTGTTCTGGGTGGGATTTTTCTGGCTGCTCATGAGGCTGACCTGGCGCAGCATGATACGGCGCCTCACTATTTTAGGAGGATGATATGAAGAGATATTTGAGATTATACTCCCGCTTTCTGGGGCAGTACCTTAAATCCCTCATGGAGTACCGGGTGGACTTCTGGGTAGGGATGGGCGGCTTCCTGGTCATACAGGCCACGGGGGTGGCATTTATCTATATGGTATTCCAGAAGATCCCCCAGCTCAACGGCTGGGACTTCCACCAGATCCTGTTCATCTACGGATTTTCCCAGGTACCCCGGGCCATAGACCACCTCCTTACGGACAACCTGTGGCTCCTGGCAGGCAATATCATCGTGAAGGGGGAGTTTGACCGCTATCTGGTGCGTCCCGTGTCTCCCCTGTTTCACCTGCTGGCGGAGCGCTTTCAGCCTGACGCCTTCGGGGAGATGATCATAGGAGTGGGCCTGCTCATCTACTCCATGATCCGGATGCATCTGACCATGAGCCCGGGACAGGTGGGCCTGTTTATTCTGGCTATACTGGCCGGCACCGTGATCTACTTTGCGATCAAGCTCGCTTTTGCCAGCCTGGCCTTCTGGGTCAAGTCCAGCCAGAGTATACTGTTTATGATGTACACCTTTTCGGAGTTTGCCAAGTACCCTACGTCCATATTCTCCCCCTTCATCCGGGGAGTGGTGACCTTCGCGCTGCCCTTTGTGTTTACGGCATTTGTCCCGGCATCCTACTTTCTGGGCCGTGACGCCCTGCTGCCCGCTATCGGAGGGACGGTACTGGCGGCTGTGATCAGCTGCAGCCTGGCCCTCCTGCTGTGGCGGGCCGGCATCCGCAGGTATGAGTCAGCAGGGAGCTGAAAACATAGTCGATAGTCAATAGCCAATAGTCGATAGAGGCTAACGCCTGGATGTGGGTGCTTAATTATAGAAGAGAGTGAGTATATTGCAGTGGGATCAGTCCTTACATTTTATTTTGGATAAAGGGGATGTTCCTGACAAATTTTATATACAATACGTACCACTAGCCATGGTGGTAAATACCTCCAAACTGGAAGAGCCGTTGATCCTAGAGTCAGCGGCTTTTCTATTTACACGGACTTTGGACTATTGACTGACGACTAGTGACTCAAACGAAGCCTAATCTGACTCCGGGCGTTTTCTCATGCACAGGGAGGGGGACTATTTTGCCCGAGGCCGGGGTGCCACCTGCCGGAGACAGGGAGCCGGGCCGGATGATGAGTGACATTGACGGCATAAGCCGGAGCATCACAGCCCTAGCCGGGTGAGCGGGGGTCGTAGGGAAGGGCTACGCCCCCGGTCTGAGTCTTCTCTTTTTGAGCCGATAATCTCGGAACCTAGCGAGTGGCGCTTCACCTGACGGCGGATAGCAGTGCCCAGGCAGCCACCAGGTGCCTTGCCCGGCGCCAGCCGGAGGGCTTTCCGCTTTCTTTTCAGGAAGAAAAGAAAGCTTGGCAAAGAAAATTCCTTTTTTGGCCGGTGGTAAAGTGGTGCATCCCCCAGCGAAATGACTGCGGAGTAGAGCAGGCACCATGCCAGGCGGGCTGAATGTCCGTGCGGAAGGGTTTAGATTAGGGTAGGTCAGCCCTGCTGGGGTGTAGGGTGGGGCGCACGGTGCGGAGCGTAGCA
>CAZIAD010000078.1:0-9947 GCA_964537555.1 uncultured Brevinematales bacterium
GGCTGCAAATGCTTAATGTGAAAAGAAACCCTAATACCACCAGAGTGGTGATCACCGGTATGGGGACTATTAATCCTATTGCAAATGAAGTGGATGAATTCTGGAAAAACCTCAGTGAAGGTGTCTCCGGAGTACGGATTGCTCAAAATACTCAGCTCGATCCTAATTTCCCGGTCCGTATCGGGGGAGAGATAGATTATCCTGATTTTCTGAAGGATTACATGCCTCAGAAGATGATAAAGAAATTTGACCGCTTTGTGATCTTTGGTACTTATGCCGCTCAAAAAGCGATGCAGGACTCCGGGATCTCTGAGGCTGATGTAGAAAAAGGCCCTCACAGATACGGTGCCATTATCGGAACCGGTGATGCCGGAGTAGGGGTGCACTTCAGCACTTTTGAACAGATAGAGAAAAGCGGGCTGGAAGGCGTATCTCCTTTTTATGTAGTGGGTGTGATTCCCAATACTGCTTCCGCCTATTTTGCCAAGCTCAATAATCTGCAGGGCCCCAATTTCTCTGTAAATTCCGCCTGTGCCACATCCAACCATGCCATAGGTACTGCTGCTACCCTGATCAAGACCGGACAGGCAGATGTCATGTTTGCCGGCGGATCAGAAGCCGTGGTCAACCTGGCTGGATTTGGCGGGTTTAACTCTATATACGCACTGTCCCGTAGAAATGATGATCCCAAGACTGCCTCACGTCCCTTTGACAGAGACCGTGATGGATTTGTATTATCCGAAGGCGCGGGTGTCCTCTGTCTGGAAGAACTGGAGCATGCTAAAAAAAGAGGAGCTACTATATATGGTGAATTAGCCGGTTATGGTTTTTCCTGTGATGCCTATGACCTGGTCGCCCCTCATCCTGAAGGACGGGGTGCTCATAATGCAATGAGACTGGCCCTGGAAGATGCAGAAATGAATAAAGAGGAAATAGACCTTATCAATTGTCATGGTACCTCTACTCCTGTGGGTGACCGTTCTGAGGCAAATGCCATTCATACACTGTTTGGTGAGGATCTCATCAAAAAGATCCCGGCTCACTCTACCAAATCTATGCTGGGGCACATGGTGGGAGCTGCGGGTGGTACTGAAGCGATTGCCGCATTACTGGCCATCAATAAAAACGTTATACACCCCAGTATCAATGTATTCAACCAGGACCCGGAGATAAAGTTGAATATCGTGAAAAATGTGGCTCAGGAAAGAAATATTGATACAGTGATCTCCAACAGCTTCGGTTTTGGCGGCCAAAACTCATCAATCATTATCAAGAAGTACAAAGGCTGATTATAAAACATTTGGAAATACTTATAAAGCAGGTATCATCAGGGTACCTGCTTTTTTATTTGTTGATATAGGCTACAGATACGATGTGATTATTTTCAGAGATATAATATCCGCATACCATTTGATCTTCATGTATGCTGATATCTTCCTGTATCTCAAATCTGACTTCGTTAAAATCATCGATGCGGGTGCGGGACATAAAACGGATATTAAAGCTGTTATAAAACAGCCTTTTCTGAAGCAGAGGGCTAAAACATTTTATGAGAGCTTCTTTGAGTGAAAAAAGAGTAATGGTAGGAATATTATAACTCTGACACTGGGACAGTTCCCACTTTTCCGCAATGAGGTCCCAGCCGATGTCACGGTTTACATTTTCCTCTATATCCACACCCAGAGACAGCATCTTAAAATTAAATGCGACCGCAGCAATATAAAACCGGTCGGTATGACTGATGGTGCCTACGATCTCCTGGTCAAATAAAGGCTCACCAAATGCCCCCTGCAGAATAGGGAAAGAGGAATAACCCAATATACTGTCTATTGCAGTGCGGGCACACTGCCGTCCCTTTGCAAATTCTTCCTGTCGGTTAGGGATAGCTTGTTTAATAAAAGCTTCCTCCTCCGGATAGAGATAGGGAGCCAGATTATAATGATAGGAGTAGGCAAAGGATATGTGCTGTTTTTTGAGGCGTGTTTTAATCTCTTCAAATCTCATAATAAAAACTCAGGGATAAGTAAATGACTTATCCCTGATTCCTCTTACTTTTTATTTAGTCATCCGTTAAAAATATGACTTCTGCAATAGATACACAAGTGATTTTACCTTCAGCTATGACCTGACTGAGTACGGTACCGAAGTATCCGTCAAATTCCAGTTTTCTGGAGATCATGGTCACAGTCTGTCCCGGCAGAACGGGTTCCAGGAACTGAGCTCCCAGGACCTTGGTAGCCCGCACCGGACTAGGGGTAGCATCATCTGTGATCTTAGTCGTATTCCCCAATACAAAATGACTAAGACAGAGACCTAATTGGCCGGACATCTCCAGCTGCAAGGAGCCGGGATAGACCGGGAAATCAGGGAAGTGTCCTTTAAAAACAGGATCATCAGGAGAAATATATCTTTCACCGATAATCGTTTCTTCACCTTCAGACAGATCCAGATAAGTCAACTTGTCCACCAGCAAAAAAGGATCTCTATGAGGTATTATCTTCTGGATATCCGGTTTGCCATAAGACATTTTAACGATATCATGTCCTGAATTTTCAACATCCAGTATAGCTGTCTTACGGCTTCGCTTTATTATGCGATCGTAATCCATTATTTTTTCCCGTTCAGTCTCTTGGCTATCACATCTTCTATGATGTTCAGTGCCTCATCCATTTCCGCTTTAGTGATCTGTGATGTCATAGAGATTCTGAATCTGCGGGCATGAGCTGGTACAGCAGGAAAGTCCACCGGCTGCAGGAATAATCCGGCCAGCTGCATTTCTTTAGCCATGTCAAAGAGCATCTCACCGGATGATCCGATGATAATAGGAATTACCTGAGACTCAGTGCCACCCAGGTTCAGATTCATATCTTCCAGGTGTTTCTTGAAGTACCGGGTGTTTTCCCACATTTTGTCTTTGAGGGTAGTGTCACGAGTGGCTACTTCCAGGGATTTGATCAGGCCGGCAATAATGGCCGGAGAAGGTGCACAGGAGAAATTCCAGGGTGAAGAATAGCCTCTCAGATAATGTATAATTTCCTTATTGGAACTAACAAAGCCGCCCACGCCTCCAAAAGACTTGGACAGGGTACCGAAAGACATACCGATCTTTTTTTCCAGGTTAAAATGCTCTCCCACGCCACGTCCGTGTTCACCGAACATGAGGGTAGAGTGAGCTTCATCGACGTAGAGAGCTGCATTAGGATATTGATCCATGACCTGTACCAGTTCAGGTAATTTGACCAGGTCTCCGTCCATAGAGTACACGCCTTCTACGACCACCAAAGTACGTTTGTCTTTGTGTTTTTCCAGGATCTGGTTCAGGTGTTCCATATCATTGTGCGGGAAAAACTGCATCTTGGCGCCGGAAAGGGTTCCGCCGTCTACCAGGCTTTTATGGATCTTTTCGTCCATGACCAGCAGATCGCCTTTACGAAGCAGGCCCTGAATAGCCCCTACGTTTCCTCCCAGTCCGCTGGAATACAAGAGAGTATCCTCTTTTTGCTTAAAGTCTGAGAGCATCTTGGCAAATTTAATGTGCAGGTCAAAAGTACCGGACAAGAGAGGTGCTCCGGAAGCACTCATCCCGTATTTTTTTACACCGTCGCAGCACGCCTGAATCACTTCAGGGTGGCTGGACAGTCCCAGATAGTTATAAGATGTAAGGTTGATGACCCTGCGATCTTTTCCATCCAGGTTTGAATGTACACGTGTCACTGCCCGGGGAGCTTCCAGTAATTTCTGTTGGAAAAAACTTTGGCCAGCCTTGATCTGGGGGTCGTTTACCCACTCTGTAAAATCAGATGGTGGATTTAGCACATTTTTACTATCATTAAAGAAAAAATCCGCCAGGCTGTAATCTAATGCGTTATCCATAATGTTACCTCAAATTTATTTGTCAACAAACTCCATGAACTTGTCTGCCAGCTGATTGATAGTCTGGATCTCAGCCAATTCAGAGCGGGGGATCTTGATGTTCAGTTCTCTCATTGAAGTAGAAACTACTTCGATAATATCCAGAGAGTTAGCACCATAATCCTTCATTGATTTTGCGGGATCGATATCACCTTCTTCCAGGTCTTCCAGGTTATCCAGGATATTTTCCTTGATTACTGCGATCACATCGTCTTTAGTCTTAGCCATTCTAGTCCTCCAAAATTATTCTTTATTTTTTTCTTTTATGTATTTTAACATTGTATTATCACGATAGGGCATACCTTTGTCTACCGAGATGATCTGGCCATTCATGGCATTCATAAAGGGGCTGCACAGGGCAAACACCGCATCAGCACATTCCTCAGGAGTCATAACAGTCTCTACAGGGAGATTGTTTTCCTTGAGGTAATCGATAAAACCCTGCCCGAAGATCAGCTGAAAAGACTCGGTGTTAACCGGGCCGAAACGTACGATATTACAGCTGGAACCTTCATCATAGAGGTGTACTGCCATATATTTACCAAAAAACTCCAGCATAGACTTGGAAGCTGCCACAAAGTCATAACCCTGATAAAAATGGTCAGGCCCGTCACTGGATATGCCCAGTACTTTGCCGGGAAATGACCCAAATATCGTCTTTATCAGCTGAGTATACTCCACCATGGGCCAGGAGCTGTATTCCAGGGTCTTAATAAAAGAACGTTTCTTATAATCCATCAGGCTTTTAGGGCTCTGGGCAAAACCCACATTGGATATAAAAATATCGATTTTAGATTCTTTTTCTTTTATCTGTTTGAGCAGGGCTTCTGTATCTTCTTTAACCGAGACATCAGCCTGAATCAGTACCGGTTTTAAACCCTTCACTGCTTCAAATTTGTCATAGAGGGGTTTAAAGTCATCAGATCCCCATTTATAGGTCAGATAAGTCTGGGCACCCGCTTCGGCAAATCTCAATGCAGAAGCCAGGCCGATACCCTTGGTACCACCTGTTATGAGGACACTTTTACCTTTCATGTCTACAGTAATCATATCAATCCCTTTTTCTCATTATTCGCCGGCATAAAAGTCTTCAATGGTCTTCCTGGTCTCAGGAAAGGCAAAGCTAAGCCTATGCATAAAATCTTCCTGGACACGGGCATCGATCAGAGCTTTTTTCTTGGGTGCAGACACAGCGTATTTTAATAAGTATATAGACTTTATATTGTTCTGAGCGATTTGTAAAGCAATATCATGGGCTTTTTTTAATACATCCTGTTTGGGGAGTATATAATTGATATTATTGGCCATTTCAGCTAAATGACGTCCTTTATACCTTTTACCACTGAACATCATCTCATTGGCCACATAGGGGCCGAACAGATCCTGTAATATGGTAGTAGTACCCATTCCGGGAGTAAAGCCCAGGTTCATAAACACCACCCCATACCAGCTTTCACGGGCGGCAATCACTATGTCTGTACAGGCAGCCATGACAAGGCCTCCGCCTACGGCATGGCCTTCCATTGCTGAGATAATGGGGAAGGGGGCGTGAACCAGCTTTTCTGATATCAGCAGATCTTTAACATGGACTTTGCCATTGGCCAGGTCCAGCAGGTTTTTCTTATCAGCTCCACCGGAAAATACATCAGGCAGGCCCTGTAATATCATTACTTTTGGTTCCTGCTTTTCTATCTCATCTATACCTTCAATCAGCTCACTGATAAAATCATCGGAAAAGATGTTTCTTTTTTCCGTGTCATTCATCTGTAGGGTAGCTATACCTTCATCGGAGATCTGGATATTGATTCTTTTACTCATGTTCTTCCCTTATTAAAATATCATTTTCAGGTTTAAACCTGGCGAACCACTCAGGGATAGACCCTTCGTTAAAAGCAGTGATGCCGGATAATGTAACAGGATCCTTTATCATCTCAAACAGTTTATCCTGGGCCATTTCTGAAGCCTTTTCTATGCTGATCCCTGAAATGGCCCGGGTAAATGCTTTGGTCTCAGCTACGGCCAGAGGAGCAGCCCTGAACAGATTTTTCAGGAGAGATTTTATTTTTTTATTTAGGTCTTCTTCAGGATATACTTCATCTACTATACCCAGACTCATGGCTTCTTTGGCACTGAGCCGGGCCGCAGTCAGTACCAGGTAACGGGCTTTCTGCGTGGATATACGCTGAGCCATCAGAAATGGCAAAACATTGGCTGGAATGATCCCCAGAAGGACTTCAGAAAGTTCAAAAGTGGAGTCTTCACTGCTGATGATGATATCACAGGCAGAAACCAGGCCCATTCCCCCTGCCTTTACATTACCGTTTACGAGCGCGATCACCGTCTTGGGGGCATTATAAATAGTGCTGAGTAATCTCACGTAAGAGTTTATGACCTCACGTGCCAGGCTGTCATCCCCCTGGGATTCCTGTAAAAATCTCAGATCCATGCCCAGACAGAAATTTTTACCATTAGAACGGATAAGGATGACTCTGACAGCAGGGTCATCTATAGCCTGAGACAAAAATAAGTTCATTTCATTAAGACTGGCCTGGTTCAGGAGATTACCCTTCTGGCTTTGATTAAGCGTGATAAGAGCTAATCCTGAATCAACAGTATATTTTGCACTAGCCAATACTAACTCCAATCATAAGTGCGGTAAAAGTCTTTCACCTCTTTGAGGTAAAGTAAGCCTTTACCTTCATAATGCTCTTTAAACCAGTTATCTGCAATACTCAGATCGGGTACAAAGTTGGGATTTTCAATGTAAGATTCTCTGACATTTTCAATCTCTTCATACTGCTTCACAGATACCTGTTTGCGGCTATCCAGAGCTTTGTCTATGTTCATAGCGCCTACCACTTTCTTGGCATTTTCCATTACCAGTGAAGAGTAAAACTCTCCGATACATCCGGAACCATAGGAAAACATACCAATACGGTCTCCCGCTTTGAGGTCATTCACGGTATTGATAATACCACACAGTCCTACAAAATTAGATGCTCCATAAGTAGAACCGACCCGTTTGGCGTAGGTGAGGGCAGGCAACACTTTCTTTTCAAAATGTTCCTGTATCTCGGATTTCTTACGGAATCCGCTCAGTTTACACACCACTCTGTGCCCTAATAAGGCCATTCCAGGGAAAGGCATATGGTAGATGTTGTTTTTAAAATAGGTATCTATGTCCAGTTCTTCCACATTCAATGCTTTTAAATAATCTGTGTATGCCCCTTCGACTGCATCCTGATAGCTATACAGGCTGACTTCATTGTTACCCATTTCAGCATGGGCACTGGGGCGGAATGTGTCATAGACATCAGTAGTCCAGGTACCTTTCTTTTCCAGTTCGAATTCTACAACCTGAGGATTGTCGCTTACCAGTATAGCAGCAGCAGATCCGCCCAGTACAAATTCATGATCTTTATCGAAATGTTTTCTGGAATAATCAGCTGCGATTACCAGGGCTTTTTTGCCTTTATTAAGTCCGGATGCGATCCAGTTAATGGCAGTATCCAGAGCAGCCACGCCACTGTAACAGGCATGTTTTGTTTCAAAACTGCGGCAGTTATGAGGCAGGCCCAGGGCTCCATGCAGATTAGTAGAGATAGGCTTACCGAAATCCACTGACCCTTCTGTACCTACTATGATCATTCCTATACTGTCGATGTCTTCCTGGGTCAGCATAGGCCGGGCTGCATTGGCTCCCATGGTCACGGTATCCTCATAGGGAGGATTCAGCGAACGTGTGTCTATATGAAAGTCTTTTAATACACGTTCCGGGTCTCTTCCTCTGGCTACCGCCAGATCAGTCTGGGACAGGCACATTGAGCTTCCGTAGATATTGATCTTTTCTATTCCAACACGTCTTGCCATTCTAAATAACCTCCAAAAATACTTAAGGTGCGTAAGTGAGTCCGCCGGAAACCCTGAGGACTTCACCATTAATAAATGCACCTTCATCAGAACTTAAAAAATAAACTGCATTCGCGATATCTTCACCAGAGCCTGCTTTTTTCATGGGACAATGCTGCATCCAGAATTTATGTAAATGTTCTGCCATATTATCATTGGTCATATCGGTGGGTACATAGCCTACGGTCACTACATTGGAAGTGATGCCTTTCTGTCCATATTCCTTACCCAAAGTCTGGGACATACCGATCAATCCGGCCTTGGCGGCAGAATAATTTACCTGCCCGGAACAACCATGCTGTGCCAGAGAAGAGATATTGATGATCCTTCCTTTGCGATTGGAGATGAAGTGCATCAAAAAGGTACGGGCCATATAAAAAGGGCCGGTAAGGTCAGTCGCTATAACTTCATCCCATTCTTCATTACTCATCAGTGCAGCTGCATTGTTTTTAACTACAGCGGCATTATTGACGAGAGCGGTAATATCGTCAAAGTCCATTATGGCCTGATCCACTACTTTTTCTACCTGAGCGGAGTCTTTGACATCGAGCTGATAGGCTTTTACTAGGGCTTTGGAGTCAATATCTGCGCACAGCTGGATGGTCTCATCGGCCATAGCTTTATTACCTACATAGGTAAAGGCGACGCCCCAGCCCTGTGTCACAAATTTCAACACAATGTCCCGGCCTATACCCCGGGAACCACCTGTAACAAATGCATTCATGATCTATTCCTCGTATTTTTTAATGAGGGAGCAACAGTTTAAACCGCCAAATCCGAAGGAGTTCTTCAGGAAAATGTTAATATTCATGTCTACCGGGCCATTGGCACAGACATCGAGATCTACTTCCTCGGCCAGTTCATCAATGTTAGTAGTGGCATGCAGCTTACTATGCTGCATCTGCAGTACGGCGGCCACAGTCTCTACCAGGGGAGCAGCCCAACAGGTATGGCCCAACATAGATTTCGGGGCATTGAGTTTTAATTTATAAGCATGATCAGCAAAGGTGCGTTTAATGGCATTTAATTCTTTTATATCTCCGGCAGGAGTACCGGTGGCATGGCAGGATACGAAATCCACTTCTTCTTTTTTAGTATTGGTCATTTTAAGGAGTTTTGTCATCAGGTGATACTGAGCATCTTCTGATGGGGCCGGTAAGTGATTGGCATTTGAGTTCGCAGTCACTCCCAGAACTTCGGCATAGATCTTCGCTCCCCGGGCTTTGGCATGTTCCAGGTCTTCCAGGATGAGGGTGGCGGCACCATGAGAAGGGACAAATCCACATCTGTCTTTGTCAAAGGGGCGGGAGGCATGCTCCGGGTCATCCTGATATTCCGGTTTGGTCACCAGAGCTGACAGATAGGCCATGGCATGGATGTCAGATTCATTCATATCCCAGATAGGGCCGGATATTACAGATACATCACACTCTCCGGTCATGATATCTCTGAAACCATCTCTCATAGCTATATTACCGCTGGCACAGGCAGCTCCCAGTGTATAGGCAGCACCCTGTACTTCCAGTACTTCGGATATGGTTCCGGGGATATTGGGGTCGAGAGCTTCTATTCCATAAAGAGGATCTATATATTCTTTTTCTTCATCATATTGATGGATCTGGTCAAAGATATACTTGCTGGAAATATTATGCCCTCCCACCATGACAGAAACCCGGAAAGGGTCAATGGCAATATCATACAGGCCTGCATCCAGATAAGCATTGAGGGCAGTGATGACCCCGCTTTTGTTGGAAAAAGTCATAGTACGGAAAAGTTTTCTCAGCTTCTTATGGCGCTCATCACTGACTTTAGTCTTCAGTGCATCCAGTGCAGCCTGGAAATCATAATCACCCAGATCTCCTCCGATCTGACATTCCAGGTCCTGAACATTGACTGAAGTCCATTTTTTTATACCGGATTTACCGGCAATAAGATTGTTATAAAAATCTTCGAGGTTATCACCCAGGGGATTGATAGTAGCCATTCCTGTGATCACAACGCGTCTGTTCTGGCTCATATTTGAGTTCCCTCCCATTCTATATACTTTACCCTACAGTAACTATTATAGTAGATTATTCTAAAGTCAGTAATGCTTTATGTCAAATTATTCCAGATGTCAGAGCTTT
>CAZIAD010000079.1:0-9587 GCA_964537555.1 uncultured Brevinematales bacterium
TGATATATTCCACTTAAACATCTAAGAATTGCTAAACCATTGGTGGCTCCAGTGAATACATTACTTTCTATGGTAACAACTGTAGCAGGACCTCCGTATTCATTATCTGATATAGAAAGAAAATAAGATGAAGTGCCATATCCTTGCCGCTCAATAATAGAGTTTTTAAGATTAAAATAGGATGCATTTACATTTCCGTAATACAGAGGTCCGAAACCTGTGATTCTGGAATTTAGTACATTAACAGTAAAAATACCTGTTTGCAACACCAGAGACAGTTTACCCTTAATTATACAATTATTAAAGGTCATAGCAGAAGATCCTACAAAACTCAATATACTACCACTCAGATTAAGTTTATTAAACGCACATGACTGAAAAGTAAAATTGTTAGTTATCTCCGTTGTAGCAACATTAGTTCCTATCTCTGTAAAGTCTTGGTTATACCCCCCATAGAGGTTCAGGGAATTGATCTGCGAGAAGGGGTTAGTGTATTTTCCCTCAGCAATATACAAGGTATTGATACTCACCGAGGATGCCTTCACCCTGGCGGCTTCTATAGTCTTTAACGGGTGATACCACGTCCCGTCTCCGGTAGTAGTCCCATTAGTCCTCACATAGATGATATTTCTATACAAGATATACAGGTAGCTGGCAGTAGTGATATTTCCCGCCAGGTCCTGAGCTACAATAGTCAGTTTATTGGTACTCTCATCATACATGGTGGTGTCGGTGATATCTATCTCCCAGTCTGTCCCGCTGACCCAGGTCCCCCCATACTGGAAGGTGCCTTTATTATTAGTCAGATAAGCTCCCACTGTACTGAATTGTACATTATCACTGGCGTTCCCGGTGAGAGTGATGATGCTGCCCGGATTTATCTTCTTTACTCCACTGGGGGCAGAAGTCACGTTCAGGACAGGATCAGTACGGTCTATGCTTACGGTGACATACTTGACAGTGCTGTTACCCTTGAGGTCTACCGCCTTGACATAGATGATATGGTCATAGCTTTCATTATAGACCGAGGTGTCCATGAGGTAGCTCCAGTTGACGGTATTGCTGGCCATGACATAGCTGCCGCTGTCTATCCTCACCTCGACATGATGGATGCCGGTATTGTCTGAGGCGGTACCATAGACCAGGAAGGCCTTACCGATGAGCTGGGATACTACCGGCTCGGTGATACTGAGGCCGGGGGCTACCGTGTCGTCTGCTCCATAGCCGTTAAAGCTGGCATCACTGAGCAGATTGGTGTTCCCGGTCTCATCCTCTACTCCACTCACGCTCAGTACGTAGTTCGAGGCGGCGGACATATTGGAGGTGTTCAGGATGATCACTGCCCGGTTGGTGGGATTGGCTGCTACTGAGACCAGGCCCAGGGCGCCTCCGGAGATACTGTAGTGCCCCGCATTAAGGGCGGATACCGTATCCACCCGCTCGGAAAACAGCACCTGTACTTTATTGATGGCTATTGCGGTGGCTGAGACCACTATGGGAGCTTCGTCCTGGGCCCCTTCAGAGGGCAAAGGGGGAAAGGCTCTTCCGCAGGAACCCAGTCCCGCCATGAGGGATAATATAACACCTGTTAATAATATTTTTTTCATTTTCATCCTCCTAGTACCTTAATCCGGTAGTCAGTCCTACATATATCCCGTCGGGAGTGGACATAAGCTCATAGCCGGCAGACAGGCCCAGCACCAGCCGGTTCAGGACCCGGTACCTCACTTCCAGGGAAGGGCGCAGTCCGAATGTGGTATGAGTGATATAGGTCCCGGCTGTATTGGTAGACTCTATCTGGTAGACACTGGTCACATTGAGAGCCGGAGACAG
The DNA here is from genome assembly GCA_964537555.1 of uncultured Brevinematales bacterium. Taxonomy (GTDB): domain Bacteria; phylum Spirochaetota; class Brevinematia; order Brevinematales; family CAYRWR01; genus CAYRWR01. Next base: position 1,834 of record CAZIAD010000079.1, read on the forward strand.
ATTGATGCCTATATCCAGCTTGCCGCTGAGAGCCAGGAAGAGTCCCGCTCTGAGCTCGACCTTTACCGTGTCAGCATAGAGGTCCCCGTAGGCAGTGCCACCGCTGTTCATGAGGGTGGCGCTCTGACTGGGCAGGTACATTACGGCTGCCCCCAGTCTCAGTCCCATGCCTGTACTGAGAAAATAGCGGGATTCCGTATAGGCTCCTGTCACAAATCCCATAAAGGGCAGATTGGAGCTGGTGCTGATCTGGGCCACCCTGTCTTTGAGGGGGTTATAACCCATGAGCATAGCCCCGTTGATGAGGCCGGTCTCGGTATCCGCAAACACCTTGGACTGAAAGGACACCAGGGTCACTATGGCAGAGCCCTGGTAGCTCTTGAGCCCCTGGGGGCCATGTACTATGACCTTTTCCGCATCAGCCCCTTCAAAACGGCCGGAAAACTTTTCTCCGTTATTCAGTACTACATACACTTCCTGGCCTTCTTTACAGAAGCCCCGGATGTCTTTGAGGGCAAAGAGCTGCTGCTGGGATGATGACAGGATCAGGGATGCCCCGTCCGCCCGGGTGATCTCACCCTGGTGGATCTTGCCACTCCCGTCCACTACGATATCAGCATGAGCTGCCCCTGTTAAGATAAATGCAAATGTCAGTGCCAAAAACCAGTTCTTTTTATTCCACACACCAAACCTCCAAAACTATAATTTTTATTTTTTGACTAATACATTAAAGCAGGGCTATTCCCGACTGTGATCACATTATTAAGGACGGGAGTAAAAAATGTGTAATACCTGTAAATACCATAATTTTGATTATAAGATATCTCTCCCTGATTGATGATGGGAGTCTGATTCGGGTGATAATACCAGATCCCTCCTCCGCGATTGGCTGAATTTGAGGATATCGTGTTATAGGAAAACAATACAGGAAGTGTCATCTGGTGTATCATGAGTCCACCCCCATAACCCTGTGTCTCATTCCTCATGACCACATTGTTGGTGAAAAGGCTGGTGCTGTAATCATAGTACCATACACCTCCGCAATGTGTTTGAGAACTATTATCTTTTATGATATTGTTATATATCTTTCCGGTAAAATGGCGCAGTCCCATGCCGCCAGCATAGTGTCTGGCACTGTTATTGGATATTATATTATCAGAAACGCTTCCGTTCCCCTCATACAGATACAGCCCCCCTCCATGACCATACGGGCTGCGGTTTCCGCTTATCTTATTAGCCACTATCCATGAAGAGGATTTATAACTATAAATACCTCCTGCATTTAGACGTGAAGTATTATTTTCAATAATATTATTACTTATTGTATAGGAAGAGTAATAATCATATATGGCTCCCCCTTGAGGAGTCCCCCGATTATAATCATCGACATCAGCAGTATTATCATGTATGTGATTATTGTACATCATCCCCCTGGAATTAAGGAGTTTAAGCGCCCCTCCCTCGGTACCTTCATTATCATAGATCTCATTGGCAAACAAATCGACGTCTGAACTATATATATATATAGGGGTATAATTAAATTCTGTGCCATTAATACCATGGACTGAATTTGAAGAAAATATTCCGCTGCTGCTGTAAAAATACACCGAATATCTGGATTCTTTGATCTCATTGGCTGTTATGACCACATCCTGGCAACCGAGTACTCGTAAAGGCCAATGGGAAGGAGATATGATACAGTTAGATACAGTGAGTCTTTGTGAATAAAGCCCATACAATCCAGGTTGCCCCACTAAAGTAATGTTCTGTACTTTCACATCCGTACACTGCTCAATTAAAATATATTGGAATTTGCTTGGATATAATACAGGGTCATGGATCATAAAATCCGGGGAGTATCCCCCATCCAGCACCTGGCCATTTCCAAATATACGATTGAAATTATAGCTGCTCAGGTCTCCACTGGCTTTAATATTGGTAATACCTAAAGCCCTGGCAAATGATGAAGCATAGTACAGACTTTTTCTAGGCGAAAGCCGGGTGCCGCTATTGTTATCATTTCCGAATTCGGAAATATAGATGGTATTATTATAAAGTACAATAGAATTGGTAGTGTAATTGGTCAAATGCTGCCCGGCAATATTGGTATACACTTCCAGGGCTACAATGGTGCAGTCGCCGCCATCCTCAAATACCGGAAAGATGTCACCTGACCAGGTAGTGGCATTCTCTTTACTCATGGGGACAAATCCATAGGTATGGGCTGGACTGATCAGCCGCACTCCCCCGCCTATCACGTCAGAGTTACCTGTGACTGTCTTCACAGTAAAGTGCCCCCCAGGGGAAAAGTTAGCCCTGAGCAGGGGCTGGGAAATATCATAGGATGTCACAGAATAGTAGACATTAAAATCCACTATCCGGGCAGTAGTGTTTCCCCTGAGGTCGGAAAGCCTGACCATAAGCTGATGGTCTCCATCAGCCAGATGATCTATGTTTACCGACATATTAACATCCGGGACTTCTACATAAGGGCCGCTGTCTATTCTATATTCTACTTTAGCTATCTTTACATTGTCCTGAGCAAATGCCAGGATCCGCACCGGTTCATGCCTGGCTTTATTGAGTTCCGGCTTGACAGCCGGAGAGAATATCAATAACTCGGGAGACTCCTGGTCATCAGCGCCATACCCTTTTAATTCCAGCTGACCCTGGTGCAAAGTGATGATATTACTGCTGGTGGTGATAGCATCCAGATCACCCGGGGTCCCGGCCGTACCGACACTATCTTTTAACACCAGAAACTGCCTGCCCATGATGCTGAGCTGATAAGTCTCCAATGAGGATTGGTTGGACACATTAAGGGCTATCACATTAGATGATTCCAGATAGGCTGACAGGAGCACGATCCCCGCTCCGCTCAAGCTGAAATTACTGACCTGGGCTATAGAGTCATTCAAGAGCCCGTTAAAGACAACATGTATAACATTTTCAGAATCGAATACTGAGTATAAGGGATAGATATCTCCGGAAAATGACGCCGTAGGGTTAGGATCACCCGGGATCTGGCCCAGCTGATCACAGGCAGTAAAAGCCAGCATAATAAACAATAAACATTTTTTAACCATCATACACCACCCAATATATTATTAAATCGAACCCTATTTTAACAAATATCCTGAATAATGCAAGTTAAAATACTTATATTATCTTATTTTTATGACAGATGAATTATTATCTGTCTAATATATAAATAAAAAATGCACTGGATTTCTCCAGTGCATCTTTTGTTTTACAAAACAATCTTAGAACAGCACTCCCAGCTGAACAGAAGGCTGGAAGGTGTGTGTAGGAATGGAGTACTTGGCGATCACCCGGGCCCCTACTCCGAAGCCTTTACCCAGCTTCAGGAAAGCATTAAGCCCCAGGGCCGGGCCATATTGCACTAAAAATCCCAGCGGGCTGGCGGTGATATCCAGATATGCGCTTAATGTGGGAGCTATTTCGATGCCAAATTTGGCAGGAGCCAGGACACGGTAACCGAAGCCCCCCATCACATCTCCCCCGTAAAAGGTCAGGTCGGGTTCAGTGGCATTTACATTGGTGCTCATGAATCCTACCTGGAGACGCAGATCCCAGATAAAAAAGAATTTCTTTTTTCCCATACCCGAGACCGCAATATTAAATCCGTAAGAGTCATTCACGTTAGTGATCGAGCTCGCCAGTGGCAGATCCTGAAGGGTATAGGACCCCCTACTTTCTGCTCCCAGTGAGTAAAAATTTAATGCATGTAATGAAGCAGCTGTAAACAACAACGCAATACTTAATGCCATTAATCTCATCATCTTCATATAATTCCTCCCAAAAAATACATATTCTAAAGTTAGGATAACACAATATTCGGAATAATCAAATTATATACCAGTTATAGTATATAAAAAGAGGCTGCCACTTATGGCAGCCTCTATGATCAAAAACAGAATAACTAGAAAGCCCAGCCTATGCCCAGTCCGTACATCAAAGGAGTGGTAACATTGGCAGGGATGCCGCCGGATGTTAAAGTATTGATGTCAGTGAAAAATGCCTTGTAACCAACCCAGGGTTCAAGATAGAATCCTTCTCCGGATTTACCTAATACCCATTTGAATCCGGCACTTACATTTGCATACCAGATGGTAAAACGGTTTACATCATCTCCGATGGACTCAAAGTTCAGTCCTCCACCGATCCACAGTCCATTTACAGCTCTGAAGAAAGGATAAAATCTGGCACTGGCGCCCAGTCCGACCCATGTCAGGCCTGATGCCCACAGTACATTAGGTGAAAATGTGAGATCCATCTTTATAGACAGGGGGCGAAGAACAGCCAGTTCAAAAGAGCCAGAGTACACATTTATCAGTGTGGCAAGAAGGTTCACAGTGACCGCTTTTGTTGAGCGGGGCTTTCCCTCTGCGAAAGAGCGTGTGCTCAGTCCTGCAACCATTATCAAAGCAGCTAAAACCAGTAACACTTTTTTCATAACAACCTCCAAAAATTTCTTATCTCAATAATACCACTGACCTGGGATTTATTCAAGAAAAAAACCACTTTTTTTATGATAAAACAAAATAAATCTGGACAGATAAAAAACCTGTGTTTATAATGAGTGGTCGAACAGATTCCATTATTTTAAGGAAGACAAATGGACGAATCAAAGCTCAAAGAGATCAAAAGCGCAGAAAAACAGGCTGCAGAGATTCTGGCCAAAGCCAAGACTGATTACACCAGGCTCATTAATGAATCCACAGAAGAAGGTATCCAGATGATGGAAACCGCAAAACTGAAGACACGCTCAGAATATCAGTCCACTTTACTGGAGTTTCGCAAGCAGGGTGAAAAAGAAGCTGCCGGCATCCTGAAAGGACTGGAAGAAGCCCTGGCTAAGATCCAGAAAAGCGCTAAACTCAAAGAAAAAGCAGCAGCTGAATACTTAAAGAAAAGCATTAAGGGTAAATATGGCAGTCGTTAGTATGAAAAAGCTCTCCCTTTCTCTGGTGAATGAGATCAGGGGGAGAGTATTCCAGGACTTACAGACCGCCGGATGTGTACACCTGCAAAATGTCATGCCTGATTCTACTGAGATCCAGACACCTTATAATAGTATAGACCTGGATGATCTGGAGACCGAAGAATACCTGTCCCAGCTGGAAGACGTGATCGAATTTCTGGAATCACAGCAGACCAAACAAAAAATGGGTATCCTGGACTCACTGGCCGCTACAGCCCCGGAAGCCAGGATGCAGGACATGACCGACCTTTATCTACGTTTCCCTCTGGAACCGGTATTAAAAGATATCCGCTCTATAGAGCAGAGTTACAAGGATACAGACAACCGTATCACCGCTTTGCGTAAAGAGCAGGGAGACCTGCAGATCTGGGCGGAAGTGGGCATGGACCTGGATACCATACATGGTAAAAACCCTTTTACCGGGGGGATGACCGGATATATACCTCACGACAGCCTGATGAGTTTTACCTCTGAGATTAAAGCAGTCAGCCCATTCCTGGAAGTACTGCCGGCCTATAGTACGGCAAATGAAGTCTTTCTCTATATCGTCTATGCCAAAAGTGAAGAAGAGATCGTTCGTGATAAGATAAAAGAAATGGGCTTTGCCGGAGTGGCTGTATCCGAGAGGAACGGCGACCTGGCCGAAGTGCTGGAAGGGATCACTTCCGAAATAGTTAAACTTCAAAACCGCCTGGAATTATACCGCATCATGATAGTGGACTACCAGGAGCACCTGGATACCTTTAAAAACCTGCATGATTATCTTCTGGTCCATCAGCAGGGCCTGGAAGGACAGAGCCAGGGTGTGAGTACCGAGTCAGTCAGCTTTTACGAGGGCTGGGTGCCTCAGACTCATGAAAAGGAAGTCATAGCACTCCTTCAGGCCTATCCTGAGCTGGATTATACGCTGACTGAACCTACCGAGGAAGAATACGACGATGTCCCTGTACTGCTTGAGACCAGGCCGGTATTTAAACCCTTTGAACCCCTGACCCGTATGTTCGGGCTGCCTGTCTACGGTAAAAGTGCGGACCCTACAGCCCACCTCTCTCCTTTCTATTTCATCTTCTACGGCTTTTGTCTGGGTGACTTCTTTTACGGACTCATTATGTTGTCCCTGTTTGGCTTCCTGGCCCGGAAAAGTAAAAATAATCCCGGTACAGCCGCCTTTATGACCATGCTGGCCCTGGCCGGATTATCTTCCCTCTTATTTGGTATTTTGTTTGGGTCCTATTTTGGTAATCTCTTTACAGAATATATTAATATTCCTTTCCTGAAAAATGCAGGACTGATAAATACCCTGGAACGGCCTATGCTGGTCCTGTATATCTCCCTGATCATGGGAGCTATTCACCTGATGTACGGGCTCTTTGTCAATCTGATTTTCCAGATGAAAAAAAGTGTAAAAGAAAGCCTGTGGGACAATGGTTCCTGGATCGTCTTCCTGGCGGGAGGCTTTGCCTGGGCTACATTGGCCTGGATAGGCGGAATGGTAAAGATACAGTCACCCCATTTCTGGGTACCCAGCCCCCAGGCCACCTCGGTACTGCTGATCATAGTAGCTGCGGGGGGCGGACTGATCGTCCTGAACTCCATACGTAAAGCCCTGGCCAAAGGCCCTCTGGGCATTATCACCGGATTTCTGGGAGGACTGTGGGAATTATATGGTGCTACCGGCTACCTCAGCGATCTCCTGTCCTACGCCCGCTTACTGGCCCTGGGCCTGGCTACCGGTGTGATCGCCAATGTATTTAACTTCCTGGCCCTGGATATGGGAATGCCCATCTACCTGGGAATAGTGATCCTGTTCATAGGCCATGCTTTTAACCTGGTGTTGAGCGCATTTGGGGCCTTTGTACACTCTCTACGCCTGCAGTTTGTGGAGTTTTTCTCCAAATTCATGGAGGCCGGGGGCAAGGAGTTCCGCCCTCTGCGCAGAGAAGGGCTGTATAATAATATCACAAAAGATTAATGGATAATATTTATGGAGGATAGACTTATGTTAAATAACAAAAATCTAAAAAAAGTATTAGGAATATCAGCATTTGCCGTTGTGGCTGCTATTATCCCTTCATTTGCCCAGGAGACTAATGCCATCAGTAATCAGGTAGCCTCTACTACCAGTTTCATGGGTACTGCCCTGGCTATCCTGGGAGCGGCCCTGGCCACTTTTGGAGGCGGATTCGGCTCCAGTATAGGGGTGGGCCTCGCGGGTGAAGTGGGGAACGGAGTGCTCAGTGAAGATGGAAATAAATTCGGTAGTGTACTGCTCCTGCAGGCTCTGCCTATGACACAGAGTATTTACGGTATGCTGGTGGCCTTCCTCATCCTGCCTAAACTGGCCGGAGGAGACATTCCCGTGGACAAAGGCCTGGCCATGCTGTTTGCTGCTCTTCCTATTGCTGTGACCGGTTATATCTCCGGGGTATGGCAGGGTAAGGTATCCGCCGCTTCTATGCAGCTCATCGCCCGCAAACCCAAACAGATGGGACAGGCTATCATCCTGCCTGCTATGGTAGAGACTTTTGCCGTATTTGGACTCCTGGTGTCTATTTTGATGCTGGGTGCTGTAAAATAATATTATTATTCACAGGAGCCTAAGCAGCTCCTGTATGTATTTATTTTTATTAAAACCACTAGAAAATAAAAGGAGACGATAATGGGTCTCGATGATATCAAGAAAAAGATCATTAAAGATGCGCACAGACAAAGAGATGAACTCCTGGATCAGGCTAAGAAAAAGAAAAAA
>CAZIAD010000080.1:0-9342 GCA_964537555.1 uncultured Brevinematales bacterium
CCTGGATTTCCTGCGGCCCGACGGCAAGAGCGAGGCGTTTCCGTTCGACGAGCAGGCGGTCGCTGGGCGCGACAGCAACATGTACGTGATGGAGCATGCGGATTTCCTCTCGGGGCTGCTGAGCGGTGACCTGCTGGAGGAGGGCGAGCAGGTGGCGATGGCTACGGCGACGGGTCTCCTCGGCACATTGGCGGCGTATTCGGGGCAGATGGTGAGGATGTCCGACCTGCTGACCAACGCGGAGTCGCCGTTCTACAACATGAACCATCCGGTGAAGGCGGAGGACTTCGAGGGCGGCAGCGTCACGATGCCTGACGAGGGCAAACCCGCTGTGCCGGGGCAGCCGGAGAAGAGCTAGGCAGGGAAAGGCTGGGGGCGGTCTGCGGAACGCCTCCAGCTTATCGGCGACGGTCTTTCGGGGCGGGACTCTTCCGTGTGTCGGCAGGAGGGGCCGCGAGCGGCTTTTTGAGGGCGCGGACTTCCATTTCGGTGAGTTCGCGCCAGTCGCCGGGCTGCATGTTGCAGATTTTGAGGGGGCCGATGCGCACGCGGGTGAGGCTGAGGACGACGAAACCGGCCAGAGAGCACATTTTGCGGATCTGGCGGTTGCGGCCTTCGGCGAGGGTGAAGGCGATTTTGTGCGTGTGGTCTTTGCCGATCTTGAGGATCTCGACTTCGACGGGTTGGATGATGTAGCCGTCGATCTCCATGCGCGAGCGGAGCAGGTCGAGTTTGCGGTAATAATATTTCTGTAGGAGGAAAAAATGAAAAAAGTGTTATGCTTAAGTGTTTTTGTTGTATTGGTGCTGACAGGATGTGAATCCATCGCGGATATTTTTAGTGGATCAGGAAATGCCAGTGTTAGTATCCAATTGGATAATGGCTCATCAGCTCAGACTATGGCAGTGATTGACATACAGTCATCTGCTATTACTCAGGCATCTGTGACATTGGTAAATCTGGAAACAGCTTCTCAGCTGGAATTTTTATGGAGGCCCTCACTGGTCACCAGCCATGAATTTCCCGGGCTGAACCAGGGAAATTATTGTGTAATAGTCAATGAATGGGATGATAGAGCCTACCAGAGCTGCAGCTCCAACAGTTTTTATTTGAATCGAGGGCAAAATTATTATTTAAACATCGCACTGGGCCAGAATGTGATCGTTAATTCTACAAATAAGACCATACCGCCTCTCCATAACACAAATTACTATACTAACACACCCCCACCTTTATTTAGTTTCCCTTACACTAACAACAACTATCTAAACACTGTTCAGTACCGCACATACTCCGGAGGCGACACTTACATGGTTGAAAACTGGACCAGTAGAGGCCAGAGGGCTTTATTAATTCAAAATCCCGATTTTATCCCTTTGTATCTGAGTAATTCTATACTCATTGTGAGCGGGACAGCAATCTTTACCAGTCAGTGGAGCGGCGACATATTGATAAAGAGCTTCACAATATCTACGAATTAAATCGAATTACCCTGGCACAAAAAAAAGAGCACTCAAATGAGTGCTCTTTTACTTTAAACAGAAGATAATCTCTACTTGCCGTAATTCTCCCAGCCTTCCTGCTGGAGCTTTTTGTCTTTATCCATCACGGTCTGGGACTGCTTGAGGCGGAATTCCATGAGCTTTTTGGCAATATCCTTATTGCTCAGGGCCAGTATGGATGCAGTGAGCAGAGCGGCGTTTTTAGCCCCCGCTTTACCTTTACCCATCACCCCTACCGGGATCCCAGGGGGCATCTCTATCATGGACAGCAGGCTGTCCAGGCCGGCAAAATCCGGTGAGGACAGGGGTATACCCAGCACAGGCAGGATAGTATGAGCCGCAATGACCCCGGCCAGGTGGGCCGACATACCGGCAGCGGCCAGGATGACCTTTCCTCCCTGTTTCTCAAAAGAATTCACGATCTCCACCGTCTTGGCGGGCGTACGGTGGGCTGAGGAAAACCTGACCTCTACCTCTATATCAAAGTCCTTGAGGATCTGCAAGCCGGGCTGCAGCAGAGGCAGGTCGGAATCACTTCCCATAATGACTAATACTTGTTTCATCTAATTCTCCAGGTCTACTATATTTATATCTTTCAGATAATGCTTGGCTTTATAGTTTTTGAGTCTCTCTACGTTTTTCACCATTTCGGCGATCTTTTCACCCGCTTCCACCATCAGATCGATCAGCTCCATGAGCTCCTGGTCATCCTGGTATTCTTTGCGTTTCATCTGCAGCATCTGGCTGGCTCCCAGGAGTGTGGTCAGGGGCTGATTAAAATGATGGGCTATGGATGCACCCATCTCGCTTACGGTATTATCCTGGATGAGACGCTCCATTTCCTCCTGCTGCGCTTTAAACCGCAATACATTTTCCAGACGTACTAACAGCTGCATCTTATTGACCGGTTTGTTGATAAATTCCCTGGCCCCGGCCATATATGCGGCCTGCTGAGCCTCAATATCGTCAGATCCAGTGACCACGATGACGGGTATATTTTTAGTCTGAGGATTTTTGACTATCTCGCGGGTGAGCTCGATACCATTGGCGTCGGGCAGATAGATATCCATGAGAATCACATCTGGTTTGAATGCCTGTGCAGCTTGCTTCAGGCAGCTGCCTTCCTGGCATATCTGGACTATAAATTTCTGCTCAGACAGCATAGCCTTATAGGCTTCCTGGTAGATCTTGGCATCTTCTACCACAAGGATCTTGAACTGGATCACCACCGGCCCCTTACCACTATTTAATATATTATAGGTGGTGCCTGAAAAAAATTCCAGTTCTTTTTTATATCGATTTCCCCGGCCCTTCCTGAATCAGTTTTCCCAGGTCAAATTCCGCCACCAGGGCAAACTCATTGTCGAAATAGCAGGAATTGGAAAAATGTGCAGGACTGGTCATCTCTACATCCACCCCATGAAAATTATCACGGTAAAAGGGGTCATGCAGCTCCAGTTTTGGATTGAGTTTTTGAAACAGTTTTTCAAATCCCTTGCCTTTCTTCTCCAGCTCCTTGCGCAGATGTTCATAGATCACTCTCAGTCCTACGGAACACACCTTTCGGGTACGGCCCAGGTCCATCCAGCTCACGATACGGGTCTGGGGATAGCCCAGGATCCGGTTAATGAGGATATTGACGAGCTGCCCATAGTCATATTCTGTCCCATACATCTGTGCAACCGCTTCTTTCATGATATCTATGTCGTTTTTTTTCAGTTTCCTTTTAGTAAATCTCCACACTGTGAGTTTCTCCAGGCACAGGTCCCTCACTTTTATCATATCGGCATGGGGAGGCTGCACCGAAAACAGGGCCGCCTCTCCAAAGTACATCACACAGTGGCCTTCATTCCACCGTGAATCAGGCCCGAACAGTCTTTTCTGATGATTACAGATCGCCTGGTTGCCTATCTTAATGGCAAAGTTATACCAGTGGTGGGCATTGGCCCCGATATTGATGATATCCCCTGCTTTCAGATAGGGCAGTATGGCCTGTACAGCCTTCTCGGTAGCTTCATAATCCAGATAGTGTTTAGACATTACCCTGACATCACCCATGCTAGCCTCCTGAAAAAGGGAAAAAGTCAAGAGCTGTATCGGCACACAATACTTTAAAACTTTAGTTGACATCGAAAATAAAGCGGAGTATACTATATTGTAAGAGGGGAAAAAACTTCAGGGAGGAAAATTATGCCGGTAATGGGAATAACGGATCATCCCAGCTACGAAAATCTGAACAATAATGTCATGACTGAGCTGGCCAATAAAGTAGAGATCGGTATAAGCAAGGGTTTTACCCGCACACCCAAGGTCAATGATAAGACCGGGGTGCCCCACGAGAGTAATCCCTTAAATGAAATAATGACAGGAGCTGCTGTAGACATCACCGTATAGGAGGCATCCCGTGAATGGAATATCGCCTCACATGTACATAAGTGAAGTCCAGACCGCACTATCCATGTATGCCGCATCCCAGATGCCCCGGCTGGCCGAGAGCTTCCAGGAAAATCAGCAAACCGACACCCAAATCAGGGATACCCTGATCGGTTATCACGAAATAGATATCATCGTTTAAATAAAAAGGACTGTCGCAGGGACAGTCCTTTTACTTTGCAGCTTTCTTTTTTTAAGATTTTTCTACAATGAACATCACTTCATTGTTAAGCACAGAATCTCCATTTCCCTTGAGGATCTGGACGATCTTACCTTTGGCATCCGCCTTGATCTCATTCATGACCTTCATGGCCTCTACGATACATACTGTGGTATCGGGAGAGACAGTATCGCCTACTTTTACAAAGGCGCTGGCTTCCGGGCTGGCCGCTTCGTAAAATGTACCGATCACAGGACTTACGATCTTGTGATACTTTGCAGCATCATCATACTGTCCCGCAGCCGGGGCGGCGGGGGCAGCTGCAGCTACTGGAGCAGCAGCCGGTGCGGCAGCCACAGGGGCTGCAGCTACAGGAGCGGCAATGGTCTGTACCTGTACTGCCTGTTTCTTACGGGATATCCGCATATAAAATTTTTCCGGTTCTTCCAGTTCGATCTCTTCGATGTTGGTCTCATTGAACAGATTTTTCACTTCACGCAGCACACTTGAGTCTACGCCTAAAATCTCTTTAGCCATATTATTTACCTCCGATCATTCTCTCTTATTTACTTTTCCAGGATCGCATTGAGCCTTTTCAGGGCCTCCTGCATACGCGGCACGGGCTGGGTAAAGGAGATACGCACATGTCCCTCCATGCCGAATGCAGACCCCGGCACCATTGACACATGCCCCTTGTCCAGTACCGCCTCTACAAATTCCTGTGAATTATTAGGGACCACACCCCCTACCCCGTTACCCAGGTAATACTGTATATTGGGATAGACATAAAATGCCCCCTCCGGCCTGTGACAGCGCATCCCGTGTATATCATTGAGGGCATTTACTATAAATTCTCTTCTTTCTTTAAATTCAGCCACCATGTTTTCCAGGGCTTTATAAGGCTGCTGCTGCAGGGCTTCGATACAGGCCAGCTGGGCTATGGTATTCACATTGGATGCACTGTGGCTCTGCAGGCTGATCATGGCTTTTATTACATCTGCATCCCCGGCCGCATAACCTACTCTCCAGCCCGGGATACTAAAGGACTTGGAAAATCCATTTACCGTGATGGTCTGTGCGGCTATTTTAGGAGAGAGGGAGGCTATACTCACATGCTCCTGGTCATAGCTAAAGGGCTCATAGATCTCATCAGAGATAATAAACAGGCCTTTGGCTACGGCCAGCTCCCCGATACGGCGCAGCTCCTCTTCACTAAAGCTGGCTCCGGCCGGATTGGAGGGATAGTTCAGTATTATCCCTTTGACCCGGGCAGTGATATGGCCTTCCAGCTCATCCAGGTCAGGTTTAAATCCTTCGTCTTCACTGGTCTTTATGATCTTGGGCAGTCCGCCCGCCAGTTTGATCTGCTCGGGGTAGGACACCCAATAGGGCGCAAACAGGATCACTTCATCATCCGGATTGATGAGGCTGCGCAGAGCCGCATAGATGGCAAATTTTGCCCCCGGTGTGATGATGACGTTTTCCCTCTGAGTGGGAATATTATTCTGATTACTCAGTTTTTGGGCCACCAGGTCCCTCAGGGCAGGGATTCCGGCTACCGCTACATATTTATGGTTTCCATCCCGTATGGCATTCAGGGCTGCTTCGGTCAGCTCATACCCGGGAGCCAGGTCAGGTTCTCCGGCTGACAGGGAGATCACATCTATGCCCTCTGCTATCATCGCTTTTGTCCGGGCCGCTATGGCCAGGGTAGCGGAAGGAGCGATCTTTTTCACTGCGTATGAGAGGTCCAGCATGCACAGCTCCTATTTACAGAATTTCACTCATTTTAAAAGGGAAAATACTAAGTGTCAATTATAGTCGATAGTCATAAGTCAAGTGACGGCCGTCCATTTTTCATCACTTTTGGCTTTATTATGACAGATTTTTGCTGATCAGGATTAATCCAAGCCGGTATTATGAATTGACGTCATTCTGTACATTAAGCAGGCATGGACTTACATGCCTGCCCCCCGACATCACCCCCACCCACCTTCTCTTTACTACCCTGTAGCCCGGCTTCAGGCCATAGCCCCCATACCCACGTGGCCTTTACAGGGAGTGAGTCTCTAAAGGCCTATTCACTGTCTCTTTTCCTATGGCCCTGACATGCTGAGCCATTCACGGCCATGTTGGAATGCTCCGCCTCTAAAATGTGATATGGATACTTGTACATTTTTTTGCTTTATACTACAATAGGGTATCATACTAAAGGAGATCGCCGTGGAACTGGAAAAACTGATCAGGGATATTCCGGACTTCCCCAAACCGGGAATCCTGTTTAAAGACCTTACTACTTTATGGAAAGACAAACATGCTTTTAAACAACATATCGACAGCATGGCAGCCCTTTTTGCCGATATGTACATAGAAAAAGTAGTAGGCACTGAATCCCGCGGCTTTATCATCGGAGCTCCCCTGGCCTATGCCCTGGGCGCCGGATTTGTGCCGGTACGCAAGGCCGGTAAGCTGCCCGGTGACACCATCTCCCGCAGCTATGCCCTGGAATATGGGCAGGCCAGTATAGAGATGCATACCGGGGCCATCGAACAAGGGGAAAATGTCCTGTTTGTAGATGACCTGCTGGCTACCGGAGGCACATCTGCTGCCTCTATCGACCTCATCCGGGAGCAGGGGGGTAATGTAGTGGCCGCTGCCTACATCGTGGAGCTCAGCTTCCTCAAGGGGAAAGACAAGATAGACGCACCGGTGTACAGCCTCATTCAGGTAAAAAAGTAGCTATTACTGCCACATTATTTCATGGATACGGATCAGTGTCTGGCCGCAGTCCGAAGGAAACACTACCTCAGCCTGCTTCAATCCGGCTGCCGGACTAAAACTGATATGATGGAAGCCCTTTCCTCTGGCCTCCACCCGGTTAGTATATACAAGGTTGGTATATTGATCAGTTAACAATAACAGGAAGTACCCCGGGCTAAGGTCATTCAGGCCCTGTTCTCCCCAAAAACCCGTCTCATTCAGAAGAATATCCACACTATGCACTTTCTGGCCGGGTTTGAATCTATAACTCAGGACCTGGGGAAAACTGCCATCACTGATCCACTTGTTGCCATAGCTCAGTATACCATCTGAAAGACAGTCTTGGCTAAACTCATCCTTTAACGATTTAATAGCTTCCATTTCGGGTTGCAGCCTGTTAATCATGGGGGGCATTGATTTATAAAGATAGTAATCATACTCGTATGGATTTATGATCCTGGTTTGCTGCTTTCTGGCCCCCAGATCAGAAGCCAGGGTCAGGTACTTGTAGGCCCCATCATCCGATTCCGGAAAAACAGTCCCGTATTCACCTTCATACAGATCACTGGCATGGGTGAGTGTGATCACCCCTCCCGTGATCTTAGATAAGGGCCGGGCCTGTGAATAGAGCTGCCCTAATATTTTAAAATAGCGAAAACTATCATTGGATGAGATCACATGATTCATAGGGAAGAATTCTATAAAGGCATGACTGCCTGTATATGACATCACATCACCCTCCAGGAAACGGGACTGGGCTTCCAGGCCGGGCTCAGAATATCTGATCCATACTGTCTCCCCGGGAGCTATCCCGATATCTTTTTTGCCCTGGTAGACCGAGTTATCCCCATATATCCCCATATCACGGGCTGTAACCTGGACATAGGCAGTATTTTTGGAAGGATTAAACAGCCCGGTTTCTACATATATGCAGTATTTTTTTTGATCTGCCCACACATTGCAGGACACTATTTTAATGCTCTGTTCACTTTTTAGGATTCCGGGAATACCGGCATGGAGAGGGTCGAGAATGATTCCCCCTGGGAGTGATGCAGGCATCTCATCATAAAGTTTAATATTGTTTACTTCTTTATCACCCATTTCTTTACGTTCATCGATCTCCTGTATCAGGTCGTTGATTTTATTATAGATCAGGATCTGCCTGTCATACTGGATCTGATAATAACTTTTTGAGGTGACTGTAATATCTGTGAGAGATATTGCCTGTCCTTTTTCCTGTTGTTCTGGCTTGGCACAGCTGACCAGCAGCAATGCTATCAGACAAAAATACTGGAGCCTTCTCATTTTATACAGCCCTCCTGACTCAAGGCAACGCATTTTCTACAGATGGTTCAAAGCGGAAAGTGTTGCGGATAAACTCAAAGCCTGTCTCTGCGATCTCACTGTCTTCATCAGCGGCCTGAGATAGGAACAGGACCACATCATTACTCCGCTCCGCCTTATAATAGTCCCGATGGTGAGGCACTACGGTACCATACATATCCAGCACAAAGGTCTCTCTGACCCCTTTGACATAATTAGAGGACACCACCCCTTCTATACCCTTAAAGTCTTCCTCCCGCATGGAACCCAGTTTGAGCTCTTCTTTGAACATGGAGGACATAGTCTGAGCAATATTGATCAGGACCATGGGCGATTCCAGGTCTTTAAAATAGAGCACCATCATCAGGGCATTGCCGGGGCTTTTGATATTGATATAGCTGTAATTCCCATCAGGCTCCCCTTCTGTCAGCTTCCAGTTACCGGGGTACTGAAAGCTCAGCCCCTGTTTGTTATAGTCCTGAGGATGGCCTACATCCGCAGCCTTCTCACAGGATAAAAGAAATACAAATAATATGCTAAGAACACAGCTCTTCTTCATTAGACTAAACCTCTCTTTTAACATACTGGACTATCGACTCATCGATAGCTGTGCAGGCCCGGCAGGAGAAACATCACCCCGAAATAAGTAAACAGCAGGGCCGCAAAAGCCCCCATCACAACCCAGAACTTAAGCCTGGGGCTGCGCACATGAAAGTAGACCTGGCAGATAAGCCAGGTGATAAGGGCCCACACCTCTTTATTGTCCCAGTTCCAGAAGTGGCCCCAGGCCTGCTCCCCCCAGAAGGCCCCGGTCACTATACCCAGGCTGATGAAGAAGAAGCTCAGTTTCATTTCCCCGTCCAGCAGGCTGGCCAGCTCTGATTTCCCCCCCTGCATCAGGAGGGCCAGCACAAATGAAAACGTGAGTGAGACATATCCCATAAAAAAAGCCGGCACATGGATAAACATCCAGGGACTCTGCAGGGCGGGCACCAGAAGATTGGGGGCTTTTAAAGCCGGATTGAGGAGAAGGCCTGCTCCCAGGAAGAGGAGTACCGGCAGGACCAGCCAGCGTTTGACACTCCTGTCTCCGGGAAATAAAACACTGACCTTAAGAGTAAACAGGAACATAAAAAACACGATAGACTCATAAGCCCCCGAAAA
>CAZIAD010000081.1:0-9338 GCA_964537555.1 uncultured Brevinematales bacterium
TATATTTCTAAAAAAGAAGGCTTTGCAGATTTTAGAATTAGTATTGATTATGATATATTTGCTCATGGAACAGACAAAGAACGAGAACATTTAATACTTAAAAACATAATTGATTCTATAAAAATCATACATGGAAGATTGAAGAATGATTTTCAAGGTACAAAACTTGAGAATGATATTCTTGGATTATTTAATCTGACATATGATAAATTGAACGTGAATAAGACGACATCTAACTAGGGCACAGCCGCCAGGCAAGGCCCAGCGCAGTGCCATGCACGTTATATGATATACTGTACTAAGTTTATACAGGAGAAAAAATGAAAGGTGATGAAATTGAAATCAAACTCTCTAAAAATAAAGCGTTAGTTTTATTCGAATTTTTACATCGCTTTTCAGATAATGATAAATTAAATATAGAACATCAATCTGAAGAAAGAGTATTGTGGGATATTCTTGGCGATTTAGAGAAGAAATTAGTTGAACCTTTTTCTCCTAAATATTTAGATATACTTAATAAAGCAAGAGAGAGTGTAAGAGATCATAATAGTTAATAACTGTACATCATATAACTAGGACTCAGCCGCCACTAACGCGGCGCTGAGTCGAATACGTTATATGCAATTGCAGGGGGGATTTGAAGTGTTACCATTGGCACCAAAAGAAAGAGAAGAAATGGCTAAAGAGCTGTTTGATACCAAATATAGTGCTGAAGAGTGGGTTGCTCGATTCTCTCATACAGTTGGCAGTTCATCTTTTGTCGAATATACGTATACCGATAAAAAACTTGAAAAGTTAATTTATGAAATACATAAAATACTTTCCATTAACAGTAAAGTTGACGTGAAAGCATTAAGAAGAAAATATCTTAGTGAATCAGAAATTAAAGAAATTGAAAGTGGGTATGAATTTTAAAAGCCCCCGCAACTGCACATAACTGGCAGCCAGTCGCCACAAAGGCGGCGCCGAGCGCCGCTCGTTAGCTGAAAGGCTTCAAATAGAACGTTAGGAGGAACACATGTCAAGTCCATATTGGGTAAATGAATTGAATGGAGATGTTGTATCACGCGATAGTCGTCCCACTGATTCTGGAGCATGGGTACAATGTAATTCAAGCGGTGCTGCTTACGATTTATCAAGACAAATTAAAGACCGAAAAAATGCGGAAAGAAAACAAAAAGAATTATTGGAAAAACAAGAAAAACTGTTAAATGAACAAGAAAAAGCGGCAAAACTTCAACAAGAGAAGGAAGAATTATCGAATCAAGGAGTTTCATCATATTCTGAACTAGTAGATAAATCTTTAAATACAAATCAGAAATCTATCATCATTGCTATGTTTTTAAATCTTTTCCTTGGATTCTTAGGAGCTCATTGGTTCTACTTGGGTGACAAAAAACGTGGGAAATTATATTTAAAATCTCTTGGATTGTTTTTCTTCGGATGGTTGATAGATTTCGTAAGACTACCCATGTTGGGAATAAAAAATAATCAATATAAAAAGAAGGGTGTAATAATTGGAACAATTATTTGGGTTGTAGTTTTTATTCTTGTTATGATAGCTGCAATTGGATCGAAGGGACAAAGTGTGAATGATTCAAATACAAAAACGGATAATAGTGTAGAAACAAAAGTAAAATAAAACTACGAATGCCCTTCAGCTAACTAGGGCACAGCCGCCAGGCATGCGCCCAGCGCAGTGCCATTACGTTATATGACAAACTGGCCTGGTCAATTATTTTTAAGAAGAGTTGATATGATTAATTTAGAAACCTCTCGTCTTATCATTCGTGATCATGTTCCTGAAGATTTACACAATTTACATAATTTAATGTCCAACAACGAGGTCATGCACTTTCTGGATTTTAAAACAAATTCATTCTATGAATCTGAAAAAGAATTAGAATTAAGATTAGAAGAATCACAAAAGACAGAAAACAGGAGAAAATACTATTTTGCACTAATATTAAAATCCGATAACAGTTACATTGGTGAAATCGGATTCTCAATTTTACAAAAAATGAAAGATACAGGGATTTGCAACTTTGGATTTTTCATTCAAAAGCTATACTGGAATAAAGGTTATATTACTGAAGCAACAAAAAAACTGATAGAGTTTATATTTACTGAGCTCTCACTTCATAAAATCGAGACTGGATGTATATCAATCAATTCTGCTTCAGAAAGAGTTATGATTAAATGTGGATTTAAGAAAGAAGCTGAATTACTTGAACACACATTTATTGACGGTAAGTGGTATAATAGATTAGAATATGGTTTATTAAAAAAAGATTGGCTTGAAAAGTCGGCCAGTTCGTCATATAACTAGGACACAGCCGCCAGGCAAAGCCCAGCGCAGTGTCGATTTCGTTATATGCCAGGCTGGGAATATATTAGTTGAACGGAATCTGATGAAGGAAAAAATTGATGACTATTTGGGATAACATATATAAGAATTTTGAGAAACATGGAACTACCTGGGCGACTTTAAAAGACGAATTACACCCTTCATTTTTAGAATTTATTAATACACACTCATTTTCAGAAAAAAAAGCTTTGGATATTGGTTGTGGAGAAGGAAAATATTTGCATCTGTTACAAGAATTAGGTTTTGAAATCACTGGAATTGACTCAAGTGAAACAGCCATACAAATGACGAAGAATAGAACACAGAATAAAGGTGAATACATATGTGCGAATATGTACAAGTATGATTTACCCGAGAATACTTACTCACTAGTTATTTCCCATGCCACACTGCACCATGGTTTAAAAACACAGGTGATTGCTTTACTCGACAATATTCATAAATCATTAGAAACAGATGGATATATATTTACATCCATTCCTTCAGATGAGTGTTTAATACATTGGCCAATGATGAAGAATCATGATACTTTGAAAGATGGAACATATATACCTACTGTTGGTCCAGAAAAAGGTCTGGCACACTCTTTTTTCACTAAGCAGGAAATCTTGGATATTTTTTCTGAAAAATATAAAAATTTAAGTATAATAAAGGATGATCGTTTAAGGTGGATAATTATTGGACAAAAATGAATAAAATATACTGTCCAGCACGCCATATAACTAAGCCCATTCGCCAGGCTTAGGCCCGGCGCATAGGCAAACACGTTAGATGACATAACAACTCATCGAGCAAAAAAAATATAAGGTGGAACTTATGTCTGAAAATAATCTTGAAAAAAGAAAGAAAATTGCTCTTGATGCAATTAAAAAAGCTTATGACAAAGAGGGTGATGATGATATTAATGAAGTAAAGCTTTTCATTACTCATCATCTTGATGAACTAGACGAGTCATATTGGAAAAACCATTTTTCTGGAAGTATTCCTGAACCAGTTCAAATTCTACAAAATTTAGAATTTAAATCCAGTTGGGGTGATGATTACTCAGATAACATGGACACAATAGATTTTACATTACCTGGAGATGTTACTGATTATGTTCTTAGTGTTTATTTTGATGAAAATGGCCAAGTCGACTATGTAACAATGGAAAGTTAATACAAAGAATAAACGTCATCTAACTAAGCCCATTCGCCAGACTTAGGCCCGGCTCCGAGCGCCGCTCGTTATATTCCAGGTAGAGCGCAGGGGGGCATATAATGCCTGCCGAATTGCAGGACGATTCCTGGTTTAGAAAGAGACAGACGGAAATGTCGCTGTTTTGATCAATGTCAGATATAGATCCTGGATCACCATCTCTACCATGGAATAAAGATCAAAAACTAAGGCTGTAATTAAAATCGAAGTGAAAGTCCAGCTCAGTCATAGTGGAGGGCTGATAGACTCCGGCCAGGACCAGGGTCAAGGGTACAATAATAATCTGCATGCCCGCAAAATACATGTTATCAAACGTGAACTGAGCAGGAAGATTAGAACCCTCTCCCATCCCGGCAAAAAGTGTCATAATAAGACTGTCTGACAGATAATAGCCGAAGTCTATTGCTGCATAATAGCCCATTTCATAGGGAAGAAAATATCGGATATCCGTATTTCTGCCGCTGGGAGTAATACTGAGCCGGTTATCAAACACTTTTACATTTTCCAGGTTGAAATAAACTCCGGTAGAAGAGGAGATCAATCTTTCAGCCAGGGAGAAATTCCGGTTTTCGTAATAAAATCTGAATACCGGAGTTATAAAAAACTTAGGGCCTGTAAAGCCGCGATACTGAATATTGAATCCCATAAATGCCAGAGGGTCAGTATCTCTATCATATCGGGAATATAGTATAGGAATATACCCGCCATAAATCTGGGCCTCCATCCCTCTACCCAATCCAGCCCTCTTATCATATACCATATTATCAAACTTTAAAACCAGGCCCCCTGCAAGTGCCTCATAATAGTGGTTGAGGGAGCTATTGTTTGTCTCTTTACTATAACTTATGGTGTTTCTGAGAAAAATACCTGCATACAGTGACTTTGATAGTCTTTTTTGGCTTCCCATATACAAGACGGTAGGAAAGAATATCCCATCGTTATAACTCTGGTAAAATGAAGCGAATTTAAACTCATAATATAGTGATGAAGAAAAGATGTCCTGTTTCTGATAAAGGAAAGAAAGGAAACTCCTGAAACCCCATTTTATTCTGTCCCCCCCATTGACTGTACCCATTATTGGAGATAATTCGATGCTTGCATGAATATTCCGGGGATGTAACAGGTCTGTCTGTTTCTGCCAGCTAAAAACATTCACAAATAGATACATGAGTGGTAATATTCTCTGTCTATAGGCATCTCTGATCCACACTTTCATTTCAAGGAATACCAGTAGTTCCCCGGGTATGAGACTGGATTCCAGGTTACTGATGATACTTACTTCCAGTTTGTCGAGTGTCAGGGTATTTACTGCTATTCCATTGGTTTTAAGGGTCCCGTCATCAAAAAAATCAGCACTGAAGATATTTATATTTTCCAGTATAGTATTGGTGAGAGGTTTGAGAGCCCGGGTTATTTTTAGATCTGTTATCTGCTTGATTTCCTGGGTATAATTCTGAGACATTAAGGGTAAAATGGTGGAATTTTCCACCACTTCCAGCCGGGTGAGAATATAATTAGTATGACTATAGAGAGTACTGAAAACCGTCAGTAATAATAGTACCAGATATTTTCTCATGGTAAATCCTTAGATAGACTTTGTACAATTTGTAATCTGGTCTTTTCATCCTTTAATAGCATATCCCAACTGTATCCCAAATGGCGGATTAATACGTTACTGATAGAGCTATCCTGGTAATCGGCCCTGAGTTTTTGAGGCAGGGTTTGGAAATAGAGTTGATTCCCTTTGAACACTGACCACTGTATAATAGAATCCATTTTGTAATCACCCACATAGACATGATTATTGGTAGATTTGAGCATCAGATTAAAATACAAATGACTCACTTTTGCCTCTATAGTGATAGACTCAGATCCATTGGAGGAAATAACAAAATCTCTCTGCCTGAATATATCGTTCATACTCTGTTTAAACTGTTCTTCCCGGGTCATGAGCTGATAGTAGAGATTATTGTTAGGAAAGTTAGATACAGACACGTTTTCAAACAGGGTGGATCTAGATGCTGACAGTTCTCCCCATACTAAACGATAATCAGTTACAGAGATCATATTGGCCCGATGATTTTGAATACCATAGATCTTGAGATTTTTAATATTAAACACCAGGCGGGTACTGATAGGCCGGGCCTCCCCCAGATCCTGAGTGCTCTCTGTCTTTACGGCTGCCGTCTGACATCCGGCTAGTAGTATGATAATAACAGGTAATAAATACTTCATAAGATCTCCACTCTCCAAAAGGATCTAATTGTATCAGCATGGACTGGAATTATCAAATGTGAGGAACTTCTAAAATCGCCCAACCCAATTTTCTCCTGCCGGGAGTTGGCTTATAGCCATCCAGCCCTCTTCTGCATACTCCGACCCAGCCTGTCCCGAGTAAGCAATGCGCAACGATGGCCTCAGCACAGGCACCACTCATCTGCCTCACAATCAAATGTTAGCTCATAAACCCAAAAAAACATCTACAAAAATCCTACGGTACCTGGATAGTGTGGCCACTCAAGTAAAAAGTTCGCAGGATCCCCATTCACATATATCAGATCAGACAAGATCAGGCTCAGATTTTACGGGAAATACTATCTCTAAACAGAATGAGGTCAAGATACCGCAGCAAACTAATATGCCGTACCTATGCGCTGAGCCTGGGCTTGGCGAATGAGCACGGTATTTCAGTCCATTCAGGATATGCAGCATGGGACAGGATTTTAGTTAATTAATAAGTAGAGATTATCACAGGTCTTTACTATAATAGACTGTGGACTCAGCAAGATAGAACACATTAAATCAGATAATAAAGATTAAAGTAACTAACAGAGGGGAATACAAGACCATTAAATGAGCCACTAAAGGATTTCCGGGGAAAAATTTGCTGAGAATACCCTGGATGGATTTATGAATGGCCCCGACAATGAGTGCTGGGAACTGGTTTCCGCATTTGACACTAATCAGATCTATGGAGAGGCCAGAGATTTGGTATGTATTTTTATAGGATGGAAATAAGTTTTCCGGCTACCCCGACCGCTAAATGCATGATTTAAAAATTCCGGAGGAATCATAGTGAGATACAGGACAAGATTAATTATTCTACTGTTACTAGTGGCCACTCAGGCTTTTCCAGTTAGTACCAATCAGATTTTCATGTCTGATTTATCCTTTAAGGGACTGTCCTTTCTCTCCTCGAAACAGGAGATCATTCGCGCTATGGGAAAAGCTTATAAGCTGGTTGAATCTGAACACGAGTGTGGCTTCTTATCCTCCATTGAACAGGGACAAAAATACTACCAGATGATCTATAAAGACATCACTTTTACCGGAAATGATACGCAAAAATACCTGATAGAAAAGATGGAGTTTAAGCCGGGGTATCATTATAGCCTGGCCTTTAAACAATACCGTATAGACTCAGAGACCACTATCGAGGACCTGCATCTGATATTCGGCAAAAATCAGTTGAGAAAACTAAAACCCGAAAATGACCATTCTCAATATATTATGCAGACCCATCCTCAAAGCGATGATGCTTATATCTTTACCTTTAATAAAAAAGGGAAACTGACACGACTGGAATACTGGTCTCCCTGCTAGTGATACATTTACCGTAAAAGGGCTAAACATGAATGGATTACAAGGATATATCCCCCAAAGCAAACATGACACCCATCTCATCGAGGAACTCTCCCGCCATGCATACCCCTACTACCGGCCTATATTAAAAGGCCTCTTTGAGTGGATACAGGATATAAACTGGCCGGTAGCCCGCCGGATCGTCCCCTTGCTGGTAAA
Organism: uncultured Brevinematales bacterium; assembly: GCA_964537555.1. GTDB lineage: Bacteria > Spirochaetota > Brevinematia > Brevinematales > CAYRWR01 > CAYRWR01. The sequence goes on from CAZIAD010000081.1 coordinate 7,367, forward strand.
TGCCGGTACGGATGTCATACCTGTAGTGAGGGAGATACTGGACTCCGGAGATACCCTCTGGATATACTGGACTCTGAACATGATACTGGATGATTTTCGTTTAACTGATGCTGCTACTATTATACAGGCCTTGCAGCCTCAATTATGCCAAAAAATGCTTCATCCCTCCGATGAGGAAAGAGCCGATGAGATAGATGGAGTCATAAGGGAACTGTTCACAAAATTTAATATCTCTCCTCAGTCCATTGACTAAACTCAGGAGCGGGATATCTGAAGATCCGGTTTGCCCTATCCCGTTATTTCGATTCAAAAAATATTTCACAAATAATAAAAGCTGGTGTAAAATTCTTCGGATTCACAGTCTTTTTTAATTTTTCAAAAGGTACGGATTTAGACTGCGGAGCTGTACTCCCTGTGAATATGGAAATCTATGTCTGACTGTGTGACCATTTAATAAAGGAGGGATAGGATGTCCAAAGAAAATGTACTGGTCATGGAACGTTTTAACGGTACCGAAGAGTATGAAGTAGAAGAAGCCACCTGGAACCTTTATGAAGAAGTCGGCAAGATGGATCTGTGTATCCACCTGGAATCTGAAAAAGCCCTGCGCATCAATGAGGATGTAAAGGATGACTTTCAGATGCTGAACTGGGAACTGAACCTGATACAGAAAAAACTGGGCGATAAAGACCTGATCCCGGGCTTTAAAGCATCTATCCCTGATTCCTATCTGGAAAAAAGCGAAGAATATGTCACTAATTTTTACTATTTTGAGCATGACGGTAGTGAAAACAATACCATAGAAGTCCTGGACAGAAAAAAAGATAAGCTCCTCTTAAAACTGAGCGGAGAAATAGTGGATGTCAACCACTATGACGGCTCCCAGGCCCCCTCAAAGCTCAGCCTGACCGCCTGGTTCAGCCACGATGATGACACCACCCGGTCTATAGGCTGACCCTTATAAATCCAAGGAGAGATAAATATGACCCGAAAGGAATTATTTCAGGAACTGCGCCGCCGCAACCAGCCCGTACCCAAACCCCTGAGCCTGCCTACAGCTGAAGATGTGGCGGCTATAGAGAGACGCCTGGACATCCGTTTACCGGAAGACTTTAAGGACTATCTCTTACAGGTCAGTGATGTCATCTGCGGGACAATAGAGCCCGTCAATGCCTCCAATCCGGCCTATTATACCTACATCGATACCGTGTATGAAGACCTGATGGAGCTGAAGGAGTACGTGAATATACCTGCAGATGTGGTCCCTCTCTGCCAGGACAATGGCGATTTCTACTGCATGGAGCCAACCGGCCGCATCATCTACATTACCCATGACGGTATATACGATAAGACCTGGGCCTCTCTGGACCAGTGGATAGAGGAAGTATGGCTGCAGTCCTGAAGTAAATCTCTATAATATTCATTTCAAGGAGTCTATTATGAAAATACTGTTTTCTCTGCTGCTGGGACTATGCCTGCTCGGCTGTACTGAGATCAGGCCTGCAAAGGCCGGCCCGGTGTTAAGCGTACAGGACCTGAATCCCGACAGTAGCTCTACTGACTGGGTTACCGGCCTCATCGAGACCGGGGGGACCAATATCTACTTTGTCCTGAACTGGGAATCCAAGTCCCGGGAATCCTACCTGGTACTGAATGCAGGCAGTTTTGACCTGAAAGCGGGAAAAATACACAAGCTCCAGGGTGAGCTGACCCACCAGTCCCGGTGGTCGGGGACCATTAAGATCCTACAGATAAGCCAGGCTGCAGATTCAAAAAAATGAACAGCACTTTCCCCATCCTGCTTATATAATAGTAACAATGACAGGAGGGGCAAAAATACCACAGACTGCGGATATTGGGACGAAATTGTTTATACTCTGACTTAAGCTGAGTACACCGGAGACAAAGACTCGTGTAGTTTGATATTTAATCCTCATGAGATTATAATTCACCTATAAACACTTATATTTTT
>CAZIAD010000082.1:0-9282 GCA_964537555.1 uncultured Brevinematales bacterium
CGTCCCAGGTCCTGGGCCATGCCGATAAAGTCAGCATTGATACCGCTATCCAGATAGACATTCTGGGAGTTTTCAAAGTAGGTCACGGCCTCTATAGTCTCTTTTAAAGTCTGAGCTTTTTCAAAGAGAAGCTCCCGGGAGGCATCCTTCATCCTGTGTTCCAGTCCATCCAGCAGGCTGCTGAACTCGCCGTCGAGGAGCTTCAGAGCCTGTTCCACATTATCCAGATATTCCTCCTTTCCGATAGCCTGTATGCAGGGGGCGGAACAGCGGTGGATGTGGTAGTTGAGACAGGCCTTTTTAGGCAGGACACTGCAGGTGCGGATCAGAAAGAGGCGCTGCACCAGCTCGATATAGCGCCGCACGGCATTAGCTGAAGTATAGGGCCCAAAGTAGCGGGCCCCGTCTTTTACTACCGAGCGGCAGAACATGATGCGGGGATATTCTTCATTGACTGTCACCTTGATAAAGGGATAGAACTTGTTATCCTTGAACATCACATTATAGCGGGGATTATATTTCTTAATGAGATTGGCTTCCAGGATGAGGGCCTCGAACTCGCTGTCCACAGTGAAGTAGTCGATGATGTCGATGTTTTCCACCAGGAGCTGGGTCTTGATGTCAGTGTGTTTTTTCTGAAAGTAGGAGCTGACCCGTTTCTTAAGCCGGATAGCTTTACCTACATAGATGACAGTCTTATGCTTGTCCTTCATGATGTAGACACCCGGAGAGTCGGGCAGTCCGTCCAGCTGGTCAGGCTTCACATAGCCCGTATTTTCACTTAATCCAAAATCTGCCATGTATTTCCTTAGTGATCACAGCACAGTATATCTTCTTTATGAAAATCTGCGCTTTCCGGCTGTAATACGCAATGGGTGATATCATACTGCTCCAGCTGGTGTTTCACATCCAGGATGAGACGGTCTATCTTATCCAGGGTCAGGTCTTTTTCCAGGACAATATGGGCTGAAAAAAAGCGGTCTTTGGACGAAGGCTGGGTGAGGTGTACATCATGGACGCTTTTTATCTCCTTAAAACCGGTAATGCTGGCCAGGATCTTGTCCATTTCTTTCTCTTTTATGTTACTGGCATCCATGAGGCTGCTGAAAGTGGTACGCAGGATCTTTATGGCTTCGTAGATGATATAAGCGGAGAAGGCCAGAGACAGAGCAGGGTCCAGCCAGTACCACTGGCCCAGGCTGACCAGGAGGCCTCCCAGGACTACCGCTGCCGAGATACCCACATCACTGAGCATGTGCAGCATAGCGGCCTTGACATTGATATTTTCTCGAGTCGGATGACTGTGGCCTTCATGTTCATGATGATCATGCTCGCTATGATCATGACTATCTCCCAGTCCGTGGAAGTGCATATCCTTGAGGATGAGCAGGGAGATGACATTGGCCACCAGGGCCACCCCGGCTACTATCATCATGATGCCGCCCTCTACCGGGACGGGGTGGAGCAGCCGCTCTACCGACTCGAAGATCACTATGCCCATGGCCCCCACCAGGACAAAGGAATTGATAAATCCGGCCATCATCTCGGAGCGGATATAACCGAAGGTCATACGGGAGCTGGCCTTCTTTTCGCTGAACACAATAGCCAGGTAGGCCACAAAGATGGCGGCTACGTCGGACAGATTGTGGAGGGCGTCTGCAATGAGGCCCATACTGTTGGAGAATATCCCGAAAGATATCTCCGCGATGACGATGACCAGGTTAAGGGCCATCACGATGAACATACGCCGCTTTTTCATACCGGGCTCCTGAAATCCTATACTCTGAATAGTATATCAAGATTAGAGTGCAATGTCCAGAGAGGGGGGGGCTTACTTTCTTGCTGCCCCAAGAAAGTAGGCAAAGAAGGGGCTTTTTGGTCGGTGGGACCAATGGGCATACCACCGCGAATTGGTGGCTGATAGAATAGCAGACAATGTGCCGGGCGGGCTGAATGTCCTGGCGGAGGGGTGTAGGCTGGGGTAGGTCAGCCCTGATTAGCGCAGGGTGGGGTGCACATTGAGGAGCAGGACAGCCACCTTCGGCGGTGAAGTAGAGTCTGGTTTAGCTGCAGATTTTCTATCGGTTTGAGGATGAAGGCTCGGAATTATAAAGATAGAGCCTACTATTGACTATTGTGGGGTGCACATTGAGGAGCAGGACAGCCACCTTCGGCGGTGAAGGGGAGCCTGGTTTAGTTGAAGGTTTTCTGTAGGTTTGAGAATGAAGGCTCGGACATAAAAAGGAAGTGCCTACTATCGATTGACTGTATTGTCATCCTGAACCCTACGTCGGACTCAAGGTAAACTCCGTCCTACGCAGTGAAGGATCTTTCTCGCACAGAAGCACGGTCTGTTACTTTCTTCCCATCTTACTCAAAGATCCTTCGTCAGACTCAGGATGACGAGAAGTCTTCCTCTTCGTATTCCCTGTCAGACGACACTATATTGTCATCCTGAGTGCAGTCCTACGAAACGAAGGATCTTTGAGTGAGGTTTAGCTTCAGTATAATCCATAAGCCTAAACATATACCATGCCTCAAGTATCTTCCCGCAAGTCCACTGTCATCCTGAGTCTCTACCCCACTATTTACTTTACTACCGAAGGATCTTCCCCTGTTGACTTGTGCTGGTATCTGGAATATTGTTGCTGTTTCATAGGGTTTTTTGATTCTTATTGGATATTTTTCCGCTTTTTAGATAGAATTTGTGATTAAAACTAATAGTTTTAATGATTTTCCGGGTTTGTAGAGCAGAACTTATCTACGCCTTTAAAAAATAGAAATACTATCATCAGGAGATCACATTGAAAAACACTAAAATCTTATTTTTTGGGGCTTTGCTGGCCCTGAATATACTGGCTTATGTGCTGCTCATCAGGGAGAGTCAGGCCATCAGTCACAGTCAGGCAGCAATAGTGGAGGGGATGAACCAGGATCAAAGCCTGAATCCCATCCTCATGAGTAATCTCATAGATATAGCCCGGTATCCTTCAAGAAGTACCAGGCTGGCCCTCATCACTAATGTCCTGTACTCGGTACTTCTGGCCTACAATTTTATCCTTTACCTGCTCAGAAGGAAAAATGCCGGATGATGTCCCGGATAGGTGCTGGCAGACCCATATTGATTCCTTAAAAACATACTGCAATCCCTACGAAAATTGTAATGTATTATTTTTTTTATTATAATACTGCTATTAAAAAATGAGGTGTGAAATGAAAAACTTATGGGTAATGGTTTTAGTAGGTGTGGGATTAGTAGCTTGTAGTCCAATAGGGACTAATTCTACAAATAATGTCAGTGTTCAAACAGGTTCTCCCCTGGAAGATATAATTTTATCGGTCGGTGACCTCTCTCCTGCATTTTCCAGTGATATTTATGAATACTATTCAATTGTAAATACCAATTCGATCTCCATTACAGCAATAACACATAATAGTGAGGACAATGTTTCTATTTCGGGTGCCCCGGTAGATAGACATAGCCAGGAAAAAATAACTTCCCTTGACCTGGGGACTAATGATTTTGAGATCTTAAGTGTTTCGTATAATGAGTTGTATTCTAATACTTATATTACCCATATCATACTTCAGGATGTGATAGCTCCCGGTATCTCGAACAATAATCCATCAAATCAAAATCTATGGTATAAAAATAAGCCTTCTATATCTGTCAGTCTCTCCGATGATATTGGGCTAAGTAAAATCGAACTTTACTATAATAATGTGCTGCAATCCTCCCAGGATATATCAGGAGTTTATACCCAGATTTCTGTTTCTACGGCTGGCCTGAGCCTGGCTCAGGGCGAGAATATTCTGGTATTAAAGCTGACTGATGCAGCCGGAAATACTTCTACACAAAATGTTCTAGTCAAATATGATACAGTCGCACCGGTCATCCCAAATGGAACCTGGTCTAATAATGATTATTTAGTAACACTTATTGAATCGGGTAGTGGAATAGACTCGATACCAATGGTAATCAGTACAGATGGTAGCGGATTATCAAGGTCAATTAATTACACGACAAAACAGCTTCGGGTTTATGATGCCAGATATTTTGATAATAATACCCATAATATGGTCTCGAAAATAAAATATATATCAGTACGAGATATCGCGGGAAACATGGCCTCAGTTAACTATTAGATAATCTCTATTTATTAAGAAACTTTATAAAAGAGAGGTGAAATGAGTTTATTTCCCCTCTCTTGTTTTTTGATCTATCAAAGTGAATTGGGTAAATCATGAGACTATCGTTTATTGCTCCCCCCTCCCTGTAAGGGGCGGCAGGCACCCCTGACCTGACTCTATAGTACATTGAACTCATCCGGTACGACCCTTTGCGGTCCCACCCCTGCCCCCAAAACCCCGGTCTAATTAATATACATAGTTACCTGTATACCCTGCACTTGAACCGTCCCCCGCCGCTTAGATTTCCCCTTAAAAGGAGCTCTGAACTTTGCGGACTTTGTGCCGGCGCCTGCCCTGAGTCCATCGAAGGCAGAGGCTATCTCTGCTTTACTTTCCCGCCGATCTCCCTTATAATCCTCTTATGAAGATATTACACACCGCCGACCTTCACCTCAAGGACAAAGTGACTCTGGGCTGCCTGGAGAACATTGTGGCTGCTGCGCATGACTGTGAGGCTATCATTATCGCGGGGGATATGTTTGACAAGAACAGCTCCTACCAGGCCATTGAGCCTGATGTGCTGAAGATACTGGAGAGCTACTCCGGTGATGTCTTTATCATCCCCGGCAATCACGATAGGGAGTTCCTGGCTCAGCGGGCCAGCCTGTCCCGTAACTCTGTGGTATTCCAGGAGACCGGGAGCTATCAAGCCCTGGACTATAAAGGCATAGAGCTATGGCCCATACCCTTTGCGGAGGGCATGGAGATGTCCCAGATCCACTCCCTGAAGGCCGATCCGGCGAACTCACTGCTCATCGTGCATGGCACCTATTACGATAACAGCTTTTTCTATGAAGATGAACACAAGGTCTACTTCCCCATCTTTGAACAGGACATCCGGGATAAGTTTTCCTATGTGGCCCTGGGGCACTACCACCGTTTTATCCGTCATGAGCTGGGCCGTACCCTGGCTATCAACCCGGGTGCACCCCGCATCACCCGCAAGTCCGACCTGGGCCCCCGGGTGGTGAGCATCATCGATACCGATACCTGGGATGCCGAGATAGTGAGGCTGGACGCGCAGTACATAGAGCCCCTGAGCCTGCAGGTACAGGTGTTTGAACAGCCTGATCAGTGGAGCGCCCGCCTGGACCAGCTGCTGCAGGATTCTCTGCCTTATAAACAACAGGCCCGGCTCCTGGTGCAGCTCTCCGGGACCCTACCCCCCGGGATCAGCCCCCAGGAATGCCGGGATAGTATCGAGCAACATCTCAAACAGGAAAAATGGGCTGTCGAAGCTACCGATATCTCGGGCCTGTCCCAGATCGACTCCGGACTGGTGGAAAATACCTATGTCAACAGCCTTCTCCAGGAACTGGACGGGCTGGCCCAGGTCAAAGGCCTGGATAGCGAGGACCTGCGACGCTTCACCCTGTCCCGCCTTAATACCCTGTTTAAGTAGCAGAATCCTGCTAAATCCCTTGACATTTGGACTGTAATCATACTATAATACTGGGTAATAACATTATGGAGGATATTATGGGTGTTTTAGTGGGAAAAGTGGCGCCTGATTTTACGGCAACCGCGGTAAAGGGCTCCGAGATCATTGAGAATTTTAACCTGTCCCATTACAAGGGAAAATATATACTGCTGTTTTTCTACCCTCTGGACTTCACCTTTGTGTGCCCTACTGAGCTGCTGGCGTTTAATGACAAGCTGGAGGAGTTTAAGAAAAGAGGGGTGGAAGTGATAGCCGCATCGGTGGACTCCCACTTCAGCCACCATGCCTGGCTGGCCACTCCCCTGTCAGAGGGCGGTATAGCCGGGGTAGAGTACCCCATCGTGGCTGATCTCACCAAGCAGATCTCCCGGGACTATGATGTCCTGAAAGAGGATGAAGGTATAGCCTACCGCGGCCTCTTCCTTATCGACCAGGACTTTGTGGTACGGCACCAGATCGTGAACGACCTGCCCCTGGGCCGTTCGGTGGAGGAAGCCATCCGCATGGTAGATGCCCTGCAGTACCATGAGGAGAACGGCGAAGTCTGCCCTGCCAACTGGAAGCCCGGAGAGGCTACTATGCGGGAGAGCAAGGAAAGCCTTAAAGAGTACATGGCCAAAGCCAAATAAAGTTACAGGGGTAATCTTCGGATTGCCCCTGTTTTTTGTATATATTATTTTGATTAAAACGCAGCCATGATATATCTTATGTCATGAGTAAAACCATACTTTTATTTCTTTTTCTGACTGTATTCTCCCTGGGCTCCTGCACGCTATCCTCAGGCCGCATGTTCCTGGCGCCTGAAGAAAGGGCCTGGAGTGTCAATGCCCTCCTCCTGTCTGACGCCCGGCAGGATGGCACAGCCGACCGCATGCCGGGTTATGCCTTTCAGTACAGCCGCGGCCTCTCTCCCGACCTCAATGCGGGCCTGAGCTTCAGCCTGTGGCCTTTCGGGGAACTGATCATGTATCTGTCTCCCTATATAAGCTATCAGAGTATGCACAGCCCCTCGGGATGGGCATTACGCCACAGCCTGTCCTACAGCTTCTGGTTAGACTATAAACCGGGAGGGAGCTGGCTCAAGGGGCCTCATACTATACACCTGCTCACCCTGTCTACTATACCGGCCTGGTCGGGATCCGGCCTCTCGCTGTACATGCCCCTCGACATCAGCCTGTCCCTGGCCAGTGCAGGGAAGCTGTCACTGATCCTTTTACCCGGGATCGGGGTCAGTAGTATGGGCCCCTGGAGACTGAGCGGGGAGTACAGCCTGGGTGTTTCCACACTGGCCCATGCTAAGTGGCGCCGGATGTCGGTAGCCCGACTGGGGCTGAGCCGGGTCTATACCAATCAGTAAAAAATCTCTTATCCTATTTGATTTTGGCGATATTTATGGTATGGTAAAAATATAAAAAACAAAGTTCGTTTTTATTTCACATTTTACCACCTTTTAAGGGTATAATATATAATAAAGATCAATGATCAAAGGAGTTGTGATGAAAAAGTTAGTACTGTTAGTCAGTTTATTAAGCCTGGGGCTGTTTACCGCCTGTCCTAATCTGCTGGACCTGGATAACGAGGTCAACCTGAGTATCACCGTGCTGGGAGGGCCTGCTCAGGGTATGATGCAGCCTGAGGCCTTTATCGATGTGGATGCTATCGCTATTACTCAGGCCAATATCACGGTAGCTAACCCCGCCGGTGATGAAGAAGTCTATACCTGGACTCCCGGTATTACTGATCCCTTCCAGTATTCTTCACGGGGCCAGGGAAGGTATTCTATTTTTGTGGATGAATGGGATGTCGATGGCCATTACAGCCAGAGTTCCAATTTCATCGATATGCTGCCCGGATTTAACTATCAGGTCACCATCACTCTGGGCGGGACTATCTGGGTAGATATCTCTTCCAATGTGATCACGAATCAGAGCTCGACCAATACAAACTCAAATACCAACAGCAACACCAATTCTACTGTCTATACTCAGGGCCCTATTGATCTCACTATTGTGTGGCATGATGTTCCCGAGGTTGTTTCCAATAGTACTATCTGGTGGCCGTTTGATGATGCCTGCTACTATAACAGCAGTATTTATTCTAATGCTACCCCAGTCATCAGTGGAAGTGCTGCCTGGATGCATATTTCGAATGTGATCTGGACCCCCCAGTTAGGTAAATTAGTTACTCTAAACCAGGGTAATCACACTGCCACCTTGCATACTACAGTCCCTGCCGGATCTGAAAGAAGTATTCAGTTTAAAATGGTCAGCATGCTGGGCTGGAATTATGGAGATGAGCTGGTCCTGTATAATCACCAGGCGGAACTCCCGGAATCCGGAACTTATACCCTGGATATCTATTTTGACAGCACCAATACCTATATTCCCATAGCTCCTACCAATACTAATACCGGGCTGACCCTGGCAGACCAGTGGGTGTTCATCACCTGGAACAATGTGCCCTACGGTTATACAAACTGGAATGGAGTATGCTGGGACCCCATAAACGGACAATCTTATGATACCAATTGGAATGTGATCACTAACTCCTTGCCCGTCATAACAGGGGGAAGTCCCTGGATGGCTGTCAACAACACCTCCACCTGGACCCCGGCAGTGGGCCGGCAGCTGACTATAAGTAATACCAGCGCTCATCTTAATGTCCTGGTACCCGCAGGATCTACCCGGGATATTCAGTTTAAGATGGTTTCTATACTGGGATGGGATTATGGAGTGGAAGAGTGCAGTCCTCATGCATATACCTTGCCCCAGTCCGGTGGTGCATATATCTTTGTAGACTGGGATATGACAAATTAGTCTTTAGTACTGTAAATAAACAGGCCGGCTCTTAACAGGAGCCGGCCTGTATTGTTTTCAAACTAGTACTACCGAAATAGTTTATAACTAGCCCTATTCATCTGAATAAGGTATCAATTCGTGACTTTTAATAAAAATAAATCATATTTATTATTAACAGTGGAATATACTGTCGCACTCGTGTTATCCCAGGCCATTAAAGGTTTTAGTCCAGTTATAGTTTCCATCACTACAAATACGTGTAAGGTAGGCATCTGAGGTAGCGGTCAATGGTTTAGTATCATTGGATCCCTAATCGCCCTGATAGAAGAAGGGATCTGATAATCATTGACATCCCCAAACCTGGCAAAACGAGTATGTATCAGATGCCGAACTGAGGTAACGCCGTAAGAAAGAAGAAGCCCACGGCAAGGCAGCCTTTAATCCACTATTAAACCATCCAGGCGGGAACATAAGTATTATCTGCATCTGCCGGTATTAAATCACTGCACATACATATCACATTTCCCGGCCCTAATTTCAAACCATTAGTACTAAGCAGATTAAAATTCCTAAAATCTTTTTTTCCTGGATTAGCCGTCATTTTTATCTCAATGGGAAAAGTGGTTCCATTCTCTTCCAATAACAAATCAATTTCTCTTTTTTCAGTATCCCGATAGTAATACACAGGCGGCCTGCGTCCCGTGTTTAGATAAGACTTTATAATTTCGGTCACCACAAAATTTTCGAAGAATGCTCCAGCCATAGAGGATATTTCCAGATTCTCCGCGGAATTCCATCGGCTGAGGTAAGCACAGAGCCCTGTATCCATAAAATACATTTTAGGTGTTTTTA
>CAZIAD010000083.1:0-9001 GCA_964537555.1 uncultured Brevinematales bacterium
AAAGCTCTAAACTCTTTATGAGTAAACTACCGGATCTCAGTAAGTAGGATTAAGCGGGTCGAAAAGACCCGCTTTTTTTTATCTCATTTCTGTCAATAAAATATTTTTTAAAATTTGTGACTTAAATCATTGACAAAATTCTTCAAATGTATGTACAATATTCCCGCATTAAGCACTCTTTAAGTGCATTTTGCATATTTTTAATAATAAAGGTTATGGAGGATTTGTTGATGAAAAAAGTATTAATAGTTGCGGTGATTGCTGCAGCAGCCCTGATTTCCGGATGTAGCACCCAGGGTGCGCCTGTGTATGGCCCTAATGAAGTAGTCATATCTGATGACGGTGATGTCGTAGTCACATCTGAAAAGATCGTGTTTGAAGTACCTGCCGCTCAGCTGGAAGGCCAGGTAGCCGGCACTCTGGCTACTGCCTCTACCGGCAATGTTTGGCGCATCTCTCAGAACCTGCTCCGTTACTACCGCCAGGGTGGCACTATGTATGTAAGCGGACAGCTGGTAGTAGAAGCCGGTGTAAAGAACCTGGCCTACACCAAGATCGTAGGTATGCGCTACACTGAAAACAACTGGAATAACTGGACCGACCAGAATGGTAGCTGGAGCGAGCATTACAGCAACAACACAGACCGTTTCACCATCTACTCCCACTCAAACATACAGCCTGGAACCTGTGTCAAGTATGCCCTGTACTACAAGGTAAGCGGAAAGACCTACTGGGATAACAACGGCGGAGCTAACTACAGCGCCCAGTTCTAAACACAAGAGAAACTTCCTATAATTTAAAAAAGGCGGATGCGCAGGCATCTGCCTTTTTTATTTCCCGGAACTACACACAAGATCCGGAAAACTCTCTGGAATTCCATACTGACTCTTTTTCGTGATCAATATATGATACTTGATACTGCAGATACCTCTTCAGGGGAGGCTGTCATGAGCGCTCCGGCTATTTATATTCTACTGTAGACAAAAGGGACTCAGCACCCTGATGCTACCACACATTAGCATCATATCAACAACAGGATGAATCTGAAAGATTAAGGCCTGTTTACCTATAGAGCGGAAAAAACCAGGCAGATACCGCTCTGATGAAACGATAGCACTACACTTACAATCCGTCTGTTTCCCAGTACGCAAGAGCACTGAGACCCTGACAGAAGTGATAGAAGATACTCACTATTATATATTCATAAATTGAGCCTAAAAAAGAACTGAATACACAGTGATTATGAAAGAGAGCTTATTTGAAGACAAATACAGGCAGGCAGTCGCTTACTTAAATTTTTCCACAAAAGCACTGAGCTTAGGGGTAAAAAGAGAAGGCAGGCTGTCTCCCTTGATCTCATATTTAGCCGTCTCCATCATTTTTCCCCTCTTTTCGGCGGGCAGAAGATCGTTGATAAAAAGCTGGGCGCTATGTACCGGCGACAGGCCATCCCATAATTCGGGATTAGGGCCGGTGGCTCCTCCATTGAGGCTGATCATGGAGTATTCCGGGAAAGGGTACATATCCAGCACCTGAAGCAGGGGGGTGGCAAAGCGGCCCATCCAGGTAGGGCCGGCCAGTATGACATGGTCATAAGCTGCCGGATCATGCTGCAGGGGATGGACCCGGGGCCGTCGGCCAAACATTCTCTCTGTGGCAATACGGAAAAAACCCCGCTTCCCTTCCTCCTGGACCTCTTCCCAGTCAGCCTTAAGCTGCTGAGATAAATCCCGGGCCAGTAGCCGGTTATTGCCGGTATGGGAATAACTCAGAACCAGAATCTTCATGGGTGACTCCTTATGCACGCTTTATGATATTACAGACGATTACCCGGACATTTTATTACAGCATAACATAAAAAACCAGTATTTTAACAAAAGGCCCGGGAGTGTTTACCCCGGGCCCTGAATGTCTCTTTTATTTCCACTCTATGAGTGAGTCCATATAATCCTCAGGCTTTTCAAAACCCAGGAAATTAAACACCGTGGCAGCCACATTAGCCAGGCCCGGTTTTTCTATCTTGCGGAGCTGGTATTCAGCATTGTACAGGGGGTCGATCATGATAAAGGGCACTGGATTGAGGGTATGGGCTGTATTGACCACTTTCTTATCGCCCTTCATGGTAAACATCTCGTCACAGTTCCCGTGGTCAGCCGTGATCAGCACTACACCGTTCATGCTTTTGACCAGGTCGATGAGCTCACCCACACAGGTGTCTACTGCTTCTACAGCAGCCACAGCGGCATCCATATTTCCGGTATGGCCTACCATATCCCCATTGGCGAAGTTGAGGCGCCCAAAGTCATACTTGCCGCTTTCCAGCATCTCCTTGACCTTGTCTGTGATCTCTCTGACCTTCATCTGAGGCTTTTGGTCAAACTGTATCTTATCACTGGGGATCTCTACATAGGTCTCCAGCTTTTCATCGATGTAACCGCTCTTGTTACCGTTCCAGAAATAGGTCACATGGCCGTACTTCTGGGTCTCGGATATGGCAAAACTGCGGATACCGCTGCCGCACAGGAACTCGCCCATAGTGCGGTCGATGGTAGGAGGATTGACCAGGTAGTGAGTAGGCAGCTTGAGGTCACCGTCATACTGCATCATGCCGGCATAGAGGGCATCAGGGACACGCTTACGGTCGAACTTATCAAAATCCTTTGCTTCAAAAGCGATAGTGATCTCAATAGCCCGGTCTCCCCGGAAATTGAAGAAGATCACAGAATCCCCGTCATTGATGGTACCCACGGGCTGGCCCTTATCATCAGCTATAACAAATGACTCCATGTACTGGTCGGTCATCTTAGGGTCTTCACTGTAATAGGTCTGTACCGCTTCGTGAGCGGACTTAAACTTACGGGCTTCACCCAAGACATGGGCCTTCCAGCCCCGCTCTACCACACTCCAGTCGGCATTATAACGGTCCATGGTAGTGATCATACGGCCGCCGCCCGAAGCGATACGGTAGTCTTTTCCACTGAAACCGGCCAGGAACTTTTCAAAATCATCAATATAAGTCAGAGCCGATCGCTCCCCTACGTCCCGTCCGTCCAGGAGGGTGTGGATACAGATACTCTGCACATCCCTGGATGCGGCATGTTCTATCATAGCCTTAAGGTGGCGGATATGGGAGTGTACATTGCCGTCTGAGAAGAGTCCGATAAAATGCAGAGTAGTCTTTTTTCCCTTTACCCGGTCTATGATCTTGTTCCAGGTCTCACTCTGGAACATAGCCCCGGATTGTATGGACTCATTGACCAGCTTGGCCCCCTGAGAAAAGATACGGCCCGCTCCCAGAGCGTTATGCCCTACTTCGGAGTTACCCATGTCGTCATCACTGGGCAGGCCTACTGCTTTACCGTGGGCCTGAAGCTCAGTATACCACTGACTCCCGATGTACTTATCCAGCGTGGGGGTCTTGGCTACATACACAGCATTTCCTTCATAGGGTTTATTGATGCCTACTCCGTCCATAACGATGAGCAGAAGAGGCCCCTGCCGTTTATTAAATCTGTCACTTTTCTTTAAAGAGAGTGCCATTATTGTCTCCTTGTATATATTTGCATTGCCCGTTATTTTAAAGGGGACGGGCATAATTTGCAACGCTTAAGCTAATAGAGATTAGTCAATGAAGGCGGGCATCGTCAAGGGAAGAGATGAGGATCTTGCTGAGTCACAGAGGGCGAGCACTAAGGAAGGAAAAAAGAATTTCCTGATAAAGTATGAGTCTGAAAAAGCTATTCCTCCATACGCTCAAAGACTGATGTTTCAGGATCAAACTTCATCCTGCCCAAAAACCTGATTCCTTTCCAGCCCAGGAAGCTATTGGCCGGGTAGACCAGGCCATCGATTATCACTGCTTCTGCCAGCCTGACCACTTCAAGAGTCCCATCAGAATAGAACTGGAGACCATTCACTATAAACACTCCGCTGGGGGTCATCACTGGAGCAGGGGATGACAGGATTAGAATTTTATCACTGTTATCTTCATAAGTCGTAAGACTGGACAGCTTAAAATCCCCACAGATGGTATGGTAGGAAACAGGCTCAGCAAATTCATATTTCTGGAGCCGGCCGCTAGGGTGAAAGTACAGTCCTTTTCCTTTAAGCTTGCCCTTGTCACTCGTACAAAAGACTCCGGGCTCACTATTAATTTGTTTAACACTACCATCCGGATAGAAAGAGATATGATTTATATTTGATATCGTTCCCAGCACGGTATCAAGTGCTGTTTTTTCAGCTAGAAAGGCCTGACTGACCTGCCCATTAGGATAAAAAGATAGGTTATATCCTTTAGAAATAAGTATATTCCCCCATTTATTCTTAGTCGCAACATTTTCTGTCAATACAACCTGAGTGATATTTGAATTCTTATCAAATTCAAAACTTTTCACTTTCAATTCCCCTATTGGTGTCATCACATTTACAAATTCATCATTTCCATAGAAGCCCAACCCCCGGACTGTAGTATCCGGGTTCAGCAGAATGACATCTGAAAAATACCGTCCAAAGGGTGTTAAAACATATATCCGTTCCTTGATATGCAGTATCCTGGGATTATTGTTTTCATAAAAACTTATAGAAACACCTCTTGGTAACACCAGACTTCCCCATGGGGTCTCTAACTTTACATCATGGTAAACAATTCCATTATACAGTTTACCGTTGTCCAGAAAGTGAGTGTTTTTAATCGCTATGATCCCCAGATCTGTCTCAACATCCAATACAGTACCGGAATCTAAATTATAATCAGGCATTTCAGCAGAAAGAGGTAAACAGATACTGATAAAGATTAGCATAAGAGTGATAATTTTTTTCATTCGATTCCTTAAATGTTATATTAAATTTTGTATCCAGACATCCCCATCATTAGCACACAGCTTCTTCATCGCTTTAAAGAGAAAACGACTGCTTACTCTTGCCCCAACATCTGATAATCCTTTAATGCCAGAATAAGGGGCTGGGCCACAGCCTGATTGTTGGTATTTTTACGGATCACGCCGTCTATGGCCATAATAAAGTCCTGGCTGGCCGCATTGAGTTCCTGTACTTTTTCACCCATGAAGGTGGATATCAGCTCAATCTCATCCGCGGAGAGATCAGGATAGGTCATGGCAATACGGTCTATGCCGGCACTGATGCCCTGCTTGGTCATTGTGACATTATTGATAGTACTGAGGATCTCGGGGATATTATCCGATGACTGTATAAAAGCCGCCGCATCGGTATGCATCTTACAGTTCGAGCTGATGAGCGCATCCAGTTCTTTTTTGGCCTGGGTATAATCCCGGCTTTCCCGGGAACAGGCCCCACCCCATCCACCCATTATCAGGGAGACTATCACCAGAATAAGCCACTTTGTATTTTTCATGTTATTTTCCTCCATTTCATCTCAATCACCATAACTGCAGCCGGATGGACTCTTAAATCCTTCCTGTATAATGTAGCTCTAAATCGGGGATTTGTCTATAAAATGGACAAATCTTATGCAGGATCCGAGTTTTTAAGACTTTCAGTCGGGTTTTTATGTAAGTAATTCCGAAAATCAGAGCAGATTTCCTTTTTATGGATTTCAGGAATATAAAAAAATGCACACTGTTCAGTCCATTATCCCAGTACAGTATTTATATGCAAGATTTCTAAGTTATTATATACATTAAAGTTACGAGCCCATTATTCCAAGGGCAAACTAGAGAAATTCCTGCACAATTTATTGCACTGTGCACTTAAACTGTATATGCAAACGCTTACAGTGCATTGCCATTTTCAGGTAAAATAATTATTTTTTTAGCCAATAATCATACAGGATATCAAGATATATTAACATAATAACACCTATTTTAGACTATGGCACACTTAATGCACTATATGGGTACATATACAGAAGAACGGAGGTTCTCATGAAAAAGAACTGGGTGCTGGTGTTAGCGGCTGTGCTCCTCGCTTCTCAGGGTTTTGCGGGTGTGATGATGCAGGGTTTCTACTGGGACGTGCCTGCCGGTGGAACATGGTACAATACCATGAAGAGTAAGGCATATGAACTGCGTTATATGGCCGGTGGTGTGGGTATTAATCGAATGTATTTCCCCGCTCCTTCAAAAGGACAGGGCGGCGGGTATACCATGGGTTATGATCCACATGACTATTATGACTTAGGCCAATATTATCAGGATGGAACCACTGAGACCCGTTTCGGATCCCAGGCAGAGTTAAAGGCAGCTATTGCACAGTATACTACTTATGGTATAGTCTCAATGGCAGATATCGTTATGAACCACCGTTCCGGGGGTGGAAGCGAGTATAACCCCAAGACCGGGGGCAATACCTGGACAGACTTCAATAATGTAGCCAGCGGAAAGATGAAATGGCATTGGGATGCCTTCCACCCCAATAACTATCACTGGAATGATGAAGGCGCCTTTGGTGGATTCCCTGATGTATGTCACTCCTCAGGCCCTGCCTACACTGACTTCAAGACCTGGCTCAACTGGCTCAAAAGTACCGCCAATGCCGGATTTACCGGTGGATGGAGATTTGACTATGTAAAAGGCTTCGGCCCCTGGGTAGCTAAAGACATGAAAGCGGCAACTGGAAATGTGTTTACTGTAGGCGAATACTGGGACTCAAGTACTGCCACCCTGAACTGGTGGGCCAATGATGCCAATTCTTCAGTATTTGACTTTGCAGCATACTATACCCTAAAAGACATCTGTAATAACACCGGTGGAGGCGGTTATCTGCCTAACCTTTTGGACCCTAACAAGGCATTTGCTTCCAAGTGGGACAGCCGGGCCGTTACTTTTGTAGGTAACCACGATACAGACGAGATCTCTTCAGACAAGATGCTGGCCTATGCCTTCATCCTGACCTATAAAGGATACCCCTGTATATTCTGGAAAGACTACTATAACTATGGACTGGCCACAGGAGGCGGAGCCGGTACAGGCTGGGGAAATGGTATCAAGCAGCTGGTATGGGCTCGTGAAAAACTGGCTGCCGGCGGGCCTAATATTCAGATCCTGAAATCCAATGACGGAGACCTGCTGATCTATGGATCCTATGGTTATTCCACTACTGCCCCGGGATACATCGTGGTCTTAAATGACAATTCCAGCAGCTGGAAAGGCGCCTGGGTAATGACCGGGAATGGCTACCTCAAGAACAAGACCCTCAAAGCTTATGCCTGGTCCTCAACCAAGACAGGGCAGAACTACCAGCCCGGTAACAAGTACTGTGACGGAAGTGGTAACGTGGAAGTATGGGCAGCTCCCCGGGGATATGCCGTATACTCTGTAGACGGTTTTTAAGCTCTCTTACACCTTTTCTTACATTTTTAAAGAGAGGTTGCCCTTATGGCAACCTCTCTTTTTTTATTCTGGAAGTGCATTTTTACCTGAAAAACGAGTATAATTAAAGAATCTAACTCATTGTAATATAACAAATTAAGCTTAAAACACCCGGATGTTTGAAATGGAAATATAAATGCACGATTTTTTGCACAGTGCACTCTTAAGTTACTTGTAAGCGATTACAGTGCAACTTACATTTATCTCCATACAGTATAACGAATTATGTAATTGTCTATATATTAGTAACTTAGGCGGTTTTGTGATATATGTACAGAAACTTTGGCACAGTATATGCGATAACCTTTTAGATAATAAGGGTTATCTGATTTTGTGTAAGTAAATCAAATAGTTTTTTAATTTGGAGGAAGACATGAAAAAGAGTTTGTTGTTGGTGTTAGCAAGTGTGCTGATCGCTTCTACCGGGTTTGCCGGTGTGATGATGCAGGGCTTCTACTGGGACGTGCCTGCAGGTGGAACATGGTACAATACCATGAAGAGTAAAGCCTATAGTCTGCGTTATATGGCAGGTGGTGTGGGTATCAACCGCATGTATTTCCCGGCTCCTTCAAAGGCAACTGGTGGATATTCTATGGGATATGATCCCTATGACTATTATGACCTGGGTGCTTATAACCAAATGGGTGGTGTTGAGACCCGTTTTGGATCACAGGCAGAATTGAAAGCAGCTATCGCTGAATTTAAAAAATATGGTATCGTCTCAATGGCTGATATCGTCATGAACCACCGTTCCGGCGGTGCCAGTGAAGCTAACCCTAAAAAAGGCGGCTCTACCTGGACTGACTTCAGCGGAGTAAAGAGTGGAAAGATGAAATGGCATTGGGATGCATTCCACCCCAATAACTATCACTGGAGTGACGAAGGTGCTTTCGGCGGATATCCTGACGTATGTCATAGTGCAGGACCGGCTTATAATGACTTTAAGACCTGGCTGAACTGGCTCAAGAGTACAGCTAATGCCGGATTCACCGGTGGATGGAGATATGACTATGTAAAAGGTTTCGGACCCTGGGTTTGTAAAGACATGAAAGCTGCTACCGGTAATGTCTTTACTATTGGTGAATATTGGGATTCCAGTACCTCTACTCTGAACTGGTGGGCAAATGCAGCCAACTCTTCAGTATTTGACTTTGCTACCTATTATACAATGAAAGATATCTGTAATAACACCGGCGGCGGCGGATACCTGCCTAACCTCCTGGACCCTAACAAATCCTTTGCTTCCAAATGGGACAGCCGTGCCGTTACTTTCGTCGGTAACCACGACACAGACGAGATCTATTCAGACAAGATGCTGGCTTATGCCTTTATCCTGACCTACAAAGGCTATCCTTGTATCGGATGGAAAGACTACTATAACTACGGCCTGGCTTCCGGCGGCGGCGCTGGTTCAGGTTGGGGAAATGGTATTAAGCAGCTGGTATGGGTACGTGAAAAACTGGCTTCCGGTGGACCCAATATTCAGATCCTGAAGTCCAATGACGGCGACCTGCTGATCTACGGATCCTATGGCTACTCTACAGCAGCACCTGGATACATTGTAGTGCTGAATGACAATGCCAATAACTGGAGAGGCTCATGGGTACAGACCGGAAACGGCTACCTCAAGAACAAGACCCTCAAAGCTTATGCAT
>CAZIAD010000084.1:0-8320 GCA_964537555.1 uncultured Brevinematales bacterium
ACTGTTAAGTTTATTTTGTGGAGATCACCGTTAAGTATTTATGTTGAACCACAGTTATAGAGCTAAGATCTCACGGGAGATATCCTGTAAAGATCTGCATCCCGTCATGAGCATAGCCTTAACCAGAGTCTTCTGCAGGTACTCCATGTGTATGCGCACTCCCTCAGCCCCGGCCCCTACAGCTGCCCGCACTATGTCCCGTCCCACCAGGACACCCTGCGCTCCCAGGGCCAGCATCTTCAGTACATCATAGCCTGTGCGGACGCCGCCATCAGCCAGGATAGTGATCTGCCCCCCTACCGCTTCTGCTATAGCGGGAAGTACAGCCGCAGTGCCGGGAGTATGGTCCAGGACACGGCCCCCATGGTTAGAGACCACGATAGCCGCAGCTCCCGCTTTTACAGCATCCCGGGCATCCTCTACAGTCATGACCCCTTTTACGATAAAAGGGAGCTGAGTAGATTGTACCAGTTCTGAGATATCTTTTAGCGACTTTCTATACACAGGCTGGCCGTGCTGCTTCATCATATAAGAGCCGCAGCCGTCGATATCCACGCCCACTGCCAGGGCCCCGGCCTGTTCAGCCAGCTGTATAAACTTCTTTATGACTTCCTGGTCCCGGGGTTTGATGATCTTTATACCCTGTCCACCAGCCGCCGCAATAGCACGTATACCCCAGGGGCTTTCCGGAGAATAGGTGTAGGTGTCACCTCTCCAGGCCAGGGTACCGGCTGCCTTACAGCCCTCTACTGTAGCCCTACAAAAGTCAGCCTCACTTATGACAGACTCTCCTCCGAAACTATTGACCCCGGTAGCCGGGGCTCCATACACGGGCATTTTAAAATCAGCACCAAACAGGCTCACTGAAGTATCCGGGCTAAAATCCCGGCCCAGAGGCAGCATTTTGAGCTGTACCCGGGCCAGGTCTTTTATATTATTGGCAAAACTGGCGCCACTACCGGCACCCCCGATACCCAGGGAACCGCCATAAGACTGGTTCTGGCATAATCGGGAAGGATCTCCATCACATACCCTGTATACTCCACAGATACCTTTCAGCTTTTCTTTGGCAGCATTACGAACATCTTCCAGAGTCATAGTCTATTCCTTACTCTTCCGGATCAAATTTTTCTTTAGGTGCTCCACATACAGGGCATACCCAGTCTTCATCCAGATCCATAAAATCCACACCGGGAGCTACTCCCCCTTCGGGGTCACCCTCGGCAGGATCATACACATAACCACATACCTTACAGACATATTTCCTCATTTCCCATCCTTATCATGACCATTCCACAGCTGAACAGATTGTCGTTATACAGCCTGTGTCCAGGCCCTATGGTCTTTATTTCTCTCTATTATAACCATAAATATAAATAGTTCAAGCCCGGTTTAGCTCCGCTTTTCCATCGGAATAAAATCCCTTTCCTCATGGCCCACATACCAGGCCTTGGGACGAAACAGGCGGTTGTCTTCTCTCTGTTCCAGAATATGGGCCAGCCATCCCGACACACGGGCCATAGCAAATATAGGGGTAAACAGTATGGAGGGAATGCCCATCATGGAATAGACACTGCCTGAGAAAAAGTCTACATTGGCATAAATAGGCTTACCCTTTTCTTCCATCCTTTCCCTGACCGTGCGCTGTACTTCTCTCAGTATCTCCAGTTCTCTGTCATCACCCTTCTTTTCGGAGAGTTTCACCAGGAACTCTTCCATAACTATAGAGCGGGGATCACGGGCCTTGTATACCCGGTGTCCCATACCCATGATCTTCTGTTTATTATCTATAGCTTTATTGATCCAGTCCCGGGCCTTATCCACCGTACCAATGGCTTCTACCATTTCTTTTACCTTTTCATTGGCACCGCCATGGAGAGAACCATAGAGGGCCCCAACAGCGGCAGAGATACTGCAATAACAGGTAGACATAGTGGAAGCTACCACACGGGCTGTAAAGGTGGAGGCATTAAAACTATGTTCCGCATGGAGGATCAGGCACTTGTCCATCATCTCCCCTTCTTCCGGATCCGGCTCTGTGCCATGCATCATGTAGAGAAAGTTTGCTCCATGGGAAAGGTCTTTGCGGGGCGGTACATACTCCAGTCCCTGGCTGATACGGTAATAAGCCGCAACCACAGAGGTCATCTCAGAGATCTGGCTCAGGGTAGACCGGCAGTTACAGGTAGCTGAATGATGGATCTTGTGCTTTACATATCCGCTCAGGTAGGATACTACTGACTGCAGGAGCTCCATAGGGTGAGACTCTTTAGGAAAGTTTTTGATCATATCCAGAATAGCAGGGTGGAGATCCCGGCCCTCTCTCATCTTATGAGAGAACTCTTTCATCTCCTGGGGATTGGGAAGTTCACCGTAGAGCAGAAGATAGGTCACCTCTTCAAAGTTTGAGTGTTTGACCAGGTCCTCTATCGAATACCCCAGATATCTCAATGACCCTACTGCTCCATCGATACGGCAGATCTTACTTTCAGCGGCGATTACGCCTTCCAGTCCTTTTGCGTATTCCATACTCATCTCCTTCCGTCATTTTTTATTTATACTGTTTATCATCCTGCCCTCTACACCCAGGGCAGCTTCTTTGACTGCTTCAGACAGGGTGGGATGAGCATGGATGCTACGGGCTATGTCTTCTGATGAGCCGTGAAACTCCATCACCGCAGTCACTTCTGCGATGAGAGTAGAAGCCCAGGGGCCCAGGATATGTGCTCCCAGAATACGGTCTGTCTTTTTATCAGCCAGTATCTTGGCAAAACCACCCGTCTCGCCCATAGCTACTGCCCTGCCATTGGCATTGAAATGAAATACCCCGGTATTGTACTCGACATTCTGTGCCTTTAGTGCTTCTTCACTGAGGCCCACAGAAGCAGCCTCGGGCCAGGTGTAGATCACCCCGGGGATGAGACTATAGTTAACATGGCCGGCCCGACCCGCCAAGTTTTCCGCTACTGCTATCGCTTCTTCTTCGGCTTTATGGGCCAGCATGGGGCCAGGTATGATATCCCCGATGGCATAGATACCCTTTACCGATGTCTGCCAGGCCTGGTCCACCAGTATATGACGCTTGTCGGGTGTCAATTTGACACCGAGCTTGTCCAGCCCCAGTCCGTCCCAGTAGGCTTTGCGGCCGGCAGCCACTAATACCTTTTCAACGCTCATATTTTCACGGGTGCCATCCGCCTGAGCCAGCTCCAGGGTGACCCCTGATTTTTCGCTTTTTGCAGACAGGACTTTGGTATTCAGCTTAAACTTCAGGCCCTGCTTTTTGAGCTCCGTAGCCAGGCCCCGGGCCAGCTGGGTATCGCCCCCGGCCATGATCTGAGGCAGTATTTCAATGATAGAGACATCACAGCCCAGACGCGACCAGACACTGCCCAGTTCCAGGCCGATAGCTCCTGCACCGATGACTGCCATAGATTTTGGCACCGACTCCAGGCTGAGGGCCTGGGTAGAGCTGATGATAGCTTTGCCGTCTGTCTTAAGAAGATCTAACTCCTGGACAGTACTGCCTGTGGCCAGGATGATATGAGGTGCACTGAGTATAAGATCTGCCTCTCCTTTAACCCTAACCTCTGCTGCTCCGGCCAGACTGCCCATTCCAAAATAGACATCTACTTTATTACTCTTCATGAGCTGAGCGATGCCCCCGGTCAGCCGGGTCACGATGGCATCTTTCCTCTGCATCATAACAGGGATGTCTATGCTGAGCTCTCCGGTAGTGATGCCATGCCCTTCCGCCTTATGAGCGATTCGGGCAAAAAACTCACTGGAGTCCAGTAAAGCCTTGGAAGGAATACAGCCTATATTGGAACAGGTGCCGCCCAGGGTCTTTTCTTTTTCTACAATGGCTGCTTTGAGTCCGAGCTGGGATGCCCGGATGGCAGCAGTATATCCCCCGGGGCCGGCCCCGATAATGATGACATCATACTTTTTGTCCAAAGCTTTCTCCTATAACTCGATGAGCAGGTGGCGGGGATCTTCGATCCACTGCTTTACTGCCACCAGGAAGCCCACGGCTTCTCTGCCGTCTACGATACGATGATCGTAAGTCAGGGCTACATACATCATGGGCCTGATCACAATCTGATCATCCACTACTACTGCCCGTTTCTGAATGGCGTGCATGCCCAGTATCCCGGATTGGGGGGGATTGGGAATGGGGGTGGACAGCATAGAGCCGAATATTCCTCCATTAGTCACGGTAAAAGTCCCTCCCGACAGGTCCTGGGGCAGAAGTTTTTTAGCCTTTACCTTCTCTTTAAACCCCTCTATATCCTGCTCAATATGCGCGAAACTCTTATGGTCCACATCCCGTATCACTGGAGTGATCAGTCCTTTTTCTGAGGAAAGGGCCACCCCGATGTGATAGTAATCATGATAGACCAGATCAGTGCCATCCACAAAGGCATTCAGCCCGGGATATTTTTCCAGTGCTTTCTGGGCTGCCTTGATAAAGAAGCTCATAAAGCCCAGCTTGACCCCATTTTTTGCCAGAAATTCCTCCTGGTACTGGGCCCGGATCTCCATGACCTGGCTCATGTCTACTTCATTGAAGGTAGTGAGATGGGCCGAATCTTTTTTGGAGAGGACCAGATTCTGAGCCACCTTTTGACGCAGAGGGGACATAGGCACCCTTCTTTCACCCCCCGGGACAGACTGTACCAGAGGAGACGTCCCGGACTGGCCCGGTGCCTGCTTTTGAGCCAGATATTCCAAGGCATCTCCCTTGGTGACCTGGCCCCGTTTACCACTGCCTTTTATGGCAGAAGTGTCGATATTATGTTCCCGGGACAGCCTGCTCACCGCGGGGGACAGATCCTGACTGAGGTCGTTTCCTTCCGGTTTTGAGGGGGTGCTTTTTTTCTCAGGGGGAGCACTCTCACTATGAGTAGCCTGGGGAGATACCTGATCGGTGTCGATCACTGCTACCACGCTACCTACTGCTACTACACTCCCCTCAGGGACTGTTATTTTCAGGCGGCCTGATTGGGGGGATGGCACTGACAGGGTGATCTTTTCAGTCTCCAGTTCAAACAGCTCTTCCTCTGCCTGTACAAAGTCTCCATCCTGTTTCAGCCAGGTGGTCAACAGGCCTTCTTTGATGGATTCCCCCACCTGAGGTACTAAGAGATCTGCTTTCATACTTGCCCCTTCTTTTTCATTGTTTTTACATCGTCCTTTCCGGCTTTTCCGGGAAATGCGGTCTGGAGTATCAGTTCCAGCTCTTCTTCATGTTCTTTAAAAGAACCCGTGGCGGGGCTGGCTGAGGCATCCCGGCCGATATATTCAAAGGATATGCCCATATCCTGGCGCAGCATCTGGTCTATATAAAACCAGGCACCCCGGTTACGAGGCTCTTCCTGGACCCACAGGAATCTTTTAATGTTTTTATAAGTCGCAAACATATTTTTAAGGTGCTGGGCCGGGAAGGGATAAAGCTGTTCCAGGCGCAATATGGCCGTAGACTCGTCCTTCAGTTCCTGTCTGCGCAGATACAGGTCATAATAGACCTTGCCGGAGCAGAGTATCAGGGTATCCGGTGCAGCCGGGGGCTCGGGGTCATTGAGAATCATATGAAACTGGCCGGTATAAAGATCTTCCATAGGTGATACCGCCAGGTTGTTACGAAGCAGGCTCTTGGGGGTCATCAGGATAAGGGGTTTGCGGAAGGGCTGCTTCATCTGTTTACGCAGGAGATGGTAGTACTGGGCCGGAGTGGAGGCATTGCATACCTGCCAGTTGTTATCCGCACAGAGCTGGAGATAGCGCTCCAGGTGGCCACTGGAATGTTCCGGACCCTGGCCTTCAAATCCATGAGGCAGGAGCATAATGAGGCCACTGCTCCGGAACCACTTGCTCTCCCCGGCCGCTATGAACTGGTCGATCATGACCTGAGCCCCATTGGCGAAATCACCAAACTGGGCTTCCCAGATGACCATGCATTCCGGGTCAGTAAGAGAATAACCATATTCAAAGCCCAGCACGGAAAACTCAGAGAGGGGGCTGTCATAGATAGAGATAAATGCCTGCTTTTCATCCAGGTGCTTCAGAGGGACATAATTTTTCGGTTCTCCTGAATGGACATCCCACCAGCGGCTGTGACGCTGGGAGAAAGTACCCCGGGCGCAATCTTCTCCGCTAAAACGTACTGAATATCCTTCCATGAGCAGAGAGCCCAGGCTAAGCGCTTCTGCAAATGCCCAGTCGACTCCCTGGCCGCTGTCAATCATCTGGACCCGGTTTTCCACAAACTTTTTAAGCTTGGGATGAAGAGAAAAATCTTCCGGGACAAAGGTCAGCCTGCGGGCTATGTGGTATAGCCGGTCTTTGTCGATCGTAGTGTCGATGGTGTCCAGATGGTATTTCGTGACATATTTACTCCACTTGCCCTGCTTATAGGAGTCATTAAACTCTATCTTTTTTTCCGCGGCCAGCTGTTTCTGATCCCTCAGTACCTGTATATACTTTTCCTTAAAGCTATCCTGCTCCTCCTGTGAGAAGATACCCTCAGCTATAAGCTTGTCTCCATAGATCCGGCGCACACTGGGGTGTTTCTCAATGAGTGAGTACATGATGGGGTGGGTGAAAGAGGGTTCATCGGCTTCATTATGGCCCAGACGGCGGTAGCAGATGATGTCCACTACTACATCATAGCCGAACTTCTGCCTCCAGCGCAGGGCCAGGTCTATCACTTTTATGACAGACTCGGGGTCATCGCCATGTACATGAAAAATAGGTGCTCCTACCGTCTTGGCCAGCTCTGTGGCAAAATAGGAGGAACGCTGGTCCCGGGAGGCCGTAGTAAATCCGATCTGATTGTTCTGGATGATGTGGATAGTGCCGCCGGTACGGTAGCCCCTGAGCTGGGACAGGTTAAACGTCTCTGCCACAACACCCTGGCCTGTAAAAGCAGACTCTCCATGTATGAGAATGGGGATCACTTTTTTACGGTTGTCGTCGCCCCTCCGGCGCTGCACTCCCCTGGTCTTACCTTCTACTACAGGATCCACAGACTCCAGATGGCTGGGATTGGGGACCAGGCTGATATGTACCTTTTTCCCGGTCTCATGGTCGGTAAAGTCAAAATTCTGTCCCAGATGATATTTTACATCACCGCTGCCCCCGTATTCATGGGGCTTGTATTGGTGCAGGAACATGGCAAATATTTCCTGAGCCGGTTTGCGCAGGGCATTGGTCAGCACATTGAGCCGGCCCCGATGGGCCATTCCCAGGGTGACTTCCTGGATATTATGCTTTACCGTAGAGATTATGAGGTAATGTATAGCCGGAATGACGGCCTCCCCTCCTTCTACCGAAAAACGTTTCTGCCCTATAAAATGGGTCTGGATAAAATGCTCAAATTCTTCTGCTTTTATCAGGTCTTTTTGCAGCCTGATCTTATATTCATCTGAAACTTCCATCTCATGATCTTCAATGTTCCGGATCAGCCAGTTTCTCATAGGGGTGTTCTGTATGTGCTGGAATTCATAGCCAATATGGCTGCAATAGATCTTTTTCATACGAGCCAGTATGTTGCTCAGACTATCAGTATAATCTTTATTCAGGTCGCCTGTATAAAACTCCCGGCCCAGGTCCTCATCACTGAGATTGAAAGAGCTGAGTTCCAGGCTCTGAAAGGCTCCCTGCATAGTGATATACTGGTATTTCATCTCGGGAGTGCGGTATTTACCCAGAGGGTTGAGATCAGCATAGATATAGCCTACATCCCGGTAAGCCCGTACCAGGCTGCTGACCCGGCTCTGCTTAAAGCTGTCGGATGCAGATGCCAGTCCCGGCTCAGGACCCTGCTCAGAAAGCCTGCTTAGATCCCGGACATTGATATTTTCAAAAAAAGACCGCCACTCCGGGGCTACTAAGTCAGGGTCTTCTCTCCATTGTTGATACAGTTCTTCCTGATATTCGTTGAAATCAGTACTCAGGTCATCCCTCATACACATTCCCCTATACTAATAACTTTTTTAAAGATTATTGATAAAAATATCCGGTATATCATCGGGCCGGTCCACCACTGGAACCCCGGCCTCCTGGAAAGCTTTTATCTTGGCTTCGGTAGTGCCCTTTCCACCTGAGATGATGGCCCCCGCATGCCCCATACGTTTGCCGGGAGGGGCGGTCCGGCCGGAAATAAAGCTGACTACCGGCTTATTCATCTTATCGCTGATATATTCTGCCGCTCTTTCCTCATCCTCTCCCCCGATCTCTCCTACCAGTACCACCCCGCTGGTCCCCGGGTCATCCTGGAACAGCTTTAGCATATCGGTAAAATCAGAACCGATGATGG
>CAZIAD010000085.1:0-8231 GCA_964537555.1 uncultured Brevinematales bacterium
GCTTTTACCCCCAAGGATCAGAAGGCAGTCAAGGCGGCAGCCCAGACCTTCCGGGCAAACCCCGACCTGGATGTGGAACAGGCCATCACTGAACTGGGAGTAGGTGAAGCCCTGGTCTCTTTCCTCGATGAGAAAGGGGTGCCAGGTATAGTAGAGCGCGCCCTCATAGTCCCTCCGGCCTGTCGTATCGGGGCCGCCACCGAGGATGAGCGCAGGATTATTATGGCAAAGACTTCGCTTAAGGCCAAATATGAAAAAGATATTGACAGAGAGTCTGCCTACGAGATACTCGCCAAAAAAGCCGAAGAGCTGCAAAAGCAGCAGGAGAAACTGGCTCAGGAACAGGAAAAGATGGAACAGCAGAAGCAGGCTGAGGCTCAGAAAGCAAAAACTAAAAAGGGCGGGTCTAATCGTCAGACAGTACTGGAAAGCTTTTCCAAAAGTGTAGTGCGTAGCATGGGTGGTAAAATAGGAAGAAACCTGGCAGGAAAGGCCGGATCCACCCTGATGAGGGGCCTGTTAGGCAGTCTGCTTAAATAATTGACGTTTCAGCTTAATATGTCTATTTTATAGTAAAATAATAGCATTTAGGATTTACTTTTTTTTCAGCCCCGTGCTATAATACTGTGTTGTAATTACAAAAGGAAGGTATATGGATTTTTCAGATATCGCGGCCTATAAAGATAATCTGGTCCCCAAGTTTATTCAAAAGATCATTAAAAACCCTAAGTTTCAGGGATTTATGTCAAAATTTCCTTCATTTCCGAAGGTATTAAATAGTGATAGTTTTTCCGGAGTGATAGAGAAGCTCAAGACCATCAATACTGTCAGTGATTTCCAGAAGATCATGGCATTTCTGGTCTCGGAAAATATTAAAGCCACTAGTGATTCCTTCACCTATAGCGGTATAGAGAATCTTCCCCAGGATAAAGGTGCCATCCTTTTATCCAGTCACCGTTCTATCGGACTGGATGCAGCTTATACCAATTTTGCCTTCTATAAAGAAGGGATGTCGACGGTATATAATGGCTGCGGCGATAATATCATGAAGACTTCCTGGCTGGGCCATCTCATCCGTATTAACAAGGGATTTGTAGTGAAAAGAGAAGTCTCAGATATTGAGATGAAGCTAAGAGAAATATCAAAATTATCCAGCTATATTAAAAACCTTATCTACGAGCAGAAGTCTGTGTGGATAGCCCACAGAGGGGGACGCTCCAAGAATGGTATTGATGAGACGGATTCTGTGGTCCTGGCTATGTTATACAAAGAAAGCGGGTTCCAGAGCTGGGGTGAGTGGAGTAAGCATACTGCTCTTATTCCCCTGTCTATTTCCTGGGAGATCTCCCCCTGTGACCTGGTACTGGCTGATGAATTATCCCAGCCTCACTTTAAAAAGCCTATGCACCGTGATTTTGCTGACATCCTGCTGGAGATCAACAGCCCCAAGGGAAGAGTACATCTGAGTTTCGGCAAGCCCATACAGGGAGAAAAAAGAAAAGACATAGTGGCACTGACTGACGCTGCCATTCAGTCTAATTACCGGCTCTGGGATGCAAACTGGATGGCTTACACCATGCAGGAAGAAATCCTGCCTGCAGACAGGGAGTATATCTTATCCCATATCGATACGGAACGCGCCTATAAGGTCCTGGACAGGGGGCTGGTCCTGCAGCCTCAGCAGAGATCAATCTTTTACGATATATATGCCAACCCGGTCCGCTCAGCCCTGAGGCATGCCAGTAATATCGAAGAGATCCTGTACTAACACCGGCCCTTAAATCAAACGTGGAAGCTTATCATGAAAGAATTACTGATTCTCAGGCATGCCAAATCAGACTGGTCTCAGGATGGAATGAATGATAGTGACCGGCCTCTGAACGACAGAGGGAGGGCAGATGCCCTGCTTATGGGCCGCTTCATTAAAAATGCCGATATCATACCCCAGCATATCTATATTTCTCCTGCCAGACGGGCTCAGGAGACCTGGCAGGGAGTTTCCTCTACCTGGGATGTCCAGGGATTAAAAACAGAGACTATACCCCATCTTTACCTGGCAGCAGCACCTGCTTTGTTGTCGGTGATAGCGCAGTGTCCTGCAGAATGTGACAGTGTCATGATCATAGCTCATAATCCCGGCATGGAAGAGCTGGTCAGTGCACTATGCGGTGTGGATGTCAATGTCCAGATGGCTACTGCCACCCTGGCCCAGTTGCGTTCTGACTATAGCAGCTGGGGCCAGATCCATGAGACCGATATGATCCTGAAGGGACTATTTTATCCCCGCATCCTCAAAAAAGTACTTTAAGCCCTAACTTCTTCCTCTCAATAGTGCACTACCTAAAAATTGACAGCTACACTATACTGGTCTATGATTTAGCATAGAGGAGGGCATTATGGTCAGGATCAGACGTATTGGGATTATTTCGATTTTATGTGTCACTGCCGGGTTGGTTCTCGCCTGGGGGGTAGTACAGGCCGCAAAAAATATTGTGATCATTCCCGCGGAGACCGAGCACGAAGTGTCTACCAAAGTGGGCCAGTACGGGGAGCTCAATGTCACT
This sequence comes from uncultured Brevinematales bacterium, assembly GCA_964537555.1. Lineage (GTDB taxonomy): Bacteria > Spirochaetota > Brevinematia > Brevinematales > CAYRWR01 > CAYRWR01. Next base: position 2,565 of record CAZIAD010000085.1, read on the forward strand.
TTCAGCGGGCCTATCGTTGACCTGTCAGATTATGATACCATGCTCAGTGATATTAACAAAAAAGTAAAAATCAGTATCAGCCCCGCTCTTAAGGGGAAGATCCGGGTCATTGACAATCAGTCCCTGGCTTATGTGTTTGAAGAACGTCCTGCCCGGTCCACCCGTTATACTGTAAACATCAATGCCTCTGCCATCAAAGACCTGCAGAACCGGCCGGTAGATACCAGGATAAACTATACCCAGGTCAGGAATGATCAATATATCTACAATACTTCCCGTATTTATGTGTCCTCTGTCTATTGTTCCGGCCAGGAATTAAAACCCATGATATCCATTTATCTGAACCAGGATACCACATATACAGAACTTAAGAAATCACTGAGCATCGGTAACAGAAGCACAAGCTATGAATACAGGCTGGTACCACAGATCTCTACTAATACTGTGAAGACCACTGTGGATACAGTTTTTGCGACTGTCCAGACCAATCTCAGTACCTGGTATGCCTTTCCCCAGGGGCTGACACCCGCCCTGAAATACGATGTCAGGATCCAGTCCGGACTCATGGGGAGTGAAGGAAACCTGGGTTCAGAACGCACTTATTCTCAGAATTATCATACCTATTACCCCTTTAAGTTTGTCTCATTCAGCTCCAGTGATTATGAAGGAAACTACTATCCTAATTCTTCAGTGCGCTTTGAGTTTAACAATGATATACATGAAAAACTCTCTTCTATCAGAGTCAGCTCAGTTCCCGCCGTGGATGACCTTAAGTTCAGTGTGAGCGGCAGGTTTATTTATGTAGAGGGCAGTTTCTCAGGGGGTAAATCCTACAAGATCAGCCTTCAGGGCCCTTTTAAGGATATTTACGGGCAGAGCTTTACTTCAGAAGTCAATGCAGGGATCACCTTCGATCATCTGTGGTCCTATTTTAATGTACCCACCGGCTATATGGTCATGGAGAGTTATATGGAGGCCATCCTGCCTCTTAAGATCAGAAATGTGTCCGGTTTTAGTATTCGCTATAAGTATCTATCCCGTCTGGAAGATATGATTGAATATCTGCAATTGGACTGGAATGAACGGAATGTCTACCTGGATAATAACGCCAGTACCGAGAAGCTGGATGTGAAGTGGAGCTGGGACCGTTTTTACAACTACCGCTATGACATGGCCAAACACATCAATTCAAAATCCGGGCTTTTATTGTTCAAATTTGTGCCAGACCGGGAAAACCCTACAGAATACAGCAGTGAATACGAAAAAGGGGATATTCTCTATACCGACCTGGGGGTAAGTGTAAAAGCTTCTCCTTATGAAGTAGTGGTGTTTGTGCGCAATCTGAAAAGCAATGCTCCCGTAAAAGATGCTATTGTCTACGAAGTGCAGGGTAAGAATCTGGTGAAAAAAGGCCTTACTGACGGGCAGGGGGTCCTGAAATATGAAAATGACCAGGAGTTTTATCCTTTTATTGCCGTGGACTACAAAGGCAGTTACGGCCTGAATTATTCAGCATCTACAGTACGCTGGGGTGACGAGTATAATTATAATCAGGCCCGGCTCCAGCTCTTTACCGAACGTTATCTATACAAGGCTGGTGAAGAGGTCGAGTTAAAGGGTATTGTCAGATACCGGGCTATGGATAACTGGGTCATCAATGATGTACGCAATAATAAAGCCTATAAATTTACCATTAACAACAGCCGGGGAGAAGAGCTCACCAATTATACTGCCTATTTCGACAGCTGGGGAGGCACCCATTCTACTATCCATCTGCCCTCAGATGCTCCCAGCGGCTTTTACAGTGTGTATGCCTATCTGGACAATGATTATGTCAGCTCTCTCACCTTCAGGGTAGAGGATTACAAGCCGGCCAAGGCCGAGATGAAGATCATCCCTCTGCAGGCCAATTACCAGTGGGGCCAGGAGTTTAAGGGGGACCTGATCGGATGGTACCTGTTCGGTGCCCCTGTGATCAAGCCCATTAACTATAAGATAAATGTAGAGCCTGCTACTTTCTATTCTAAAAACTTTAAGAAATACAGTTTCGGGGTGGATTACTGGGATGAACAGGACCGGAGGGATTATTCCTTTACCCTGGATTCCGGGAAGCTCATGCCGGATAAAAATGGAAAACTCAGTGTCTCCAGCCTCCTGGCTAAAGATGACTTTAAAGGGGACGGGCTCATCACTTTCTCCGGCTCTACTGAGCTGGATGACAAGTCCACCGTCTACGGTGCCCGTTCCGGTATCGGCCTTTATAACCCCGTGCAGATCGGGATGTACATGGATCAGTACTTTGTGGATGCTGGAAAGGCATTTGATATGCATCTCATTGCCATCGATCCCGAGGAGCATATCCTGGATACTCAAAAGGTAATCCTGGAGCTCATCAAATGGGACTGGAAGAGTGTGAAGAGAGCCGGAGTCAATGGGCGTCTGTCCTGGGAATGGGTCCTGGAAAAGGAAGTGGTGAGCTCCCAGACCCTGTCCCTGGGCCGCAAGACTGTGAGCCTCACGGTATCCGACCCCGGGTACTACAAAGCCAGAGTAAAAACCGTAGTACGGGGCCATGAGGCTATGAGTGAGTACAGCTTTTATGCATTAGGTAAGGGCTCTATAGGCTGGCGCATGGATGACGGCTACTACCTCGATGTAGAAAGCGACAAGCAGGAATACGAAGTAGGCGACGAAGCCCGTATCCTGGTAAAAAATCCCTACAAGACTGCCACAGCTGTGATCACCTATGAGAGAGAAAAATTCCACAAAGTAGAACGCATCGAGGTGTCTGACTCTATGCTCATCCTACCCGTAAAGATCACTGAGGAATTTATCCCCAATATGTATATCTCGGTCATGCTCTATGCCGGACGTACCGGTAAGGGCAATGTCGATGAGTGGGGTGAAGATCTGTCCCGACCCTCTTTCCGCATGGGGCTCATAGATCTCAAAGTGATCCCTAAAGAAAAGAAGCTGAATATCATACTCAGTTCTGATAAAAAGAAATATGAACCGGGCCAGAAGGCTACGGTCACGGTAGACCTCAGGGATTATAAGGGTGATCCCGCGGAAGGTGAAGTAGTCCTGGCCGTAGTGGACAAAGGGGTGCTGAACCTGGTCAACTACCGTATGCCAGACCCTCTCTCTGTCTTCTATGCTCCCCGTCCCCTGGCGGTCACCACCCGAGAGATGACCGAGCTCATAGTAGGGCAGCGCTACCTGGCGGAAAAGGGCGAAGTAATAGGAGGGGGAGGAGACCTGCCCAGCGTGAACGGCAGCGGTAAGGACGGCATGATAGTACCACGCTCCAACTTTAAGACCACTGCCTTTTATAACGCACGGGTCATTGTCACAAAGGGTAAAAAAGCCACACTGAGCTTCACAGTTCCGGACAATCTCACCTCCTTTGTAGTAATGGCGGTCGCACATACTAAACAATCTCAATTCGGCAGCGGGGAGGAGGAATTCGCCGTATCCAAGCCTCTCATGCTTCTGCCGACCCTGCCTCAGTTCCTGCGCATCAAGGACACCGTGGAAGCAGGGGGAATGGTCTATAACTATAGCGGAAAAGATGCCGAGATCACAGTGACCCTGCAGGGTGAAAAACCCATAGAGTATATCGGGGCCAATGTAAAAAAGGTGAAAATTCCCCAGAATGGCTCGGCTGAGGTACTGTTTAATTTCCGGGTCCCTAATACCGTCAAGGATAAATTGAAATTTAAGATAGTAGCTACTAGCGGAAAGTTGGGGGATGGTATAGAGACCTCTATTCCTCTGGAAATGCCCAAGATGTATGAGACTACAGCCCTCTATAAATATACCGAGGACTCTGCCAAAGAGACTATAAAGATTTCCGATAATGTGTGGAGAGACATGAGCCGCATACAGGTAGACCTGTCTCCCTCCGCTTTTTCTGAGCTGAAGGGTAATGTGGACTACCTGATCAAGTACCCCTACGGCTGTCTGGAGCAGAGATGTTCCCAGATACTGCCTCTGCTTCTGGGAGAAGAGATCATTACCAAACAGGGGCTTCTCCAGGACAAGACTGCAGCTGAACTGAGAGCCATAGTCCAGGATACTATAAATCTGATTCCTAAATACTGGAGCAACAATGGTTTCAGTTATTATCCCGGAGGATATGGCCCCTATCCCTATCTCAGCGTCTATACTACTTTTATCCTTAATATTGCTAAACAAAAAGGCTATACCGTCTCTCAGGCTCTTCTGGATAAGGCAACCCGCTATGTCAAAGATATTGCCAATGGCAAAGGAGATTTCCGCTCCCGATGGAATTATTCCACCTATTATTCGACCCTGACCCGGGCCTATGCCCTCTATGTGGCCTCCATGAATGGCTATCAGAATGTGCCTACCCTGAAGAGTCTGCAGCTGGAGCTTAAAAACAAGGGCGAAGACAACCTGGCCGCCTGGGCATATCTCTTGAAAACAGCGGCTCACTACAGCCAGTTCAGCGGAGCTGATAAGATAAAAGAAGAGCTGGCAGCTCACCTGTTGAGCCGGGCCCGGCTGGAAGCGCAGACCCTCTATTTTGAAGCCTACGACGACTGGGGCTGGTTCTATTATGACAATGTGGTCACCACCTCTCTGGTACTACAGGCCCTGGTGGAGTCGGATACTGAGTTTGCCGACAGCTACAAAGTCATCAAGTGGCTCATCCGGGCCCGTAAGGCAGCCCACTGGGAGACTACCCATGCCAATGCCATTGTCTTCTATGCTATGTCTACTTATCTGAATAAATTTGAAAAAGAAGAGCCTAATTTCCTGGCCACCGTCAGGGTAGACGGCTATACCCTCCTGAGACAGATGTTCGAGTCCCGTACCGCTCCCGTGCTGAGCAAGGGCTTTAAGATCAAGGATCAGGATCAGGACCAGATCCAGTTTGAGCTGACTAAAGCAGGTAAGGGACGGCTCTATTACCTCATACAGTACCAGTACCTACTCAAACAATACCCGGTGCGACGGGACCTGGGATTCTCCCTGGAAAAGAAGATCTATGATTATTCTACGGGAGCTGAAATCAAAGACAATGTGTTTAAACGGGGCCAGCGCTATATTGTAAAGATCAAGGTCTATACCCCCAAGGACCGCACCTTTGCGGTGGTCAATGATTCTCTGCCCGCCGGTTTTGAACCCGTAAACCTGGACTTTGCCACCGAGGAAAATGAAAAAGGTGTACAGACCGGTACCGACCAGTGGTGGGGCAGCTTCTACCATGTGGAGCAGTACAAGGATAAAGTCCTGTTCCTGTCCGATTACCTGAACAAAGGCAGTCACGAGCTGACCTATGTGGTCCGGGCTACTACTGGGGGTAACTACGAGGTTCCCCAGCTCAGGGCGGAGGAGATGTATGCCCCGGAGGTATTCGGGACACTGTATCAGAAGGATGTGGTCATTAAATAGTCGATAGTCATCAGTCGATAGTCAAAAGTGAGTGCCCCCTTTGAGAGAAGGGGGTGCTTTTTACAGACAAACAGAGGAGTACAGTTGTTATTCAATTTTGGTACGATTGTTTCAGTCTTATTTTTCATTTTTTTTATTTCAGCCGTGATTTTTATGTTTGTGACAAAAGCTGCTTCAAAAAAAATCAGGATGTTGAATGTACTTTCAGGAGTTTTAATTCTGCTTGGAGCAATGGGTTTTTTTGGT
>CAZIAD010000086.1:0-8220 GCA_964537555.1 uncultured Brevinematales bacterium
GATACTTCTGACCTGGCCAAAGCCCTCAAAGCGGTAGATCCTGAAGTTCAGGATAAGATATTCCGAAATATGTCTAAGAGAGCCGCCCAGATGCTTAAGGAAGATATGGAGTACATGGGCCCTATACGTCTCAAGGACGTGGAAGAAGCCCAGCAGAAGATCGTAAATATCATCAGAAAGCTGGAAGAGCAGGGAGAAATCGTACTGTCTCGTGGTGCGGAAGACGAAATAGTAGTATAAGCAGGCATAGAATATGGCAGATAACCTTAAGAGTACTCAGAAGATCCTACGTTCAGGCCAGTATACTGTCGAGAGTTCTAAATACATCGTACATGCTCCTAAGGTATTCCGTAAGACCAAGGAACAGGAGATCGATGAATCCAGTTCCCGTATAGAAGAATTACGCAATGAAATACGTAAACTGGAACAGGATCTCGATATCAAGCTGGAGAAATCCGAGACTGAAGCGGAAGAGATCATTGAAAAAGCAGAAGCGGAAGCAGAACGGCTTATAAAACAGGCCGAGAAATCTGCCTTTGACCGGGTGCAGAGCTCTCTGGATGAAAAGGAACAGGTCCTGGTAGAACAGGATCATGAATCCCAGGAGATCATCAGCAAGGCCCAGAATGAAGCCCTGCAGAAAGTCCAGGAAGCCGAGGAAAAGACCAATAGTATTCTCGAAGAAGCCAAGAAAAAAGGCTACGAACAGGGGAAAATGGAAGGTTTTAATGAAGCCCGTAAAGAAGTGGCTCACATGGTGGAACGCCTCCACTCTGTCATAGATGCCTCTATGGATGAAAGAGAACGGATCTTTGTGCATTCAGAACGGCAGATCATAAACCTGGTCATGACTATGGTCGAAAAAGTAGTAAAAAAGCTGACCCAGGAAGACAAGGATATGGTCATCCATAATGTAAAAGAAGCCCTGTCCCTGGTCAGGGGAGCTATGCAGGTCTTTATCCATGTCAATCCGGATGATTTCAATTATACCCTGGAAAATAAAAAAGAACTGATCAAGATGATCGAGGGTAATCCCCAGGTTAAATTCCTGGAAAATCCATCGGTAGGACGGGGCGGGGTCTATATTGAGACCGACCTCGGAGAGATCGATGCTACCATTGCTACTCAGCTCGATGATATACAGGAACAGATAAAATACTACATGCCGGTAAAGGTAAGCTCCAATATCAAACGGCCTCTCAGCTCCAGGGCTCAAAAAGCTCAGGATGAAGCCCAGGATCTGCCGGAAGTGCCTCCCGCCAGCCCTGTGGAGGGCAAAGAGTCTAAAGTGGTGGGTAACCCCTACTGGGACAATACCTCGGATGTGATCATTCCGGCTCCGGCATCAGTAAGCCCTCCTCCTGAAAAGAAGGAAGAGAGAGTAGAGACTCCTCCCCAGGCTCCTGCGCAACAACCCCCCCGTGAAGAAGTACCCATGACTAAAGAAGTGGAAACTCCCCGGGACACAGAAGATTTTCTACCTGATGATATGGATAACAGCCTGGAACAAAGTATGCTGATCTCAGATGATCATGAAGCAGAACTGCTCAATGACGGCCCTTTCCAGGATGAGACGGAGACTCTGGATGCAGAAATCATTAGTCCTGATGAGCCCATGGATGAGGTAGCTTTTGAGGAACTGGTAGATCTGGATAGCCTGTCAGCCCTCAATGACGATGAAACTGAGCGGGAATAGTCATGGATATCTTTAGCAAATATGAAAACGCCCTCAAAAGAAGTGTCCCCATAAAGACCATCGGTAAAGTGTCTAATCTGGTAGGAATCTCAATCGAATCTATCGGCCCCTTTTCCCGCATAGGAGATGTGTGCCGCATCCAAAATGATGAAGGTAAAAAAGTCCTGGCTGAAGTAGTAGGCTTTAAAGATAAAAAGACCCTGATCATGCCTTTTCAGGATACCAAGGGTATATCCCCCGGCTACCGGATCACCAATCTGGGCCATAAGATGGAAGTACCGGTAGGAGATGAACTCCTGGGCCGCACCTTGTCCGGGGATGGGTTTCCCATCGATGGAATGGGCGATCTGCGCACCCTCTTAAAATACCCCGTGGATAATAATCCCCCCTCAGCCTATGACAGGCAGCGCATCACTGAGCCTATCACTACCGGGGTACGGGCTATAGACGGATGTCTTACAGTGGGCAAAGGCCAGCGTATAGGTATCTTTTCGGGATCAGGTGTGGGTAAATCCACTCTCATGGGCATGATAGCCCGGAACACCAATGCCGATGTCAACGTGATCGCACTCATAGGAGAACGGGGACGTGAAGTCCGTGAGTTTATAGAACGTGACCTGGGAGAGGAAGGACTGAAGCGCTCTGTGGTAGTGGTAGTGACTGGAAATGAACCGCCTATGCTGCGCATCCGGGGAGCCTATGTGGCCACTGCCATAGCAGAATATTTCCGTGACCAGGGCAAAGATGTGATGTTCATGATGGATTCCGTGACCCGATTTGCCATGGCCCAGCGTGAAGTCGGCCTGGCTGTAGGGGAGCCTCCTGCCACCAAGGGATACCCCCCCTCAGTCTTTTCGGTACTGCCCCGCCTTCTGGAACGTACCGGGGCCAGTGACAAGGGTACCATCACCGCATTCTATACCGTCCTGGTAGAAGGGGATGATGTCAATGAACCTATATCTGATGCTGTAAGAGGAATCCTGGATGGCCATATCGTGCTGTCCCGGGCTATGGCTGCACAAAACCACTACCCCTCTATAGATATACTGGCATCGGTAAGCCGTCTCATGGTAGAAGTAGCGGATCAGGAACACAAGGATCTGGTCAATCTACTCAGGGAATGTCTGGCCTATTACAAGGATGCCGAAGACCTCATCAATATCGGGGCCTATGTCAGGGGAGCCAATCCCAAAGTAGACTATGCAGTAGCACACATAGAAGCTATCAATACTTTTCTGAGGCAGGGAATCTTTGAAAAGAACAGTTTTGAAGAAATGAAAAATGCCCTAACTCAGATCTTTAGTCAGCCTAAGGCCAGACGCCGTTAATTGCCAATTACCACAAATCAAGCTACAATCTAATACTAAATCTGGAGGATACGAATTATGGAGTGGGAAAATCTGAAGTCAAGAAACCATTTCTATATGGAAATGGGTGCGTTTAGTATGGGTACGGTAGAGATATATGATGAACAAAAGCAAAATTTGCTCCTTTATGCTAAATCACGTTTGATAAAATGGAAAGGATTAAAAGTATTCAGTGATAAAGAGATGCAGCATGAAATGCTCTCTATAATCCAGGATTTTGAATTAATAAAAAATGCCAAATCCTTTAAAGAAAGACTGGGAGCGGTATATCTGGTCACAGATATCAGACAAGGCCAGAAGATTGGCTATGTAAAATATTTTCTGAAATCTATCTGGAGTACCAACTATAACCTGCTGGACATGAACCAACAGGTAATCGGGTCTATTGAGCAGGTTGGGAAGATCTTTGCCAGCCGGATGATAGCCTTTGTGCAGCCGGAATTTGAAATCAGGATACAAGGCAGAGTGGTAGCTCATTTGAAAGGCCGTTTTGCCTGGTATAAAAAGAAATTTGACCTGGAGATAGTGGATAATTCAGTAGATATCAGACAGATCCTCACCATGGCTATCCTGGTCCTGGGAATGGAAAAGGTAAAGTCAGCGTATTAAACCTATGACAACAAGATTAAAGATATGCGGAATATCTACTCCTGAGATCGCCTCATTGCTGGTAGAACTGGGGGTAGATGCCATAGGATTTATCTTTCACCCTGAATCACCCCGCTATGTCAGCCCTGCAAGTGTGAGGGAGATCTGCAGTAAACTGCCGGCTTTTGTCAACAAGGCAGGGGTATTTGTCAGACAGAGTCCGGATGAGATATTACACATTATCCGGGAGGCCGGACTGGATACCATACAGCTCCATGGAGATCAGGACCAGGCATTTGTGGATAAGCTGCGTCAACACACAGCTCTCCCCATAGTACTGGTCCGCCGTCTGGAACGGCTGGATGGATCTCACCTGGACGGCCTTACAGAACGTGGGGTCAGTAATTTTTTAATTGATAGATTTGACCCCTCTGAATATGGCGGGACCGGACGCACCCTGGACCTGGGGCAGGACTTTAGTGATGCTCAGAAGCTATTTATCAGGCAGAAGCTCATCCTGTCAGGCGGTATCACGATACACAATGTATCCGACATCCTGTCAATGATCAGGCCCTATGCCCTGGATCTGTCCAGCAGTCTGGAGTCCTCTAAAGGGGTAAAAGACCCGGATAAGATACGGGAATTTGTAAAAGTATTTAAGAGCTGTAAATAAAAAAGTCCCGGGTTTTCCGGGACTTTTCTTTTTAGCTGTCAGATATGCGATAATGATTCAGGATGAAAACTCCAGGCTCAACCCGTCATAGGCCAGGTGTATATGGGGTGGCAAAGCGCTATCCACCTCTGCATGAAGAATATCATGGGTCATGTGAATATAATATGTCTCTTCCGCCTGGATTTCCTGGGCCAGGGCCAGAGCCTGATCCAGGTTAAAGTGTGTGGAGTGGGGTTTATATCGCAGGGCATTGAGCACCAGAATTCGGGGAGGGTCCTTCCGGATGAGCTCCAGGGCGGGAAGGGGGATAGTACTGGCATCAGTGATGTAGACCAGGCCTCCGATGCGGAATCCCAGTATATCCAGCATTCCGTGCTTTATGGACAGGGGTATCACCGGGGTGTGCTTTATTAATTGTGATTGATTGGCTGCCAGGCTGTGCAGCTCGATCCGGGCTTTGCCGCCTCCTATCTGGGTATCTCGGAACAGGTAGGACACCCTTTCCCTGATCTCCTCAATATGAGGCTGGGTACTGTATAAGTCAATACTGTCATTCATGAGGTAATTAACCTGGCGCAGTTCATCTATGCCCCCCACGTGATCAAAATGGGCATGTGATATTAATACTGCATCTATGTGATGCACCTGATGAGTCAGGGCCTGCTGCCGGAAGTCAGGGCCGCAATCGATCAGAAAGCGGTCTCCCTGGTCTGTAGTAATAACAGCAGAACAGCGCAGGCGTTTATCTTTGGGGTCAGGGGAGCTACAGACTCTGCAGTCACAGCCTATCATAGGTATCCCATTGGAGGTCCCGGTCCCCAGAAAGGTAAGATGTGCCAATGATGCATCCTTTTCTTTATTGTGCATATTTTAGATTAAATCTCGTGAATGTCAATGACAGGAAGAAACATGATTTTTCAGGCTCAAATCAGATGCGGAGGAAAAATCAAAAGAATATTTTGCATCTGCAGAACTCATGCAATTTAGTTTTTTAATCTCGTGATGTTTCCCCTATCTTCAAAGCTGATCACTGACTGGCTTTGGAGGAGAGACTATCCTCTGCCTGTCTGCCAGGTGCAGAATATCCCTCAGGTTCGATGGAGACTGAGCCTGCATCCAGTCATGAATGAAATCGGGCTGGAGAGTGATCTGGGCTATGGCAGATAAGGCCTGAAGATGGAACTGGCGTTCATCCCTGGTCCCTGCCAGTATAAATACGGCTTTGATGGTGGGATATAGGGGTGAGAAGTGTACCCCTTCCTTTATCCTGACGATCATAATACGGAATTTTTTCATTCCCTCAATGACTATGTGAGGCACTGCCACCTGGGAATTAAGGGCTGTGCTGCTCTCTTCTTCCCGGGCCAGGAGCAGCTCAATGATATCCTCCTGACTGATGTCCAGTACTTCTGAGAGTCGGCTGGCACAATGATCTACCAGTCCTTCCAGGCTGAAGGGCCCTTCCATATCTGTGATAATGGCAGAATCAACCAGCTTATCAAATCGGTCAAAAATAATGTCATCTCTTTCGGAAAGGATCTCTTTAAGTTCCTGCTCCAGCTCTGCACCCGCCACTAGCTTCTGGTTAGTCAATCTCTGTAACAACCGAAGCATGGCAAAGGGGCTGTTGTTTTTTCTCTTACCGTATAAGACATAGATCATGACAGCGATGAACACCAGGGAGCCTGATATCAGAAGAGCTTCCCAGCCTATATCAATCAGTAATAGGCTGAATAATAAAAGGGACAGAATCTGCAGCCAGGGGTAGAAGGGTGCCCGGTAACTGGGGCGGTAATTCTGAAGGTGACTCTCTCTCAGGACAATGATAGCTACCTGGGCCAGTATATAACTCAGTATGACTACCGTAGAGGCAGCCTTGACCAGGACTTCCAGCTTGAGAAAAAAGGAGGCAAAGATAATGAGCCCGGTTATTAAAATAGAGATCACAGGAGTACCGGTCCTGGGGTTTACTTTATCTATAAAGGCAGGAATAAGCTGGTCCCGGCTTAGGGCAAAGGGATAACGCGAAGCAGACAGTATGCCGGCATTACCGGTAGAGATAAAGGCTAAAAGTGCCGCTGCAGTAAGCAGATATCCCCCCACAGGACCCAGAATATTCCGGGCTGAGCTGGCGATAGGAGTGAGATTACCGGAAAGCTGGCCGGCATCGACTGTACCTACTGCTACCATAGTGACCAGGGTGTACAACAGGGTCACCACAAAAATACTGGAAAACAGGCCCATAGGGATGTTTTTACGGGGATTCTTTACTTCTTCTGAAATACTGGCTACCTGCATGAGGCCACCGTAGGCCACAAATACAAATCCGGCCGTCAGAAAGATAGCATTTACGCCGTGGGGGGCAAAGTCAGAAAAGCGCTGCAGATCTATCATGGGCAGCCCGGTAATCAGGTGGAAGATCATAAGGCCTAAGAGGAGAAGGACAATCACGATCTCGAACTTGCCGGCAGCGCTGACCCCTACGATATTGATAGCCAGGAATATTACAGTCAATACACTGGAGCTTAAGATGATATCCAGGCCAAAAGAGAGGTGTAAGATCTCTGAGATCCCGATAATAGCAAAAGCTGTCTTAAGTGAAAGGGCAAACCAGCTCAGGAATCCGGCTACGGTACCGAACAGTGGCCCCATGCTACGAGTGATAAAAAAATAATCTCCCCCGGCCCGGGGCATGGCTGAAGCCAGCTCTACTATACTGAAAGCCCCGAATAAAGCCAGGAGCCCGGCCAGCAGATAGGATATAAAGACACTGGGGCCGGTATGGGAAAAAGCTATCCCAGGCAGGATAAAGATCCCTGAACTGATCATGGCTCCGGAGGTGATGGCAAATACATCCCAGAAACCCAGGTCTTTTTTCAGCTTCATGATATACTCCTTGGTAAAATATAATAAGCACAGTATAAAAATGCAAATAAGGCAGACCTTACAAGAACAGTAGTTAAACTATATTTTCAAAAAAAATAATTGTGGAAAATTTCTGATTTTTAGGTATTTCGTGGTATTATATGTATACACATTGCGGTGGAGGTGAACATGAGACGCTTGGCTTTTTTTATGTTAATGATTTGTATGGGTGTGGTGACAGGGCATGCGGAACTGATACGACTCAAAGACGGCAGTGTCATCAATGGAAGAGTAATAGAGCAAAAAGATAACGTAATAGTGATAGAATCCAGTCTGGGACGTATGACCATTCAGAAATACCAGCTCCTTAGCATAGACTATGAAGGAGGCCAGTCAGGCTTTCAAAATCCACAGTCACCCCAGGGCCTGCCCTCTCAGAATAATAATACTGACCGTTCTGCTACCATTTACAGACTGGAAAAGATGATCGAGCAGGGAAAAGTACGGAAGTGGACTCATCAGAATGAATTAAAGAAGCTGGCCGCCCAGTTGCCCTCTGATTACAATCAGTTGATATACAAGAGATTTGAAAAGAAGAATGCTTTGTTCTATTCTGTATTGAATATAGTGCCTACTCTGGGTAGTCTGATGCAGGGAGATTACTGGGGTGTAGCTTTGATCAGTCTGGGCTATCTCAGCGCCTACTATCTGGAGGAAATGTCCTGGTTTTACACTTACAGCTACGACCCTTATGGTTCATATTATTATACTTACGGAATGAATGCTGATTTTTATACGGCTAGTGTGGTCGTATTTGCTTCTACCCTGGCTTTTAGTCTGATCAGGCCTTATACTTTTAAAAACCGGTATAACAAGAGATTACAAAATGCCCTCATACCTGATATAACTGTCTCACGGGGAGATGTCTACAAAGTCTATACTTATAATGATAGTGTAAACATGCCGCTATTTACCGCATCGTTTTAAGAAAACATAGTTTAAAAAAAAGGAGATTGTTCATACAATCTCCT
>CAZIAD010000087.1:0-8106 GCA_964537555.1 uncultured Brevinematales bacterium
GTGCTGCCTTCCGGGCCGTTACCTGCAATGAGAAGGGTCAGGTCCTGAAAGCCATCCTGACTGATATCCAGAGTCATAGCCAGGACTATTTCTATCATGATCATATTGCCTAGAGAGTCGGGATGATAGGAGAGGATTTTTTCAGAGCCGGAGATGAGGCTTAGTAAGGATCTGGTTTTTTTATTGTGCAGGGAGATCTGTACATGGCCCCAGGGTGACATGGCCACCCTTATGGGAGAGGGTACGGTTTTTTGTTCCATGCTGCTAATCTGGGAGTTAGTATCCGCTGTCTGTTGCAGAGATGTATTCTGTTTTCTGGCACAAGCTGATAAAAAAACACTGACCAGGCACAAATATAAAAAAATCTGTTTAATCATTTTAACCTCCAGTTTAACAGGAATACATTAACAGAGGAGCATAGAAAATGCAAAACCTTATAGTCTCTACAGAAAAATCATTGAACAAAGTAATGCATCACTGGTAGATGATCAGTCCGGGTTGTGGCTTGAGATTTAATACACTGGCAGGTGTCATAAGAGGGGAGTCATAATGCAGGCCTTTTACCTGCATCCCGGGGTAATACCACAGTTTGAATGCTTTATAGGGCATATTGGTAGCCTCGGAATTAAATTTATGGGTCCCCTTTTTCAATTTAGGAGAGCCCCAGCCCGAAGTGCTGTGTACCAGCAGTACATTTGAATATTCAGAATGGGCTTTATTCCTATGCCACACCATCTGGGCCTTGAACTGGTGGAATACCAGCTGCTTTATGCCCTGAATATTATTACTGAGCATATAGTCATGCATCATAGCCTGAGCAATATTGAGTTCCTCTCCGGTGATATGGCCCACTACTTTCATAGGCCGCTCCGTGCGCCATTCGGGGTCGATAGCGATGTGTACATTAGGGTACTTGAGCCAGGGCAGCAGCCTCTTTATAGCATTTTCGGGGCCGTATTTTCCGATCTGGTGGTCCATATAGACCAGCATCCTGTTGGAATAGGCGTACTCTATATAGGCAGTCATGATCTTGTCATTGAGATAGGCTATTCTGCCCTCGGGCTGGGCTGTCGCGTAAATGAGGTATAAAGCTGGTACTACTCCCTTGCTGCCATTGGTGGCATCATAATTACTGGCTTCTGTGAGCAGCATTTTAGTGAGAGCCTGCTTGGAGTGGCGTCCCAGTATGCCCATATATTTGGAATTGGGATGCCCGTAGTAGGCAATGATATGATTACTGGCAAACAAAAAGGGAGAGGTATAAAACTCCAACAGGGGATCGGGCTCTGCCGCTTCTGAGCTATTCGCAAATAATGCTTTCTGAGCCAGGGCTGTGGCATGAGGCAATACCAGATTGATCAGGAAGGCCAGAGACAGAGCGTAGAATACTTTTATAATATTTATATTTTGAGTCAAAATAGTTCCTTATACATACATTTATCACTGAAACAATAAAAAAATCCGCAATTATTATATCATATCGGCAGGAACTAAGCAAACCGGGGACTTTTTCCAAAGAAAAACCCCCCTTTGTTCAAGACGGGTCAGTTGAGTTTGAAATATTTATTTTTGAGGAATAATAAATTTTTGACCGGGCTGGATGATATCTTCATCCTCGATCTGGGCTTTATTTTCCCTATAGATCAGTATCCAGTCATTTTTGTTGGAATAGAAACGGTACCCGATGTCTGTAAGTCTATCTCCCTGTTTAACAGTATATATACCGGAATCCAGGGCCTGGGTACTGGTTTTTTCCTGAGGGGACTCCGCAAGATTTTGTTTTACCACTTCATTAGTGTTGACAGCAGGGCTGACGGTGGTGTCCCTGGCAGTACAACTCTTGCTGAGGCATAGGAGAATGATGATAATTATTAATATGATTAGTATGATAAGCAGGATCTTCAGCCACTGAGGCATACCTTTCCTTTTCTTGTCTGTTCCTCCTCCGGTAGAGCTTTCAGAAAAAGCAGGCTTATGTCCTTTGAGGGCAGATTTTAACCATTCCCGGGCCGCATCAGTCATGTTATAATTATCAGCAATGTAATCCAGAGTCTTATATTCCGTTTCAGTTATGCCGGGGCCATCCTTGGTCTCTTCAAATAGTAGTCGTATATCATCCCGGGATATTCTACCATCCCCCTGCCCTTTTATCAGTTCGTCGGCCCGGTTCAGGATGGAACGGTCATACTTCACCCCTTTTATTACTTTGTAAAAAGAGTCAGCCATAGTTTCTCTCCTTGATAGATATTAATTCATTATAAAGAAGTATTCAGAAAAGTAAATCTATACTTCTCTATTAAATTATACAAGCCAGTATCAGAAGAGTAATAATGAAGACCAGGGGCGTTATCAGAATTCCTGTCCTGAGAAAATCGCGGTAGCGGATGATGACCCCTTTTTCCTGCAATATCTTTTCCCACATGATACCAGCCAGGGCACCTATCAGGGTGAGATTGGCTCCCAGGTTTGAAGCAATGATAAGGGCATAGGCTGCACCACTGCGACTGAGGGAGGAGGCGGAGAATGAAGGGTGAGCCAGGATAGTGCTATACAGGACTGTGGCGGGCTGATTGTTGATCAGGTTGGACAGGAAAAAAGCCAGGCTCCCGTTTACAAAAATACTGCTCAAAGGGCTGTGTGACCAGTGTGAGAGTAAAGAGGCCATCTGCTCCACCCAGCCATAACGGGCCAGACCGCTGACCAGGATAAAAATAGTGAGCAGGAAGGGCAGGATCTTCCAGGGCATACGCTTTAGTATCACAAACAGATCATAACGGTTTGAAGGAAAGCCGTAGAGTGCATATATCTCATTCATATCACTGCTCAGCTCAGTCAGGTAGAGCCGGGGGTTTTTAATTATGTAAAGACTGCTGAAAAACAGGTCTTCCAGGATGTAGATGCCGGCAAAACCAGCCGTAATCCACCAGATCTTCAGTCCCAGACGCTGAGAAAAGATCAGGCTAACCAGCATCAGGATAAGCAGCCCGGTACTGGCCAGAGCATCGTAGGAGTTACGCAGGCTGATTTTCTGCTCCTGCTTCAGTGCATACTTCCGGGTAATTGACTTTCTAAACACTAGGAATAGCAATATTAGATTTAAGAGGGCGGCTGCAAGGGTGGGGAGGGCCATTATGCGGGTGAATTCTGTGAAACTCAGTCCCAAAGCATTGCCTACTATGATATTTGTGGGATTTCCAATATAAAGCAGCATACTCAGAGTATTCGCACCGAAAAACTCTGCGAAAAGCAGGGGCATGATCTCTATATCAGAGTGTTTCTTCAGGTAAAAAATGATAGGGGTTAGGGTCAGTATCACAATATCATTTGAGGTGAAGATAGTTAGCAGGGAAGCAAACAGATAAAACAGAACAAACAGCAGGAGTCCCTTCCCCCCGGCTCGGCGTACGATCCTGAAAGCAAAAAAATCCAGAATCCCCGACAGGTCGACACTAATGCTGACATAGGCTACACTGTAAAAGATAATGATGATCTCCCAGGGCCTGAGGCTGCCACTACCCAGGATTCCCTGCTTAACAATTGAAAAATCAATAATCCCACTCAGAATGAGCAGCCCCAGGAATAAAAGAGGGCCGCTCAGTATATCCAGTCTGATCTTTCCGGCTTGTATGGGCCTGATTGCTGTGTATACTGATGCCAGAATGGCCAGAATAATAAAAAAAATTTTCATGGGGATAAGGTCTGAATACCGAAGGTACTCTGCCCCGGCATAAAATGTGGTATATTCCCTGTGCAGTGAAAAAATAAGGGTTCCAGGGGTTTTTCTCCGTTTAATTATGTATTAAAAACAGTGCTTTATTATAATTATTCTCTCTGAGCGGCACAAGTTCTGGAGGCCTGCTGATTTAATAGCGAATTCTCAAATACCTTATTCTCACTGTGAATATTAAAAAAATTCCCCCTGATATTAGCATTTTTTTTCAAGCGATGGTATGATAAAACTACTAATTGTGTAGAATTTAAATTTTGTTAGTCGCCTATAATTAATCAGGAGAGTCATATGCTGTATGAGTTTGACGTGGTCATAGTAGGAGCCGGGGGGGCCGGCCTTTATGCCGCCCTGGAAGCCAGCCAGGGAGCCCGGACTGCCGTAGTGTCCAAGCTCTATCCCCAGCGCAGCCATACCGGAGCTGCCCAGGGTGGGATCGGTGCTGCCCTGGGAAATGTAGATGAAGACAAGCCTGAGTGGCATGCCTTTGACACAGTCAAAGGAGGTGACTACCTGGTAGACCAGCAGGCTGCCCTCATCCTGGCTGAAGAAGCCATTCATGCTGTATATGACCTGGAAAACCGGGGGCTGCCCTTTAGCCGGACTCCGGAAGGTAAGATAGATCAGCGCCGTTTTGGGGGACATACCCGCCAGTTCGGGGAAGCACCGGTTCATCGCTCCTGTTATGCGGCTGACCGTACCGGTCACATGATTTTACAGACTTTGTATCAGCAATGCGTCAAGAACGAGGTGGCATTCTTTAATGAATTCCAGGTCGTGGATATCATCATGAATGGAAATACTATTGCCGGGCTGCTGGTATTTGAACTGGCTAGCGGGGAGGTACACATCTTCAGGACTAAAGCTGTCCTGTTCGCCACCGGAGGATTTGGACGCATGTTCAAGATCACCTCCAATGCCTATGCCAATACCGGGGACGGCCCTGCCATCCTGGCCCGCAGGGGTATCCCCCTCATGGACATGGAATTCTTCCAGTTTCACCCCACCGGCATCAAAGATATGGGTATACTCATCACAGAAGGGGTACGAGGTGAAGGGGGTATCCTGAAGAACCGCAACGGGGAGCGCTTTATGGAACGCTATGCTCCCTCTATGCTGGACCTGGCTCCCCGGGACATGGTGAGCCGGGCTATTATGACTGAGATCGCTGAGGGCCGGGGCATGAAGGGAGACCGCCAGATGGATGATTATGTACTCCTGGATGCCAGCCACCTGGGCCGTGAAGTAGTAGAGGCCAAGATCCCGGATATTGCGGATTTCTGCAAGACCTATCTGGGTATCGACCCTGCTGAAGAGCCCATGCCGGTACAGCCTACTGCTCATTATGCTATGGGAGGCATTCCCACCGATATCAATTGCCAGGTCACAACCGGTAAGATCAGGTATGAAGGTATCTTTGCCGCCGGTGAATGTGCCTGTGTATCTGTGCACGGGGCCAATCGCCTGGGGACAAATTCCCTGGTAGACCTCATCGTATTCGGACGCCGGGCCGGAAAGAGCATGATAGAATATGTGAAAAAAACTGATTTCGGTGCTATCCCGGCTGATGCTGACAAACCCTGGGTAGAGCGTATCAAGCGGCTTAAGTCTGAAAAAGGGAAGCATCCAGGCCCGCTCTTCAGGCAAATGCAGGATACCATGATGCGAAATGTGGGAGTATACCGTACTCAAAAAGATATGCAGCAGGCCGTAAATGATATACAGAAGCTGCGCCAGGACTTTCAGGAAGTGCGGGTCGAGGACAGCAGTAAGGACTTTAATGCCGAAGTCCTGTCTATACTGGAGCTGGAAAACCTGCTTGATCTGTCTCTGCATACAGCAGCGGCCGCTCTCAACCGTCAGGAAAGCCGGGGGGCACATTCCCGGGAGGATTTCCCTGATCGCGATGATGAAAAGTGGCTCAAACACAGCCTGTCACACTATAAAGAAGACAGTATCAACATCGATTATAAATCTGTAGATACCAGCCGCTGGGCTCCCAAACCCCGGGTATATTAAGAGGAGAAAGTATGGAAGTCATATTAGAAATACAACGTTTTCATCCTGAAAAAGATAAACAGGCCCGTACGGAAAGATACCCTCTGAAGGTGACCAAAACGGACCGGGTCCTGGATGCTCTTATGAATATTTACCGAAATATCGATGGGAGCCTGGGTTTCCGGAAGAGCTGTGCTCATGGGGTATGCGGTAGTGATGCTATGATCATAAACGGTAAGGAGCGCCTGGCCTGTAAGACACTCATTCAGGATGTGGCTCAAAAGGACCAGGATGTCATCACTATAAAACCGCTCAATCACCTCCCGGTACAAAAAGACCTCATGGTGGATCAGAGCGAATTTCTGGCTAAGTTCCGCTCGGTCCGGCCCTATTTTGTTCCTAAAGAAGCTATCAAAGAAAAAGAATACTATCAGAGTCAGAAAGACAGGCTGGAATTTGATGATGCCACCAAGTGTATAAACTGCGGGGCCTGTTATTCGGCCTGTCCGGTCCTGGACACTAATCCGGACTTTCTGGGCCCGGCAGCCCTGGTCCAGGCGGCCCGCTTTGTGTTTGACAGCCGGGAAAAGGGACTGGAAGAGCGGATCGATATCCTGGATCAGCCTAACGGGGTGTGGTCCTGTGACAATCACTTTGCCTGTACCAAGGTATGCCCCCGGGATATTAAGATCACCAAGCTCATTAATCTGACTAAGAACAAGATCAAAAAATACCGGGAAGAACGGGGCCAGTCTATACATGATAAGGGGTAGCTAATATGAAGATTCATGAATACCAGGGAAAAGAGCTGTTTCAGGCTTATGATATCCCCGTATTTGAGCATAAGATCATTACTTCAGCTGCAGAAGCAGAGTCGGCCGCTGCAGCATTTCCGGGAAAGACCGTGTTCAAAGCTCAGGTACTGGTAGGAGGCCGGGGTAAAGCCGGTGGGGTCAAGCTCGCAGACAGCCCTGCTCAGGCCGGAGCCATTGCAGAGCAGATATTCTCACTCACTATCAAAGGCCTGCCTGTACAAAAAATCATGGTCACGCCCGCCTCAGTGATAGAAAAAGAATATTACCTGGGCCTGGTCCTGGACCGCAGCTCCAAGTCTGTAGTAGTCATGATCAGTAAGGCCGGGGGAGTGGATATTGAAGACCTCGCTGTGAATAAACCTGAAGAGATAATAAAATTCTCCTTATTTCCCCATAAGGGGATAGATCAGAAAGATCTGGACAGCCATCTGAAAAAAGTATTTGATGACCCGGAATTATTCAGTCAGGCTAAACATACGCTCCTTAAGCTGTATCAGCTGTTTCAGGAAAAGGACTGCTCCCTGGTGGAGATAAACCCCTATGCCCTGGTGCAGGGGAGAAAGCTGGCTGCTCTGGATGCCAAGATCAATTTTGATGACAATGCCCCGTATAAGCACCCGGACATACAGGCCCTGAAAAACCCTGAAGAGGAAAGTGCGGATGAGGTGGAGGCTAAAAAATGGGGCCTGAGCTTTGTCAGCATGGATGGGGATATAGGCTGTATAGTGAACGGGGCCGGCCTGGCTATGGCCACTATGGACCTCATTAAGCTGGCCGGGGGAGATCCGGCAAACTTTCTGGATGTGGGAGGCAGCTCCAATCCCAATAAGGTCCTCAATGCCCTCAGGATCATCACGGGTAATCCCAGGGTAAAAGCCATACTTATCAATATTTTCGGAGGGATCACTCGCTGTGATGATATTGCCAAAGGTATTATTCTGGCCATGGATCAGATCGATATAGAGCTCCCTCTGGTCATACGCCTCATAGGTACAAATGATAATGAAGGCAGGAAGATCCTGACTGATGCCGGGATAAAAGTAATGTCTGATCTGGGCTCTGCAGTAGAACAGGTGGTGGCACTGAGTAAGGGAAAGGGATAATAGCATGAGTATATTAATAGATGAAAATACCCAGGTAGTAGTACAGGGCATCACCGGTAGAGACGGGTCCTTCCATGCCCGTACCATGGCTGCAGACGGCACACTCATAGTAGCTGGAGTCACCCCGGGAAAGGGGGGACAGGAAGTCGATGGAATACCGGTATATAATAGTATAAAAGATACCCAAAAGGATCTCAGGGTAGATGCCAGTGTGATATTTGTCCCGGCACCCTATGCCTATGCTGCAGTAAAAGAAGCCGCCGAAGCTGGCGTCGCTCTTATCGTGTGTATCACAGAGGGAGTCCCGGTGCTGGAAATGCTGGAGCTCTACCACATGGTAAAAGCCAACGGCCAGCGCCTCATCGGGCCTAACTGTCCCGGACTGATCTCTCCCGGAAAGTCCAAGATCGGAATCATGCCGGCTAAGATCCACAAGCCCGGAAAGATCGGGGTGATATCCCGG
>CAZIAD010000088.1:0-7689 GCA_964537555.1 uncultured Brevinematales bacterium
GTTCAATTATCAAACACAGAGTTCAATAATATTGCAATAAGCCAAAATATCAAATTACCTTATGGATATTATAAATATTACTTAATAAAAAATAATCAAACCAATAGGCTTCATGGTTGGTATCATGTCAGTTCTTTGGACAAAGAAGTTGTTTTACCTCCTGATCATACATTTAGTGGAATACTAGAACTATTATATGAATGTTTAGGCAATTTTTTAACGATTGGAAATTATAAACTTTTTGTCACTTATAATGGAGTTGCAAGTGTCGTTTGTGATTTCTCCATAAGTCAACCACATTTCCCAGTCGATAAATTATTATACGAAATATATGGTTCAAAATTAATTGGGTTTATGTCAACACTAGATAGTAATTGGGAAGAAATAATGCCTGAGATACCATCATTATTGAACAAATATGGTTCCAGTAAAAGTATTTATTTGGACTCAGTGTATTACTCATTATTTAGGTGGGAATTAGATAGAAGAATAATTCATACAAAAAACAAAGATGTGCTGAAAGCTCCTGATTTCAATAAAGGAGAGAAATATTTTAATAAGATGATTAACTCTAGTACTTCAAAAATGCAAAAAAATGGTTATACAAAAAGTTACACACGATTTATAGAGTTAATAAAAAATATAAGAAAATGAAAGATCTTGAAACCATATATTCTAAGACCTTTAAAGAAAATCTCAATTGAATAATAGAGACTTCAACCAGCTCTACCGTTTCTTCTTCTAGTCCCGGGAAATACTCAATCCCCAGGGCCTACCACAGATGAATAGCATCCTGGTTAAAGCAATTTCAGGTTTCATAGAACTGGAAGACCCGATTTTGTGAGAATATCTATCATTAAATTAAAAGTTGCCTTATTTAAATGACACTTCTGACTACTCACATACTTTACACTATAGACTCAATACATAGTATACACTCTGCAGCACCAGATCTGGAAATTGTAATATTGACAGCGTGAGTGATCTTAACCAGTGTTAAAATCACTCAAAGAAGATCTCCAGGTTTCCCACCAGACAGTCGTAAAATGGATCACTATTCTGGACAGCCTCTACTACTCTTTTCGCATTGCTCCTTACGGTGCGCCCAGAATCAGGGCTGTAAAGAAAGAAAATAAGTTGTATCTGTGGGACTGGTCAGTCATAGAAGATAAGGGTATCAGGTTTGAAAATATGGTGGCCTCGCAGTTGCTTAAATACTGTCATTTCCAGGAAGACTACAATGGTGAAAGGATGGAATTACGTTTCATACGCGATACTGATAAGAGGGAGATCGATTTTGTAGTCTTAAAAAACGAAAAACCTTTGTTTGCAGTTGAATGTAAAACAGGAGATAAAATACGTTCTCCCTGGATACAGTATTACAAAGAAAGAACAGACATCCCCAGGTTCTATCAGGTGCACCTGGGGGCCAACACCTATGGAAATGAAGAGACCGACGCTAAAGTGATTCCTTTCAGTGATTTCTGTAAAGAACTTGATATGCCTTAAATTTCTGAGTATGTTTTTCCTGGATTAAAGAGGCATTGAGTGTAACATTACTGATTATACATTTATTATATGGGTCATTGAAAACCCGGAAGTCGGATTATCTGTTCACTAATATATTGAGAAGTATATCCTCAAAGTCTCTTCTTCCGTCTATGACTGCATAAACAAACACTCTGTCATCTTCTATTCTATAGATTATTCTCCAGGGTTTAGCGATGAGCTCTCTAAAAATCTGAATATTTTGAGTGGCTAATTCCGGAATAATTCTTCCTTTCAAAGAGTGATCAGATAAAGTCTCCGCTTTCTTTTTTATTTCCCAGTACTTCTCTTGAGCAATATCAGGATCATCTTTCCGGATATATTCTATGATTTCTTCAAGATCTTTAATTGCTGATTTTAGCCACAATACTTCATGTTTCTTCAAAACTACTTCCAGCCAAATCTGCTTTCAATATTACTAAAGACGTCTTCCTGAGTACTATAATCTTTGTTTTGAAATTCATTGTCTCTTAAAGATAACAACTTCAGAAGGGAGACAGCATTTTTCATATTTTCATAACTTTCCGGGTCAATGATTACTGCTTTAGCTTTTCCATTTTGAGTCACATAGAGTGGCCTGTGAGTCTCATTGATGGATTTAAGAATATCTGTGGCATGTGTCTTAACATAAGAAATTGATTGTATGTCTGTTTTTATATTCATTTCTCTCTCTCTTAGGTGGTCTAAATATAGTACTATATTTAGACTTTTAAGTCAATATAATTCTGTTGCAGGCTAAGGTGATTGAGATTATTCAAGCAAAAAACTTCATTCCGCAAATAAAAAAAGGGCACCCCCATCGGGGTGCCCGTAATACTCTGTGGTAAAACGCTCTACTTATCCAGTATCACAAAGGAGTTAGCAGGCACTGTTATCGCATAGGAGCCGCTGGTAATAGACACAGTCTGTACCTTGTAGGAAGCATTAGGGGTATCCGGGGTAATCACTCTATAGGTGCCGCTGGGGATACCGGTGATAGTGTGACTGAATCCGGCTCCCTTGGACAGGCCTACAAAGGCTACTTTAGTACCGGCATCACGTTTGAACACCGCCTTATCCCCGGTCATGCTGATGTCTATCTGGGTCCCCTTCTGCAGGGCAGTGGAGGACTTACGGATAGCATTAAGCATCTTGATATGGCGGGACAGAGTAGGCTGGTTGTTCTTCACATAATTGATACCTTCTGATCCCAGCATCCACCTCGCTACTACGTCGTTTTTATCGGTAGTGGTGATATAATTGGGCCAGGAGCTGTACAGTATCTCAGTTCCATAGTACACGATAGGTATACCCCGGAACAGGTAGATGTAGTTGAGGTTGTTCATATACTGGGTCTGGTTCAGGATTCCATTGGCACGGGTCACGTCATGATTGTCGATAAAGGTAGCCAGATAGGTGGGGTCATATTTACCGGATGCGTCCCCGGCTGTTCCGGAGATACGGGCCCAGCCGTTGACATCATTAAACCCGGCTTCATTTTTAAAGGCCTTGCCCATCCAGCCCGGGAAGTCCATGGAGGAGCCATGCAGGTCCAGCATGTTAAAGGATTTGTTCAGGCCGTTGTTGTAGATCAGTCCTACGGCAGCGGTGCGGTCACCGGTCCAGGCCTCTCCGCACATGTAGAAGTTGGGTTTACCCTTGGTGGCGGCGTAGGACTTCATAGTGTCGGTAAAGTCTTTCCAGAATCCGGCTGTCATGTAGGCCACAGTGTCGATACGGAATGCATCCACCCCATGGTCGATAAATCTCTTATATACATTTTTCAGATGGGTCCTGGCATTGTAGGTGCCGTTTTCGTTAAAGTCTATGAGGTCGATAAGCCAGGTGCCGTTAGCATAACTGAAGAATCCGTCGGTATGAGGACTCTGAGCGGCATTATAATAAGGATCTCCTGTGATCCAGGTCCAGGTCTGGCCGTCCATCTTGATAGTATTGCGGTTTGCGTAAGTGGGTGCAGAGGGTGATACTACTGTGGGCTGGCCGTGGTTGACCACGATGTCCAGCATGATCTTCATGCCCCGGTTATGCACCGCAGCGACCAGCTTGTCAAAATCAGCCCAGCCGTTATTGGCCTTGCCACTGTTGTGCAGGTGGGGGTCGATCTGGTCAAAGTCATAACCCCAGTAACCATGGAAGGGGGATGCGGAATAATCAGAACCGTTAAAGTGACGTCCTTCGGGCTGTTTTACTACCGGAGTGATCCAGATAGCAGTAAATCCCAGTCCCTGTATGTAGTCCAGATTGTTGATGATTCCCTGGAAGTCTCCGCCGTGATAATAGGACAGAACTCCGCTCTTGGAGGTGTCCCAGATGTTGTAGATGTCTGAGGTATACTCCCCGCCCCAGATGGTGTTGTTGGCGGTATTTCCGTCTGCGAAACGGTCGGTCATGATAAAGTAGACTGTCTCTTCTCTAAAGTCACCGGTGCTCACGGGCTGGTCAATGACATGCACCACTACGGTGTCGGTAGCAGTGGCATTGGCATTGTCCTTTACAGTGAGGGTCACGGTGTAGTCGCCCAGGGTGCTGTATACCTTGGTGGGACTGACACCGGACAGGCCGTTGGACCACAGGTAAGACACAATGCTTCCGTCAGGGTCATAGGACCCGGAGGCATTAAAATTAGCCGTGCCGCCCTTGATGACGGTGATATCTCCCCCGGCATTGGCTACAGGGGGTTGATTGGCCACAGGGCCCAGGGCTTTAAATTCCACCCATCCCTGTCCGAAATAAACCTTGGTGATGTAGCCTTTTTTGCCCCAGTGGTTGATGGTGGCCGAAGGAGTGCCGGCCTGGGAGATATTGTTTTCCCAGGATTCGGTAGTGCCCTGTCTCATAAAGGCTTTGAACTCAAACCAGTCACCGGTAGCTCCGGTCATGTCTGCGTCGAACTTCCACCAGTGCAGGCCCATGGTATTCTCAGGGTCTTCTCCATAACCGTCTACAGCGTAGGTACGCTTAGTACCCCAACTGGCGGGCCAGGCATTACAGGTCCAGTCCAGGGCTGATTCGGTACCCCAGTCCAGAGAAGCATCATTGGCCTTTATAGCTGCAGTGGTAGTATTTTTGGTATTAAAATAAGTTATGGGCTCACTCATCGAAGGATAGACGGAAGGTACCAATCCGGCATCATGCCCTCCTTTGATGAATATATCCTGTCCGGTCACGGTCTCTTTTAACATAAAGACCACCGTACGTACTGCGAATGCTGACCGGGCAGCCAGCATAAGCACCATTGCTAACAGCAAACCTCTAAAATTTTTCATTGAATCGCCTCCCGTTACTTACGAAGGCCGGTCAGTTCCACGTCATCAATATAGCCGTAGTCTCCGGTAGAATTGGAGACCATGCGGAAACGGATGGCCAGGATGTTGGCATCGGCTATGTTCACGCTGTAGGATTTGAATGCGCCATTATCAGCCCCGTCAGCCAGCTTGGCCGCCTGTACCCAGGATCCACCGTTTCTCTGATACTCACATACAATGTACTCACCGGCTTCCAGAGAAGTAGCAGCCATCTTAAACTTCAATACCATGCTTTTAAAGGGGTTCACATTGATGTAGGTCACCGCATTATAGTTCACACTGATACGCATACAGGCAGCTCCCAGCTTAGGGGTCCCGGTATACTTTTGCACATAACTGGCATTGGACCTTTTCCATCCGGCAATCACAGTAGTGGTGCTGTCAAAATTGTCACCATAGATGGTGAGGGCCTGGGCTGATCCCAAAAACATGGTCAACATAACACAGATCACGAACACTCTCTTTTTCATAATCTTCTCCTTTTTTTATGAGTAATACTCAATTTTTTTATATCACTTAGCCAGTACAGAAAAGAGCTCAGAAAAAAAAGGGTGTTTTTGCCTCAAGTGACGGAATAGCCACAGACAAATTTGTTCACCATAACCCTTTTTTAATCAATTCATTCCATTTCTAACTTTTTGCAACTCCAGCGGGAGCGCTTCCATATATTATGCAATAAACATACCACTCATAGAACCTAGTTTTTAATTCAATAATGTGTATCGAGATAATTTAAAGATCATTTTTCCTCTGCATTTAAAAATAACGGTGGTGCATATTTAAAATGCAGTCAGCATTTTCTGCATTTTGTGGAAAAGATCATAGAAAAGGCCGCCTCCACCAGGGAGACGGCCTTTATCTATAGAGTTTGTTGTTGGTGTTTATTTATCCAGCATAACAAAGGAATTGTCAGGTACATTCATGGTATAGCTTCCGCTGCTGATGTTGATCACCTGCACATTGTAGGAAGCATTGGCAGTGTCAGGAGTGATCAGGCGGTAGGAGCCGGCAGGAATACCAGTGATAGTATAAGAGAATCCACCCCCTTTGGACAGACCCACATAGGCGATATTGGCACCTGCATCTCTTTTGGTAACGATGCCGTCACCCAGGACATAGAGGTCAGTCTGCTGTCCTTTCTGTATGGCTACTGAAGACTTACGCAGGCTGTTCAGCATCTTGAGGTGGCGGGCCAGGGTAGGCTGGTTGTTCTTAACATAATTGATGCCTTCTGATCCCAGCATCCAGCGGGCTACGACGTCATTTTTGTCAGTGGTAGTGATATAGTTGGGCCATGAAGAGTACATGATTTCTGTACCGTAGAATACTATAGGAATACCGCGGAACAGGTAGATAAAGTTCAGGTTGTTCATATACTGTGTCATGTTCAGGATACCATTGGCACGGGTCACGTCATGGTTATCTACAAAAGTAGCCAGGTAAGTGGGGTCATAGATTCCGCTCTTGTCACCATACTGTCCGGAAATACGTAGCCATCCGTTTTCGTCATCGAATCCACGTTCTCCTTTAAAGGCATTTCCCATCCAGCCCGGGAAGTCCATAGAAGATCCATGCAGGTCCAGCATGTTGAAAGCGGTGTTCTGGCCCTGGTTATAGATCAGGCCTACAGCGGCGGTACGGTCACCCGTCCAGGCCTCTCCGCACATGTAAAAGTAGGGGTTTCCTTTGGAAGCAGCATAGGCTTTCATCTCTTCGGTAAACTCCTCCCAGAAACCGGCAGTCATATAGGCCACAGTATCGATACGGAAAGCATCTACACCATGGTCTATAAATCTCTTATAAACATTTTTGAGGTGAGGTTTGGCATTATAGGTGCCGTTTTCGTTAAAGTCGATCAGGTCAATCAGCCAGGTGCCGTTAGCATAGGAGAAGAAACCATCAGTGTGGGGATCCTGGGCAGCATTCCAGTAAGGATCTCCGGTCTCCCAGGTCCAGGTCTGTCCGTCCATAATGACGGTATTGCGCTCATCAAAAGTAGAGGAGGTCTGTGAAGTGGCAGTAGGATGTCCGTGGTTGACCACGATGTCCAGCATCAGCTTCATATTTCTGGAATGCAGGGCATTGACCAGAGCGTCAAAGTCGGCCCATCCGTCACTGTTCTTGCCGCTGTTATGCAGGTGGGGGTCGATCTGGTCAAAGTCATAGCCCCAGTAACCGTGGAAGGGAGAAGCACTGTACCAGTCTCCGCCGCCGCCGGTTATAGGGTCATTGGGGTCATAGACATGACGTCCTTCAGGCTGTTTGACCGCCGGAGTGATCCATACAGCAGTGAATCCCAGGTCCTGGATATAATCCAGATTATCGATAATACCCTGGAAGTCTCCACCATGATAGTAGGATAATACACCACTCTTGGAGGTGTCCCAGATATTGTAGATGTCTGTGGTAGATTCTCCACCCCAGATCTCATTGTTATTAGGGTTGCCATCTGCGAATCGGTCGGTCATGACAAAGTAAACAGTCTCTTCACGGAAATCATTACCGGCTGACTGCTCTACCACGCTCACTTTGACAGTATCGGTAGCGCTGGCTCCCTCATTGTCTTTGACTGTAAGAGTCACGGTGTAGGTACCCAGAGTGCTGTATACCTTGGTAGGAGTAGCTCCGGAGAGTCCGTTAGACCACAGGTAGGATACAATCGTCCCGTTAGGGTCATAAGAGGCAGTGCCGTTGAAATGAGCGGTTCCGCCTACTACTACTGTGATATCTGATCCAGCATTGGCTACAGGAGCAATATTTGCATTGAGAGTAGATACAGTGCGGGAAGCAGAAGTAGTGTTATTACCGGCTGCGTCGTAGGCTTTGGCAGTGAGGG
>CAZIAD010000089.1:0-7126 GCA_964537555.1 uncultured Brevinematales bacterium
CCCCCCCCATTACTCACATTCTAACACCCCCACTTAAAAAAGTCTAAAGTCAGTACCAAATAAAAAAAGTTTAAAAAAACTATCTTTGCGGCCTCAGCGCCTTTGCGAGAGTCCCACAGACAAAACCGATCCACAACCAGACAGGGTAATTACCAGCAGCCCCTACTCTAAACCGCCAGGACTTTCCACCTACCTCTCTGTGCCCTTGTGAGAGGCCCAACCCCTAAGCCTGCCTGCTCAATAAAGCCCCGAAAAACAGGTCCCGGCTCTGCCCGGACTGTATACGCAGGAATTCACCTTCTATGATAGGTTCCAGGTCCAGGCTGCCCAGGCGGGTCTGTAGACGGTCCCGGGGATCCAGGAGTTTAAAGTCCGGATGCCTCTCTAAAAACCAGGATATATTTTCTTCATTTTCCCGCCTGATAAAACTACAGGTGATATAAATAAGCTCTCCTCCGGGCTGGACCAGGGCAGAGTACTGTTCCAGACACTGCCTCTGGCTGTCTATGATTCCTTCCAGGTCCTGTTCAGAAATACGCCAGCGGTCTTCCGGGTTGCGGCGTAAGACTCCGCTGCCGCTGCAGGGAGCGTCTATCAGCACAGTATGAAAAGTATGCCCCTCCAGCTCAGGAATGGAGAGCAGGCTCACTCCCACTCCGGCAGTATGGGCCCTGCTGGCAATCTCTTTTAGCTTGTATTCCCGGATATCGGTGGCGGTGATGCGGGTAGAGGGCTGCAGGGAACCCAGGGTGAGGGTCTTGCCCCCCCCTCCGGCACAGGCATCCAGCAGAGAGGGGCTGCGGGGATCTGCCAGGAGGCATACCAGCTGGCTGGATTCATCCTGGAGTTCAAAACAGCCGAATTTGTAGAGATTGGTGGCTGACAGGGACTGTTCCTGCTGAGATACCTCCAGGCCCCAGGGGGAGTAGGCCAGGGGCAGGGCGGTGATGCCGTCCCTGTCTAGTTTTTTGATCACCGTCTCGCGATCCATTTTGAGAGGATTGACCCTGAGGGTGGTAGGAGCCCTCCCGTTCATCCAGTGCAGCATAGATTCAGCCTGATCCCTGTAACTGAGGCGCGCCTCAGAAACGAGCCAGTCCGGGTAATTCAGGCTGATCCTGAGTGCTTCATCTCCGTCCAGGCCCTCCAGTGACTGCCGGGCCGCATTCAGCCAATCGGGGAGTTCATCTCCATACAGAAAATGGGTGGCCTCTGCCCTACGCTCCGGGGTATCCCGGCATAAGACATGGATAGTGAGGCGATGACGGATATAGTAATAAAAGCGATCCCTGAGCCAGGGCCGGTCCCGGCTACCGGTACGTTCCTCCCGGAACAGTTGGCTCAACAGCCGGTCCGCCTTGGGGAGTTCTGACTCGAAGCTGTTTATGAGACGGCTGAGCCGCTCCAGTAGATAGGGGTTTAAACTATGGGACATTGTATTATTCCAATATTGTTAATCCATATCATGTAAAAAAACCAGGGTTTCCAGAGCGGTGTAACAGGGGATATTTCCCTTGATGAAGTCCTTCTGATTTCTGGTGATAATAAAATCCATGTCGTGATTTCTGGCAGAAACCTCTATTACTGCATCCTCATAATATTTGATAGGGGAATAAAGAGCTTCTTTAAGTATATCTTTAGTGGCAGGGAGAGTAGTCATTGTATTTAAGATGGAATCCAGTATCAAAATCCTTTTTTCTTCCTGATATTGAAATTTTTGTAAAAAATAGGATAAAGTGGTGATCTCGTGAGCACAAACATAGCCATCTAACTGACCCAGAACACAGCTGTTAAAAATCTGTGCAGCTGATTGATGATCTTCCCTTTTATTGATAAAGTCCAGCAAGATATTAATATCAATCAAGGCTTTTTTCATGAAACTCCCTGTGGACTTTTTTACTATCGGGTATAGGCTGGTCTGCAGTGATTCCATATAATGCCATTGTTTTTGATGTTAATTTTTCCTGTACAGGAGATGATTGCAAATTTTTAAAAAACTTTTCTACTATCTGAGATATGGACTGATGCGTTTTTTTGGAATAGGAATGGGCAAAAGAAATCAATTCCTCATCGATATTCAAGGTGAGTTTTTTACTCATATGTCCTCCTACGTAATAGATTAAGATTTTCACACGTAAAAGTCAAGAAAAGATTTATGCAATGCTATAAGATTAAGTACAATATTCTTGCCTTTTGCCATGATTATTCTTACATTCTAGTATAAAAAATTACCAAGGAGTGTAGTATGATTTCAAAAGGAAGCCAGGCACCCGATTTTGTATTAAAAAACCATAACGGAGAGGAGCTCAGGTTGAGCGATCTCAAAGGCAAGAAAGTATTGTTAAGCTGGCACCCTTTGGCCTATACCGGGGTATGTGCCACACAGATGCAGAACCTCCACAAGCTCAAAGATGAACTGGCTGGTCTCAACACTGTCGGTATCGGCATGAGTG
The DNA here is from genome assembly GCA_964537555.1 of uncultured Brevinematales bacterium. GTDB lineage: Bacteria > Spirochaetota > Brevinematia > Brevinematales > CAYRWR01 > CAYRWR01. The sequence continues at coordinate 2,454 of CAZIAD010000089.1, forward strand.
TAGATACCCACTTTTCCAAGCATGCCTGGGCTAAAGAGCTGGGAGTACTGCCCCTGCACATGCTCTCCGATTTCTGGCCCCATGGTAAGGTAGCCCGGGATTATGGGCTTTTTATCGAAGCTGACGGTATATCAGGACGGGCCAATATCCTCATAGACGAACAGGGAAAAGTAGCCTGGGCCAAACAATACGATATACCTGAACATCCTGATTTCGCCGAAGTGATAAAGGCTATCCAAAGCCTGTAGCTTCTCTGTCTCATACACCACTCCGGGGAGATGCAGTCTCTCCGGAGTGGTGAACCCTGACTCAGGTCCTATGGTATCATGATAATGCATTAAAGATCATAAAAAAAATCACTCTGTCTAAGATTAGTGTTGACTAATATAGGGGCATGGGAGTATACTGAAGCCGTGCTCAACGAATTCAGGAGTGATACAATGTCTCAGTTCTTCTATTCTATAGCCGTTCCCTTCGCAATATTCACCTACACCCTGTTATTAGCCACGGTGATTCTGGGAATCCTAAAATATAAGCTTCACGTCCGGATTTCACCCCTGATACATAAGATCACGGCTATACTATGTCTGCTTTTTGCTTCATTTCATGGGGGGCTGCACCTGTACTGGAATAATGGCATCCTTAATCTACCCCTGGCTGTAGGCCTGGTGCCCTATGTTCTGGTGGCAGTGAATGTGGTGTTCGCCCTAACCAGATTAGCTATCCAGAAAAAGATGGAGCTGCATATGTGGATAGGCATCACTGCCCTGCTCATTGCCAGTGGGCATGCTGTATGGATGCTCGCCATCCGTTATTCATTTAAATGATCCTGATCAAAAAGGAGAGAGATATGAGAAAAATGACAGTCCTGTTTTTACTAATGATCCTGATGGCATCATGTGGAAAACCGGCTCCCCGTACCCCGATAAGTAGTCCGGATCTGCCAGCACTGACTGCGGACACCATCAGTGCTGAAGCCTTAAAAAAGCGTATTCTGGATAATGAGAATTATACACTGAGCTATAGTGAGTGGCCCGGCTACCAGGGCTTGCATGAAGGCTTTTCCGTGCATGGAGCTTATCACAAGCTCTACATCAATAGTACTCTCAAAGCAGCCCTGCCCGTCAAGGATAGTGTGGCACCCGATGGCAGTATAATCATCAAAGAGACTTTTAACGACGATAAAGAGATACAGGATGTCTATATCATGGCTAAAATCAAAGGCGTGGACACCGAGCATAAGGACTGGTACTGGGCTAAGATGAAGCCGGACGGGACAGAGTTTGTAGCTGGAAAGCTGGATATGTGTATCCAATGCCACCTGGGAGCCCAGGATAATGACTACATTTTCCTGAAAAAACTGAACGGAGAGTAAATATGCTGAAAACAATGGGCTCTCTGCTGCTTTTACTCCTGCTTTTTAACTGCAGTGGTAAAAAAAGCGGAGATGTCAGGATGACTTCATTTCCGCCCCAGGCTACTACCAACATCACTGCCTCTATGATCTGGGATCACATCACCAGGACCACGGATTATAAAACTTATCCCTCCTTTCCGGGAGATGACCAGCTCCGGGAAGGCTTTTCCCTGCACGGGAGTTATATCCGGACCTATATCAATCCGATCCTGTCTGATGCTGTCCGGCAGCATGCTGAAAAGATCCCCCATGGCTCTATGATCATCAAGGAAAATTATGACAATGATAAAAAGCTGATCGCTGTGACTCTCATGATGAAGGTCTCCAACTCCTTTCCCAATGGCGGGGACTGGTTCTGGGCTAAATATGAGAAGGACGGGGGCGCGGCAGTATGCGGGCCCATCCAGAGCTGTCTGGCCTGTCATAGCGGCGCGGCAGATAATGACTACCTGCTGTCCTATCAGTTAAAAAAGAGATAAAGGGAGAGGTTTTTCATGAAAAAAGTATCCATCCAGATCAAGATATTATCCCTGATATTTATCACCCTGCTGCTCACTATCACCGGGGTCATCTATCTGACCTATCATGACCAGAGAGAGGACCTGCTCCAGGAACGGGATAAAAACATTAATGTCCTGAGCCGCACACTGAATACCTCCCTGCGCAACATGATGCTGGACGGAGAAGCTCCTATCATGGTCAAGACCATGGAACAGCTCCGTGATCTCCCGGAGTACAAGCAGATCGCCATATACCGCACAGACGGCAAGCTGGCATTTTCTGACTATATGACCCTGGACAAAGTCAATGCCTATCAGAAGAAGATGAATTTTAAGCAGACTCCCCGTATCCAGGATATGCGCAGCATGGATGCACGTATGCATGATATGCAGTACATAGATGAAGCGGTAGCCAAGACCCGGAAAATACAGAATTTTTTTAATGATACTAAAGAAAAAGAATACTTCTTTCCCATCACCACTGAAGGGGCCTGCCTGGCCTGTCATGAAAAAGATGCGGGCAATAAGCGGGGTGTCATACACATCCGGCTGTCTGTAAAAAACATCTATGACACCATTGATGAAAACCGTAAATTTCTGATTATCTTCTTTGCCAGTGTGGGCCTGTTTATCCTCATCGTGATCTTCATGATGCTGAGGGGTATGATCATTAAGCCGGTATTGAAAATGGAGGAGACGGTAGGCAAGGTGGGGCAGGGAGATTTTCAGGCCCGGGTGGATATTCACCGTAATGACGAGATCGGGGAGCTGGGAGACCGTATCGATCAGATGACCCGGGGGCTGGAGGAGAGGTTTAAACTCTCCAAGTACGTGTCCAAATCCACGGACAGGCTGGTTAAAGGTGAGATAGATGCCGGTGAAGGCGGGGACAGTAAAGAGATCACTGTCCTGTTTTCAGATGTGCGGGGATTCACCTCCTACTCTGAGGCCCATAGCCCCGAAGAGGTGATCACCAATCTCAACCGCCTCCTGGAAGTACAGGCCGAGATCGTACACGCTGAAGGCGGAGATGTGGACAAATTTGTGGGTGATGAGCTTATGGCGGTGTTTGATGACCCTCATGCCGCGGTTCGTTCTGCTGTGAAAATGGTAAATGCTGTACTGGAACTGGATAAGGAGATACAGCAGGGCCTGCGCATCGGGATAGGCCTGAACAGCGGAAAGGTGGTAGCCGGAAACATCGGCTCGGCCAGCCGAAAGGAATATGCTGTGATAGGGGATACCGTCAATGTAGGTGCCCGCCTGTGCAGTGCGGCCCCACCTTCCACGGTATACATATCCGAAGACACTTATGCCCTGGTCAGAGAGCTGGTAGATGTGGAACTCATAGAAAACCAGACCGTCAAAGGCAAGCAAAAAGCCCTGAACTTTTACCGGGTGAGATCGGTAAAATAATCCGGCCTGTTTTCCTGTTTAAGTGATGCTTCACAAGTGTTGCCTCACAAGTGATGCTTCACAGGTGATTCTTCACAGGTGATGCCTCACAATTTGCCCTCTCTTAGGTCTCATGTTATGCTTTCTCATCATGATATAAAGAGGACTCTGTGAATAAAAACCATAAAGATCTGCCCCACTGGGTACAGGTGCTGCAGCCCCTGGCTATGGGAGTGAGCCTGCTCATTGCCCTCAGCTCGGCGGTACTGACTTTCATCACTAGCTCCCCGCAGTCTATGAAGACCCTGGTAGCCAGCCCAATGTATATCATCCCCTGGATCCTGCTGGTCATACTGATCCTTCTCTTTATCTGGAACCTGGACCTCACCATAAAGCGCAAAGGGGCCTTTTTACTGACTCACTTCTCCTTTATCTTTCTGGTGTTTGCAGTGATGGTGGCCCAGGTCACCAGCCGGTCTCTGGAGCTGTCCCTGCCCGTAGGCGGGGGGACAGACCTGTCCCAGATACAGAGGCGCCTGGGTACGTCCCAGTCCGAAGGTTATCTCATCCTGGATAGGTTCGAGATGCAGGAATCTGGTGACTCTAAAAAAGAAAAACTCTTCTATCGCTCCTCTGTGCGTATCACCAACCGGGAAGGAGTGTTAAGCCGGGTAATAGAAGTCAATCATCCCCTCAAGTGGAAGGGTATCAAGGTCTATCAGGTGGATAAAAGCTATCAGATCACAGACTTTGCCTTTCGCTTCCGGGGCAGGCTCTATGTGCTGGGCCGAGATCAGGATATGGTACTGCTGGACGGGCAGTCCAATCGCTTTGTGTTCAGTCCTCACCGCCTCAGGGGGGATGGACTGGAGTATGAGTGGATGATTCAGGATCAGGATGAGAATATAGTAGAACAGGGGCTGTTTAGAGCCCGGGACCTGGTGCCGGGCCAGGCCCTGTACGAACGCTTCGGTTTTAGCATAGAGACAGAAGAATATACCAGGATAAGCAGACTCTTATTTTCTCACAAACCCTTTGTGGTGATGCCGGCCCTGGCCGCCTGTATTTTTCTTCTGGCCATCTTTATACAGTTCTGGGGAATAAAGAGCGTCAGGAGGCAGGGCTCATGATCATGCTGGAAAGTATTCTCATTGCCCTGGCTTTAGGCTTATTAGGGCTGTATTTTATACTGAGTTTCACAGGAAAGGCTGCAATAAAAGGCAGGGTGGATATGCTGCCGGCCCTGGCCAGCCTGCTCTTACTGGGCTGGGTGGTCTTAAGGAGCATCATCACGGGGCATGCTCCCTTTTCGGGGGCTTATGAGTCTATCGTGTTTTTTATGTTCCTGTTTACTCTTAAGG
>CAZIAD010000090.1:0-6863 GCA_964537555.1 uncultured Brevinematales bacterium
AAAAAACCCCTATCATAGCCTTCTACAGCATCAATGATTTCGCAGGTTTTGGCTTTAGGTGCTCCTGTGACGGAACCTGCCGGTAATAGCTCCGCCAGAATATCACCCAGTCTGGACTGCCATCCCTCATCCAGCTCCCCCCTGATCTCTGAACTGACCTGCAGGAGCTTTTTATCCAGGGCCTGAACTTCTTCGATATAGCGGAATCTCTGGACTTTGACCTCGCGGGATACCCGGCTCAGGTCGTTTCTGATGAGGTCCACTATGGCCGTGTGTTCTGCCAGTTCTTTTTCATTGGCCAGGATGTTTTCACGGGCATCTGGACGCGAGGCATCTATCGTCCCCTTCATGGGAAATGAGGACACTGTATTACCCTCTATCCTGATAAAGCTCTCAGGAGAAAAGAGGACAAAGTGGCCTTTTATGTAGAGCTTGTACCGGGCTCTGCTATACTCATAGATCTGCTCCAGGCTCAGGTCACAATCCACCGGGGTGGGAAAGCTCAGGTTCAGCAAAAAAGTATTACCTTTATGAAACTCCGCCTGTACTTTCTGAAAGGCAGACTGGTATTGCTCCAGAGTTATCGGTTGCCTGATAAAGTGGAAATCTGATACAGGCTGAGTATCACAGGTATAATTATTCATAGCCGGGCCCATATCATACCGAATATGTTCCGGATCTATACTATGCAGATCCAGGATCCTGCAGTCTTGCAGTTTATAGTCCAGGATGAACAGGCAGGGCTGTTTCTGTTCCCCTTTTTGATTAAGAAGCTTCTGCCATGAGGGTTTTTCTGACATGTCAGACCTTACATAACCTGAGGCTGCGCAGCCGGTTCAGGGCAGCGGCCACATCCAGGGGCCTGACCTGGCACAGATAGTCCCAGCCATACGACAGATCAGGCTTTAGTACATCCAGGCCCTGATCCTGAATCTCCTGCATCGCCAGCTGCAATACACTATATAGCGTCCTGTTTTCCGTAAAATAGCTCTGCTCTGCGGCATAGCTAAGAATTCGGGCTATGGTATCATATTGAGTAAGATCCACCAGATGTTCATAGGCACTCAGGTCTATGAGCTGCTTACCGAATTGGATAGCCTTGCCCTGCCGGCCGATCTTTTCCTCTCTCTTTCCATGTGAGGGATCAATACAGCTATTATCAATACAGCGCTGACTGATCTGCAGAGACTGAGCCGGTTTATGCACCTGGGCATAAGGATATTTCTGTACCAGCTCCTTTGCCCTCTCAGTAGCATCCTGTACCCGGTATTGGTCCATCAGTAATACCTGATCGGCTACATCCAGATAATCTCCTGACCCCCCTATAGCCATGACGGTGGAGACCCCATGATTTTCCCAGAGATCCCTGACCCTGTCTATGAAAGGGGTGATCGGTTCCCGGGCTGCAGGGATGAGCTCTCTCATCCTGAGGTCACGTATCAGAAAATTAGTAGCTGAGCTGTCCTCATCGATGAGAAGCACTTTGGCTCCCGCCTCCAGGGACTCCATGATATTAGCAGCCTGAGAGGTCGAGCCGCTGGCATTATCCGTATCAAAATCCAGAGTGGATTTGTTTCCAGGCAGGGGGGCGATAAAAGAGGAAATGTCTACACCCTTGACACTGCGGCCGTCTTCAGCCCTGATCTTGACGAGGTCAGGGTCAGACAGCACATACTCCCTTCCATCACCCGCTACATGGTCATAGATGCCGGCCTGTATAGCATTGAGCAGGGTAGACTTTCCATGAAAGCCACCACCCGTAATGAGGGTGATACCCCGGGGGATACCCAGGCCCTTTATTTCCTTACCATTAGCCAGCTTGAGGCTCACTTCCATACGGGGTGGCGCCTTAAGCTCTACTCCATCTTTGAGGGGCAGGTCTTCGATGCCAGACATACGGGCCAGCCTGGATCCGTTTGCTAAAAAGGCCAGCAGGCCTTTTTCAGGGAGCTGAGACCTGAGACAGGCCTGATCCAGCTTCAGCCGGACACTTTCATGATACTGACTTTTTTCAGCCTGGGCCCAGTACAGTCCCAGTCTCACCATCTCAGGGAGTTCTGTAAAGAACATATCACGGGCTTCAGGGCCGTCTATATTTCTGCCCCGGGCCGGGAGCCCCGCCATAAGCCGTATATGCAGATCCTGCCCTTTTATGATGACACTGTTTCTGTCCAGGACTTTTTGATTTCCATAATTGATAGCCCATATGCCGCTGTTGCCGGTACCCCTGCGGCTGGAGGTGACCTTCCTGATCAGTCTGGCCCAGGTTCGGGCCAGGGTATCCCGGAAAGCCACAGATTTACAGGGATCATTGTAGAGATCTGCCGGAAAGCCTGTGAGGCTTAAGGGTATGATCACCGTCACTTTGGAAGGAGGGGCAAATGGATCTGCCTGGATATGGTCAAACCGCAGAGTATAGCCTTCAAACTGGTAGCTGTTTTTTATACTTTTATACAGTTTATAGGAATTATTATGAATGCGCTTAAGCAGGGATCTTAGGTTATGCATGCGGCCCTCTTATTGATTACTGAGGACTGGATGAGCTGCCCGGAGTCACATCAGGGCCGGAGGGAGGAAGCAGGGAAGAATCATCATTTTGCATATCCACAGTGACTACTTTTAGATAAGTAGGACGCTTCAGCTCCAGAGAATCACAGAGGAGATCACCTTCGGACAAAAGAAAATGGATAGCGGTACTGATGTAATAAGCCATTTTGATACCATCACCGATATTTTTATCGGTAAACATTCCCTTGGTATTCAGCCTTCTGTCTATATGCAGCTGATCATCCTGGTTATTCAGTATCTTGTTATGAGAGTTCATATCTGTGACCAGCACAAATAAGACCTTGGAAAACTTCTCCATGAGTTGCTTGGTCTCTGTGTGAATGAGCCTTTGTAAGCGGACCATATTTCTCTGTATCCTCTGCACTTCCGGGTCATTGCGGGTAATGAGCATATTGGTATTACGGGAGTATTTACGGAATTCTGCCAGATAGTCTACATATTCCCTGGTCCTCTGATATATAGAATTGATCTTGTAATACAGGTCCCTCAGGGTACTGCGCAGATCCACTCGTTTGCCGCCACCGTCCATGAACATATTATACTGCACCAGGTTTGTGGCGAAAATAAAAGAGAAGGATTTATCAAAAAAATCCAGGACGGTGTGCATCAGAAAGACTTTATCATCCATGGTGAACAACTGGCGTTTATCGATCTCCTCCTGCACAGCCACAATGGCTTCTTCAAAACTGAGATAGTTATAAATAAGCCTCAGGCCTTCCCGTACCGGTTCGGGCACTCCTTCCATGAGGTCGATATTGTCCATCACATCTGCACTGCTGTCCAGTTTATCCTGCTTCTTTTGTTCCTCTTCTGCCATGGCTTCTTCCAGCTCTTTCTTCTTGCGGGCGGCCTCTTCCTGCTCCGCCCACTGTTTGGCATAGTATCCTATCCTGTCCTGATCGGAAAAACCGATAAATTCTGAAAAACGATGCTTATAACCCTTAGACTGTTCTTCTTTATAAAAATACTCGATGAGTAACTGCAAGCGGGGAAACACCATCTGGTACAGAAAATCCAGGTTTTTGTGAAGTACCCGCAAGTTATTGACATAGACGTCCTGTCGGAGCTTCCGTATCTCGGCCTCTATACGCATCGCTTTCTGTAATGCATCCTTGAGCATGGCTACATGGCGTTTTAATGTCAGTAGTTGTTTATATGTCTTGATAATGACCGGTTTTCCCTTATTGACCTGGCCTGAATGATAGGTCTTTATCTTTTCCAGATTGACTATATCAGCGTCTTCCAGGAGATTGTAAAAGCGATATACCAGTTCGAAATGATACTGCAGGCCCATGGTGTCCAGTCTTTCCTTTACGGTATGAGACACTTCTTCGTCCTGATACAGTATTGAGACCAGTATCCTTTTGGCATGCTGCAGTATATCTTTCATACGGTCAGATAAAATATAAAGAAAAGTCCTGGAGAATTTATTCCCGAAGAAGCGCAGGGCTCCGTAGAGCTTACACATGATACGTGCCATCCACACATCAAAACGCCCGGCAGAAGACTTTCCTTTTTTTCCGGCCGCCTCTGAATCATCCACATCCCCGGCACTGATAGTAGTACCGCCGCTGTTGCTCACACCGTATTTACTCATTTTCTGCTTGACACGTTCAGCAGATTCCCGGCGTTTTTTTTCAGCGGGATCTTCATCTTCAAATTCCACTTCAATACCGGCAATAGCTGACTGTAGCTTCCGGGCTTTTTCGGCTGCGGCATCTTCTTCCACTTCGACGATCTTGCCGCCGACCTTTCGGAATTTACCGAACATCTCGGATTTCTTATCCCCGCTTAGTTGATCAACGCCTAGTTTCTTCCGAATATGATCAGGAACCGCCATACAGAAAACCACCCAAATTGAATTTAACTCACTGGTATATTGTTAATTAGAATACTAAAAAAATCAATTTTTTAAATTTCCTGTAAATTGATATGATTTACAATATAATATACCTACTTTTCATGAATAATACAAATATAAAGTCGCTATTTAGCTCATTTATTTACAGGCAGGCCAAACCATAACTATAGAGACTTGACGCAGGGATGAATCTAGATTAAGGTTATAGGCACTCAATCATTACTCAAGACAAGGAACAATGATGAAAATATTTTTAATGGTGCTGGGGATTATCCTGGTGGGAATCGGAGGAATAGGGATTGTAGTACCGGGCTTACCTACTACCCCTTTCCTGCTCCTGGCGGCAGCCTTATTTGTCAAATCCTCTCCCCGATTACATAAATGGCTGTTGCAGCATAAACTATTCGGCCCCCTGATCCGTAATTACCAGGAAAAAAAGGCACTGCCCCGTAAAGTCAAGATACTGGCTATCAGCATGGTCGTGGCCATGATCAGCCTTTCTGTGTTTGTTTTTATTGACAAGCTTCCTGTGAAAATAGTGGTGGCATGCCTGGGCCTCATCGGTATCATAGTAGTTCTAAGCATACCCTCTCTGGAAAAAACAGAAAAACCCTCAGAGTAAAGCTTCAGGCCTTGATAATACCTGCCAGCCTCCTTATAATAACTGGAATAACAAGAGGATCAGGTGCATTATGAAGTCATTAGAACTGTACGCCCAGTCCCTGGCAGATTATTTTGATCAAAAAGAAAACTGTATACATTTTATGATAAGGGACGATGGTGCCCGCTACCCGGTACAGCCCGCTATTTTTTTCCGGGATGAACAGGATCTGTTTGAAGTAGAACGGCCTATCCTCAATGAAGCCCGGGGCAGGGTACTGGTAGTAGGAGCAGGAGCGGGGGCACACGTACTCCCACTGCAGGAACGTCACCTGACTGTAGATGCCCTGGAGCTATCCCCCCTGCTGTGCCGTGTCATGAAGGACCGCGGGGTGATCCATATCCTTCCGGCGGATATCCGGACCTTTAACTCGGAAATAACATACGATAGTGTGATCCTGCCGGGCCGTAATATAGGCATAGCCGGTACATTAAAGATTCTGCCCCCTTTGCTGAAAAAGCTACTCACTCTGCTGTCTCCGGGTGGCCAGATTCTCCTGGACTCCTGGAACTTCATGAGCACAGCATCAGCCCAGGACAAGGTATACGTAGAAAACAAGATTAAAAACAAGCAGTACCCCGGCGAAGTGAGCTTCCGGGTAGAATATCAGGGTCAGACCGGGGATCCTTTTGAGTGGCTATATGTCAACTATTCCACCCTGGAAAAACTCTGTGCGAAACTGAATCTGCCCCTGGAAAGGCTGGCTGAGGATGAACAGGGGAATTACCTGGCCCGTATTAACGCCCCCAAAGAAGAGAGTTATCATGTTTCATGATTTTAAACTCTATATTCAGAAAACATTTGATAAAGCCGCAGAAAGCTATGATGAAGCCCCTCCCTTTTTGTTTGACTATTTTGGCAAAGAACTGATAAGATATGCAGAACTAGGTCCGGCTCCCCATATCCTGGATATCAGTTGCGGGAAGGGTGCAGTATCCCTTAATATTGCCCTGCAATATCCCCAGGCTGATATCACTGCTATAGATCTGTCCCCAGCTATGATAAAAGCACTGCAGCTTAAAGTGAAGACCCTGGGCCTCAATAATATACGGGCCATAGTCATGGATGCAGAAGCACTGGATTTTCCGGAACACCAGTTTGACGCGGTGTTCTGTGGATTTGGCCTGTTTTTCCTTCCTGAAATAGAAAAGACTCTGAAGTCCATATATAGATCCCTCATTCCCGGGGGATTACTGGCCTATTCATCCTTCCGTGCCATGCAGGAGTATAGTATCACAAAAGCTGTCACAAAAATTTATTTTCCAGATGAAAATATGGACCATTATTCTGCCAACCACTACAATTTCCGAATACTGGATGACATGGAAAATCTTCTGGAGGATGCAGGCCTCATAAAATGGAAAATAATCAATGAAAGAAAAGAGTTTTGCTATGCATCCCTGGAGCAGTGGTGGGACAAGCAATGGTCACATGGCCGTGCCGGAAAGCTGATGCAACTTCAAAAAGAAGGACGACTGGAACAGTTCCGGAATGACTGCTTTAAAGTCATCACTCCACATCTGATAAACGATCAATTTAGGGTCTACGAAGATGTATTTTACATCTATGGAATCAAGCCAGCCTGAATGACTCACTAGCCCTTCAATAACTGTTGCTCATACTGCTTGTTCAGATCCTTTTCCAGATCACGTACTTTCTGCTCATCAGTGAGGCCGAATTTATTTAATATATCAGGCTCTACCCCGGCATGGAGATACTCCCCGTCATGGAGATGTGCCATGATATTGGCCATATAGACCAGGGCGACCTGAT
>CAZIAD010000091.1:0-6719 GCA_964537555.1 uncultured Brevinematales bacterium
CACAGTCTTCCCGATCAGAGAGGAATTATAGGGGACTATCGCTTCCATGATCTCTATCTGTTCCTGCTGATCGATAAACTCTCCATCGAGCAGCTGCAGGCCCAGCTCCTGTTTTAGCAGTTCAGAGATCTTGTCTGTGGCTCCGGCAAAGATCAGTATATCCCCTTCCAGTAAATATTCCCGGGGCGGGACAGGCGTGATGGACAGGTCCTGGCGAACGATCTCTACCAGGTACAGTCCCTTGATCTGGCCTTCACTGGCTTCGGTCACGGTCATACCGATCAGTTTAGAGCCTTTTTTGATACAGGCCTCTACCAGGTATTCCCGGGACTTTTCACTGAACTTCTGCAATATATCCTTATACGAAGGCAGGAGGCGGGCCCCTACCAGCATAAAGTAGAGTATCCCTATCACTATGAGGCTGACCCCCACAATGGTAAAATCAAAAATAGAAAAGGAGGGCATACCCCGGTCCATGGCCAGGCTGTTCACTACCAGATTGGTAGAGGTCCCGATGAGAGTAGCCATACCCCCGAATATAGCCGCATAGGACATAGGGATGAGCAGTTTGGAGGGAGGGATACGGCGCTGTCTGCCCCACTCGTGTACATAAGGCAGCATCAGGGCTACTATCGGAGTATTATTAAGAAAGGCTGAAGACCCGGATACGAATAACATCATTTTGAACAAAAAGCCCCGGAACGTGAGGCGGGAGTGAAAGATTCGGGAAAAGAAAAAATCCAGTATGCCCAATCTGCGTACCATATAGGAGATAAGGAGCAGCATGATCACTATAGCCAGGTTTTCATTGGCAAAACCCATGAGGGCTTCCCGGGGAGTGAGAATACCCACTCCCACCAGGACAGACACCACTATCAGAAATACCAGAGCCGGAGCCAGGATTTCCTTATAGAGGGCTACTACAATAAATGCGATCAGGCCAAACATCAGCAGGACAGAAAATATCCCCGATAACTCCATGCACTACTCTTCCCGGATTAATATTGAGCTGTAATTATAGTACATAGCTTAAGATATTGCAAATAGGCTTAGCCGACCTTTAATACATCCGTAATAGCTTTTACAAATGATTCCTTAGGCAGGGCTCCCATAGCCATCTGGGGAGGAGCATCTTTAGGGATAAACAGGATGGAAGGTATGCTGGATATGCCGAATGCCTGAGCCAGTTCCTGCTCCGCTTCAGTATCCACTTTAAAGATATTTATTTTGCCTTCATATTCTTTGGAGAGCTCTTCCAGTACCGGCGCCACCATCTTGCAGGGCCCGCACCAGTCAGCATAAAAGTCGATAATAGCGGGGAGTTCACCCTGGAAGTCCCATTCTGTCTTATTGACATAGTCAAAGATCTTTTCCTTAAAAGCGTCTGTAGTGAGGTGTTCCATTTATTTTCTCCTTATATTTCCTTTTGTTTAGTATATTATAATATACTAATATGAAAAAGTCAAGAACAGAGGATATTTTTTAGAACTATGCTCTGAGGGATCGGCCTGCTTTGTTTTGCTTTATTATTTTAAGACCTGTATTTTGCCCTATTTACTGTGGTTGTGATTACGCCCCGGGGCCTCGGTGCATGTACGCATAGCCCGGGCATGAGGTTGGGGCACCTGTCCGGGGAGGGAGTACACTATGAGTAAGGATCCTGCCCCTCAGGCCAGCTGATTTATGAAAATATTCATTTTTTAAGTATTTCCCCTGTCAAAAAGGCTTTCCCTAAGATCTTTTGGTTTTATAAAATAATAAATGTAAAAAACATGCTCTTTTTTTGCGCTTTTATTGGAAATATATGTTATAGTTATATCGATATTTTAGTTAAGTGAAGAGAAAGAGTATCCTTTGTTTGGTTGCTATGGTTTTCACCGAATCTATTACTTGTGTTGTGTTGGACCACCTCAGTGAGGTGGATGTGTTTTAAGGAAATTGTTTATGTCAAAGAAGATTTTTATTGGTGGCTTGAGTTGGGGAATCGATCAGGATTCTCTCAGAGATGCGTTTTCATCTTATGGTGAAATCGAAGATTGCCACCTGGTAACTGACCGCGAAACTGGTCGTTCTCGTGGATTTGGTTTTGTGACCTTCGTAAATGACAGTGATGCTGACAAAGCTATCTCTGAAATGGACGGAGCTGAGCTGGAAGGCCGCAAGATCGGTGTTAACACCGCAGAAGAAAGAAAACCCAGAGAGAACCGTTACTAAATCTCGCTTCTTCTAAAACCATGACTCAGCCCCGTCGAAAGACAGGGCTGAGTTTTTTTATGTTTATAGCAGTGTATTTCCTAGCCTCCCCCTGTACAGCGTTTCTCCCTGTTTTCTTAAGATAACACATAATCTCCCTCGCCATTCCGGGACTCTGTACTATTTTATTTACAATACCAGCCATGCGAGCTATAATTTTTTATATACACAGCAGGAGTATAGCATGAAGATACTGGTACTGGGAGCAGGGGCCATAGGAGCCTATTACGGAGGACGCCTCAGCCAGTCAGGTGTATCGGTGTCCGTCATAGCCCGTTCTGATTATGATATAGTATCATCCGCCGGCTATAATATTAAAAGCATTCATGGTGATTTTATATTTACACCTCATTCAGTATTCCGGACTCCGGAACAGGCTGGTTCAGACTGGGATATTATCCTGGTTGCCCTCAAAGTTCTTCCTACTATTGATACTGTCAGGCTCTTACAGCCCCTGGTGGGCAGAGAGTCAGCTATATTTCTCCTGCAGAACGGCATAAACATTGAAGAGCCGATAGCACAGGCCTTTCCCCAGCATACTCTCATCAGCGGCCTGGCCTTTATGTGCGTAAGCAGGACTGCACCAGGTCATATCACCCATCAGGACTACGGGCATCTGTCCATAGGTGACTATGAGGCAGCCCCTTCTGAAAAGACCCAATCCCTGGCCCGATTATTTGAAAAAGGGGGTGTCCAGTGCCGGGTGGATGAGGACATTCAGCATGCCCGATGGATGAAGCTGTGCTGGAATGCCCCCTACAACCCTCTTTCTGTGATAGGGGGAGGAATCAATACCACTCAGATCATGGAACATGCCCTGATGCGACAGCTGGTCACTGATGTGATGCATGAAGTCATGGCCCTCTCCCGGGCCGACGGGCATGCATTTGATGAGACGCACATACAGAATCAGCTCCTGGTCACAGATCGCATGAAGGCCTATAAGCCCAGCATGCTCCTGGACTATGAAGCGGGACGCCCCATGGAGGTGGAGGCCATACTGGGTAATGCAGTTCGTTCCGGGCAGGAACTGGGAGTGGAAATACCCCGCATCCGGTCACTGTATGCCCTGCTGTCTGTGATTGATGAATATAATCAATAAGCTAAACTGTCTCCCTGGGAGTGGCACTTACAGGCTTAATTCATATCTCAGCTGATGTATATGGAACCATCTGTTTTTTCTCAAAATTTTTAGTCATAAACTGGCACTTTTCCTTAAACATGCTTATATTTATCTAGTTATTTAGTATGATTTAAGGGAGGCACAAACATGAAGAGGATTATGATCTGTCTGGCTCTGTTGACAGTGATGTTACCCCTACCGGGATTTAGCGCCAAAGCCAAAAAACTGGAATGGAAATTTCAGGATATCACCTACTCCGGAGTCTATTTGCAGGGTAAAAAAAATATGCCCGGTATCGTGATCTACCACCAGTGGATGGGGCTGAGTGATCATGAAAAAGGGATCGCCCGTGATCTCAACCAGTTGGGTTATACCGTACTGGCAGCCGACGTCTATGGAGTCGATAACAGGCCCAAAGACCGATCGGAGGCACCCTCTATCGCAGGGACATTTTATAAGGACAGGCAGAAGTTCCGGGATAATGCTACTGCTGCTCTGGAGGCATTTCTCAAGGAATCAGGCCTGAACAGTAAGGACACTTATGTGATAGGCTACTGTTTTGGGGGCACCACCGTACTGGAACTGGGCCGTAGCGGTGTACCCCTTAAGGGTATCGTCAGCCTCCATGGCGGCCTGGCTAATCCCAGGCCGGAAGATGATGCCCGGATCAATGCACCTATCCTGATCCTGCATGGAGCAGAAGACCAGGCGGTATCAATAGATGATGTGACTGCTTTGGTGGCCAGCCTGCGTCAGGTTAAAAAAGATTTCAGCCTTCATATCTTTGCTCATGCTGTACATGGCTTTACTCATAAACACGATGCGGAACGATACAACAAAGAAGCCGACCGGCAGTCCTGGCTTATCATGCTGGACTTTTTCCAGAATCATTAAAACATAAAAAAACTGCCCCTGAACTTCAGGGGCAGTTATCTTTTATAGTGCGTCTTCGTTCTGTTCTCCGGTACGGATACGTACTACCCGTTCCAGGGGCAGGACAAATATCTTTCCGTCACCTATGGCTCCGTCACCTTCCGATCGGGCTACTTTGCTGATGGTATTGATGACTGTGTCTACCCTGTCATCAGGTACAGCGATCTGTACTTCTACCTTATTAATAAAGTCCACCTGATACTCCCGGCCCCGGTATACCTCGGTATGCCCCATCTGGCGCCCATGTCCCTGTACATCTATGACTGTCATCATGTTGATATTATTGGCATGCAATTCTTCTTTTACCGTCTCCATCTTTTCAGGACGGATTATAGCTATCACTAATTTCATGTTTTACTCCTGTGTCATTCTTAGCTTCATATTGTATACTATATTCTTATTCCCTTCAAGAATCCTTAGTTGAGGAACTTGCGGCTGTCTTCGGCATTGGCTTCTACCCTGTGATAGGTAAGGTCTGAGCCGGTGTCCTGCTGCGCATCTGTCATACGTAGTCCGTAGGTCTTCTTGATAATAAAATACAATATAAGGCCTGCTGCTACAGCATATACTACTGCCATCAGAGATCCGGTGAGCTGCGCCAGGAAATTGAGGTCACGGGTGGCACCCAGAGCCTTACGTCCAAAGATCCCGGCCGCAATGCCTCCCCAGGTCCCGTTCAATCCATGCAGAGGCCATACACCCAGGACATCATCTATCTTCAGCTTTTCTGTCTCCCATTCAAACATCTTTATAAAGATTATCCCGGCTATGGCTCCGATAGCCAGGGCGGCCAGAGGGTGTACCACGTCAGAACCGGCACAGATGGCTATCAGTCCTGCCAGGGCTCCATTATGAGTAAATCCGGGGTCATTCCGGGAGATCAAAAGACTGGCGATAGTACCACCTACCATGGCCATCAGTGAATTGATTGCCACCAGTCCTGAGATACCCTCTATCTTCTGGGCACTCATGACATTAAATCCAAACCAGCCGACTATCAGTATCCAGCTCCCCAGAGCCAGGAAAGGGACGCTGGAAGGCCGTGTGTCAAAGTGTTTGTCGTATCTGCCTTTGCGGGGTCCCAGCATCAATATCGCAGTAAGAGCTATCCAGCCCCCCAGAGAGTGTACCACTACGGAGCCGGCAAAGTCATGCATGCCTCCCCCAAACCATTTTACAAAGACTGAAGTCCCTTCAGTCATAAAGGGGATCTGCCCCCACACCAGGCTTTCGAAGAAAGGATAGATCACGGCGGCCAGGACTATGCCTGCTATAGACTGGGCAAAGAACTTCATGCGTCCCACTACACCACCGGATATGATAGCCGGTATACAGGCTGCGAAACCTACCAGAAAGAAGAACCTCACGACTGCATAGCCATTGTCAGCTGTGAACAGCGTAGGATTTGCGATCAGAGATACCCCATAGGCTACAGGGAATCCGATAATAAAATAGATGACCGTCGTGACTGACCAGTCAAACAGGATCTTTTGCAATGCATTGACCTGGTTTTTCTTGTGGACTGTACCCACTTCTAAAAACGCAAATCCTGCATGCATAGCAAGAATCATTACTGCTCCCAGCAGTAAGAATAAGACATCATTCTGCACAAAACACCTCCAGTGAATTTCTCTATTGTGGTTTTTTAAATAATATTTGCAATTATCATGCCATGATTTGAGAGCCTCAAACTCATTTCAGCTCTCCTGAGCAGCGAGAAATCCAGGGGACTGCTTAATGTATGGGCATTAGGAGTTTAATGCCTGTTTTATAGGCATTCTTTATTTGAGAAGAAAATCTTAGTGCCTGATAGTAAAATACTTTCTATTTGGATTTTTTAGCTTTATTCTTTATAATCATGTACAGGAGTTTTGATATGAAAAAAGCATTATTATTTTTATTAACTGTTTTAGCATTGGCTTCCTGCCGGCAAAACAATGATCTCATGAGGGATAAGTTAAAAGGCCGCATCAGCCGGATCACAGAATTCACGATTGTATACCAGGATCAGGTCAAGACAAACATCGTCATCAATAACTACGATGATGAAGGTTTCCGTACCTCAAAGATCTGGTATACCGACAGTACCAATAAAATAGACTACCGTATGCTCTACACCCATTCAGAGGATAGACTGTATTCCCACAGCGTCCGTATAAAAGACCAGATCACCAACCGTGCCACAGACTATTATTTTAACACCGAAGGTAAACTGACCAATCTGGTCAGCAGATTTCCTGCCACAGGCCTGATTGATAAAGAGATCCTTTTTTATGATCAGTACTCACAGCTGACCCAGAGGACTGTCATTTCAGCCGGCAAGACCCTTCTCCACAGGGAATTTATCTATTCCAGGCCGGGACGTATCGATATTTTGACTTCTCATGTTCCTGATATGCTGACAGTATTA
>CAZIAD010000092.1:0-6567 GCA_964537555.1 uncultured Brevinematales bacterium
GACCCAATAGTAGATGAGGCCTTCATCAAACTTTTTCCTCTCTTCTATCTCCTGGGGGGTCAAAGGCCGGGCCAGCTGTACATTGAGGATTTCCCGCATCATCTTCAGCTTTTTCTGTGATGCTTCATCCAGGTCATAGTTCAGTAGGATGTTATTGAGATCCCAGGCTTTGGTATAATCCTTGAAAATATAGTCTTCCAGCATCTGTATATACAGCGTCCTGACTGCCGGATCCTCCAGAGTGAGAGGATTTTGCTGTGAATGTACCAGGGATAATCCGCAGAATATCATGATCAATATAATTATTTTTTTCATTTGAAACCTCCTGACCCTTATGTTTTATTTTAGATAAAAATAAATGCTAAGGCAAGGAATATGAAGATTTTTTTAGAGATTTTTAAGACAAAAAATAAAATATACAAGACAAGCTTTTGGTAGACTTTAATCTCATAAGAGGCGACCGATTTGTAATCACTTATTCCTAATCGCTTCTACTATTTCGTCTATGAACTCCATCAGGAACCTGTCATAGCTGATGTCCAGGTCTGCCTGAATGGCCAATAGCAGGTTTATAGTAGTAGTATCCCCTACTTCCTGGAGATAGTCTTTAAATCTATAGATATAGTCTGTCTTTTCACTGCCCAACCATGATTCCACATAGGACTTATAGCTTAGCTTCATGGCCCTGTCCATGAGAGGCCAGTAATCCATACGGGACGACTCCCCAGGGCTGAAGTGTGAGCCCAGGTCTACAAAATATACTGTCTCGATATCGGGAAACTCAGTCAGGTTAAACACCACTCGGGCAGCCCAGTGCCAGGCTCCGGTAGTTCCGGACTGTTCCGTGATGAGGGCATCATTCCCGGCCATGTTGACAATGGCGATACCGTTCTTGACCAGCACGACCTCAGGATCGAGGCCGGGATTGTCTTTACATATATAGGAAAGTATTTTCCGGGGATTATACTGGGATGTTTTTACGGTGATCTCCCGGCTGACCAGTATATCGTTAGAGTCTATGTCCCAGATCTTAACTTTCTTCAGTGATTCAGCTTGTACGGTGGCATTGAGTAGTAACATCGTTAATGAAAAAAAGAACAGCCGGATGAAGCGATTTTTTCCTGTACAGGATAATGGTGAGATCATTGCGCTTCCTCCATCAGCCCCTGAAAACCGGCTGCATTGACGTCATAGACATCGATTCCATGCTTATTGTTATACTGAAAAGAAAATGTCCAAATACCGGAAAAAAGCTCTTCAGGATTCTCTATTTCAGAGAGGATCTCACTGTCCAATAAAGGGCCGTCAAAGGGCCTCACACTGAGATCCAGATCTTTATCCACGGTTTCGTAGGTGTCTTTGGCTCTGATAACAGTGTAGAATGTTACCCCGTATACTTTAAGTACAGCTGTTTTTTCATTAAGCCGCACAATTTCCCAATGGCCCGACCAGGTAGTATAGGTCTGTCTGTAATAATAGACTGTGAAAGCCCTATCGCTATTGACCTCATAATCCGGGTAGGCTTCTGTGACCTCTTCCTCCCGGCTGTCAGCCTCAAAAGTACCATCTGAATAGAACATCAAATCCAGATTAGATCCGCTTTCTATGGATTGTCCGGGATGTTTAAGATACCAGTATCTATCCATGATATCTGCCATTACAGTTCCCTTTACTTTGTCTTCCATCTCCCTGGTGAGATGTTCTTTAAAAGGGGTTTTCACGATATATTTAGAATCTTTTTTATACAAAGATATCTCACTGATACAGGTATCTGCATAATTGCGGCCCTTGTATACAGATGCTATTTCGATTTTTAAAGATGTGATCTTTTTATAGGTTTTGGGGAGGAGAATCACTTGTTCCGCAGTATCATCAGTACACTGGAAATTAGTGACATGAATGTTATTTATAAGGATATAAATATCTTTGGGCCTGCTGTTTTTTTTATAGTGGGGTGCTGAGCGCTGATAGCCATTCAGGATCCTGATCCGGTCTATACTGATAGGTTCAGAAAGGGTAATAGTAATAGTCTGGCCCTCACCATAGCCTTTTACTCCTTCGGACCAGGCAGTATCAGCCCGTCCATCCAGCATCCAGTCTGGGGCATAGGTATTGTAAGGTTCCAGGGTGGAACTAGCCGTAATCTGGGCCGATATTACCCGGGGTTTGGTATTACAGGAAAAACATAATGAAAATAAAAGGAAAAATACGATGTTTTTCATAGTGGAAAACTCCAATTAATTTTATAAATAATTATAGCACAAAACATTTAAAAATTTCTATTTAAGCACAAATACTTTACTGTATCAGGGACAATATCCTGCCAGAAATGATTATTCAATGGCTTGACTCACTATGCCATTTTACCTATAATGATTTAAATATATCTGCTATCGTCCAGGGGGTTTTATGAGAAAATGGTTCAGGGTCATTATATTAACACTGATCTGTAATACTACATTCTGGCCGCTTACAGACTATGAGAGAATAGAACAGCTCATCTGGAAAGGCCGTGAGGCCGGGGCTGCCGGGGACTGGGATACCGCCATCGCCAGCCTGGAAAAGACCCTCTCCATAGCCGAAAGTGCTGGCTTTAATGATATACGTTATGACTGGCTTATCGAGCCGGAGCTGAAGATCCTGCATAAAATAAAGAAACTCAAGCCGGTAAAGGACCCGCATGTCTACAAAGTCCTGACGGTCTTTATCGATAGCCTGGATGCTGAGGTGTATACCGGTAAAAAGGAAAATATTATCAAAAAAAGAGTAAAAGTGGATCTCATGCCGGACACCGAGAAAAATACCCGTACTTTTTTTGAATACCAGAGACACTTTTATGAAGCATTTTCAGACGGAAACCTAGTGGTAGAAGTCACGTATATCCGGCCCGGATTCACTCTCACAGCCATGGAAGTGGACGATAAAGAGAAGAAAAACTCTCTGGACCTAACATCCCTGGCTCCGGCTGAAAAATATCACCGCTTCCTCTATGAAAACACCCCGAAATACGATGTGATCTGCTATATATGGCCCAAGCCGGATGATACCGTCGCAGATGCCACCGGAGGTTACGGCCTGCAGGACGTTTTATTGCCCGGTATGTGGTCTGCTCCCCTCCGGGGTTATATGACCATGCCTGACCTGTGGATGAACTCGGTAGTGACCCGCCGCACCTTTGTCCACGAGCTCTACCATACTATCGAGTATAATCTGGGTATACGTCCCAGCCATGCCTGGTATGAAGGCACCCGCAGTACTATCCCGGACTGGAAAGGGAGAGATGAATACGACTACTACCAGTGGCGCTTTGATAATCATGTCCGGCCTTACGGCTGGGCCAACCTTAACTACAAAGAACGTTTCCCCCTCAGACTGGAGAAACAGGCTTTTGAAAACTACCTGGCTCTTTTCCTGAAATACGGTCCGGATAAAGCCTACACTGCCTGGAACCTGACCAGTGATGAAAAGTATGACCAGGCGTTCAAGGCCTTCCCCGCCTTTCCCCGGGCGTATTATAAGTCCGCGAATGCAGCCTTTCAGTCCAAAGATTATGTAAAAGCCTACGATCTGCTGTATAAGTTCCGGGCCATAGATCCCGGTGATGCTGAAGGAAGGTTGCTGGAACTGAAAATTCTGGTCAATACCAAACAATACGACAAAGCCCGCACCCTGACCGGTCCTGTACTGACTACTCTGCCCCTGGACTTCTGGCAGAAAAACTCCATACAATGGTACATCAAGACCCTGGCCCGTAATACCCCGGATAGCGAAGAAGCCATCAAAATCCACGATATGCTCATTAAGATGGACCCGGAAAATGCCCGGTATTACGCATGGAAAGGGGACCTGTATTTTAACAAGGGCCGCTATGAAGAAGCCTTGAACTGGTATGAGCAGGCCCTTAAAAAGTCAGCCGGTGATGCCCTGTACCTGGTCTATATTGGGGAAGTCAAGTGGAAATTGACCCGCTACCTGGATGCTAAAGATTATTTTAAAAAAGCCATGGCAGCTAATCCCATGGACTACATCAAAAAAGAGATCTCCGACTTTCTCACGGATGAGGCTTATAATGCTAAAAACAGTGCTGATAAAAAGGAGCTGCTGGGCCTGGCTTATGAATACTACCCGGAGAACGGCTACACGGACAGGGAAGCGGCCTTTTTCTTTTATGATGCGGGTAACAAGTCCAAAGCCATTGAATATTTCAAGCTATCCGCCGATCACGGCTTCGAAAAATCCGTGGAATCTCTTAAAAAATACTACGGCATAGACTATAAACCCCAGCCCCCCGCCAGAAAGACCCATCCGGGAGCCACCAAAGTGGGACTGTACAGTATAGACGGGGACATGGAGGCATTTTCCGATGTGTTCATTAATCAGCCTGATTATGAACTAATCTACCTGGACCCGGATGATATGCAGAACGGGGTTAAACTGAAAGGCCTGGATGTCCTCATCGTACCGGGGGGCAATCCCGGTCAGTACTGCGACCCTATCGGTGATAAAGGCATGGACAATATACGTGCCTTCATCAGTAACGGCGGAGGCTTTATCGGTGTATGCGCGGGTGCCTACTTCGGGATAGCCGACTGGTACCTGGGAGTGTTCGCGGCCGGTATCTACAACGGCTACTACTGGAAGAGAGGCTCCGGAGATATCCGCCTGGAGCTCACAGATGAGGGTAAAAAGGTGTTCGGTGATATCGAGGGAGCCATTCCCTTCCGCTACGTAAACGGCACCATGATGGAACGAGTCATCAAAGACGGCCTCCAGCCCTACACCAGCCTGGCCGTCTACAAGACCGGACTGGCCGATAACGGGGCCCCCGACATCATGGTGGGCCGGGATGCCATCATCAGCGGCACCTACGGTAAGGGCAAAGTCCTGACCTTCAGCCCCCATCCCGAGCACACTTCCGGCAAGGAGTACCTCCTGCTCAAAGCGGTGGACTATGTAGCCCCCCTGAAGAAGAAGTAGGACAATGGCTCAGGAAAAAGACAGATCCCCTTTTGATCTCAGGCTCATAGCCGGACTGGCCATTGTAGCCCTGGGGATATTCCTCTATGTGAGATTCGTAGACCCCACCCTGGGCCTGGCCCTGTTTCTGCTGGCCCTGCTCCTCGTATCCTGTGCAGTAGCCCTGGGGGTGGATCTGTACCGCATGCCCCACAAGCCCGGCATGGGGGCCATTTTTGGACTGTATTTTAAGTATATACTCTATACCCTGCTGCAGCTCCTCATCACGCTCAGTACCTTTCCCCTCCTGCCCCTGTTGTTTGTACTGGGGCCGGGGCTGCTCCTCCTCATGGGAGTATCAGGCATCAGCTGTATCATGCTCTTTGTGGTGCATGTGATAGGCTATACCCCGCCCGGCATCACTATGGAGTTCATGGATCAAAAGGCGCTGTTTTTCATTATATCTTTTTTCGGCTCAATTGTGGTGGCTTATTTCGCTTACGGATTTAAGGGCGGATTTGTGACCTGGATATCGGAGCACTATGTCGACTCGGTGGTGGCCCTGCTCAGGAGACTGAATCCCGGCCCCGCTCCAGATAGCGAAGATAGTCCCCCTCCGGAATGAGGGCCATGCCCCGGACTTCCCGGTTATAGACATAGGTGTCAGCTTCCACTTCCTGCCCGGTCTCCAGGTTCAGCACCTGCACCCGGCGGCGGAGGTATTCCGAACGTCCCCGCTCTTCAGGATAGTACTCCTCTTCCGCATCCAGGGCCGCCAGTGTAGAGGCGTCTACCTCATAGAGCAGCCCCTCCACTGTACCGGGCCCGGGCACCATGGCAGGGTATTCGCCGGTATCATAAAGGACATAGTCCGGGAGCCGGGCCGGGTCCAGGCAGACAGCTCCAGACATCAAATAATGGCGGCATAGGCCGGGCAGGAGAGTGCCGTAGATGAAGAGGGGCATGGGGGCTCCTTATGATTTCTTATTCTACTTTTCCAATACCAACACCATTTGAATCATTCCAGATAAATATATAACCACCATCTTTCAAAATACCTAATCTGGAATCATAAAAATTGGGCCCTACCATTGCTGTTTTCGATAATACAGACTTATCATCCACCGCACTCCAAAGCCGGACAATTTTCTTCACAGTCCCTTTCATATCAATAGTCACAATTAAAGGAACGTAATCAAATTCAGGCCAATCCAATCCAACTTCGAGATGAATATCCCCATTTTTATCATCACCGAGAAATTTATACCAGTTTATTTTCGGTTTGCTTATACCAGTTCTGTTTGAAAGTTTCATGGCAAAATCGAAAACGATATTTTCAATTCCTAACTTATCGATAAATAATCTTTTTTTTATTTGTGTAGATTTAATCTCTAAAATATCAAACCAGAACTGTTTATCATTATAGCAATTTACATTTGGTAAATATGCCATATTATGACCATATCCAGAGGGGATACCATTATAAATTGTTAAATCATTTATCCAAATATCCATAGTATAATTTGCTTTACTATATATCAAATTATCTTCGTTTTTATATAAGTAGGTGTCTAAGTCGCCTATATATGAATAAACAGGTGATTTTATTTT
>CAZIAD010000093.1:0-6466 GCA_964537555.1 uncultured Brevinematales bacterium
GTAGAAATCAATGTACAGCTGGCCCGGCCTTTGACCCCACAGGAGATAGAAGAGAGGAAAAAGTTTGATGAAGGCCTCATCTACTATTGGGTCAAAAATATACTCTATCACACCGCCGCCTTCAACACTTTACCCAATATCACCGGCCTGGAGTATAATACCCAGATCACTTCTCTGTTTACCCTGACCGGCCTGGGCAGCGGTATCGCATCATCCATTCTCACCATGAAAAACAGCAAGATGAACTGGGGCAGGGCCATTGCCATTGATTTCTACACCATCTGGGCCGGGCTGAACACCCAGGCCCTGCTGAGAGTGCTTTTTTATCCCGATCAGACTGCGGCCTATGCAGATGCCAATGCCGCCACTCTCACTCCCTACAGACTGATCAACAGTCCCTTTCCCTCCGCATTTAGCGATGCAGACTTCAGCCGTCTCAATATGGCGATGATCGACACTATCTCTCTGACCGCCCGGTATATTGCCATTTTTAAGACCAAAGATCAACAGTTATCGGCCGGCCGATATTCTCTCCTGCTCAATGCCTACGGCTGGGGGACGTTCATCAGCTCTACTATACTCAATGTCCTGGAGAACCGGCCTCTCTTTTCCAGTGTCCCCAATCCCTACAACTTTTTCACTGCGAGCGTACTGGCTGACCTGGGCCTGCTGGCTCTGGACCGGGCCTATGACAAGCTGCAATGGGAAGCACCTAAGGTATGGAGGGCCAGTACCCTGGGTATGCTGGGCCTGGGCCTGGGTACGGCCTTATCAGCGGCTGAGACCAACCAGTGGGTAGGAAACAACCGGGCCCTGGTCTCTGCCTTATGGGGGATCTCCGGTATTTCATTCGGGCTTAGTCTTTCCGAAATGCCGGGTAACCGGGGACAGGATGCCATGGTACTTAATTCCTACCTGTGGACTTCTTTTATCTCCTATGCCTTTCTCTACGAACTGTCCGGCAATAATCTGGCTCATACCCTGATTTCCCCGGTGCTGGGCAATACCACATCCATCCTGGTGTCACGTAATTATTCCTACCTGGACTGGTCTCCGCCCCGGACCTGGCTGGTCAGCCTCTCCGGCGTCATCGGTATCATCACCGGGGCTCTGGTCAACAGTATTGTGCAGGCCCAATGGATGGGTGAGCATCCTCTGGTCAGTGCAGGGATATGGTCTACCCTGGGATTGACCCTGGGCACGGTATTTACCCGGAACATGCCTACTTACCAGCCCGCCTTTATTCCTCAGCCTAAAGACTGGGGCATTCAGATGGCCATGATGCCCCGACTGGGCCTGGGCAATGACCTGGGGGTGGACATCCTGGTGTATAAAGACTTTTAGACTGAAATTGCATAAACTTATCTCTGACTGAGGCCTGTTTCTCCTCTTCGTTATTCAAGATTAGACCTATCTAACTCTATCTTGGACTTGCCTTTACATGAATAAATGATTATATTTGCTATAATACATTTAATCAAAGGAGAACCCCCATGGCCCAAACCGAAACACTGCAGTTTCAGGCTGAATCTAAACAACTGCTGGAGCTCATGATCCACTCGGTCTATTCCAATAAGGAGATATTCTTAAGAGAGCTTATCTCCAATGCTTCAGACGCCCTGGACAAGCTCAGGCTGGAATCCATCAAAAACCCCAAATTACTGAAAAAAGGCGAAGACCTGGCCATACGCCTGGAAGTAGACAAAGACCGCCGGCAGCTCATCATCTCCGATAACGGAGTAGGTATGAGCCGGGACGAGGTCATCTCTCACATAGGGACGATTGCCAAGTCCGGCACCAAAGAGCTGCTGGAGAAAATGAAAGCTGGTGAGAAAAACAATGTCGACCTGATCGGGCAGTTCGGAGTAGGATTCTACTCGGTATTTATGGTCGCCGACCGGGTCTCTCTGCTTACCCGCAGAGCCGGAGAAGACAGTGCCACCCTGTGGGAGTCCAGTGGACAGGGAGAATATGATATCTCAGACGGACAGAGAGACAGTAATGGTACTACCATCACCATCAATCTCAAGCCCGTAGACGCTGACAATGGCCTCCAGGATTATACATCCTACTACCAGATCGAGACGGTAGTCAAAAAATATTCCGACTTTATCAACTATCCTATCATCCTCAAGGAAGTCACCGAAAAGCAGGAGACTGACAAAGACGGCAAAGTAGTAGAAGGTGGAAAGACTACTACTGAGATCAAGGACCGTACTCTGAACTCCATGCAGCCCATCTGGAGCCGCCCCGCCAACAAGGTCAAGGATAAAGAGTACCAGGAGTTCTACAAACACATATCCCACGACTGGAACGAAGCCCTTAAGACCATCGCCTTTAAGGCAGAAGGCGTGCTGGAATACCATAATCTTCTGTTCCTGCCCTCCAAAGCCCCCTTTGACCTGTATTACCAGGGATTTAAGAGCGGACTGCAGCTCTATGTACGCAGGGTCCTCATCGAAGAGCATTTTGAAGACCTGCTGCCCCATTACCTGCGCTTTATCAAGGGAGTAGTGGAGTCATCCGACCTGCCCCTGAACCTGAGCCGCGAGATGCTGCAGGAAGACCGTAAGATCAAGATGATGCAGAAAAACATCACCAAGAAGATCCTGTCCACCCTGGCTGAGATGAAGAGCAAGGAAAATGACAAGTACCTCACTTTCTGGAAAGAATTCGGTAATGCTCTCAAAGAGGGTGTCACTTCTGACTATGAGAACAAGGACAAGATCACGGAGCTGCTCCTGTTCCAGTCTACTCACGACCCCGTAAAGTACACCGACCTGAACGAGTATGTCAAGCGTATGAAAAAAGAGCAGGAAGAGATCTACTATATCACAGCAGATAGCCGGGCTATCGCTGAAAACTCACCCCAGCTCGAGACCTTTAAGGCCCAGGGTGTAGAAGTCCTGCTCCTGGTCGATCCTGTAGACGAGCTGGTCATCTCTGCCATCCCTGAGTTCCAGGGCAAAAAGCTCAAATCAGTCTCCCAGGGCAAGATAGAACTGGGTACAGAAGAAGAAAAGACCAAAAAAGAGCTGGAACTCAAAGAGAAAGAAAAACAATACAAAGGATTGATTGACGTCATCAAAGACAAGCTGGGTACAGACATCAAGGAAGTGCGAGTCACCAACCGTCTGGTATCCGCCCCGGCCTGTATCGTAGGCGAGGAAGGCCAGATGTCAGCCCACATGGAGCGTATCCTGAAGGCAGCCAATATGGGCGGTACTATGCCCGGGTCCCAGAAGATCCTGGAGATCAATCCCACTCATCCCGTCATCACCAAGATGCAGGCCCGTTTTGACACAGATGCCAAAGATCCTGTCCTGGCAGACTATTCCGAGCTTCTGTTCGGATATGCTATGCTGGCCGAAGGGGCCGAGCTCAAGGATCCTGTCCGCTTTAATCAGCTTATGGTCAAACTCATGGAGCAGGCCATTTAGATCCCCAAACCCTGATCATCATGCCCCTTGTCTTCCCGGACAGGGGGCTTTTTATTGCCACAACACTCCCTATGATCAGGTATGCCCCTTAGGCTGGCCCTCTATGAATGATGCCGGGGATGGATAAACCTCACACCCGGATGCACTTAGTCAGAGACCGCTATTATCCCCGCTCCAGGGGTCATACCCCCCGACAGTTTTAGTGCCACAGTCTGAATAAGCCCACCCTAAACATTATTCTTGGCTCTATTGACTTTTAAGTTACCTGAGACTATATTTATATACCTACTATTTAGGGAGGAATATATGTCGATAAAACCGGTCAATCAGATACTGATCCCTCAGACTGTCATGGACGGGGCGGGCGTGGAGCTGTCCCGGGTCTTCGGCAGGCCCGAAGCTTATCAGACCGACCCCTTCCTGCTCCTGGACCATTTTAAGAATGATGACCCTGACAAATACATGGCAGGTTTTCCCTGGCATCCCCACCGGGGTATAGAGACCATCACCTATGTGATCAGCGGTTCTATGGAGCATCAGGACAGTATGGGCAACCACGGCATACTGGGAGACGGGGATGTGCAGTGGATGACAGCCGGCCGGGGCATTATTCACCAGGAAATGCCTAAAAACGGAAAGAAAACAGGTATCCATGGCTTCCAGCTGTGGGCCAATCTGCCCTCCCGGGATAAGATGATGGATCCCCGCTATCAGGATATACCCGCCGGGGAGATACCTGAGGTGACAGATGATGACGGCACCCGGGTACGCATCATTACCGGGGAGTTCTGGGGCCGGAGAGGCCCTGTGGAGGGTATAGTCACAGAACCCCGCTACCTGGATGTGTTTATCCCTCCTCGTACTACCCGCAGTATCAGAGTCAATCTCGAGCATAATGCCTTTGCCTATGTATTTGAGGGATTCGGTGAGTTTAAAAACGCCTCACAGCCCGTCCCGGCCCCTACTGAATATGTCACTGAGAATGGTGCTACAGATCCCCTCCCGGCGTCTTCTGTAGAGCACCGTAATCTGGTGCTGTTTGACCGGGGCGATGAGATCTCGGTACGGGCCGGGGAGCTGGGCTTGCGCTTCCTGCTCATTTCGGGCCAGCCCCTGCGCGAGCCTATAGCCTGGCATGGGCCTATTGTCATGAATACCGAGTCTGAGATCGAACAGGCCTTCCGGGAGTACCAGAACGGTACCTTTTTAAAGTAGGGCTATTCAGTCATCCATTTCAGGTTTTCTTTATAGAGTGAAGGGCTGGTGATACTGTGCCCTCCCTCAAATTCAAAATGCCGGTACAGGACCCCGCCATTTTCCAGCTTTTGAGCAGCCTTAGCCATACCGGCTTTGCGGTCTGATGCATCCTGTTTTCCTATGCTCAGTACTATTTTCTTTCCCTGTTGTTTGAGGTATTTCAAGTCTTTTTCTGTAGCGGGGTAACTGCAGCGGGAACCATTGATGTAGGCCCCGGCGAACAGCTTTTTATGCCGGATCATAAAGGCCCATCCCAGATCCCCCCCCAGGGAAAAGCCCTGCATGTATATCCTGTTAGTGTCTATGCTATAGAGGCTTTTGGCACGGCCTATATCAGCCAGTATACGCTTTTCATACCACTGGATAAAAGACCAGAAGTCGGGGAGGTAGTGCTCCCTCTGGGTCACCCCCTGGGGGATGATGGCTATATAATTGTCCCAGGGCTGATAGTCCTTTACCCATTCATAAAAGCGAGCAGCATCCGCGGTAGTGTAGGGAAAAAATACCACCAGGGGCAATGCCACGCCTTTCTTTGCCGACCCCACCTGAATGATGTCAGATTCCAGGTCCAGAAAAGAAGGCCGGGTCTGAGTCACCGATAGAAAGGGCAGTACAAATAGGGCTATTAACAAATATTTCCAAAATGCAGTTGAGTTCATCGGTTTCTCCTCAGTTATTTATAGCAGCAAATCGGGCATAATTCAAACTTTAAGCTATACATATTTCCAGTCTTGAAAAATACCCGTCTATGCGATATACTTAAGTTAAATATGGGGTATACTTTTATGAAGACACTGCTTAGGACATTATGTATAATAAAGCCTTTTATCTGCTTATTGATCCCGGGAATTTTTCTTAGCCTCTCTCTACAGTCCTGCAGCAGTATGGATAGCACCCTTAAAAAGCAGGCACAGGTATATCTGGGAGATGATTTTGTACTGGATCATTATGCATACTCACAGGTCTCTTCATTGCCTGATATGTCACAAAATGAGCTGGCCCGGGCGGTCATCCCCCTGTTTCCCCTGCCTTTTTTACTATTCTGGAAAGATGATGACAGCGGTTATGCCAGGTTCCGGAGCCTCAGTGTTCCTCCCTATAGCTTTATTGTCCCTTTTCAAAAGGGAAAAGGGGTAGCTCCCGGCGAGTTTAATACTGTATACCGATATCTGGCCCGGGATTTTCTGCAGGAGGCCCTGCAGTTCAGTCCCCGATTCCTCAGTTCTACTAATGTTCAGATCAGCATGGACATATACTGGTCAGGCATCGAATCACCGCAAGCTATCACCAACTTTTTGCTTTGGATACACGATTCTCACCCTGACTGGCATCAGATCTCCCGCTATACTGAGGCTCATGATATGATACTTTATGTCTATCTGAGAATTGAAAGCCCGGTATTTTTTGACAGCCTGGAAATATGGGGGGAGGACATCCGCTCACTTTACCAAAACTGGTGGATCGGCCTTTCCTCTCACTTTATACTGGAGCTGACTCACAGAGACAGGGGGCAGCCCTATACCTTTTCTCTACGGGGCAATGATCCTTTTTTACAGGGGGATTTTGACACCTACCTCAGAGACGGTGATCACTGGGGGGACCATTTCCATAATCTGAAATACAAAAACCTGCCTGTCCGGAACTGATCTTAAAACTCAGATGCCTGCTTAAGCCATCCAGATTACTTTTAATGTCCTATCCGGGATTTTAGCGGTGTGGTTCAACATAAATACTTAACGGTGATCTCCACAAAATAAACTTAACAGTAG
>CAZIAD010000094.1:0-6404 GCA_964537555.1 uncultured Brevinematales bacterium
TTTTCCTGTCTTTAAGTATAATATTAATATAACTATATTTGGCAAATATTACAACAATCTACCGAAGAGGAAAATATTTTATAAAAAAATAGATATAATCACACAAAATAAGTATATTAAACACGTATTTAAATCGAGGAGTGGGATATGACCAGAAAAGGCTTGTATTTTATAGTTTTTATGCTGAGTGCAGCATCTGTTTTCTCACAGAGCTATGAGCTGAACGAGAAGGATTTTTTATTTATTATGCTGCGTAATTCCTATGATGCCCAGAGTCTGAAATATAGCCATCTGGCTTCATTACAAGCAGAGACAGTATCCGGGGCTCTTTACAATCCGGAAGTCTATGTGAATGCCGGATACACATCATCTACCAATGCTCCATCCGGTTTATTAAATGGTCTGAAGGGCACTTCTCTGGGAGTGGGTTTGTCTAAACTTTTTTCCACCGGGACTATTGCTTCCTTTGAAATAGGAGGAGAAAAAAGTACTTCTCTTTTGTCTTTTGATTTTGCCACCAGTACTCCTAATGTGGAAAAAAAATCCTATGACCCCTATATCAGCCTGAGCCTGATACAGCCTGTATTAAAGGGAGGGATCCCCTATCTGCCTGGAAGGATAATACTGGATATCAATAAAAACAATCAGAAGCTAAGTGACCTCGGTTCGCGAATGGCGCTGGAATCCATGATTTATGGGGCTCTGCTGCAGTACCACCAGTTTCTGAATGACCTGGCCATCCTGAAGATAAACGAAGAATCTCTGGCAGATTATCGATCCCTGTATACCAAGTATAAAAGGCAATTCGAATACGGCTCTTTATCACAATCTGATCTGCTTCGCTTTCAAAGCCAGGTACAGGAGCTGGAGATCAGTGTAAGACGGGCACAGGCCAGGCTGGAATATGACCTGGAGACGATTTCAGCAGCATTAAAGACCAATATTAATATCAGTACACTTAATGTTGTTGAGACATTTTTGGCTGACACACTTTCCAATCAGGTAGAGAGTGCATACCTGCAATCTGTCTCCAATGGAACCGATGTTTTGCAGTCGGGATTATTATTACGCAATTCTGATCTGTTTTACAAGACAGCTCTGGATGATACCCTTCCCAGCCTTAATCTCACTACATCTTTCAAGCTTAACGGGAATTATTCAGGAACAGATACTAATCCCTGGTCCCAGGCTATACAGAATATGAATTATAATGAGTTTTTCATTGGCCTGGAATTCCGCATGCCATTTCTGGCACCCTCCGAAAAGGCCAAAGTACTGGAGGCTGAGTATAAAAAGAAAAAAGCTGAAATGGACGATGCTTCATTAAAAGAGCAGTTATTAGTGAAGATAAAAGATAAGATCAGGCAGATCGAGCTGGGACGTTATTCCATTCAGAGATATTCCGAGCTCCTGGAAATCAATAAGCAAATAGTAGCCTCATCACTAAAAGATTACAGTAATGGTAAGATAACGTCCAGAGAGCTGGTTCAGGTAAATGAAGACCTGCGCCGTATCAAGACTACCTATGCCGGAGTCCTTCTGTCCTATAAGATAAATGTGCTGGATCTGGAGATGATAAAAGGTTCATTGCTTAAAGTGTATGGTATTGACCTGGATAGTATACAATAATCGGGGGACGAAATGAAGATAATAGAGTTTTTTTTAAAACAGACAAAATTATTAAATCTCATCGTGGCGGTGATCATTGGCTTCGGTGTTTTTCTGTTTGCCAATGGTAAGAAAGAAGCATTTCCTACTTTTGTGGTAAACCAGGTCTACATCACCACTTTATATCCGGGTGCTCCCGCTGCAACCATTGAAAATCAGATCACCTATCCCATAGAAAATGAGATAAAAGGTGTGAGCGGAGTAGAAAAGATCCAATCCAGCTCCAGAGAAAACATATCTACCATTATTGTCACTATCGATCCTGCCTATGAAAACAAGCTCAATGACATCAAACAGGAGATAGAGACTGCTATTGATCTGGTGGATTTCCCCGCAGGGGTGGAAAAACCCTCTGTCACCCTGTTCGATAACGGACTCATACCTGTGGTCAGGGTCCTGATCGCCGGGGGCCAGGATGAATGGCAACGCCGCAGTATAGCCAAGGAATTCGAAAGAGATGTGCTGAATGTCACCGGGGTGGGGGGCATAGACCTGAACGGATATAGAAAAGAGGAGATAAAAGTAGCCGCCTATCCTGAGCGCCTTCGGGAAAAGGGCCTGTCTATTGAAGATGTCATGAATGCCATCAGGGCCAAGAATGTAAATATTCCCGCCGGAGAGATCTACCAGGGGGATAAACTACTGCTGGTCAGGGTACAGACCGAATTCACTACTCCCCGGGAGATAGAAAATATAGTACTGAGAGCCAATGATGATTTCAAAGCCGTCAGGGTAAAAGATGTAGCCAGGGTCTATCAGGACTTTGAAAAAGCCAGTCTCTTAAAAAGGGCCAATGGTAAGAAAGGTATAGAGGTCTCTATCAAGAAAAGCAAGGAAGGGGACAATATAAAGATCTCAGATGCCGTCCAACAGCTGGTCAAAGAATATGAAAAGAAGTATGAGGACGTATCATTTATTATTTTTAATGATACCTCTGTATATGTGAAAAATCGTCTACGCATATTGTCATCCAATGCATTTCTGGGATTGATCTTTGTAGTGGTCATACTTTTTCTGTTTTTTGATGCCACCACTTCTTTCTGGACTGTGATGGGGATGCCTGTAGCTTTTACCGCTGCCATTATAGTGACCCATTTTATGGGACTGTCTCTGAATCTTATGAGTATGTTCGGCTTCATAATAGTAGTAGGGATGATAGTAGACGATGCGATCGTGATCGCGGAAAATGTCTATGGGAAAATGGAGCAGGGGCTCAGTCCTTTTGATGCGGCGGTACAGGGTACCAAAGAAGTGATCGTACCGATATTTGTTTCCATCGCTACAACTATAGCAGCATTTATACCCCTCCTTCTTATCTCCGGTACTATAGGTAAGTTTTTCGGGGTTATCCCAAAAGTAGTGTCCATCACACTGATTGCCTCCTTTGTAGAAGCTATATTTGTACTTCCGGGCCACCTCTACCATTATAAACAGAAAAAACTGGATAAAGGCTCAGTGATCAAGCTGGCCCGTAAGACCGAGGTGTTCAATTCTATAAAGGCCGTTTACCAGCGATTTATGGCAAAAGTACTGGATAAAAAAGGCCTGTCCTTTGTGATCTACATGGGTGTAGTGATCCTTATCATGGGATTTTTAGGTTCGAGGGTCCCCTTTAAGTTTTCACCGGGGCGAGTCAATGAATACTCCATAGCTATGCAGACAGACCCTTCTTTTTCATTAGCCCTCACGGAAAATGAAGTGTCCCGGGTAGAACAGTATCTGCTGTCCCAGCCCAGCAATGTGGTACAGGATGTCATCTCTGTAGTAGGCCAGTCCGGGAGCGGCCAGTTCCTCAGCACGGGAGATAACCGGGCTTCTATTCAGGTCATACTAGACCCTGACCGGCCTGCTAAATTTGATGAAGTAGACTTTAAACGTAAGATCATTGAGGCAGGGACCCTGATCAACGGAAAGACCAATAAAAACATACAATCATTTGAAGTCAGTACTATTCAAGCCGGCCCTCCCCCCAGTAAGCCTATTAATGTGATCGTGACCGGGGATAATCTGCAGGATGTACTGGCAGTAGCCGGAGAGATCAGAGACTATGCCAGGGGTATATCCAATGCCAGCGATGTAAAGCTGGATTATGAAAAGGGTAAATCAGAATTTGTGCTGGACATTGATGAAGTCAAAGCAAAATTTGTAGGCCTAAGTGCTTTTGAGATAGCTACAGCAGTACGGAATAAGTTTGATGGCGGTATTGCCACCACCCTGAAGTCTAAGGGGGAGGATACGGATATCCGGGTGCAGTACGATTCCGTTTCCAGTGCTTCCTACAAGGCCCTTAAAGGCCTGAAAATAGAGAACCGGTTCGGGAAGTATATCGACTTCTCTAAAATAGGTCAGATCACCCGCAAAGACGGAATCGCAGAGATACGTCACTATAATGCCCGTCTCACCGTGACGGTACTGGGTAACCTGGCCAATCCTTACGATAAGGTCTATACTTCCGGTAAGATCAATCAGATCCTGGAGGCAAAGTTCGGGACTGTTAACACGAATTACCCGGGGGTATCTATACAGTATGGCGGAGAAAATGAAGACATGATGCGTACTATCCGTGATCTGGGTATTGCCTATCTGGTGGCCATCCTGGTGATATTCGCCCTCATGGTGGGCCTGTTTAAAAACTATGGACAGACTCTGATAGTGATGCTTACCATTCCATTCGGCATAGTGGGGGTATACATAGGATTATGGATAAATGGTATGGCCTTGTCCTATACCTCCATGATAGGTATAGTGGCCCTGTCTGGGGTTGTAGTAAATGGAGCTATCATCCTCATCGACTTCATCAATAAAAGAAGACAGGAAGGTATGACGATCAGAGAAGCAGTGCTGGAAGGGTCTTCCAACCGGCTGCGTCCCGTGATCATGACTACTCTCACTACGGTAGTGGGATTGATGCCTATGGCTTATGGCTGGGGAGGAAAGGAAGAGTTCCTGCAGCCTCTGGGTGTGGCTTTGTTAT
Source organism: uncultured Brevinematales bacterium (assembly GCA_964537555.1). Classification (GTDB taxonomy): domain Bacteria; phylum Spirochaetota; class Brevinematia; order Brevinematales; family CAYRWR01; genus CAYRWR01. Next base: position 4,643 of record CAZIAD010000094.1, read on the forward strand.
TCGGTATCATTTTTGCTACTATACTGACCCTGTTCTTTATTCCTCTGATGTATTCTATACTGGAAGAGACGATAAAGAAGGACTGGGCATCAGGATTGAAAACCCTTACTGCCAAAGCCGGTGCCGGTATACAGAATGTCTTTAAGAAAAAAAAGTGATATTTTAAAAAAAATACACTATAAACCCGGCAGGCCCCGAAATTTCGGGGCCTGCTTTTTCATAGGTACTCATTTTTTTAGGATATTGTATTCGACTATTTATATAAGTCAAAATATGTATTTCAAATGCATGTGTATCCAGTTAAACTGGTGGCATGGGTTCGGCAGAGATGTGGGGGTGTAATAATCCCAGTTTGGATAAGTAATTAAAAAAAAGCATTTACTATAGGGGAATGTGCACCTATGAAGACTATGAAAAGGATCAACACTTATCGTAAAAAGGGTGATAGAGTACGTGCCACCGCCATGAAGAAGGCAAAGAAAAGGATGCTGGAACGTTTCGGAGAGGCCTTTATCCCGGGAGGGCTTTCACTGGATGATGCTTCTGAACACTCCGGGGGATTAAGCCTGGACACCGGGGAAAACGGTGGGCTCAGTCTGGCGGACCAGGACAGCGGTTCAACACGAGATTATTAACACTTATCAGGGTATCAAACAGAATCTAAGCAGCCAGGAAAGTCTCAATAGACCCAGGGATAGATATAAAAAAATAGCCCTGTCACATATCCGTGACAGGGCTGTTAGTGAGAAAATCTAATCTAGAAGGTATAGGAAAGGCTCAGTGCTACAGACAGAGTGCCCAGCCAGTTTTCTGTGAATCCGTCTCCCAGGCCGTCATAACGGGCTGCATTTTCGGTTCCCAGGGCTCCGCCCCCCAGACTGCGTAACACCAGGGCTGAATCCAGATCCTCAGTGAGGTGCCAGCCAAATCTGAGATTGGCATCCAGGATAGAACCTATAAAGTCTGTATCGGTAGTACCATTAAAAACTGTGCCCCAGGCATAAAATCCATCTATCTCTGTCTCCAGATAATAAAGATCAGAGAGATTTAATAATGCTCTGGTCTTGAGGATGGGCACTATGCCCAGGCCCTGGTTGGCAACAGACTGGGTACCATCCAGAGAACGGAAGATGATCGATGCGTCCCTGATCTGAACAGACAGGCCTATCTCCCACTTAAAGCGGGGATTATCTATCAGGGTGTAGAGGTAACTCAGACGATAGAAATCGAAACCATACTTAAAGGTCATGGAAGTATTACTGGTAAAAGTGACATTATCTACCGTAATGTCTCTTTTCAAGACTGATTCTGTATCAATGGTAAGGGGCTGATACAGAAAGATAAGGCTGTGTTTTTTACCCACCATCCATTCAAAGGTGAATTTTGAGACGGGATACAGGTTTTCCTGACCGCCATCTGTGATATAATTTACCGCAGTACCATTAGTACCAAACTGTATGGTATGGGTATACACACCTACGTATCCATACTCGAAACTCATCTTAGTGATATCTCTGCCTGCGCCCTGTGAATATCCCGGACTAACCATTAGCACAGAGATAGCCATTGCACCTAAAAACAATAATCTTTTCATAAATGACTCCTCTTAAACATTTGATTAAATAATACTAAATCAGTGGGATATACGTCAAGTTTTTAAATCACTTATTTTAAGTAAGTGATTACTTTGACGATCTCCTGGGTGGGGTACCATTTATTGCTGATAGATTCAAATTCCCTGATATTGGTAATATTGCCGGGA
>CAZIAD010000095.1:0-6399 GCA_964537555.1 uncultured Brevinematales bacterium
ATTGACTTCTGCTGCGCTCCTGGCCAGGCAGGGCTGGGATGTCACTATCCTGGAGAAAAACCCCGAGATCGGGGGCAGAGCCAGAGTCTGGGAACAAGAGGGCTTTACTTTCGATATGGGCCCCTCCTGGTATCTTATGCCGGAAGTGTTTGATAAATTCTTCAATACAATGGGAAAAAAAAGAGAGGATTATTACAAGCTGATACAACTGGATCCGGCTTACAAGGTCTGGTATGGTAGAAACGATACCATTGAGATCACTGCGGATGAATCCAGGACCAGGGCCACTTTCGAAAGTATAGAAAAAGGTGCCGGAGAGACTCTAAAGCAATACATCGATGAGGCAGAGCTCAAATATAATATCGCCATGCAGGAGTTCATGTATCGTGATTATCATAATATCTTTCAGTTTTTCAACCGGAAAGTGATGACCCAGGGCCTAAAGCTCAATATATTCAGTGATCTGGATAGCTATGTAGGTGGATTTTTTAAAAATTCCCGCCTTCGTCAGATCCTGGAATACGCCATGGTCTTTCTGGGGAATAGTCCTTATAATGCCCCGGCTATGTATAGCCTGATGTCGTATATAGACATCCGTCAGGGCGTGTTCTACCCGGAGGGAGGTATGGGCAGCGTAGTGGAGGGACTGGCCCGGCTGGCCCGGGAAGAAGGGGTAGAAATTATCCCTGATAGTCCGGTCACTAAGATCCTGACTTATAAAAATAAAGCCATAGGGGTGGAGTGTGACGATCAGGTCTATCTATCAGACCTGGTCCTGGCCAGCTCTGATTATCATCACACCGAGACAGAACTTCTGGACGCCCGGCACAGGACCTATTCCAAAAAATACTGGGAAAAACGCGTCCTGGCTCCATCCATGTTCCTGGTCTACCTGGGCCTGGATAAACCTATAAAGGGCCTGGCTCATCATAACCTCTATCTTTCTGAACCCTGGGATGATCATTTTAAACAGATATTTGATAAGCCTGAGTGGCCCCAGAAGCCCTCTTATTATGTCAGCTGCCCCAGCAAGACCGATCCCGGAGTGGCGCCGGCCGGACAGGAAAATGTCTTTATCCTGGTACCTATTGCTCCCGGCCTGTCCGAAACGGAAGCCTTTAGAGAGCAGTATTTTGAAAAGACCCTCTCTCATCTGGAACAGCTCTGTGGAGAAAATATCAGGGAACACATTGTCGTAAAACGTATTTTTACAGGGAAAGATTTTGCACAGGACTACAATGCCTATAAAGGGACAGCCTTATCACTGGCTCATACTTTATTCCAGACTGCAGTATTCCGGCCGGGACACCGTAGCAAAAAGGTAAAGGGGCTGTATTATAGCTCGCATTATACCCATCCCGGAGTAGGGGTACCTATGACCATTATTTCCTCTCACGTGGTGTGTCAGGAGATCAGTAAGGATCATGCATGAATGAACATTTAGAAAAGGTCTTTAAAAAAGGGAGTAAGACCTATTTTAACAGCAGCCTGTTTTTTCCTAAAAAAGTCAGAGAAGAGGTGTTCCAACTCTATGGCTTTGTAAGAGTGGCAGATGATTATGTGGACAGTATACCTCAGGATAGTGCAGGCTTTTATGACTTTAAAAAAAAGTACCTGGAGTCCTTAAAATCTCATAAACCAAGCCGGAATGTTTTTATTGATGGGTTCGTGGAGCTTTCCCGGCGCAAAGGTTTTGACCCTGCATGGGCACTTGCATTTTTAGAATCAATGGAAATGGACATCACCAAAAAGAAGTACCTTAGCCTGGAGGAGACCCTGCACTATATCTATGGTTCCGCGGAAGTGATCGGCCTTTTTATGTGCAGTATAATGGACTTGCCTGAACAGGCATATCCCTATGCCCAGGCTCTGGGACGATCCATGCAGTATATCAATTTTATACGGGATATAGCAGAGGATGTGGCCCTGGGCCGGACCTATCTGCCCCTGGGGGCCACTCCTTTCTCTGATCTGGCGGAGGATACTGTAGGACAGGATCCTGAGGCATTCAGGCTTTTTATCCGGGAACAGGCAGACCTCTACCTGAAATGGCAAAAAGAGGCAGAACAGGGCTATTCATACATACCTACCCGCAGCCTCATTCCCATTAAGACTGCCGCAGATATGTATCAGTGGACTGCCCGGGTCATACATAAGGATCCTTTTATCATATATAAAAAAAAGGTGAAGCCATCCCGCCTGCGTATATTATGGGCCTTATTGAAAAATACTATCATCCTATCAGGGAGAAAATATGCTTGATTTATTTAAAGAATATCGTGCTCATATCAGTAAATATATTTCGGACTACCTGCAGGCACAGCACCAGACCCTCACATCACTCAATCGCTGGGGGGATGACAGCCCGGTCCGCATATCCCCATTTGTGAATAGCGGTAAGCTGATCAGAGGGGGACTCTCTATCCTGGCGGCCCGGATGTTCGGGCGGGAGCTGGAGGATTGTCTTCCTCTGGGCGCTGCCATGGAGTTTTTTCAGAGTGCCTTTCTGATCCACGATGATATCATGGATATGGATGAATACCGACGGGGTGAAAAGTCGCTGTATTTTCAATATCAGGAATACGCCCGTGACCAGGCCATAGTCCAAAACCTGCGTGCCGGACAGTCATTGGGGATATGCCTGGGAGATGTAGCCTTTTTCTGGGCTTATGACCTGTTGAACCATCTGGAGTGCAGGGATGATACCCGGCAGCGCATTATTTCTACCGCTTCTTCTGAATACGTCAAGGTAGGCCTGGCCCAGATGGAGGATGTGTATTTCGGCTTTTACCCCGGGGAAGTGTCTGAACAGGAGATCCTGAATGTGTTCCGTTATAAGACGGCCCGATACACTTTTTCTCTGCCCTTTATGCTGGGAGCTATTTTTGCCGGTGCTCCCCGGGATCAGATCGATACCCTGTCCGTCCTGGGTGAAAAGATGGGTATCATCTTCCAGATCAAGGATGATGAACTGGGCCTGTTCGGACAGGCAGAGCAGTTGGGAAAGCCCATAGGCAGCGACATCTCCGAGGGAAAAAAGACGCTGTTTCGATTATACCTCATGGAAGCTTCCAATGAGACTGAGAGGAATAAGCTAAAAATGATTTTCGGAAATGAATCATTACAGCCTGAAGATATACACTATGTTCAGGAACAGATCAGAGAAAAAGGGGTGGATAAAAAAATCTCCCTGATCCTGGATGAGCTTGCCGCCCAGAGTAAATCAGAACTGGCAAAGCTGGACATCAGTCCTGAATATAAACAGGTCTTTGAGGAACTGATGGAATACAGCCTTAAGCGAAAATACTAAGTAGGGTGAAAAGAGTATAAAGGGAGAGCAGGATGTCACTGTATGTGATGATAAATCTACTGATAGTATTTTTTCCCGTGGTACTTTCATTTGATAAAAAGGTAGCTTTTCACAAGCGATGGCTGCCCTTACTTTTATCCATAATTCTGGTAGGGGCAGCCTACATTGCCTGGGATGTATGGGCTACAGCCCGGGGGGACTGGTGGTTCAGCCCGGAACATATTGGGCTCTATCATTTACTGGGACTGCCCCCGGGAGAGTGGCTTTTCTTTGTCACTGTGCCCTATGCCTGCATTTTTGTATATGAATGTCTGAGGGCTTATTTAACTCAAAAACAGTGGAACTTATCCTCCTGGGTCCTGATTCTGGCTGGGTCCCTGGTATTGACTGCTGGTCTAATTTTTCATTCCCAGGATTATAGCCTCACGGTTGCGATTGCTTTTTTTATCTCCCTGTTAGTGGCCGCTCTGTTCTACAGGGATATGATCAGGCAGAATATTACCTGGATATACCTGGCCATCACAATGCTACTGTTTTTAGTGGTAAACAGCTTTCTGGCGGGTATCCCCATCGTCAATTACAATCCCGGGGCATTTTCCGGTATACGGGTCATCACTATACCCCTGGAAGATTTTGCCTATAACAGCAGCTACCTCATGTTCATACTGATGAGTTACATCAGCTTTAAACGTCTGCTCAGGCAGGATGTGTAGATGAAGAAGGTGGCTGTAGTAGGTGCCGGTTTCGGTGGAATGGCCTGTGCGGCCCGGCTGGCCCGAGATGGCTACGATGTCAGGGTTTATGATCAGCAATCCGGCCCGGGGGGTAAAGCTGGTTCAAAACTGATAAAAGGGTATCGCTTTGATACCGGCCCATCCCTTCTCACTATGAAAGAGGAATTTGAATCCTTGTTCTCCTACTGCGGTGAGGATCTGTACCAGTATGTAGATATAATAGAGTTGGCCCCCATCTGCAATTATTTTTTTGATGACGGGCTCCGTCTGTCGTCCTTTAGGGACAGAGCAAGGTTTAAACAGGAGATTGCTGCTCATACCAGTGAAGACCCTGCACATCTGGATGATTATCTGGATTACACCAGCCGAATCTATGAGCATAGCCACCAGACCTTTCTTAGAAATAGTCTGGGCTGGGCATCCTTAAAGTCCCTCTTTGATCTGCCCTATATAGATCCTCTGAGGACCATGCATCAGGCCAACCACAGCTTTTTCCGGGATAAACACCTGGTCCAGCTGTTTGACCGCTATGCTACCTATAATGGTTCCGACCCATATAAGGTGCCTGCTACTCTCAATATTATTCAGCATGTGGAGTACAATATGGGCTCGTATGCCGTCAGGCAGGGTATTTACGCCCTGTCACAGGCTTTATACCGTCTGGCTCAAAAAATGGGGGCCCGGTTTCATTTCGATACTAAGATCCAGTCGATTGATCAGCGATCCGGCCGGATCAGGGGCCTGACCCTGGACGGTACCCACCTGCCTTATGATATTGTTATTTCCAATGTGGATGTGTTTACCACTTATCATAGTCTGCTCAATGATCCATATTCCCGATTTGCCCGGCTTTATCAAAGACTGGAACCCAGCTCCTCAGGACTGGTGTTTTACTGGGGAATAAAGAAAAGCTTTCCGGAGCTTGATGTCAATAATATCTTCTTTTCTAAAGATTACCGGAAAGATTTCCAGGACATTTTCATGCATCACAGATGTCCCCTGGACCCTACTGTCTACGTAAATATTACTTCAAAAGTAAACCCGGATGATGCACCGGCAGGATGTGAGAACTGGTTTGTGCTGGTCAATGCACCCTCGCATGAAGGACAGGACTGGGCTGAAGAGACTAAGCAGGTAAGACATGCAGTACTGCACCGACTGGAGCAGTCACTGGGGGTGAATATAGAAGATCTCATTGATGCAGAGGAGACCCTCAATCCTGCCCAGATCGAGGAACTGACCGGGTCTTATCATGGCGGTCTGTATGGCATTTCCTCCAATACTATGACTGCAGCCTTCAGGCGTCATCCTAACCGATCCCGGCAATACCAGGGCCTCTATTTCTGCGGAGGGTCAGCCCATCCCGGAGGGGGTATGCCTCTGGTGCTCCTGTCGGCTCAGATCACTCACCGGGAGATCATACATCATGAAGGAACAAAACATGGATAAGACAGTTTTTATGCGGATCTGGAAAAAGGAATGGTTTCAGGCCTGTGTTATCCTGATATTTTATGTCGTAGGGATAATCAGTCATTTTTTTCCTGTGACTTTAGCCTGGATGAAAGTCCTGACACCCTATTTCCTGTTTATTGTGGGTATACTGGTCATGTTACCCTACTTTCGGGTCGGGAAGGGGATTTTTGTTATATGGTTTGGGGTCACTTATTTACTTACCTTTGGCCTGGAAGTACTGGGGGTATACACTGGCAAGATCTTCGGGGCCTATAGTTATGGCTCTGGCCTGGGATCTCATATACTGGGTGTACCGCCTATAATAGGCTTCAACTGGGTGGTCATCATCTTTGGACTGAGTATTGTGATTCACCACACCATATCTCAGCGGCTACTGGCAGCGCTGTTGACGGGTGTACTGGCGGTAGTCTTTGACTGGATCATGGAGCCGGTGGCTATCCGGCTGGATTACTGGGCCTGGTCGGGTGGGGTTATACCTGTGCAGAACTATATTGCCTGGTTTATCATTGCAGTACTTTTCTCTTATAGCCTTTATCTGGTAAAGATTAAACAGGATAGATATCTGGCTTCCTATTATGTGCTCATACAACTGGTCTTTTTTATCTGTCTGCGGTTTTTATAAGAGCAATTTTCCTGAACAGAACAAATAGAAAGAGAGGCCACCCCTGAGGGTAGCCTCTCTTCCTTTTCAAAAAATATGTGTGTTTAGAATCCGTTTACAGAGTATACAGCATATCCACGGGGAGCTGCCCATACTTCTACCCAGCCGTTTCCGTCACAATACTTGTTTCCGGGCTGGTAGTTCTGTCCACTCTTGGATGATGACCATGCATAAGCTTTGAGGGTCTTGTTCTTGAGGTAGCCGTTTCCGGTCTGTACCCA
>CAZIAD010000096.1:0-6387 GCA_964537555.1 uncultured Brevinematales bacterium
TCCAGGAACAGGGTGCCCCCGTTGGCCTGCTGGAACTTACCCTTTTTGTCGCTGGTAGCCCCGGTAAAGGCCCCCTTGGCATGGCCGAACAGCTCGGATTCCAGGAGATTCTCGGGAATGGCGGCACAGTTGATGCTGACAAAGGGCTTTTCCTTGCGGCTGCTGTTTACATGGAGGGACTTGGCCACCAGCTCTTTACCGGTACCGCTCTCTCCCAGGATGAGGATGGAAGAATTGGAATCAGCTACCAGGTTAATGAGCTCGAACACTTCCATCATGTTTTCATTTTTACCGATGAAATTATCTATGGTGTATTTGCTGTGCAGTTCTTTTTTGAGCTTGATATTTTCCTCGAGGAGGGCTTCTCTTTCCTGCTTTACTCGCTGGTAGGTCTTTACTTTATTGGAGATGATGTTACCGATCAGGAAGAGGGTATCTTCTTCATCCCGGAGCTGGGCATTGCTTTCAAACTGCTTTTCCACCGCAATAACTCCCGAAATGACTCCGTCAATACGGATAGGGATGGCGGAAAAGGATATGGCCTTGTCCTTGTCACGCTTGACCTGCATGCGGTTGAGGAACTGGGGGTCCTTATTGATATCCGTGAGAGAGATAGGCTTACCGGTCTGTACTACTTTACCGATGATGCCTTCGCCCACAGTATAGTTACCCCGGGAGATCTCCTGCTCGGTAAGATTATAGGCGCTGAACACCGAGAGGCGGTTCAGGTTTTCATTTTCAAACAGGATGAGCATACCCCGGGTGATATTAAAGACATCGGCCAGCTTTTTCATGACTACATCTACAATATCTTTCAGTTCGAACATGTTCTCGATCTCGGTACTGATATCGATCAGTATCTCCTGGGTCTGGATCTTGCGGTTTAATTCACCATAGAGCAGGTTACGGGACAGGAGCTGAGAGGCCTGGTAGGCGATGGTCTGCATGAGTTCCATATCGTATTCGGTAAAGGCATTTTTGGTATCAGAATCTACCGAGATCACCCCTATGATCTTCCCTTTGGAAGTGAGAGGAACAGCCAGTTCAGACTTTACATCATCTTTTACAGAAATATACTTGGGCTCCAGTGTGACGTCATTGACCAGCTTGGGCACCCCTTCCTGGACTACCAGTCCGGTGACGCCTTCTCCCACTTTGATGTGCGTCTTTTTTACTTTGTCTTCATCTATGCCCCGGGAGATCTCCCAGTGCAGCTCATTGGTGTTTTCCTGGTGCTTCATGATAGAGCCGCTGGTGGCCCCCGTGATCTGTATACACTGCTCCAGCATAGTGGTCAATAGTTCTTTATCATCTATAGCAGAATGAAGGGCTCCCGTAAGGTACTGGACTAATTTCAGCCGCTTGACCTGTTCTTCCAGATCCTGGACATATTGCTGATCATTGCTCATTTATTACTCCAAATCTTCTCTCATTGTGATTCATTTTTATGCATGATTATAAAATAGTGTGAATAAATATGCAACACATTCAAGCTATTTTCTTTGTAAAAAAGGAGGATAGTTTAATCCGGGAATTAAATTTCACTTAAGTGGTTCAATAGTACTTAATATTTTGTGATTTAAGCTCTGTTTTCCTGTTTTTTAAATTTTTTTGGAAATTAATAGTGAACAACACTTGTGTTCTCTTTTATTCTTTGTTATAATATACAGCTATTTTTATCTACAGTAAAGAAATAAACGGGCCAGGCCTGTATTCTGAATAAATAGCTTCGAAATAATAAATCACTGGTGGAGGACTTATGAAGTTTCAACACTTACCCCCTGCACAGGGACTCTATGACCCGGCCTTTGAACATGACTCATGTGGTGTCAGCTTTGTGTGTAATGTAAAAGGGGTAAAGACCAATAAGATAGTACAGCAGGGACTGACCTCTCTGATACACATGGAACACCGGGGTGCTACCGGATCTGACCCTCTGACCGGGGATGGTGCCGGTATCCTGATACAGATGCCCCATAAGTTTTTTCAGAAGGTAGCCCGGAAAGAGGGATTTACCCTTCCTGAATTTGGAAAGTATGGTACCGGTATGATATTCCTGCCTTCCAAAAAAGACGAACGGGAAAAGATCAAAGCAAAATTTGAAGAATATATAAAGTCTGAAGGCCAGGAAGTACTGGCCTGGAGAAAAGTGCCGGTAGACAGCTCAAAGATCGGAAAGACCGCTCAATCTACAGAGCCTGTAATCGAACAGGTCTTTGTAAAGAGTACTGGTGAGGATGCTATGGCTTTTGAAAGAAAGCTCTATATCATCCGTAAACAGGTGGAGAACTGGGTACGTGGTTCAGATATCGAGCAGAAGACTTACTTCTATGTCCCCAATCTGTCCTACCGTACATACAGCTTTAAGGGACAACTCATGCCTGACCAGGTCGGCACTTACTTTGTAGACCTTCAGGATGAGGACGTTGAAAGTGCTCTGGCCCTGGTACACTCCCGCTATTCCACCAATACTTTTCCGACCTGGGACCTGGCTCAGCCTTTCAGATTTCTGGCCCATAACGGGGAGATCAATACCCTACGTGGAAATATCAACTGGACCAAGGCCCGTGAGAGCCTGATGCAGCATGATGTGTGGGGTAAAGACCTGGCTAAGGTATTCCCTGTGATCGTGCCCAATGGTTCTGACTCAGCTACTATCGACAATGTGTTTGAGCTTCTTCTTCTCAGCGGCAGGTCTCTGCCTCATGCGATGCTCATGCTCATCCCCGGAGCCTGGGAACACAACCAGCTCATGAAGCAGGAATACCGTGACTTTTACCGTTTTCATATGTGCTTGTCTGAACCCTGGGATGGCCCTGCCGCCATGTGTTTCACTGATGGTTCCCGTATCGGTGCGGTACTGGACCGTAACGGACTCCGTCCCGCCCGCTATATAGAGACCAAGGATGACATGGTCATCATGGCCAGTGAAGTAGGGACTCTTCCTATTGACCCGGCAAATATCGCTCACTCCGGACGCCTGGAGCCGGGTAAGATCTTCTTTATTGATACAGTAGAAGGACGAATCGTCCAGGATGAAGAGATCAAGGATGAGATGTCTGCCCAGAAACCTTATAAGAAGTGGCTGGATGAACATATGCTGGAGCTGGATCAGCTCAAGGGCCACAAGACCTCCCGAAAGATCGATGACCGAATGAAAAAACTCCTGTCCTTTGGTTACAGCCGTGAGGATCTGGAGATACTGATCGGCGGAATGGCCGGCGAAGGAAAAGAACCTACCGGGTCTATGGGTGTGGATATCCCTCATGCGGTACTGTCCGATAAACCACGCCCGGTATTTGATTATTTTAAGCAGCTCTTTGCCCAGGTAACCAACCCCGCTATAGACCCCATCCGGGAAAAGGTAGTGATGAGCCTGGACGTGTTTATGGGCCCGGAGAAAAACTTCCTGGATGAAACACCCGAGCATTGTAATAAGCTCTGGCTCAAGGATCCGATTCTCAAAGACAGTGACCTCGAAAAGATCCGGCATATTGATAAAAAAGGATTTAAAAGTATCACGATCTCTACTCTTTTTGATGCAAAAAAAGAAGGTGCTCTGGTCCAGAACCTGGACCGCATCTGTAAAGAGACCGAAAAGGCCATTGATAACGGCTATAATATAGTCATACTTTCAGACGTGGGTGTAGATGAGGCCAATGCTGCTCTGCCCGGTCTCCTGGCTGTAGGCGCGGTACATCAGCACCTGGTCAAGAAATCTCTGCGTACCCGTATCGGACTCATCCTGGAAAGCGGCGAGCCCCGTGAAGTACATCACTTTAATACCCTGTTTGGATTCGGAGCGGATGCTATCAATCCCTATATGGTCTATGAAGCGATTCAGTATATGATCGAGACGGGTGACCTGGAACTGAGTTACGAGGAAGCTGTAAAAAATTATACCTATGCACTGCATAGCTCCATCCTTAAGATCCTGTCCAAGATGGGTATCTCTACCCTGCAGAGTTACCGGGGAGCCCAGATCTTTGAATGTCTGGGACTGAAGATGGAAGTGATAGACAGATGTTTCACCAATACCACCTCCCGGATTTCCGGGGTAGGCTTTGACATCCTGGAAAAAGAAGCTCTCATCCGGCATAACAGGGCCTATTTAAAGCTGGCTCCTTCTGAAGTACGTCAGCTGCCCGATAACGGTATCTACAAGTGGAGACGGGGCGGCGAAAAGCACCTGTGGAGCCCCCTGGCTATCGCCTATCTCCAGGATTCTACCCGTAAGAATGACTGGGAGACCTATAAAAAGTTTGCCAAAGAGATCAATAATCAGAGTGATCAGGTAGTGACTTTACGGGGACTTTTAAAATTTAAGACAGGGAAATCTATCCCTATTGACCAGGTAGAGCCCGCTGAGTCAATCATGAAGCGTTTTGCTACCGGGGCTATGTCTTATGGATCTATATCCGGGGCAGCCCATGAGAACCTGGCTATAGCTATGAACCGAATAGGGGCTATGTCCAATACCGGGGAGGGGGGAGAAGATCCCGCCCGCTTTACCCCTATGCCAAATGGTGATTCCAAGAGATCCAAGATCAAGCAGATCGCATCCGGCAGATTCGGAGTGACTACAAATTATCTGGCTAATGCCGATGAATTACAGATCAAGATAGCCCAGGGAGCCAAACCCGGAGAGGGCGGACAGTTGCCCGGACATAAAGTGAGCCCCACTATTGCCCGTACCCGTCATACCACACCCGGTGTGACTCTGATCTCACCTCCGCCTCACCATGATATCTATTCTATTGAAGACCTGGCTCAGCTCATTTTTGACCTCAAGAACTCCAACCCTGCGGCTCGTATATCTGTCAAGCTGGTATCAGAAGTAGGAGTAGGTACAGTAGCAGCCGGAGTAGCCAAAGGCCATGCTGATATGATACTGATCTCGGGCGGAGATGGAGGGACCGGGGCATCACCTGAGTCCTCTCTCAAACATGCCGGACTGCCCTTTGAACTGGGTATCTCTGAGACTCACCAGACTCTGGTCCTCAATGACCTGCGCAGCCGGGTCAGACTACAGACCGACGGACAGATGCGCACCGGTAAGGACGTAGCGGTGGCTACCATGCTGGGAGCAGAAGAGTGGGGTATCTCCACAGCGGCCCTGGTAGTAAGCGGTTGTGTCATGCTGCGCCACTGCCACCTCAATAACTGCTCGGTAGGAGTAGCTACCCAGGACGATGTACTGCAGACCAAGTTCAGCGGAAAGCCTGAATATGTAGTAAATTACTTTAGATTTGTGGCTGAAGAGCTCCGCGAGATCATGGCATCGGTGGGAGTAAAGACTATAAATGAGCTGGTAGGCCGTACAGACCTGTTGGAAGTAAATAAAGACCTGCTCACCTGGAAGACCAAAGACCTGGATCTGTCCCGTATCCTGTACCGTCCTGAAGTAGACAAATCCGTAGGTACTTTTAAGACTATGGAGCAGGATCATGCGGTAGACAATGTACTGGACCGTGAACTCATTAAAAAATGTATGCCTGCCCTCGAAAAGACTACACCAGTCTCTTTTGAACAGAAGATCATCAACGTGAACCGTACTACCGGGGCTATGTTGTCGGGTGAAGTATGCAAGCGTTATGGAGAAAGCAGATTACCCTTAGGTACTATACATATCAAGTTCACCGGGGAAGCGGGACAGAGTTTTGGAGCCTTCCTGGTAAAGGGGATCACTTTTGAACTGGAAGGCCTGGCCAATGACTATATCGGTAAAGGCATGTATGGCGGAAAGATAGTGGTCTATCCCCATAAGAAGGCCGACTACAAGCCTGAAGACAATATACTCATCGGAAATACCACATTTTATGGGGCAATACAGGGTGAAGCCTATATCCGGGGTAGAGCGGGAGAAAGATTCTGTATCCGTAATTCCGGGCTTAATGCCGTTGTAGAGGCTGTAGGTGATCACGGATGTGAGTACATGACCGGAGGAAGAGTAGTAGTGCTGGGACCTACCGGTAGAAACTTTGCTGCCGGAATGTCAGGCGGTGTAGCCTATATCTATGACCCTAAGGGAGAGTTTCCGGCCAAGTGTAATATGGATATGGTAGAGCTGCAGAAACTGGAAGATGAAGACGATATCTCACACCTGGGCACACTTATTGAAAATCATTACAAAGAGACCGGTTCTGAGATCGCGAAAGAGCTGAAATTTAATTTCCTGCGTGAAATGAAACATTTTGTAAAAGTCATGCCCCTGGAATATAAACGTATCCTGGAAGCCCAAAAACAGGAAGAAGAATTAGGTGTATCGGAGGTATCTGATGGCTGATCCTAAAGGTTTTATGAAATACTCTTCTTACAATCACCCTTATCGTGAAGTCAAAGAAAGAGTAGAAGATTATAAAGAAGTATCTTATCTGCGCAGCGAAC
>CAZIAD010000097.1:0-5828 GCA_964537555.1 uncultured Brevinematales bacterium
TCGTGTAGATCTTTATTCTGCCTTCCTCCAGGATCTTCTGGAAAGTACCGGAGTCATGGTCGGCATGACAGTGAGTCAGGATGATACTGTCGATCAGTTTGGGGTTGACATTAGACTCAGAGAGCCACTGTGTGGAATTGACCGGAGGGTCTACCATAATACCGGTCTTGTTGATCCAGAACAGGAAGCCTGAAGTGTTCTGCTCGTGGTCAAAGCCGTGGGAGGGCCCCAGGCAGGTGATCCCGAATTCAGGTGTCTCAAATGGCTCCTGTAAGGTAGTACCCAGATCCAGGTGGCCTGTAAAACTCATCTCACCAGGCACTTCAGCGATAAGTATATCATTATCATATACCAGCCATCCCTTATTCTCCTGAGGGATGACTTTGACCTGGCCGATGTTAATGCCCTGTTCTGTGATGGGCAGAAGATCTATCATATTATCCAGGCTGTTATTGCCTTTAAAATAATTCATCTCGGCTTTGAGGTCGGGTATCACGGCAGTATCTGTCATTTCCACTTCTTTGCTGATATCGATCTTATCAGGCCCAAAGGCCGCTTCAGTGAGCACTGTCCTCATGTTATCGATGAATCCCGGTTCCGCATAGACTTTACAGCGGCGTTTCAATATGAAGAAATTGAAATATATGGGGAACTCTACTTCTGCCATAGATATGCCCTGACTGGGATGAAAATGATCATGAGGGAGAATGAATATCTGGGGCACACCCTGGGGCAGAAGTTTAGTGTCTTTCAGGGTCTCGGGGGGTGCACCAAACTGTATATATCCGGCAGAACTATCCACCAGATAACCACCACGCGGTAAAAGGGTAAGTACAGAATCCAGGCTGGTGAGGCTGTTTATTTTACTAATATACTGCTCCTAATAGAACATATTATAATAAACATCGGTATTTATGGAAAGAAAACTAAAATATCTCTTTATCCCGGCGCGGATTAAGCAAAAGGTCATTGCAAAATTAAGCCACCTATGCTAAGATATTTCAATGGAAAGGGGTGCTTATGCATGATCTGACTGATATAAAAAGACTCTATGCAAATATTGGAAAACTGGTGACATCTTCATTAGACCTCGAAGATATACTCTCCGGCCTCATGAAAGAGGTAAATATATTTTTTGCACCGCATCACTGGAGCCTGCTCAGGCTGGATCCCCAGACCGAAGAACTGTTTTTTATCATTACCCAGGGAATGGATCTGGAACAGGTAAAGCATATCCGTATGCAAAGCGGAGAAGGTATAGCGGGTTATGTAGTGAAAAACAGGCATTCCCTGTGTGTCCGGGATGTCTCCCAGGATCCCCGCTTTTCCAAAAGAATCGATCAGGTCACCGGCTTTAAGACAGGATCAGTACTGGCTGTACCCATCATCTACCTGGATACCGTCTATGGGGTCATAGAACTGGTCAGGGCCGCTCATGAAAAGGCCTGTTATACTGAGGATGACCAGTTGATACTGGAGACCATATCCGATTTTGCAGCCATTTCCTTTGCTAATTCCACGGCATTTTCCCTTTTAATAGACCTTTCCGAGATGGACACTCTTACCGGCTTTTATAATCAAAACAGGCTGGAGAAATATATCGCAGAGCTGGAAAACAAGGCACATCATCATAGGAATAGTGACCAGGGCTTGCATGTCATGGTGATCTTTATTGACCTGGATGATTTTAAAGCTATTAATGATAATTTTGGGCATTCAAAGGGGGATAAGGTGCTGCGAGAGTTTTCCCGTCGTCTCCGTGCCGCTATTCGTACCAATGATAAAATCTTCCGTATAGGGGGAGATGAGTTTCTCATAATCCTGGAACTGGAATCCGGACATACCGTGGATGCAGTCAGTACCAGAATAAGATCACAGTTTGAGAAGATCAACCCCTTCTCAGCAGGCAATGAAGTAAATGTATCGTTTTCCGTAGGGATCGAAAACGGACCCTGTGAAAATCTGAGACAGATGATACATGACGCAGATATGCTGATGTATCAGCATAAGAACAGACTGAAAAAGTGAAAAAGGAGAGAAAGATGCGTATAGCCCTGATATTGAGTATTCTGTTGATACTGACCGGGGGTTGTATATGGTTTGTAGCTTATACCGGTAGCAAGCCCCATGAAGCCACGCTTATGACTGTAGTCCCCCAGTCCAGGGATGAGGTATATTCTATAGTAACTAATATCTGGCTGTTTCCCCTTTTGTTCAACCAGGCTGCAAAAGTGGAACTTTTGGAGACTTATTCCAATGGCACCCTCAAGTGGGTGGAATATGATATCAGAAATACCGCATGGATCTACATGACCACAGAAAAGCCCGGACCCAGCAAAATGAAACTATCCATATTGTCCAACCGCATGTATGATTTTGGGAGCTGGGAGATCGAAGTAAAGGGTAATTCCAACACCTCATATATATCCATAAAAGAGAGATCAAGATTTAAAAACTGGTGGTACCAGCTCAGGGGACTGGTCCTGGGACGGGATAAGGGGCTGCAGATGAAGATCGACAGTCTGGACCGCTACTTTAAGGCTGACAAGGAATAAAAAAACCCGCCCTTTACGAGCGGGTAAGCATAGCCCCCTGTCGGGTTCGAACCGACGACCTGCTGATTACAAATCAGCTGCTCTACCAACTGAGCTAAAGAGGCAATAATAAAATGTAGAATATTATAGTGAAGCGGGTATAATTTGTCAAATAAATCCGCTTACGCTATACTGTTAAGTGTCCAGGGGGGAATTATGAAAAAATTTACTCTTATGTCATTAATTGTTATAACAGGCTGCTTAACATCCTGTGCGACCGTCAAACAAGTCATCCAGCCTAAAAAAAGCCCGAATTATCAGTTTAATGATCAGCCTTACAATGAAATAGATATGGTGGACAAAGACTTATATAATTATGTGTTTGTACTTACCAAGAATCGTCTCAAGTACTATGTAGAACATACTTTCAGCTCCTATCCGGAGCTGATCGGACTGGTACTGGACCTGAAAATGAATGGCCATCAGACTATCTATAAAAATATCGTGGAGAGCCCGGTATTCCTGGGCTGGCGTATCTATGATGAGGATGTAGTACCCCTCAGCAATAATGAGATCAAGCAGCTTAATGATGGCTCCGGCCCTCAGTGTGACATCTGCAAATTCCCAAAGGTACGCTACCTCGTTAAAGACCTGAACGGTAAAGCTATTGTCTATGTCAGTTACTGGATCACGCAGTACAAGACCTATAATTTTGTCTATAATCTGGAAAAACAGATCCGGGGCTGGACTCTCCTGGAAATCATAGAAAAGTAGGCCCTCATGCCCATAGCCACAGCCTGGTTTGGCCCCTATAAAGTCGCTTCTTCCACCCTGGGATTGACCCCTGAAATGGATTATGCTGATCCTGTCCGCAGGACGGACATTCTTACCGGAGAATCAGGCTATATCAGTGAGTACCTGCAGTCCCCTTCCGATTCCTTTCACTTTAGCGTTAAAGTACCCTCCATGCCCTTGCATTTTCCTGTCACTGCCGCTCAGTCACTGGATTATTGCGGAGTAGTATATTTCCCTACTAACAATGCACAGAATAAAGCCGACTACCTCTTTCATCCTCAGGGCTTCAAGCTGCCTCTTATGTTATCACCTGGGGATAGGCCTGCAGTACTGGAAGGCAGGCACCCCCTCATCCTGTTTTCTCATGGTTATCAGAGCGAGTTCATGGTCCATACCACCCTCATACGGATTCTGGCCAGCCATGGGTTTATAGTGGCCGCGGTATTTCACGGGGACCGTCGGGTGGGTGAGGATGATATTGCGGGCAGAGATGAAGCCAGCCCGGTGCGCCTGGAGCGCCTGCTGCTAAGAGGACTCAGTCTAAAAGCAGCCCTGGATACCCTGGAAACAGGCCCCTTTGGGGATGCTATTGACTGGGGCCGGGTGGGAGGCCTGGGCATATCCTTCGGGGGAGCCAGCCTTATGCTGCTCAATGGGGCCCCCCTCAATGTCACAGATTACGATCACTCTCTTTTTAAAGAGGACCGGCTCCGCTGCAGTGCCGCCCAGGTCCCTTATATGGGCAGTGAACGTTTTAAGCTCTGGGATGCCCATAGCCCAGCCTGGGCTCAGGTGAATACCCCCTGGCTGGCTGTGTCCGGTACCCGGGACAGCCTGGCCCCCATAGCCCAGGCACGGCAGTCCCTGGAGCATATACCCCAGGATTCCTGGCTGGCCACTCTGGAAGGAGAGGAGCATTTTATGTCGGCCCGGGCCCTCAGGGCAGCGGATTCCTGGATCCTGGAGTTCTTCAAGAGGCAGCTGTTATCGGGATCAGAGGGCCCCACCGGCTTTCAGAATGGAGAGAGAGTGGACAGTGAAATAGACAATCACCTGGAGATCATACATGGAAGAGCTTAGTCCGCATATCGTCATAGAGATCCCGGGGAAATTACGGCTGAGGCAGATGCTGATAACCGTGTTTTTTATATTTATGGGAGTACTGTGGATTCTGGCTCCCCGCGACGGGAATTTTGAGTGGACGGTATTCGCGTTTTTTATACTGCTGGTGGCCAGCCTGTTCAGCTCCTGGTTCCTGCTTCCGGTCAGTATCCGTTTTTATGAAGACAGGCTACTCATAGAACGCAGTATCAGCAGTATCAGTCTTTCCTACAGTGATATCACGGCCTGGCAGAGCATGCCCCAGACCTACTGGTGGGGCAAAAAATACCCCGGGGTGCTACTGCGTGCGCCCGGTAAAAGGGTACTCTTAGCCGGATTTCTGGCCGATTCCCGGGTGGAGCTGGATCTCATGGATGCTCTCAGGAAATACATCCCCCAGGTATTCAACTGAGCTATTCTTAGGGAATATCAGCCTCTGCCCAGCTCCTGCCATAAGTCCCGCACGGATTTACCCAGTACAGGGTGTATCAGATCAGGCGCTATCTCACACAGAGGGCCCAGTACAAAGTCCCTTTCCGGCAGATAGGGGTGGGGTATTGTCAGCCCGCTGTCATCCAGTATCAGGTCACCGTACAGGAGTATATCGATATCGATGAGCCGGGGCCCCCACTTAGGGCCGGGTGCCCGCCCCATATCCTGCTCTATGACTTTCAGGGCCTGCAGCAGCTCTGAGGGAGGCAGGGGAGTAGTGATCTGTACTACCATGTTGATAAAGCGGGGCTGCTCGGTATAGCCCCAGGGCTCACTGCGGTAAGCGCAGGATATACGCTTTATTTGGCTACTATCATCGAGACGGCACAGAGCCTCTTTCAGATTTCGGGCCCGATGTCCCAGGTTGGTTCCCAGGCCCAGGTAGATGTCCGGGGCCATTGCATCCCCATGGATATTATTATGTTCCTTCATAATTACTATTCATCCTCAGCCAGGCTCAGTTCTCCCTCCTCTCCGGATGGAATACTGAGGGCTCCTTCTTTCTCGGTCTGCTCAGACAGGCTGAGCCAGCCTCTGTCGGTCTGGATTCCGCAACGCTGGTGTATCAGGGCCAGATTTTTTCTGATCATCTTTTCCATTGTCGGGTCTGTATTTTTTTGAATTTTATTATTGAGAGATTCCAGTGAGCTCTGAGTTCCGTAACTCCCCAAAGTATTCAGGATCTTCTTCTCCAGAGTTTTAGTGTTTTCTTCCTTTAGACATTTTAATAAAAACTCCTCAATGTCCTGATCATCAAAAGAAATAATGGTATCAATGATAAAATTTTTTGTCTCATCTGTAGCCCGGAAATAGCATTTTTTAATAAGTGTTGCTGATCTGGTATCATTGATTTCTCTCAAATACTGTGCTATCTCCCATATCTGATCTGAATTAATATTAGGGTTA
>CAZIAD010000098.1:0-228 GCA_964537555.1 uncultured Brevinematales bacterium
GTCAAGAAATGATTAAATATACAAAAAAATGTCTTTTACTTAACATAATATATCTTATCGGTAATATAGGTTGTGTATCAACTTGTACTATATATCACATAGTTGACACTTCTGACTACTCACATAACTTACACTTTCTTCTAGAATTTATTATAACAGTTTCTTTTGAAAAATGCTAACTCTTACTCTATAATAAATACAACATTTATATTTTGTTTTTAATTTGAG
>CAZIAD010000098.1:238-5659 GCA_964537555.1 uncultured Brevinematales bacterium
GATAAAAAAATGAAAGATCAAACTATCATAATACCTGAACATGTTATGGAAATTAGATATCCGGCAAGCGGCTCCTTCTTAGATGTCAGAGGACAAGTAGCAGACTATATAAAAAATAATGACATCTTGCCTCACTGGAGAATTGAAACGAATCACATCCAATTCCAAGACAAGCAAGATAGAGTTAATAAATTTGGCGCTATCGCTGGTTATAAATCAGCAAGTTATTATGCTCTAAATCCTGATACGAAATCTGTTTTTAAAGACCAGGCTATTAAATATTGGAAAACTTTAGTAGCAAATGATTTTTATGATATTAACAATATTCTTAGGTTTGGCTGTAGATCAAAAATCTTTATTGGCTGCTCAAAAAAATTCGAAGAGATTAATGATACTCTAAAGAATAAAATTTTCAGTACCAATATATCAAGTATTGTAGGAAATGATATTATTGATACCCAGTCCATCTTTGTAGTAAATACTTCTGATCTTACCTATAAAGTTATCTGTGGCCCTTTACATAAAGATGAAGCAAGAAGATATTTTAGTTTTGATTCAGATCATTTCTCAAATACTGGGATTTTTTTAGATATTGATGTGTATAAAAATGAGGATGTACAGCTACAAAATATCGCTTCCCTTCTGAAAAAGGCTATAGATATTACTAACAAATTGGAAAACGTTTTTGTAAAAGAGGTTGTTGAATAATGGATCTTTTAGATCGTCATCTTGCTAAAGATAGCCAGGATACATCCAAACCGACTATATTTCCTTCTCAGCAAAATGCTAATGCAAATATTGATGATCAGAATACACTAGACAATGTAGGTAGTATTGAGGACTATTCTAGAGATGATAGTATATCTGATGATAGCGGAATTTTAGCTGGTACCTATCTCCCACAAGATATGACAGTTAGATTAGTTCGAGCAGAAAATTCGAATAATGACACAATACTTTCAATACTTTTTTCAATTTGTTTAACTGTTGTTGGAGTGTTCTCTGGTGCATTTATCTCATATCAAACAAGCGCAACTAAACCCACTTTATTGGAGAAAATCTCATTGGTTTTTGTATCGATTCTTGCAGCTGTTTTTTTAATATTATGGATAGTGAACAAATGTAAGATGAATAAGAAAAGCATTCTTGTTCCTATTACTAAATACACAAAATTTATAAGGAACGATAAATAAATCAATTTCTATTGAAAATGTGAGGCACCGGATTTCTATACTGTAAAACTGAGCCATTAAACCGATCCAGAATACCAATAATCGAATCACAAAAGTAAATTCTATAATGTCTGTCATCAATCTCTTCCAGGCCTATATTCTCACCTTTCAAAGCACCAGAAATGAATATACTGAAACTGCCATAGTAAATTCTTCCCATATCAGAGACTGTTTTCACCTCCATATTTGTAGGATAATACAGCTCCCCTACTTCCCCTGGATACTCGCGTTCAGACATATGGTATAAATGTGATGGGTATTTATTGTCCAGGGCTGCGTGTGGGCGCTCAAAATTGTATTCATCACGGAAATCGTCAAAAGCAACCTGTTGAGCCTGCAGGGAAGACCTGGGTGGCAGCGCTGTCTCATGCTTCAATGTTCTATGCATCCTTTCATGTCTGCCATTCTGTGAAGGTTTTCCAGGATCAATACGTTCCAGCCTGATCCCCAGCTTCATCCACCAGACGGATAATTCACTTAAACCTCCAATACTTTGCGCAGCAAAGGGAGTGCCGTTATCTGTCCTTATTGCATCTGGCATACCGTATTCCTGGAATAGATTTTTAAATAACTCTTTAGCATTGAAGGTGTCCATTTTCCTTACAATTTTACATGCCAGGAGAAAACGGCTATAGGCATCAGTTACAGTCAGAGGATCACAGCGCTTACCATCTCCCACAGTAAAATGTCCTTTATAATCAGCACACCAGACATCATTGGGGCCAAGGGCGTGTGCCAGAGGCTGTGTTTTGACTGCCTGTCTTACCCTTTTCTTTTTTCCCTCTACAAGCCCATTACGCTTTAATATCTTTCCAACGGTAGCCACACAGGGCCAGTTTTTCCGCTTGTGTAACTTCACCTTGAGTTTGGCCAGGATCTTCTCCGGTCCCCAGGATGGATGCTCCTGACGGCAGTTAATTATTATTTGTACTGTATGCTTATCCCACTCTTTGTTCTGTCTGTGAGGGGCCCTAGACTTGTCTTTCAGACCGTCAATACCTTCACCTCGATAGACATTCAGATACTTGTAACCGGTTGTTCTACTGATACCGAATTCGTTACATAGGTCTGTCATAGACCAGTCCCCGGAGTTCCAGGCAATGATAAACTTGGCTCTTTCTTCGAACACACTAGTCTCCTTCCATGGCATGTTACTCACTCCTTTGACAGATTTAGTAACTACCATTATCGTTATTTAGAAGACGAATGTGTAAGCGATGTGACTAGCATAAAATGTGCACGATGTGACGAGGATATACCAACTTGTGGGGTTCTCTACTTGGGTAACAGTTTAGATACAATATATTCTTTAAAAACCATCTACTTTTTTGATGAATTATCATCTTTTAATTCACTGATTAAATCCTTCATCAAGTCAGTTGTATTTTTGCCCTGGTACTTACTATCAAGTAAATCTGGGTGTAGTAAATACCACATATAGATCAATTTATTATCTGATAATGCTTCAAAATCCACTGCTAGATGTAGAGAAAACAACTGATCAATGATATGTTCTTTTGGTCTTGCGTAAAGACTATTTCCCTTTTGATCTAATAACTGGATATATATTGTCTGTATAGGATAGTCTTGATATTCCCAATCTGGAAATTCCTTTTTAAGGTTTACCATATCCTTTTTGGTAAACTCAAGAGCTTCTGGATCCACATAGATGCGGAAAGCACCAATTTTAAAGTTTTTGAATATCGGTTCATTTATAAAATCTAAAATAGTATTTTGCCCAAAATGAACACCCCACATCCTGGATAATTCAAGAAGTCTTTCCCCATTTTCATCCCAAATTTCACAAAGTGATACACCCAATCTGTTCGTGAAGATTGCGATATAATCTTTTAATCCGTCTCCGTCAAAATCATTAATTGGGATAATGATATCAGCTTTGTATACCACATGATATAATTCAAAAGAGTCAGAGGGTATAGTTTTTTTAATGGATTTACCATAGGTGATTAAGTCAACTAATGCAGTATCATTGTTTTCAGTATACCCGGAATGAAAGGCGAACATTATAATCAGGATTATTATATATCTCATATGTTTCATTTCAACCCCATTTATTATTATATCATATATACTAATTATTTCCATTATTTAAATCAGTATATAAAACTGGATTTTTATAGCGAATAACCTGGCCATAATAACGATCTATTTGATGCGGGCATCAATTTCCTGACATCCATTTTTTTTAGAATAATAGACCTCCCCTAATTCACCAGGATACTTGGTAGCAGAGACTTATATAATTGGGATGGATATTTATAGCCCAGGGCTTCATGTGGGCGCTCAAAATTATATTCCTTGCGGAATTTCATCAAATGCAATCTGTTTAGCCTCCAGAGAGGAACGTGGAGGCAATGCAGTCTCATGTTTTAATGTCTTATGCATGCGCTCATGTCTGCCATTTTGTGCCGGTTTAACAGGTTCAATGCGTTCCAGTCTGATTCCCAGCTTCATCCACCAAACAGACAGCTTACTTAGTCCACCGATACTACCTGATGCAAAAGGTGTCCCGTTATCAGATCTAATTGACCGTGGCATGCCGTATTTCTTGAAGAGATCAATAAAGACTGCTTTTGCATTGGCAGTGTCCATATATCACATTGTTGAAACTGCTCAATACTCACATACCTTACATTTTGAATCTAAAAAAAATTCATAACCTGAAAAGTTTTTTTCCTTGAATTATCACTCTCTCATGTTATTATATAAACATGCTAAGAATTTTCATATTTTTATTTTTTTTGACAGTACTGACAGTGCAAACATATTCTGTCAATGACATAAAGCCCGGCACAATTCTCCATGTTCTAGCCCCTTCCGGGCTTGTACTACGGGATAAACCAAATGGAAAACCCATCACTGTCGTTCCCTACGGCAGCGAAGTTACAGTACTGAAAGATACTGAAAAGTTACAATCTCATGAGTTGGACGGATATACTGGATTGTGGCAAAAGGTGATGTACAATAACACTACGGGCTATCTCTTTGATGGACTGACTTCACGTTTCCAGGCACCAAATATCAAAGAGCCTTCAACACTCAACCCAAGCTTCATAGATATATATTTTCCTAAGACAAAGTGGTTCACATACATCATGGAATCTTCCACTGTTTACAAGCAAAAAATCGAAATTGAAGATGTATTTAAAGTGAATACATACAGTTTCACAACCAATAGAAGTTATTATTTTCGTAATGGTATAATTTACTCTTACGACATGGTTAGAGTTGATTCTACAGGATATTTCAGCTTATATTTCATTGAGATTCCAGACATTTCATTTCAGGAGCTTTTTTTATTACATAATCTGATCAATCCTGTAGATGACTTAGCAAACAGATCAAACAAAATTAATTACATGCCATTCAAAGATTCTAACGAGACTGGTTCACAAAAGTTCAGATTTGTTAGGTTATATAAGGACCCTCAGATAGAGGTCATGGAGATTGGTGATTTTTACGATTTAGGAACTTATTTTGAAAGAAAAGTGAATTCCAGGACTGTCACTATAAGCCCCGTGATCCCCTGATGGTATTTCACCTTTGGCGTCATATTAACTTTGATAGCAACTGTGACTTCAAAGGAGGAACAGGATCCCTGTACTATAAAACAGATTCATTTAATCTTTCCAGTATCCCAATGATTGAATTCCGAAAGAAAAGCTATATTTTCCCCGGAACATGCCACCTAAATCCTGGCTGCTTAGTAAACCTCCCCTACCTCACCAGGATACGATGTATTAGAAGCCTCATATAAAACGTAATAGTAATTTATACTCCATAGCTTACTCTAGACCCCGAAAATGTATTCACAGAGAAGAATTTCTATTTTGACCTCCAGTGAAGAAACTGCAAGTCTATAATAGTACTCTGCCAAAACAACCTCATTTTCACTCCAAAATTCCCTTTGTGTACATATACTACAAAAATACTATGTATTTAGTTGATTAAAATGCACTTTATATATATCTTATAGTAGAGCCTGTTTAAAACAGAGCACCTTTATGATGGCTATACGACCGCATGAAACTAAAGGTACCCTTTATAATCAGTGAGGTTCGTATAGACATTGTTCATGGGGGCTAGAGGACAATGCCGGGAGTATTGTTAGCCGTGTTAAGCAGGAGAATCAGATGAAAAGTTCAGAAAATATCAGCGATAGTACATC
>CAZIAD010000099.1:0-5483 GCA_964537555.1 uncultured Brevinematales bacterium
ATTTAGTATAAAAAAAATAATAAAGAAGGTAAATCTTTTCATTGAATGTCCTTTTTTGCATATTCTATAATACTATTTTATATTAAAACAGCCGGAAAGTGAAATCAGGGATTAGCCTTTTTCTTTTTCAGGAAGAAATACACTAATTAAATAAGGGAGTGTGATTTTGAGATTTCTGCTGATGACTCTGTTATTGATGATATCCGGTGTTCAGGTATTTGCCGGCACCAGGGCTGTGAATATTCAGGATGTATATAAAGACACCGATTTTACCGGAGTGGAGACTGTATACCTGTATCAGGGAGATGATTACAAATATACAAATATCCAATTCCAGGAGTCAGGCAAACTCATCACTATACCCTCGAAATGGGAAAAATTCTATCCTGATTATAAAGGTATCTGCTGGTATCGAATTCCCCTGTACTTTTCTCATCAGAGCCTGGACAATCGCCCCCTGGCTATCAGCCTGGGAGAGATAGAAGTGGCCGACGAGACCTATTTCAACGGGCATTTGATCGGCAAAGGGGGAGATATTGAGCAGAATAAAATGTACTATGATATACCCCGGCTTTATTTTATTCCGCGCGATCTGATTCAATGGGGCAGGACAAATATAGTGGCCATCAGGGTGCTGGGAGGTTTTGGAATATCGGGGCCTTATGCGGGCCGGATGAAGATAGGGACCTTAAAAAGTCTGCAAATGTCACAGCAGCTGACAGATACTCTTCAACTCATATTGGCTGTGGTTTATATAATCCTGGCATTTAATTTTTTACTACTGTGGCTGTTTCTTAAGGATGAGCATTTTTATCTCACCTTCAGCCTGTACTGCCTGGCTGTGTTTATTTATTCTATCATCAGAAATCAGCTTATCTTTTCATTTTATGACGACTTCACATTGAAAAAAAACATTGAATATCTGGTCCTGCTCTTACCTATCCCACTATTCACATTGTTTACTGCTCAGTTTTTTGACCCCAAAAGGATAAAATGGGCCCGCATATATACCCTGGCGCACCTGGTGCCAGCCATTGGTATGCTGTTTATCCACAATGTAGAAGTACGCTACCAGATCGTGCTGGTGTTTCAGTATTCCTGGGCTATCCCGATTATCTATATCCTAATACTGATCATTAAAAAGACTCTCGAAAAAGACAGGGATGCCTTACTGGTATTACCCAGCCTGGTACTAAATGCGGTGTTTATTCTTATCGATATTTTAAGATCCCGGGCCATGGTAAATACTTCGGTGAGTTTTTTCCCCTTTGCTCTGCTCCTGTTTGTAATCAGTTTCGCAATAGTTCTGAACAGGAAGGTAGTCAGCCTGTATACAAGGGTCAGGCAGCTTAACACCAGGCTGGAAGAGGAAGTGGAGAAAAGGACAGAGCAGCTCACTGTAGCTCTGGATAAAATGTCAGATTCCAATCAGGCCTTACAGGGACTCACCCTGATGGATGAACTGACCGGTCTATATAACCGGCGGTTTTTTAATAAGCAGTTTGAGACTGAGTTGAACCGCATTCGGCGCTATCCTGATGACCTGGCTCTTATTATGCTGGATGTCGATGATTTTAAGAAAATAAATGATACCTATGGCCATATTGTGGGAGATAAGGTGTTAAAACAGCTGGCTCTCATTCTAAAAGAAAATGTGAA
Source organism: uncultured Brevinematales bacterium (assembly GCA_964537555.1). Classification (GTDB taxonomy): domain Bacteria; phylum Spirochaetota; class Brevinematia; order Brevinematales; family CAYRWR01; genus CAYRWR01. Next base: position 1,660 of record CAZIAD010000099.1, read on the forward strand.
CCGGGATATCGATGTTGTTTCCCGTTATGGGGGAGAAGAGTTTGTGATCATTTTACCCAACACCAATACCAATAGCGCAGCTTATCTGGCAGAGAGTATCAGGAAAGCAGTGGAAAGGACTCCTTTTGATATTGAGGGACACATGATCAGGGTCACAATCAGCCTGGGAGTAGCCAGTAAGAACCCAAATATTCATAAAGATTATGACAGGATACTGCATTTCGCCGATAAGGCGCTCTATTCAGCCAAGGCGTATGGTAAAAATAAGGTGTTTTCTCTGTAACAGGGGGATCTCCCTGGTGGCTTTTGCCAGTGCCTTGGCTGCCATGAACTGCCTGGGCCGGTGACACTTCGATACGCTATCGCTACTCAGTGCATGCAACCGGCGGACGGCGGCATTTCTTTGTCCAAAGCAACAAAGAACCCATTCGACAAGCTCAGGGACCGACGCTTGGCAAAGAAAATGCTTTTTGGTCGGTGGGACTTTAGGGCCTCACCCCTCGAAATGTCTGCTGGAGTGTAGCAGTTCAATGCGCCGGGCGGGCTGAATGGCCTGCGGCTGGGTACAGTATAGGGTAAGTAAGCCCTGCTGGGGTGTAGGGTAGGGTGCACATTGAGGAGAAGAGCAGGCAGACTTCGGAGGGGAAGGGGGGCTTGGTGAGGTTTTAGAATGTCTGTGGGTTTGAGGGTTAGGGCTAGGACTTTTAAGTATAGCACTGTGTGTCGTTATCCCGGGCTTTGTCCGGGAGGCATGGAGCATGTTCGGGTATGGCCCGGATGGGGTGTTTGGAGAAAAGTGAAATCAGACTAGATCGATCGAATTAACAAATGGGAATGTATATGTTTAACCTATATAATTCTTTTCAGGATAATACGTTAGGGTAAATATGCTATTGACAATATTAGGAAATATGCTATGATTTGAACGATAAAACTTTACATGTGAAAACTGGTGAAATCTAGTGCTCCCGGTGAGCCGTGGGCTGAAAGGTAAAAATGGTGGATAAAAGAGAGTTATCAGAACGAGACATCTGCACCAAGTACATAACACCCGCGTTGGAAAAGGCAGGATGGAATATCCAGCTCCAGGTCAGGGAAGAAGTATCCCTGACTAATGGGCGAATACTGATCCAGGGTAAGAAAGTATCTCGTGCTAAAAACAAACGTGCTGACTATGTGTTGTACTACAAACCTAATATCCCTATTGCCGTAATAGAGGCCAAGGATAATAAGCACTCAGTCGGGGATGGTATGCAGCAGGCACTGGGGTATGCGGATATGATCCAGGTGCCCTTTGTTTTTTCCTCCAATGGAGATGCCTTTCTCTTCCATAACAAGCTGGTAGGGACTACTCAGCTGGAAAAGGAGATCTCCCTGGATGCCTTTCCTTCTCCCAATGAACTGTGGAGCATGTACCTGACTGACAAAGGGATCGCTCCTGAAGAGAACGAAATCATTACCTTTGACTATTTCAACGACGGGAGCGGCAAGTCGCCCCGCTACTATCAGATGAATGCTATCAATAAGACTGTGGAAGCAATCGCTCAGGGAGAAAGGCGTATCCTCCTGGTCATGGCGACCGGAACAGGGAAGACCTATACCGCCTTTCAGATCATCTGGAGACTGTGGAAGTCCCGTACCTGTAAGCGTATACTCTTCCTGGCCGACCGGAATATCCTGGTGGACCAGACCCGTACCAACGACTTCAAGCCCTTTGGACAGGTGATGACCAAGATCCAGAAGCGCCAGGCGGATAAGTCCTACGAGATATATCTCTCCCTGTATCAGGCTGTGACCGGCAATGAGGAAGAAAAAAATATTTACAAGCAATTCTCCCCAGACTTCTTTGACCTGATCGTGGTCGACGAGTGTCACCGGGGCAGTGCGGCGGAGGACAGCGCCTGGCGGGAAATACTGGAGTACTTCAGCTCCGCGGCCCAGATCGGCCTGACGGCTACCCCCAAAGAGACCAGGGAAGTCTCCAATATCGACTACTTTGGTGAGCCTCTCTATACCTATTCCCTCAAGCAGGGGATCGATGACGGCTTCCTGGCACCCTACAAAGTAGTACGTATCGACCTGGACAGAGACCTGGAGGGGTGGCGGCCGGAAGCAGGTAAGACCGATAAATACGGCCAGGAGATCGAGGACCGTATCTACAACCAGAAAGATTTTGACCGCAACCTGGTACTGGAACAGCGTACTCGTCTGGTAGCGCAAAAGATCACGGAGTTTCTCAAGGAAACAGACCGATATGATAAGACGATTATCTTCTGTGAAAATATTGATCACGCGGAGCGGATGCGTCAGGCCCTGATCAATGAAAATGCCGACATCGCCCGGGAGCAGGACAAGTACATCATGCGGATTACCGGTGATAATCAGGAAGGTAAGGAACAGCTGGATAACTTTATCGATCCCGAACAGCGCTATCCCGTAATTGCTACCACCTCCAAGCTCATGACCACGGGCGTGGATGCCCAGACCTGTAAGCTCATCGTCCTGGACCAGCGTATACAGAGTATGACGGAGTTCAAGCAGATCATCGGACGGGGTACCCGTATCAAGGAAGAGTATGGTAAGTATTACTTCACCATTATGGACTTTAAGAAGGCCACTGAGCTGTTCGCTGACCCTGACTTTGACGGCGATCCGGTGCAGATATATGAACCCAAGAGAGAAGAGTCTCCCGTTCCTCCGGAGATCATAGAAGAAGAACACGAAGACAGTAATGATGATAAATTCCCGGATGAGATCATCTCACCTGACTTTCCAGCAGGAAAAGAGGGGGAGAAATCCAAGCCTATCCGCTATGTGGTAGATGACGTAAAGGTCTCTGTGGTAGCCGAAAGAGTACAGTACTTCGGGCCTGACGGTAAGCTGATCACGGAGTCACTCAAGGACTATACCAAACGTACCGTGACTGAAGAGTACAGCTCCCTGGATACCTTTCTCCAGACCTGGAGCAGCGCGGATAAGAAAAAGGCCGTGTTGGATGAGCTGTCGACTCAGGGAGTCTTCTTTGAAGCCCTGGCCCAGGAAGTGGGTAAGGACCTGGACCCCTTTGACCTGATCTGTCATGTGGTATGGGGCCAGCCCGCCTTGACCCGTAAGGAACGGGTGGAGAATGTAAAGAAGAGAGACGTCTTCACTAAATACGGGGTGAAAGCCCAGACAGTACTCAATGCCCTGTTGCAAAAATACGCAGACGAAGGGATTGAGAATATCGAGGAGACTCAGGTATTGACCATTCAGCCCTTCACCGACATAGGTACTGCAGTAGAGCTGGTCAGCGCCTTCGGGGGCAAGGAGCAGTACCTGGAGGCGATACGGGAACTGGAACGGGAACTGTACCGGGATGCGGCGTAGATTAAGAGGTCTTTGCCGTATAAGAGTCGAATAACACGTGGAAATATATCGGAAAAATAAGAATTGGAGTTCATTATGAAACATTTTTTTAAGTTGCTATTATTTGTGAGTATCTTCTCAGCGTCTTCAGTGTATGCTGAAATGCCGGACTCACTGATGTGGAAATATGAAGGAAATGCTTCGACATATGGATACTGGGATGGAGCATATAATTTGGAAGATTATATTTATGCCTATACCGTAGATGGTCTCGTCGTGAAACTGGACAAAGTAAATGGAAAAGAATTATGGAAGAATAATACAAAAGTAAATTATGTTCAAATTAAAATAGAAGGAAATAAAATCTATGCATTCGGTCCGGAAAAATTTGTGGTACTGGATGAAAAAACGGGTGATATGATACAGGATTTTTCTTCGGTTTTTCAGGGATCGAAAAAAGTGATTTGGCCAAAAAT
>CAZIAD010000100.1:0-5380 GCA_964537555.1 uncultured Brevinematales bacterium
CTTCTTCACTGGCGGTATCCATAGTATTGTCCTGCTCTGCCTGGGAAAAACCATCCCACATCTTATCTATAGTATCCAGATTGTTATGCAGTAACTGGCGTACCACTTCCAGATTAGCTACTACATTGACTGCTTCCTGTTCGGTATGGCTGGCAGAATACTGTTCCAGGTCACTTTTGCGGGAGTACTTCCTGGGTCCGCCGGTATTCTCTTCCATTCTGGAGGAAAGCTGGGCATACATGATCACCGTAAGCGTCGCTATCACAAATATGGTAAATAGCAGAGATTTCATCTGAAATAAGGTGAATTTGATCTGGCCGCTGTCCCTGGGTAATGACTGATAATCTGTATATAATAGGTACAACCAGAATGCTACTATTCCGATGATAAATATTGCCAGAAAAATGCTGATAATCTTTTTCATGATCTCTCCCTTAATTGAGGGCTACCTTCAGTGCCCGTATTAAGCCTCGTCTATCTATAATGGTCAGGTTTTTATTCTTTTCAGCGATGTTCATGGCGTCCTGATTATAACGGGAAGTGATGATGACTACAATATTGGGGATGCGCATACCTTTGGCTGTACCAATAGCATTCAGAAGGATAAAACCAGACACATTTTCATTATAACGTTTGATGATGACCAGAAATGGCTTAGTATTCTTACGGCATACATAGGCAGCCGCTTTACCATCCTGAAAGTCAGAGTCATAGGCCAGGCTGATCTCTTTTTGGATCTGGAAGCCCATGAACATCAGGATCTTACGTGAGACCTCTTTGAACTTACGGATATTGAGCTGTTTAAACTGCTCGATCATTGAGACCTGACCGCCATCCTGCTTGGCATCTACCAGTTTGGTATCCACCGTCTTCTCCAGTGTATCTATGTCAAACAGTTTCCGGGATATGACTTCATGTAAGGGTAGTATATCCTGCAGAGTCACACCAGGCATCACCATCCAGCGTTCAGAGACATGATTCAGGGCTTCGTCAGATACTGCCTCAGAAGTCAGCTCTTTTATATCTTTGTAAAAGAAATCGACCTTTTTAAGATCATTCCAGGCGGCCATTGCCTTTTGACGATCGCCTCCCTTGACATAAGCCATACCGAGGTGGTACATCACATCTTTTTTCCACTCCATACTCCTGGCATCACCGGGATCGGCATTTTGCTGACTGGCCATTTCCAGAGTAGTCACTGCATCTTCTATAAGCCCCAGTCCCTTATAACATTCACCCAGAAGGAGGTAAGCTTTCATGCGGGGTTCGACATCGGGAATCATTTTAGCCGCGACCTTGAGAAAACGTATGGCAGCCATAAAGTCGTTGTTTTGTTTATACAGGGCGCCTATATAGAGATCCAGATAGCTGTTTTGAGATTGAAATTTTTTGGCAAAAGTAAACTGCTTGATAGCAGGGTTATATTTCCCGGTCTGAGCCAATATAATACCGGTATAATAGTGGATCTCGAAATTCATGGGGTCCTGATTTTCTGATTTAGCGAGGAAGTTCATGGCTTTGTCAAACTTTCTCTGAGAGGCATAGATCAGGCCCAGATAAAGATTGACCTCGGGATCATTACTGTCACCCAGCTTCGAGCTGTACAGGGATAAAAAGGCTTTTGGGTAATTCTTTATACGGAAGTATGATATACCCAGATTTCTGTAGATTGCATTGACTTCTTTTATAATGAGGTCTTTTTCGTTTTTAAGCGCTATCTCATATTCAACAATGGCTCTCTGGTGGTTATCGGAAATGAAATACATATCTGCCAATAGGGCATGATACAGTGGATTAAACTGATCACTGAGTATGAGTTTATTATAGATCTCACTGGCTTCATCGTACTGGCCTAACTGGACCAGACGCTGGGCCTTTTCCAGCATACTGGTCTTGTCTCCCACTATTGCTACAATACCAAAATACAGGATGGCTGCAACAGCAACAAAGATGAGAATATAAAAAATTGCTCCCATACATCACCTAAACAATTATTCTATTACCTGATACAACACAGGACTGGTTTATTTTATATTAAAATACCACTATAAACAATTAAAACCTATATTAAATGATGCGCAATATCTTCACAAGTATAGAAATCTATAGTCGGGTCTTTTTCTACTACCCCTTTGGCTTCATCAGACAGCGGAGCCGTTGAGATCAGGACAATCCTTTTTGCCTTAAATTCCGCCATCCGCCCTTTGAGATTGGTGATAAGGATATAGCCCATAGATGTGGTCCATCTCCTGATCACAAATAGCACCCGTACCTCTTTATGTAATTTTTCTTCACAGAGAAAGTCAGTACCCTGCCCTTCTGAGTAAGCCACCGGGTCCAGCTTTATGGCCTGGTTGATCACCTTATAACCCATACGATCGGCCAGTTCCTGGGCGGTCAGGACAAAAGAAGGGAAATCCATATATTTCATGGACTGGCAGGGATCATTGGGATCTACACCCAGAGCTTTAAATGAGGAATCCGTTTTAGGCTTTGTCTTGGCTTTTTCTATCTTATTCATCTTCTTTTTTATGACCTGCATATTTTCCTCAGAGTATTTATCCAGTACTATACTGGGGTCAAAATGTTCAGCAGGCTGAGGGATAAAATAGGCGGTCAGTTTAGACAGATTGAGAAAATGATCTTTCCAGTCTTCCATAGTGGTCTGTAAAGAAGTAAGAGCTTCCCGGGCTTTGTTTTCCAGAATACTAAATTCCACTTCTACCTTTTTACCGGCTTCTTCGAGGAGTCTGGCTCTCTCTTTTTCATCTTTATATTTGTTTAATATGGACAGCAGGTCAAACAGATGGCTCTTATTCTGCTTCACTTTATTCTGATCTTCCTGACTCATTCCCTCCATGTCCATTTCGATATTCAGTATATCATTGAGCCTATCCAGGGCCAGGTCAAAATATCCCTGCAGATAACGCATATAGATAAATGCCATATTCACATCTTCTGTATAGCGGGTGTTAGCCGTAGAATTAGCCAGGTTTTCCATTTTTATATGAAGGTCCCGGGAAACTTCAAAATTCTTATCCATACAGTAAGAGATAAACAATAGTTTTATGGCAAAAAATAACTGCTCATTATTAAGGGTATAGTTATTGGCATTGATCACATCTTCCATGGTCTCCCGGGATTTGCGATGTGCTCCTTCCTTCATATATGCATAGGCCAGCATAAATTTAGTCTGATTATCACCAGGAGTCAGGATGTTAGACTCTTCAAAATGTTCTATAGCCCCTTTGACATTATCCGTGAGCAGGCAACACAGGCCATAATACTTTCTGAACTCCCCATCCTGGGCATAATGGGTCATGGCTTTTTCAAAGTGAGATAAAGCCCGGTAATACTGGGACTGTCCCATGAGGATCATAGCAATATGATATGGGGGTTCCTTTCCACTGGGCAGATATTGTAATGCCTGCAGGAGATAATCCAGGGCTTCACGGTCTTTTTTGATCTCCCGGTACAATAAACCGGTACGTTTATACAACTCGTAATCTGAGAAAAGTGAACTTTTCTCATTCAAAGCCAGTATCTGGTTATAATAACCGATGGCTTCTGCAAAGTTTCCTTTTTCTTCATTGATATTGCCCAGATGCCATAAAGTCTCTATGTTTTTCGGGTTTTTCTTTAATGAGTCCATAAAAATGTTGAGGGCAACGTCCAGGTCTCCCTGTTCCACAGCTTCCTCAGCCTTTTTAAGTTTCATCTCCTGCATAGTAGAAAAAAGATAGATCGTGATGATACCAGCCAGGATCAGGATAATGATGACTAAACCCAAATTATACCCCTTAGAGATATATCAAAAAGCGACCAGAGGCCGCTTTTTGAACTTATCCATATTATCGGTAGAAATCAGATTAACGAGAGGGGTATTGAGGGTTTTTAGTGCTTACATTCCCAACAAATTTGACAGAGAAGAATCGACTTTATCCTGAGCATAGCCGGCAGCAATAGCCTTTTTAAGATATTCAGCCGCTTTATCTTTTTGTCCCAGGTCATTATACTGGACTGCAACCAGATACATCACATCAGCATCCTGTTTTGCTTCCAACGCCATGAGATAATTATTGAGCTTGTGTTTGGCGATAGCCAGTTTGTTTCCCCGGTCCACATACTTCTTGAATTCAGTATTTACATTGTAGACCATGCTCACTTTAAAGTTTTTCATAAGCTGTACTCTTACTTTCTGAGCTTCAACACCCATAGGATACCATTCTACTGAGTAGATCAGACTGGCTTTAGCATTTTTTTTATCCCCGGCATCCATATAAGCCTGTCCTGTCTCAGCCCATGCTTCAGACATTTTCATTCTCTGTGAGGGATTTAACTCATCTGCATGCTTAACAGAAAATCCTTTAGCATAGAAAGTATTGCTGATAAGGATGATTGCTAACAAAGCTAATATTTTTTTCATATAGTCCTCCATTTTTTTCCACTTAAATACATTTTAGATTATTTTATTCTCAAAGTAAACTATTTCAGCAGTATTTTCTTTTACAAAATGACTAAAAACCCTTATACTATCGGGCTAAGGGGAAAGATCATGAAAGGTATATTTATCAGCTTTGAAGGTATAGAAGGTTCAGGTAAATCTACACAGGCCAATTATCTATACAACAATCTCATTCAAAAAGGAGTACCCTGTGTACTGACCCGGGAACCGGGGGGTACCGATTTGGGAGATGCTATCCGCTCCATCCTGCTGCATGACCACCGTACTTATCCTATTTCTGAACTCCTTTTATTCCTGGCAGACCGGAATCAACACGTCAATCAGGTCATCAAACCTTTTCTGGATAAGGGATTTGTGGTCATTACCGATCGCTATTATCACTCCACTTATGCCTATCAGATCACCGGCCGTTCTATTCCCGAAGACCAGGTGAGGATGCTCAATGAAATAGCCATCGAAGGCTGTCATCCTGATATGACAGTAGTGGTGGATATCAGCCCTGAGACAGGCTTTGAACGTAAAAAAGCGGGTAGCCTTCAGCTCGATCTCATAGAGCAGGAGAGTATCACTTTTCATCACTCTGTCCGGGAAGCCTACCTCAAACTAGGCAAAGAAAGTGAGAATGTACATATCGTGGATGGTATGCAGGACCGGACCCTTATAAAGAAAAAAGTGTGGGAACTTTTCATCGAAAAATTCCCACAATTAAACAAATGACTATTTCTTTGGTATTACAGGCTTAGGAATAGTAGAAAGTTTAAACGGCCAGTACAGAGGACAAAAACTGATCACTGCAGTAATGATAAAGATCAATCCCAGAGCACCCCACCAGCTTTTAAAAACAATGCCCAGGACAACAGCAGCTAGCCCTAAAATAGCCCGTATTATACGGTCAAGTGTACCCATGTTTTTCTT
>CAZIAD010000101.1:0-4876 GCA_964537555.1 uncultured Brevinematales bacterium
CTATGCCGATCAAGCGTATTGGAGCACACCATGAAATTAAAATATTTTCAGGAAAATGTTATAAGCAGGTATATTCTGGTAGGTTTTTTCACAGTTTTAGTGACGGTACTCCATTATTTAACCCCTTATGATGTACCTCTTTTTCACGCAGTTTATCGACTGCTCTATTATATCCCTATCATATTAGCCGCATTTATTTGGGGTAAAAAAGGCGGCCTGATATTATCTATCATAATCAGTGTGTTATATTTACCTCACATTCTTCTTTCCTGGGGACATATTGAAATGCATAGCGTCATCTCAATACTGGAGATCACCCTTTACTATGTAGTGGGCCTCATTACAGGCCAACTTACAGACCAGGCCAGATGGGAATCCCAAAAAAGAGAAGAGCTCATCGAACAGTTCCATCATACAGAGCTGCAGAGTACATTAGGCCAGATTTCCTACGTGATTACACATGAGCTGAAGACTCCTCTGGCTTCTATTACCGGAGCTATAGATATATTATGCGAAGATCTGGAGATACCAGATGAAAAGCTGAAGTTTGTAAAAATACTGCAGTCTGAGACCGAACGGATCCATGTATTGCTGAACCAGTCTTTAGCTTCATTTTCAAGCGGGAGTATAAATCTGCAGTATGTTGACATCTTGCTCTATTTAAATGAAATAAAAGATGTGCTATCTGTGATAAAAGAACGGCAAAGAGTCCAGTTATATATAAACATCGATACTGAGAGTGATTCTTTCTTGATTGACAAAGAACTGTTCAAAGAGGCATTAATAAATCTGATCAACAACGCTATGGAAGCAGTCAACCCGTCGGGTAAGGTATGGTTAAATGTAACGGAAACCAGGGAACATTTTCAAATATCAATAAAAGACAATGGGCCTGGCATCAGCATGAATGACAGAGAGAAGATTTTTAAGCCCTTTTTTACCCAAAAGGTAAATGGAAAGGGATTGGGCCTGTCTATTGTTAAAAGGATAGTCCAGCTTCATAAAGGCACTATATCCTTAAATACAGAAACTAAGCAGGGATCAGAATTCGTGATCATTCTGCCCAAACAGGGAGCCTAATGTGGCCAAATACAAAGCTCTAATAGTAGAAGATGATGCCAGTCTTATGGCTGTGATGACGCATTATCTGGAAAAAAACAGTTTTGAGGTATTATCCTTTGAGATCGCTGCAGATGCTGTTCAGAGAATGGCTGCTCTAGAGTTTGATGTGGCCCTGGTGGACATGAACCTGGGTAACCTCTCCGGTCATGATATATTAAAGTCTATAAAAGAAAACCACCCCCTGGTTGAAGTCATTATTATGACTGCCTTTTCCAATATAAATGACGCTGTGCAAACTATAAAAGACGGGGCCTATGATTACCTGTCAAAACCTATCAAGGAAGCTGATCTTATATTGCATTTGAATAACGCACTAAAAAAAAGGGAACTTTCTATAGAAAACAGGGTGCTCAAGGATAAATTATCCCGCTATGAATCTCCCCCTATACTGGTGGGAAGCAGTCCCGCTATGCGCACCCTAAAAGAAACTATTTCCAATGTGGCACCCAACGAAGTGAGTATTCTCATCCAGGGAGAGTCCGGCACCGGCAAGGAACTGGTAGCCAGAAGTATTCACCGGCTGAGCAATAGAAAAAACGGCCCTTTTGTAGCTATCAACTGTGCAGCATTACCGGAAAATCTTATGGAAAGTGAATTATTTGGACATGTAAAAGGTGCATTTACCGGAGCTATTCAGGACCATGTAGGAAAGCTGAAGTATGCACAGGGAGGGACAGTATTTTTAGACGAAGTATCAGAGCTGCCCTTAGCTCTTCAGGCTAAGCTTCTAAGGGCAGTGCAGGAAAGAGAAGTCACTCCTGTAGGCAGCAATAAAACCGAATCTATTGATATACGTATCATATCTGCCAGTAATAAAGACCTGCAGAATGAAGTGAACAATAAACTTTTCCGGCAGGACTTATTCTACAGATTAAACATTTATCCTATTGTCATTCCTCCACTCAGAGAAAGGTCTGGGGACATTCCTTTGCTGTTAGAATATCTGATGCCTAATATTCACATCGATAAAGACGCACTCGTCATGATGGAGGCATATCACTGGCCCGGGAATGTGCGCGAATTAGAAAACGGCCTGCAATTTGCCAAGATCAATGCCAACGATAGTATCATAGAAAAAAAGCACCTGCCTCCAGCCTGGTTGAATGCAGATAATGAAGTAAATACCCCACCAGCAAATATAGCAAACCAAGACAGCAGTAATAAAATGCCTACACTGGCTGAATTAGAGAGGAAGATAATTATTGATACTTTACAGAAGGTCAAGGGCAATCAGAGCCAATGCGCAAGGATTCTGGACATTACCCGGTCTCAGCTGGTATACCGCATGAAAAAAATGGGGATCGTAACCAGTAAAATCATTAAATAGAGGAGGATTTTCTGAACCTGCATACAGCTGGCAATCATGGTAAACCTGATACGAAGTGTATCTGCCAGAAGCATTGCCATATTGATAGAATTATTTGCAAACCTAATATTTTCACTTATAATAGATTCTATCATGTAAAAGAGTATGCTAATGAAAAACCTTTTTTTAACATTATGCCTATTAATGATGACAGCTCTGACGTATCCTCAGACTAACGAGTATATTTTAAATATCTCTGAGAGCACCGTAAACTTCACGGGTAAAGAAACAAAAGCTATGACCATAAACGGCACTATCCCAGGCCCTACTCTTACTTTTCAAAAAGGGGACTGGGCAAGAATTATTGTCTCAAACCAAATGGATGGTGAGACTTCCATACATTGGCACGGGATTCTCCTTCCCAATGACCAGGACGGTGTCCCCTACCTGACTACAGTACCTATTGAACCCAAACAATCATTGACCTTTCAATTCCCCATTATCCAGTCAGGAACATATTGGTATCACTCCCACACCATGTACCAGGAACAACAAGGGGTATATGGCCCCATTGTAATACATCCGCAACCACAAAAGGAAATAACTAAAGAATATGTGCTGGTATTCTCTGATTGGACTGATGAAGACCCCCATAGAATCATGAGAAATCTGAAAAAAGGGAGTGATTATTATTCCTTAAAAAAAGGGAATATGCCCAGTACTTGGGGTTTCGTCAGGAACAAGTCCTTCGGCACGCTATTAAAACAGTCCTGGGACAGGATGCCTCCAATGGATATATCTGACATTGCATATGATGCATTTTTAGTAAATGGCCAGAAATCCATCCATATACCGGGAAAGCCTGGTGATCGTATAAAACTCAGAATGATCAATGCGGCAGCCTCCACTTATTTTTATATACAGTCATCTACCGGAAGCATGCAGATCATCTCAGCTGATGGGGTGGATGTCAGAGCCCTCCCCATCAAGAGGCTGCTTATGGCTGTCGCGGAAACTTATGATGTGGTCCTGACTATACCAGAAGGCAATATGTCTTATGAATTACGTGCCACATCCCAGGATGGATCAGGTTACAGTTCTATTAAAATTGGTGAGGGGCACTTTATGCCTGCTCCGGACATCCCAAAACCCAACTTATACTCTATGGATCATCAGATGGACATGAAACAACCCGACAGGGAGCATTCTTCCATGGCTAATATGGAAATGCATCATACCCATCAGATGGACCATACTATGGATGGATCACAAATGAAGGAACTGCCGCGCCCTATGCCACCCTACCAGCAATTAAAATCCATTACCAGTTCCAGCTTTCCAAAGAAGCCGGACCGGCACATCACTTTGAAGGTAACAGGTGATATGCAAAGATATGTGTGGACTTTTGACAATAAAATCCTAAAGGAATCTGATAATATCAAAATCAGAAAGGGAGAAATTGTGCGCATCACCTTTGATAACGAAACCATGATGCATCATCCTATGCACCTGCATGGGCACTTCTTCAGGCTTATCACAGATGACGAGCAGTATTCCCCCTGGAAACACACCGTAGATGTAGCTCCCATGCAGAGGACCACCATTGAGTTTCTGGCCAATGAAGAAAAGGACTGGTTTTTACACTGCCATATTTTGTACCATATGGAGGCTGGGATGGCCAGGGTAGTCAGTTATGAAGGGACCAGCCCAGGTGCAGACATCCTGAAATGGAGGCAGTCACATCATAACCCTCTCAATAAGGACCCCTGGTACAGCTGGGCTGACATTTCAGTCTTACAATCGGTGTTAAGCCCATACTGGACTTATTCGGATTTTTCATTTACCACTGCTAATACCAGAAACATTGTCGAATTAAATGGGCAGGGGGGATGGAACTGGAATACATCAACAGAAGATATTAAAATAAATCTGTTATATAACAGATATTTCACCAGATTCTTTACTGCCCATCTGGGCTTTAGATACGAGAGTACTGATAAAATGTACATTCTGGGGGGGATTAAGTACCAGCTTCCACTGAGATTTGATTTTTCAGCCAGCCTACTGAATAGCCTGGATCTATTATTAGAGCTTGAGAAAGAAATTGTTATCACCCCTAGATTTCATATTTTCGGGAACCTGGAGTATATCGCAGATTTTATTTCCCCCGGGGAATGGGACTGGACCGCGGGTGCTCAATTTCTACTGAGTAAATCACTGGTCTTGATTTTTGAATATGACTCTACATTTTCTTTAAGTGCCGGGCTTAAGATATTGCTCTAAGGCCTAAGCCAGGCTCTCACTTCAAATACTTGTCGCGCATTTCATCCGGGATCAGCTCCGGAATATGATGATAAATAATCTTTTAGGAGCCTAACACCCTATGCTACATGCAATAATATTCAATTGCGTATTATTATACACATTATTATATATTCATTGCCTATC
>CAZIAD010000102.1:0-4114 GCA_964537555.1 uncultured Brevinematales bacterium
GATCTGCCCCATGTGATGGCATTGCGTACAATCCATGATGTGTCTGACGCCCGGCGATTTCTGCAGAAAAAGTCAAAGGTAATGGTCATCGGGGGAGGCCTTTTAGGACTGGAACTGGCTATAGGCCTCAAGAACATGGGTAAAAGCGTGACTGTGTCCCACCTCCTGGATTCCCTCATGGAGATACAGCTTAGCAAGGATGCCGGACATTATCTGCAGAAAAAACTGGAGAGTAAAGGTATTCGCTTTGTCCTCAATAACTATGTCACAGAGCTGCTGGGAGACGCAAAGGGAGTAGAAAAGGCCCTGTTTGCCAAGGACCACCTGGAAATAAAGACAGAAGCGGTGTTTATCTCCACCGGGATAAAACCCAATACTGAACTGGCAGTTCAGGCCGGCATCCGTACCACTCGCGGCATAGTCGTGGATGACCGCTTACAGACCGAAAAAGCGGGAATATACGCTATCGGTGAATGTATAGAACACAGAGGCAGGACCTATGGACTGGTGGCCCCGGTTTGGGAACAGGCGCGGATATTGGCCAGGATCTTAGTGGGAGAAGAGGCCTATTACGAGGGCTCAGATATGCCTCCCACCAAGTTGAAAAGTACTATCCCGGTATACGCAATGGGCTGTTTCAAACCGGAGACAGGCGATGAGCTGGTAAGATATGAAGATCCCCGGTCCCTGGTCTATAAGCAGCTCATACTCAGAGATAATAAGATAGTGGGTGCTAATATAGTCGGTGATGAACTGAATGTAGACGGTATCAGCCTGCATTACACTGCTCATCTGCCTCTGCCCGAGAAATGTTCAGACCTGCTGTTTCCGGGAGCAAAGCCTGATGAAGCTATGATGGACGCCTCCAGCTGGCCTGATAATGCCTCAATCTGTGACTGTAACGGAGTCTCTGCAGCTAAGATCAGGCAATCCATAAACGAAGGGGCAGATACTCTCAGTAAAGTGATGGGCACTACCCGGGCTGGTACAGGCTGTGGAAACTGTAAATCCAAGATCAAAGCCCTCCTCGTGTCCGAACTGGGTGAACTCAAAGACGACCCGGCAGAGCGCTATTTTGCTCCCGGGATAGCTATGGAGAGGGACGAATTAAGCAAGTATATTATCGATCACAAGCTGCGCTCAGTCACAGATGTACTGCACTCTCTCAAAAGTCAGGCCCGGGATGATGCCAAGACCCGTATGGCCCTGGATTACCTGCTGGCATATGTGTGGAAGGAAGATTATACGGTGGAGTATGACTCCCGTTATGTAAATGACAGATATTTCGGGAACATACAGAAAGACGGGCGATTCAGTGTGATCCCCCGTATCCCGGGTGGAGTGGCCCAGCCTCAATACCTGGAGAGCCTGGCGGAGATCGCCAGAGAGTATCATGCGGTCATAAAGATCACCGGGGCTGACCGTATCGGACTCTTTTCTGTGGATAAAAAAGACCTCCCGGCTATATGGAAAAAACTCAACATGGATAGCGGGCATGCCTTTACCAAGAGTTTCAGGGCAGCAAAATCCTGTGTAGGCAGTGAATTCTGCAGATTCGGCCTGGGTGACTCGATGAAGCTGGGGGAAATGATGGATGACCGCTATCATGGTACCAAGGGTCCGGCTAAGTTCAAAATGGGTGCATCGGGTTGTCCCCGAAACTGCGCTGAAGCTACCATCAAGGACTTCGGAGCAGTGGCGGTGGAAGGAGGCTGGGACGTGTTTATCGGCGGTAACGCTGGAGCAAAAGTCATACCGGCTGTCAATATTGCACGGGTAAAGACCAAAGAAGAAGTACTGAAAATTGGGGACCGTTTTTATGAATATTACCGCAGAGAAGGAAGGTTCCATGAGCGGGCGGCTTATTTTATAGAAAGGATAGGCCTGGAAAAGGTACTGGATGCTATTCTCTATGACACCGAGGAAAATCTGAAGAGACTGGATGATGACTTCCAGAAAGCTCTGGACAATTATAAGGATCCCTGGAAAGAGGCCGAAATGGATATCAATACTAAAGCACTGGAATCAGATAAGGATGCAATTGCCGGGGAGTTTTCACTGGTCTGTGCCTGCTCAGAAGTACAACCCGGACATTCTCAGATCTTCACCATTGGGAATACACCTGTGGCGGTATTTCATACACGGGATAATCAGTGGATCATCTGTGATCCCAGCTGTCCCCATGAACAGGGCCCCATAGTGGATGCCATGTTTGCTGCCGGACGGCTGCATTGTCCCATCCACAATTTTTCTTATGACATCCATACCGGGAAGAGTAACTCGAATGAGGTGGGAGATCTAAAAATATACCAGACTATGATCACAGATAATAAGATATTTGTGAGAATTTAAGAAGTCTACAGGAGCTGTTCAGAAGGGCAGCTCCTTCTCTATTACAGCAGGCTGAAGTCGAGCTGAGTCTGAAAAGGGATTGTGTCTATCAAGATCTTTTCCTCTTTGTCAGAGTAGCGGTAGGCCCCCTCTGATTCATGAGTACGTATTTCGTATTCACCTGGTCTGGCTTTCTTTACTTTTAACAGATATTTTCCGTCACTTCCGGTGAGATAATGATCCAGAATCTCTCTGTCCAGTATGAGATCGACTTGAATATCTTTTAAGGCTTCTCCAGTGTTGGCATCATTTATGTGGCCTTCTATACGGATGTGGTGCATAGTCTCTCCTTTAATGAGCTGGATGGATATTGTAAAACACCTGAACACTAAGGGCAAGTATTGAGAGGGTAGCCAGGGTGTTGTGAAATTGATACTGAAAAAGTGCACACTGTGTTCTACTAAAACTACTGCTTCATCGTTGACAAAAGAAAATACGCTTTTCACACTGCCAAGGATCACGCTCATAGTGTATCGTTCCGCCATGTGGTTTATCCCCGGGGCGTACTCTTCTTTAGGATTAGAATGGCATGAGGTCTGTTTAAAAAAAATACCCCACTTTTAAAGTAGGGTATTTAATAAATGTTCTATATCTGAGATATCAGTTTATATACTCGAACTGGACAGCTTCAGCAGACCAGGCGGAACTGTAGATACCGATGCGGTCTACAAATCCTTTAAAGTAACGGTCATTGTTTACAGATCGCCGCCCGATATTTACATCACTGGTGGAAGTGAGGATCAGGCCGCTTGCGGGTACACTTCCTTCCAGGGTTCCATTGACATACAGGGTGATATTACTGCCGTCATAGACTGCAGCCAGATGGTACCAGCTGTTCCGGGCCGGCTGGGTGGTACCTGTCACAACATAATTCCCATTAGCGGTCTGGAGGCTAAACTGGAATTTACGGTTGTTCTTAGCATGGCCCAGCTGCCACTGGGAGTCTCCGTTTTTACTGATGATATTGGCATAATCGTTTGCTGTTCTCCAGGCAAAAGGATCGGCATCCCATTTGATCCATACACTTATAGTAAGGCTGGTACCTGTAAAGTTTACGCTATCCTGGTTACTGATGGAGGCATAAGTACTTCCATCCAGGTATAAGGCATTGGTAGTCAGGCCATTGGTCAATACCGCTCCATGGAGCTGGAGGAGGGCAGGGTCACTCAGGTCCAGGGGTCCGCTGTTGGTCATGGTGTAGTAGTTGGTGATGGTGAGATAATTCGTCTGCCACTGTATATTGGTGATCCAGGTCAGGTTAGTGATGGTATTGGTATAATAGCCTATATTACTGAGCTGGGTGGTATTAGTCACCTGGTTCACATTGGTGGAGATGACCCAGTTGGTCAGTTCTGTATAATTGGTGCTGTAATTGGTCATCCAGTTGAGATTAGTGAGTATGTTAAAATTGGTCACACTGTTTATATTAGTATACACATTGGTAAGACTGAGCAGATTAGTGAAGGCATAAGAGTTTGTCATAAAAAGAGTTTCGGTAATGAGATTAGTCTCAATGATCACATTAGTGACATAGGTATAATTGGTCTGTATCACGATCTGCTGGGTGATGTCATATTCTTCCGGAGGCCTCACGGTACAGGACAAGGTGATCATGGCCAGACACAATCCTGCCAGAATAGCTAAATAACTTTTTTTCAGCAATTTATACTCCTACTTTTAGCATAGTAATATTATGCAATAATCATACCAAAGTATTAAGTGA
>CAZIAD010000102.1:4124-4768 GCA_964537555.1 uncultured Brevinematales bacterium
TAAGTGACTTAATTTTATATTATTTAATGAATTATGGGATTTCGCATGTACCAGAAAAGTGTGTAAAATATACACAATGCTTCCCATTTACACACTTTATTCGTTTTTCATTGAGTATATATTACATTATCGGAAACAGATGTTTACAAGTGAAATGATGGATAATAATCATATACGGTATTGTCAGTAGCTTATTTCTTGTGCAAATTTACTGACGAAATTAAACTAAGCCCGTCTTTCAGGAGGCTCTATGTTATTTAATCTCAATCCGGCACTATATAAGGCGGTAAAGCAGACCCGGCAGCTCTTTCATGAGTTGGATCAGGAGATCAGGCGTTATTCCCGTGAATCAGGCCTGCATTGTGTACAGGGCTGTGGACACTGCTGTGAATATCCTGAACTGGAAGCCACACTACTGGAATTTCTCCCCCTGGCAGCATGGGCCTGGGAAAATGGACGGGCCGAATCCCTGCTCACCCTCTTGGAAGCCCGGGAGGAGGATCATACCTGTATAATGTATAACAAGGGCGTGATTCCCGGGCAGGGGCAGTGTAGCCACTATAGTCAGAGAGGGCTCATTTGCCGCTTGTTTGGATTTTCGGCCCGCAGGGACCGATCCGGCCAGCCCCGGGTGGTAGCCTGTG
>CAZIAD010000103.1:0-4604 GCA_964537555.1 uncultured Brevinematales bacterium
ATTTCCCACCGGCGGTGAGTGCGAAAAAGGCGGCAGCCCCTTTTTCCTGAGATGCTCAAGTATCTGCCTCACAGATGCCGGGTCGGTAATCACTGCCACAACAGCCATCGGACTCTGACAGTGAGGGCAGACAAGCGGATCGACATCATACACCTTGCTGATAAGCCGGGCCCAGGTCTGAGCAGATATCTTCTGCTTGTCGGTCATGGTGATAATCTCTCCGGGAGTGTCTGGCAGATCAGAAGCTTCCTCCTTGGGTTGCACCCGAAATCTGTCCAGGCGTCCAGTCTCATTGTCCTTTCCCCTGGTCCGGCTGGAATACACGCCGTAGTAGCGGATGAGATGTTTGCCCTTGGGAGGGATATGTTGAGTGAGCTCTGCTATAAAATCGACTGCTGAAAAAAGCTTGACGTTCTCCCCGAAATACTTGTTGTATTTTGTCAGATACAACACCTGTGACTTCTCAGGGACATAGTGGATCTTCTTGAGTGAGACGGGGTGACGGGAGATATACTGGCTGATACACTCTCTCACTTTCTGAGCCCCTGAAAGTATGCGAACAGAATCGTCAACCGTAAAGCCGGAGTGTTTCCAGCTAAGAAGATTGCGGATAACTGACTCCTGGACCATTTCTCTTTTCCTGAACAGGGCCATTACAGCTTGGCGAAATACTTCACACAGAGCTTTCAGATCTACATGGGGGACATGATAGAAATCGCCCCGCTCATCGATTCCCCCTTCTAACACAATGCAGTGCCAGTGTGGGTTGAACCTGAGCATGTCACCATAAGTCTGGAATGCGCTCACTACCCCGGTATCCAGTTCCTTTCCGGTAACACCAGAGTAGTACCTGGTGAGGATCAGAGAAATGAGCCGGGAAACTTCGGCGAATAGTTTTTTATCATCACGGAATGACTTTCGCAATGCCTTGGGTACCGTGAACACAAACTGGCGGTGAGGTAGTTTTAGCAGGGTCTCCTGGGTCATACGCGCGGAGAATAGGAGTAATCGTTTCTGGTGACAGGAGGGGCAAAGATACCATTGTTTGCAGGAGAATGGACGGAAGTACTCATATCCGCAGTCGTCGTTACTACACTTGATCCTGGCCATTCCCAGTGAGTAGTCACCGCATTCCAGGAACTTGTCCACACAGTCAGCAATGCGATTGAGGCTGAACCTGCCGTAGTCAGCAGCAAAACGTTCTTCATAGGACAGGGAGAAAGCATCTATATGATCAGTCAGAATAGTTTGCAGGATATTCCCGCCTTTGGGTTGGTATTTCCCCTTAAGGAACTGTGTCTCATGTCGCACATATTCCTTAATCGCTGAGAGTTGTCAAATGGTTTCAAGAACGGTGAAATCAGGAAAAAATATTTGCCAGAGAGGGAGAAAGGTACTAAAATAGGTACGACAGGGCTGTACGACAACCACGTCACATAACTTCGCTCATGTCGCCAGGCTATGCGCCCAGCGCATAAGCGAGCACGTCTATGATAAAAGTCAAGCTAATTTCATCTCAATCCCCTGTTTCAGCAGAAATCGATTATATGCATCCATCTTGGCCCGGTGATTCTTCTCATCGGTCCAATAATGGTATTCTCCTTTCTTAAGCATCTGATAAATCTCCACAAAAACTTTTCGACAGACCGCCATCCTGATCTTCCCTACCTTGTGCCCTTCCTTCTCTGTTTTCTTCAGATACCAGCGATTCAGCTTTTCATTGGAATCTCTGAAATGATTGAGGGATTGGGACACCAGGGATATAGCCAATTTCCGGGAGAACTTATTGGTTCCCTTCATCCTGATCGTATCATTGGAGCTGTCTACTCCGGGTGCACTCCTCAGATAGGAACAGAACTGTCTCTGATTGGGGAATCGGTCTACGGTAGCCACATCAGCCAGGATGGCAATGGCGGTGATCACACTGATACCTTTCATGCTGGTCAGGATATCTATCTCCCGATAGTATTCTGATCCAACGATCTTGATCTGTTCTTCCAAAGCACTGATGCTTTTCTCAGTGAATTCTATATGGTCCATGAGAGTATTGATCTGGAAGAGTGTATTTCCATCCACATCTATTTCCCTGATCTTTTTCCGGTTAGCTACCCCAAAGATGTATTCTTTGGTAAAGGGCCGCAGGCATTGTTTCAGCATTGCGTGTATCCTGTTCTTGGAGATACCCACTTGCTTACGCAGATTTTTAAAGGTGGTAAACAAGGAGCGTAATTGCTGTATGGTCTTCTTTGGAACATACACAGGACTGATCAGCTGCTCACCACTGGTGACTTGCATCTTGAGGTAAATGGCCAGCTTCTCAGCATCCACCTTATCTGTCTTCTTATTCACCATGGAGATCAGCTTCATCTTATGGGTATTGGCTACAAACACCTCCCGGCAGTACTGCCTGATCTGTTCCACAAAAGCAAAGGTATTGGTCGATGCTTCCACCATGGCATAGTCTTCCAGGCTCAGTTCTTTGCAGAATCTTTCCAGTTCTACGATCTTGTACTCATACTTAATCTTGGTACCATCTTCATTCAGGTAGCAGCAGGTAAAACAGTTAGAATGTGACAGGCATGGATGCCTTAACTCCGGCGGCTCCATGGATGGAGAGGAGCCGGAGAAGGTCAATTCCGATAAATCTCATCCTTCTCCTCCTAAATTTTTTCGCCTGTTATTCTACCAAAAATTTTTCATATCATTTATAATGTATTATACGTCTATACGGGGTAATGCTCGTCACATTCCCCAAGAGTTTGGTCCAATAGATGGCCGGCAATCGTTAGTACGGGCTCCTAAAGGTCCCAGTAATCGCCCCGGCCATCTATGCTTTTTTGGTAGTGAACCGGCTACATAGATTATACCATCTATTGGACTCTTTTTGTAGCTGGGTTTATCATATAATCGTTAGGCCGGGTGCAGGGGGCCACGTGGGGATGACAAATATTGATTGGTTTGACCTGTCCATCCATTAGCGCCTGCCGTCCTGTCAGGCTTGATAATTATTATTTTAGTAAACACACTAAAATCTAATAAAGAGGGTTTATTGGAGACTAAATTTCGTATTTTCCTGCTTATAGGATTGTCAATTCTACTTTTTTCTTGTAGACGAGTACCTGCAAATCTACCAATTACTATGCCGAAGCCGGGAGGTGAGTATTCTGTAGGGACAAAAGAGGTAGTTCTAACTAACCAGACTGGATTTTCTGAGCTAAAAGGGAGGAAGAAATATCGGAATATTATTCCTGTGCAGATTTGGTATCCAACAGAGAAAACCAGTGGATATGTGGTGGAGACATTATTAGATGAAAAATTTATCAAAACTTTTCATAAAAGTGTTCGTCTATCGAAGAAGAACCTCTCAAATGATACAGCAACCCATAGTTATCTGAATGCACCTATATCAGATCGTAAGAACTGGCCGGTGCTGATTTATAATCATGGCTATGGTAATTATGCATTAGATAACTATTTTCTAATGGAAGAGTTGGCCAGCAGAGGTTACGTGGTTGTATCTATTAGCCACCCATTTCACTCTATGATATCTCAATACCCGAATGGTGCCAATGTCTACTCAAAGGATTATTGGAATCTAAAAGAGTTAATAACGGAACTTAAGGAAAGTAAAAATCGTCAAGAAATATTTCTTGACTTGCTCTATTCTAATCGCATGGATATCAGCCTAGACAAACGACATCAACTGATTCTAGACTACTCTAAGTTGGAGTCCAATCTATATATATTGGATGATCGGGACCGCTTCATCTCTAATACTGAATTTGTAATACACAGCCTCCCGGAAATATCCCAGAAATATTTGGAAGGCACAATAGATACAACTTCAGTAGGCCTGTTCGGATTTTCCTTCGGTGGTAACGTCGCCGGACGGATGGCTATTAAAAATCCAGGGATAATAAAGGCGGGACTGAATATGGATGGTCTCATGACTCTGCGTGAAGATGAAACTGTAACATTCGGAGTTCCTTTTATGATCATGTATTCGGAAGTTGAGGAGGAATCTCCTTCGGGTATGAACGACCTCTTCTATTTGTCCTCTGAACAGCCTGTATACCGTTTCTGTCTCAAGTATTCCTACCATTTCAACTTTACTTCTTTCACTTATTTTGACGGTCTCTGGCCTAGTAATATCGAACATCTAAAAATTGGTAAGATTATCCGGGAGTACACCGTGGCCTTCTTTGATAAATACCTAAAGGGTAAGGATTCAGGTATACTGTTAAAGGTACCGCAGGAGTACCCGGAAGTATCGATATCAAACCGGAATTTGTGATGGCAGTATTTTAATGATAAACTAGTCATTATATAATTAACTGAGAAATATAATGAAAAAATACTCGCTTCCGTGCGTCCATGCACTTCAGCGGGAGAATGGACGGGGAAAGATTATTACAATCTGCAACTCAGCCCGGCACATAACTGGCAGCCAGTGTCCTGGCTTACGCCCGGCCCCGAGCGCCGCTCGTTAGCTGAAAGGCGCGGTTTTTATGAAATTATTAGGAGGAATTTATAAGCAGTATGAAAACAGTAATTTATTATTTTTCAGGTAGTGGAAACTCTATGTTTATTGCTAAGGAATTACA
>CAZIAD010000104.1:0-4387 GCA_964537555.1 uncultured Brevinematales bacterium
TCACATCGACCTCCTTGTCGTAGTTAAAGTATCGGCGGTGCCTGTCAGGAAATTAAATAGAATTTATATGGCCCGCACCAGCAGTATCACCCCTTTTACCAGTATAGCCCCTGCCATAAAGATAAGCAGGAGAAGGCCTGAGAATTTTGCCACACTTTTATATTGGGCCAGGACTTTTTCTTTAGGAAAAATCTTTATTTGTTCCTTGTACCGGGAGTGTATCCATAGAAAAACCAAGCTGAAAAATATCAGGAGTGACAGGATGGCAAATATGATGGGTACAGAACTCGCCAGAAGGTAAAATAAAAATCCCATCACGACCTGAGCCAGAAGAATACCCGCCATAAGTAGATAGTATTTAATCATACCATTAGACTGTATCGCAGTCTCACTGCGCCTTTTCAGTATGATGCTGACTGTAAATAAGGTAACAATGGTGATTATTACCCCGATTATGCTTAATATGATCCAGGTGTCTCTCCTGATAAAAAACAGGACCAATAAGCCCATCAGCATTATCATCAGGATTATCTGTATGAGCATCAATATTTTTCCGGATTTTTCAGTCATTTTATACCTCGTATATTATTTGCTGTAAACCAAAATAGGATAAATCCTCATGTTTGCTGCCTTGTAAGTAGTCCCATAAAATAGAAAAGGCATTGTACATGGTCATTTCCCGTATCATCTGACGATTGCCTCTTAGTTTAAATCTGAATACAAGCTGGGATTCCGGAGATTTAAAACCGATAAATACAGTGCCTACGGGTTTTTCTGCTGACCCCCCTCCAGGGCCGGCAATCCCAGTGACGCTGAGGATAAGATCAGATCTGCTATGATCATACGCGCCATTGAGCAGTTCCCAGGCAGTAGCAGCAGAGACAGCCCCTTCATGTTCCAAAGTATGCCGGGACACTCCCAGGAGATTATGCTTAAAGCTGTCGTGATAGGCCACCCATCCTCCGAATAAGACCTGTGAAGCACCGGGAATATCACTCAGATGCTGCGCTATCAATCCTCCGGTACAGGATTCCACCAGAGAGAGGCTAAGCCCACGACTGCTCATTTTTTGTATCAGTATCTCTTCTATTTTCAGGTCCAGATTATCTGCATAAATACGGCCGTATTCCAGGGGATGTGTGCGCTGGAAATCCTGAATAAGAGTATGCATAGCCCCACTATCTGCATCAGCAAAGGTAAATCTCAGGTCTACATGGCCAATATGGGCCATAGTACCCAACAGGGCTCCATGTTTTTCACAAAGGGGGGATAATATCTGATCCAGCCGGGATTCCGCGGCTCCTAAAGACCTGAGCCAAAATACGCGGCAATGTCCCTTTTCCGCTGCCAGACCGGGCATTTCATGCAAAAAATGAGGAAGCATATTCTGTAATTCACGTGGGACCCCGGGAAAAGAAGCAATAAGCGTGTTTTTATACTTTAGATAAAATCCCGGAGCAGTGCCTATAGGATTTCTGATGATCTGTGAATCCCGGGGGATATAGGCCTGCACTTTATTTTCTTCAGGCATGGCCAGATTGAAACTGCGAAACTTGGCACTGATATCTTCCCAGATACTTTCCTGAAATTCCAGAGGGACTCCTGCCAGGTCCGCTAGGGCCTGACGGGTCATGTCATCCCGGGTAGGACCTAAGCCTCCGCTTAATATTAAAATATCTACCTGTGAAATGAGATCTTGCATGGCACTTATCATCAGCCGGGGTTCATCAGGTACTGAACTCATGATCAGGACCTCGATTCCATGCTGGTAGAGCAGATGGCTGATATACTGAGAATTAGTATCGACTATATTACCTTCCATGATCTCGGTTCCAATGGTCAGTATTCCAGCTTTCATTTATAACTCCTGTATCGGGCTATAGATTAAGGAGAATACCTAAAAAAAGCAAATCCCCTAATTCTGTAAAGACAGGCTTCAAGCTTGCACAGAATGGCTTTTATTGCTAAAATATATGACTAATTAGCAG
Source organism: uncultured Brevinematales bacterium (assembly GCA_964537555.1). Classification (GTDB taxonomy): domain Bacteria; phylum Spirochaetota; class Brevinematia; order Brevinematales; family CAYRWR01; genus CAYRWR01. The sequence goes on from CAZIAD010000104.1 coordinate 1,989, forward strand.
ACAGAAAGCAGGAGTTGATATGCTGGCTATTATTCAAAAAGCGGACAAATCACAGATTTCTGAGATGACAGCCTGGCCTGTCTGGACTAAAGAAGTGTCCACGTTTAACTGGGAATATACAGAAACAGAAGAGGCCTATATAGTTCAGGGACAAGTTCGGATCAGTAATCTGGACAGGACAGAAAGTGTGGAATTTGGGGCCGGTGATTACGTGATATTCCCCAAAGGATTAAAGGTGCAATGGGAGATCCTATCCCCTCTTAAAAAACATTACCAGATCGGCGATAAGATTTTATAAAAAGGAAAAAACATGAATGTATTGATCATAGGAAACGGAGGCAGAGAAAGCGCATTTGCCTGGAGTGTATCTCAGAGTCCACGGGTAGATAATCTTTATATTGTTCCCGGAAATGGCGGTACTTTGCAGTATGCTGACAGTATATTTATCAATGTCGAGGCCCCTTTCCGTGATCTCATAGAGTTTGTACAGGACGCCAATATAGACATGACCATAGTGGGGCCCGAAGCCCCCCTGGTAGATGGTATTGTGGATGCATTTGAAGCAGCAGGACTACGCATCATGGGCCCCTCTCAGGCATCTGCCCGACTGGAAGGTTCCAAGGCCTTTATGAAAGATTTTGCAGCTAAATACAAGATCCCCACGGCTGATTATAAAGTGTTTACCGACGCCCAGCAGGCCTTTGATTATGTCAATAAGGAAAACAAAGCATTTGTGGTCAAGACTGATGGGCTGGCCGCCGGAAAGGGCGCTATTGTGAATCTGACGGTATCTGATACACTGAATTCCATTAACCGTATCATGATAGACAGGGAATTTGGCGATGCCGGAAACCGTATCGTCATCGAAGAACTGATGCATGGGCCTGAAGTCTCAGTATTTGTAGTGACAGATGGAAATAATTTTGTGTGGCTGGCCAGCGCCCAGGATCACAAACGCATCGGCGATAATGATACAGGCCCCAATACAGGGGGAATGGGTGCCTATGCCCCCGCTCCTTTTATGGATGACACTCTCAAGCAGACTATTATCAAAGAGTCTATTATCCCTACCCTGGCTGGCCTGAGAAAGGAAGGCCATCCTTATAAAGGTATACTGTATTTCGGATACATGCTGACCAAGACCGGCCCCAGGCTCCTTGAGTATAACGTGAGGTTCGGTGACCCGGAAGCAGAAGTAGTCCTGCCTCTTCTCAAGACCGATATTCTGGACATTGCAGATGCGGTAGTAGATGGCAGGCTCAAAGATATCACTGTCGAGCTCTACCCCGGGTACTGTAGTGGGGTAGTCATGGCTGCTCCGGGATATCCCGGTTCCTACACCAAAGGGCATATCATTACCGGAGATATTAAAGACACAGAGGATACTTTTGTGTTCCATGCAGGCACCAACTACGATAACAATGGAAACCTGGTCACTACTGGGGGACGCGTACTGTGTGTATCCGCCCGGGCAGCCACCTTGCAGGAATCCATTGACAAAGCCTACGATAAAGTGGACAAGATCAAATTTGACGGATGTCAGTACCGTCATGATATAGGGGCCAAAGGACTGGAGTGGTTTAAAAACAAAAAGTGATCAGTGACGGGTCGGGTGAAAGTGCATATATTCAAGGGCTTCTTTTTCTGTTTTAAATATGGGGAGATACTGCTCCATGCCGGAAAAAGAAAACATCCTGCGATTAAAGTCTGAAAGGTTTATAATAGACATCTTCAGGTCATGCTTGAGACAGAGCCCGTACAGTTTCATCACGATCCCAATATAATAAGAATCAATGAACGTCACTTTGGCAAAATCAATAAGCAAAGGCAGATTTAAGTCCTGCTTGATATTAAGCTGTATGAGATCGCTGACATCATGGTAAAACTGCTCTCCGATTATATAATTTAATTCAGAGGACAGTTCTATATGGAGATATTCTGCTTGCTCAGAAATCTTGTATGGCATAAGCACCCCCGTGTTTACCCCTCATAATACTCTTTTTTTGCTAATATGTCTATTATTTTTCATGTTGTTAATCATATCTTCATAAAAATCAGCTATAATTATTCAGGGCTAAATCCATTAATCAATTATATGCTTTATTTGAAATGCCTGGGTTTACAGAAGCTCACAAAAAACACCTTTTTATGATTTCTACAGCCTGGATATGTAGTAAGGGGAGGAAAAAAGAAATCGGAGAGGGTGGGATTCGAACCCACGGAACCTTGCGGTTCAACAGTTTTCAAGACTGTCGCATTCGACCACTCTGCCACCTCTCCGAGTAGGCATATATATTAAAGGAAAATATTTTTTTTGTCAAAACTTATAGTGTCAGCACTGAAATACTATAGATAAAAAAAACCGGCTTTCTCAAAAAAAGAAAACCGGCCTGCTTCAG
>CAZIAD010000105.1:0-4155 GCA_964537555.1 uncultured Brevinematales bacterium
TTTGCCAAGCGTTTCTTTTTTTCCTTAAAAAGAAATGCGGAAAGCCCCCCGGTAGTCTACCGGCATCGGCAGCGGGTGGCTGCCCGTGTAATCCCTCCCGCCGACAGGCCTGCCCTAGACAGGGTGAAATAAGAGAACCCCGGGATGGGCGTGGAGGCAGGCATAGCAGCTCGAAGCCCTCGTGCAAGGCAGTATAGTACCCTGGACTGCTGTATGTCAAAGCTGCTCCCCGGCAAGAGTGCATCATGGAGGGGGCTCAGTCCAGGGTGTCCGGTCCCGCAGCAAAGACTGCTTTGAGGGTTAGGGCTGGGGAGCTGCTACAGTATAGCTTTGAATTTTTACGATAGAATGAGATTTTGGGGGTATATCTATACCGGTTTCAACTTGACTTAAATGTGGCATGACACTATGATATTGTGAGAATATATTGGAGGAATCACATGTTACGCGGATCTATTGTTGCACTTATCACTCCCTTTAAAAACGGGGAGATCTGCTATGATGTTCTGGCAGAGCTGATCGAGATGCATATTGAAAAGGGCACACACGCACTCTTATCCATGGGGACCACCGGAGAGTCACCCACCGTCAGCCACCAGGAGCACCAGGAGCTGGTAGAATTTGTCATCAAACAGGCCAATAAGCGCATCCCTGTGATCGCCGGCACCGGGTCTAATTCCACAGCCGAGTCCATCGACCTGGCCCTGGCTGCCCAGAAAGCCGGTGCGGATTACCACCTGTCTATAGTACCCTATTACAACAAGCCCAGTCAGGAAGGCCTGTACCACCACTTTGCCTCTATCGCAAAAAAGGTGGACCTGCCTATGATACTGTATAATGTCCCCGGACGTACCGGTACCAACATGACTGCTGAGACCACCGCCCGCCTCTATAATGACTTTGACTCCATCATCGGGGTAAAGGAAGCCAGTGGAAATATGGCCCAGGCTCTGGACATCCTGGATCAGACTGATGATAAGTTCCTGCTGTTCTGCGGAGAGGATGCCCTGAATCAGCCTATGCTGTCCATCGGCGGGGTAGGTTCCATATCCGTGACGGCCAATCTTCTGCCTCAACAGCTGGCAGAAATGCACGAGGCACACTTTGCCGGTGACTTTAAAAAGGCCCGCGAGATCCATCAGTGGATGCTGCCTATACACCATGCCATGTTCCTGGAGGGTAACCCGGTCAGTGTAAAGACCGCCATGCATAAGATCGGTATTCTGGCCAATCCTGAGGTCAGGCTGCCCCTGTGGGAGATGAGTAAGGCCATGCAGGAAAAGCAGGAAAAGGTCCTCAAAGAAAAGAAACTGATGTAAAAAAGATAGACAGGGAGGCTGAGGCCTCCCTTTTTTAATCAGGGAGGAAAGGATGAAAAAATGCCTTATACTGGCTTTGATTTTTCTGGGCCCATTGTCCATGCAGGCTCTGACATTGCCCTTATTCAGCAAATGGTCCGGCCAGACTAACGGGGCTGTGATAACATGGGAGATCATGGGGGAGAACCGTCCGGATTCTTTCAGCCTCTACGATTATTCGGTACCGGAGCAGATGAAGCGCTACCATCTGGATTATTTACGGGATAGTGATGGTGCAGAGTATATGGCCATCATATTTTCCATTTCCAATAATGCCCGCATGAATTATTATAAGATAAAGCCGGGCCAGGATCAGGCTCTGGACCTGGAATTACTCTTTAAATACCATCCTCCGGTAGTGTGGCATAAAGACAGCTCGTTTAAACATACCCCCGTCATTATAAAGTTAAAACGCCTGAAATAAGGAGCCGCCATGCCATCATTAGCTCAACAGATCGCCTTTATCAAAGAGGTCGACAAGATCAAAAACATCTTCCGTAAAAACCTGAATTTTTCCAATGAACGCTTTGAAAATGACGCAGAGCACTCCTGGCATCTGTGCATCATGGCCGTGACCCTGGCCGAATATGCCAATGAGCCGGTAGACCTGCTCCGGGTCATCAAGATGCTGCTCATCCATGATGTCGTAGAGATAGATGTGGGAGATGTCATGATCTACAAAAAGACGGATGCCGATTCAGAAGCCGAGAAAGAAGCGGCGCACAGGATATTCGGCATGCTGCCCCCCGGGCAGAAGCAGGAGTATCTGGACCTGTGGCTGGAGTTTGAAGAGCTAAATACCCCCGATGCCTGCTATGCCCGCTCTATAGACCGCCTGGAGCCCATGCTGCAGAACCTGCACTATGAGTGCCGCATCTGGAATCATCACGGCGTCACTTATGATCAGATCGTGTCTGTCACGGGGAAGATAGATGAAGGCTCTCATGTCCTGTGGGATTATGCGCTGTCTATACTGGACAGGCTCAGGGAAGAGGGAAAGATCAGTTAAAGGGGTAATTCTTTGCGTATTCTTTTTTCTGATGTATAATCTGGTATAGAGGTATCTAAAAGTATGAATTATTCCGGGATGATTAAACTGATATTGGCAGCATTTCCCCATTGTGAAGCTATTTACTTATTTGGCAGCTTTTACTCCGGGGAGGAGACTTCAAATAGTGATATTGATATAGCCCTGCTTCTGCCTTATGGCATTTCTCAGTCCAGCCCTGATCTTGGATATTCTGACCTAAGGTTTGAGCTGGAACAGAATACTGGGCGAAAGGTAGACCTGGTAAATCTGAGGGCAGTAAATACAGTTTTTCAGAAGGAGATTATTTTCAATAGTAAGAGAATATTTGAAAATGATCTGGAAAAGATCGAAGAATTTGAGATGATTACATTATCTTTGTATCAGCAACTCAATGATGAAAGAAAAGAGATTTTGGAACAGTTTAAACTGACCGGGAGAGCTTATTCTGTATGAATGATATAATTATTAATAAAATACAAAGTATACAAAGATGTATAAAAAGAGCCCGTGAAGAATATAATAAAGATAGTGTATTCCAGGAGGATTTTAGCGCTCAGGATGCAGCTATTTTGAACATAGTGAGGGCTTGCGAGCTGTCCATTGACCTGGCTAACCATTTAATAAAGAAAAATAAGTGGGGAATTCCTAATTCCAGTGCGGATTCATTTCTGCTGCTCAGGCAGCAGTCTGTAATAGACAGTGTATTAGCAGGAAATCTGGTTAAGGTGGTGGGCTTTAGAAATATTGTGATACATGAATACCAGAAAATCGATCTGTCCATAGTCGAAAAAGTGATCAACTACGGGCTGGATGATCTCATTCGGTTTTCAGACGCTATACTTAGCAATATCGAGCATTAAAACAGTAATTTATACTACATGCCTGTAAATTTCCCCTTGACAAATTGACATAATAGTAATATTATTATATTATAATTATATAATATGAATCAAGGATGGATTTTATGCAGGTAAATATTTTTATTGCCTTATTAGCCGGACTCATATCCTTTATCTCACCCTGTGTCCTGCCCCTGGTCCCCATATATATGGCCTATATTTCAGGCATGTCTGTAAAGGACCTGGAAGGGGAGAAAAAGCCTACTCTTAAGATCTTTATCAATTCACTGTTTTTTGTATTGGGTTTCACCATAATATTCACTTTATTTGCCCTCCTGTTTTATGGCGCCAGCACCCTGTTCGGGGCCGGCTTCCAGATCTGGTTTAACCGGGTGGCAGGGCTGGTACTGGTGATCTTCGGCTTACATATCATGGGGGTGATCACCATACCCTTCCTTAATTACGAAGCCCGTATCAATAACAGTTCTCAGAAAAAGAAAGCGGGTATTCTGCCCTCCTTTATAATGGGAGTGGTATTTGCAGCCGGATGGAGCCCCTGTGTAGGGCCTATACTGGCCAGCATCCTGACCCTGGCCTCTGATGCCAGCACCGCCGGTAATGCCGTTATCCTGCTGGTATCCTACTCTCTGGGTATAGGAATACCCTTTATTCTGACCGGACTGGCTACAACCCGGCTAATGAAGCTTTTCAAAGGCATCAAGAAGCACTATAAAGTGGTAGAGATCGTGGCTGGTGCTTTCCTCATAATCTTGGGTATACTGATCGCATTTGACCTCATCAGTGTGATCTCGAGCTGGATTACCCGGGCCTTTCCCGGACTATCAAATATTGAAGGCCTTTTACAAGGCAAATAAAGGAGTGGTATGATTAAAGCGGTATTAAAAGATACAAGCCCCCGAGTCCGAAA
>CAZIAD010000106.1:0-4123 GCA_964537555.1 uncultured Brevinematales bacterium
GCATTTGAATTTTTAGGTATCAATGATGAGACCAAGACAGAGATTGGGAAGTTTATCCGAAAATTCATGAAAAAGAATAATATAGAGGAGAACTAGGCAGTGAAGAAGTTTTTCTCCCGGTTTTGGTTTTCTTTTAAGAATTTCTGGACGGAGCCCGGTAACAGGCTCATAGCCTTATTTATGTCCAGTGTCATTGTTTTTGCGTTATTGATCTTTAGAGCAGAAGTCAATTCTGATAATCCTGATATTAAGATACATACACTATTTGACGCCTTATACTGGCTGTTTGTGACTATATCCACAGTAGGTTATGGTGATTACTATCCGGTTACCGATATAGGCAAGATCCTGGCTATTTTAACGGTGATATCCGGTGTATTTTTATTTTCATTTTTCTCTGGTAGTATTGCCTCTTATTTAATTGATATAAAGATAAAAGAAAGAAGGGGGTTAGGTACAGTGAATCAAACGGGACATATCATGATTTTGGGATGGAACCAGAATCTGGAAAAAATTATAACAGGTATCCCTACATTTTTAGGGGGAACTAACTTTAACCTGGTATTGGTTAATGATGGTACAGAGGAAGATTATGATGAAATAAAATCCAAATTCATTGGATTTAATATAAAATTTGTACATGGGGATTACACTAAAGAAAATGTATTAAAACGAGCAAATATTGATGATGCAGCCAGTGTCATCCTCTTAGCAGATGTTATGAGTAACAAGACCCTGGACGAAGCCGATGAAAGGACTTTATTAGCTGTACTCACTATAAAAAGTATGGAACCTGAATTACCGGTTTTTGCAGAAGTGATCAAGGAAGAGAAGAGTAAGCACATATTAAGAGCCGGAGCAGAAAATGTGATCATCAATGGAGAATTTAATCCTGTCATTATTGCCAGTTCTCTCAGTTCTGTGGCTATGCCTACCTTCATCAGGAGTCTGATCTCCAGTACTACTGATCCAAAGATCAAATTAGAGGCCATACCTAAACAGTTTGTAGGGAAAAAGTTTCTGGAACTTTTTCTGCATTTAAGAGAGAAGACCAAAGGTATGCCGGTAGCGCTTTTGACTACCAAAAAAGATCTGACCATCGATGACCTCTTATCCAGTAATAGTGCCATAGATTCATTTATACGTGCTAAGTTTAAAGAAGCCGAAGAAGATTTTTCTGATGATGATACCAGTGCTCAGAAAGACATACGGATTAATCCTTCAGATGATTATATCATAGATGAAAATGACACTCAGGCTTTTATAATATATTAGGAGTAGAAAGTGGGATTATCACAAAATGACCTGAAATTCTTAAGCAGTATCTCATTACTGGAAGAATTAAATGACACTGAACTTACTCTATTATCAAAGATACTTAAACCATTAAAATTCAAGGAAGGTGACACTATCATCGTTGAAGAAGAGGATGGTGACTCCTTATTTATCTTTAAAGAAGGAACGGTACAGGTAAGTTCCCAGATCACTATGAAAGTAGGGTCCCATTCCTGGAGTGAAGTCGAAAAGTCCTTTGCTACTCTTGATTCCAGCATCATGAATTTCTTCGGTGAGATGTCCCTGATCACAGGGGCTCCCCGCTCGGCCACAATTAAAGCCGTGACTCCCTGTTCCCTATTCGAGATCACTAAAGATGATTTCGAAACTCTATCCAATGAATATGCAGCTATAGGCTATAAAATTATGAAGCAAATAGGGGCTACTTTAAGTAACAGGATAGTGCAGATGAATGGAAATATTTTAAAACTTACTACAGCTCTGTCTATCGCCCTTTCAAAAAAGAAATCAAGATAAAAAAAGGCAGTCACAAAGACTGCCTTTCTCTTATAGTCAAATGATTCTATACTACACAATGGTCACTGTCGCAGAAGCGTTCGCCTTCAGGACTGGTAAAGAGCCCCGAAAAATCAGGCTGGGTCAGGTTCTTAGTCATCTCTTCATATTTTTCTTTGGTGATCTCTTCATAAGGAGCCTGAACATAGCCATGTTCTTCTATAGGAAGAAATGAGATAGCTTTGAGTTTATCTTCATGTGCTGCTAAAACATGGGGAATATCTTTGGCTTCTGATTTATCAAAGGTAACGGTAATGGATACACTGTTATCCGCCCACCAGGTCTGGTAATCCACTGCATTTTTAACCTGTTCCCAGATAGACACATCGGATTTTTTACGATCAAAATGTTTTTCATGGATAGGGAAAGATACTACACTGGTCTTCTTCCTGTCTTCTTCACTCCCATAAGCACTGGGTTCAATATGATAACCAGCCGCTTTCAAAGGCTCGATCAGAGATGAAGTAGAAGACAGTCTTACTCTTCTGATATAATATTCAGCATGAGGATAGTGAATCCCAGGAGTTACACCGGGCAGAAGGGATACAGTACCGGAAGGCTTTACAGAAGTGATCTTGATAGATTTAGGTATACAGAGCCAGTTGGAATAAATCTCATCGAGGGATGTAAGATACTTATATCCATTGTCACACCACTCCAATGTCTGTCTTCTACCGTGACGGACAAATGCTTCTATGATCCCGGATTGTGATGTACCGATACGACGGTTTTTCAACAATACGGCATTAGTTTCCGGCCAGTGAGTCGGGACCAGAGTCACAGATTTAGCGTATAAATATGCATATTTCAGGGTCTGTCTGTATTCTTCATAAGATTCATGGCGTGAGGGGAAGGTCTCTACCAGACAGCATAACTCACCGCTTTCCAGACTCTGCTCTGAACAGGGATTCACCCCTTTGGCCAGTTTATCTTTCCAGTCGGGCGGGTCTATCATTCGGCTGTATTTTTGTACGTTTTCCAGCCAGACTACACCCGGTTCCCCGTTCAGGGCAATCGAATCAGCTATTTTGAAATAGTCTGTTTTTCCGACGTGAGCGAATACTGAATTGTTAGAAGCCCAGCGGTGAGACTGGAGTTCTTTGCCATGCTTATTGTAATCTTTCATGGTCGTATAATCCATGTCAGTAGCCTCACCGATAGCTATCTCAGCTGAACGGCGTACATTTCCGGCTACTACACACACACCCACCATATTCATTATATCCACAATGTCTGTAGATTTAATCTTCTGATTTGCTCTCTGGTCTAAAAGCTGGGTCAGGTTTTCATGCATCTCTTTCAAAGGTCCGGGCCCGCTGGCTACTCCGCCAAATCCCCTGATAGTGGCACCATAAGGACGGATCTGGGAATAGTCGAAAGAGGGCCTTTTTTTACCAATAAAATAGGCATCCAGTAAAATACTTAAAGACTCTACCCAGCCTTCACGTGAGTCGGGGATGGTATATTCATATATTTCGTCTTTGGGTTTTTTAATAGTGATGCGGCCTGCCCCTTTAGTATCAAAACCGATTCCCACACCCAGCATCAGGGCATCCATAGCCCAGCAGAAAGGGAAAGATAAACGGACATCCAGATCTTCTGTAGATACAAATCCACAGTTATTGAGACCTGAGCCGCCTTTTTCTTTTACAAATTCAGTTCCGGACATCCACAGACCGCGTCCGGGAGGAAGGAATTTAAAATTAAACATCTTGTCAAACATGATCTGAGCAGATCTTTGTGCCTTTTTTTCCTTCCAGGGGAGCTTGAGCCGGAGACAATGTTCTTTTTGAAAGTTATATGAACCTTCCACAGCACGGCGAACAGTTTCCCACCAGGCTTCATTTCTGTTCTGTCCTGGTATCTTACGGGAGTAGGTCCTCAAAAAGACAAACTCACCAATGGGACCCCAATCCGGTTTGATGCTCGCGTATGTCTGCAAAAAATCATCATTGAGTCTAAATGGTTTCCAGACTTCATTTAGATTAAGACTATTCTGAAACGAAGAAGGTTTCTCCTCGTATTTCTCGAACTTAATCTTAGATAATAAGTCTTTACCTGCAGTACTCATTTTCCCCTCCTTTATTGAATCAGCAACACCCATATTATAGCACACTTTAAATTATACGACAATTATAGGAATTAGATGTAGTTAAAAAGTTTGAAATTAATGGATGCATTAACCAAGCTAAATTCCCCTCCCAAAGTCATCACTAAATTGATGCGCAACCCTTTATGATAATTTCTGATGGGGTCTTTTGTCAAGTTTTTC
>CAZIAD010000107.1:0-2391 GCA_964537555.1 uncultured Brevinematales bacterium
AATAGTCAAATTCATAAGAAAAAGAAGAAATAAGAATGATTAGGGTTTTCGCGGATTAAGGAAAGAAGACGGCCAGGTACCGTGAAACCTGAATCAATAATTGTTATCATTAGTGTCCACTAAAAAATAAATATCGTTCTTTGAAATCTTGAATACATCTAGGTTGTAGCGTTTTTTTGGAGCGTGACGATTTGAATTGAATCTGCCGGTTTTAGCTTTGTTAAAAGCGAAAACCATGAATCAAGGCAAGTATATTTTCAATCAGCTTACAGATTTTTTGCCTCAAAGAGTGTTGGATCGGTTGGTTGAAAAGTACGATGGGAACAAATATGTTAAGTTCTTTTCATGCTGGAACCAATTATCCTGCATGCTGTTTGGCCAACTCTCTGGCAGAGAAAGTTTACGAGATCTAATGATTGGACTTGAAGCACATAGGTCCAAGTATTATCATTTAGGTTTTGGGAAAAATGTAAGCCGATCAAATCTGGCTAAAGCAAATGAAAAGCGTAACTATCGGATATTTGAGGAGCTTGCCTATCATCTTATTGATGAAGCCAGAAGGGTTACAGCGATAAAAGACTTTGATCTTAACATTAAATCAAATGTATATGCCTTCGACTCTTCAACCATTGATCTATGTCTGAGTGTCTTCTGGTGGGCTGAGTTCCGTAAAACAAAGGGTGGAGTTAAATTACACACTCTGTTTGATGTAAAGACTTCAATACCAAGTTGTATCCTCATAACCAAAGCCTCAGTACATGATATGAATGTCCTGGATTTACTAACTTATGAACCAGGAGGATACTACATATTGGATCGTGGCTATACTGATTATGAAAGGCTTTACAGAATTACCCGGCACTCAGCATATTTTGTAACACGAACCAAGAAAAATCTCAGATTTAAACGAATGTATTCCAACAATGTAGATAAGAATACGGGAGTCCTTTCAGATCAGGTTGGAAAACTTGAAGGATTTTACTCATTAAAATACTATCCGGATAAACTCCGGAAAATCAAGTATTATGATAAAGAAACAGAAAGAATCTTCGAGTTTGTGACAAACAACTTTGATCTTAAGGCCCACGAGATAGCTTTGCTCTATAAATATCGCTGGAAAGTAGAATTGTTCTTCAAATGGATAAAACAGCATCTTAAGATAAAGTCCTTCTGGGGAACAACTCCTAATGCAGTTAAAATCCAAATCTACTCTGCCATCATCGTTTATTGTCTGGTTGCTATTGTTGCTTACAGATTGAAAGTAGACCGTTCACCTTACGAAATTCTACAGATTTTAAGCATATCGCTTTTTGATAAAACGCCTCTAAAAGAGCTACTTACGAACCAAGATTACCAAGATGTCAAAGAACTAAATTGTATACAGTTGAAAATCAATTATATTTAAATGGACACTAATGATAGCTTTTAAAAAATATACAGGTAAAACTCCATCCGAGTTCAGAAAATCCCTGACAGATCATTAACATCCTTTTTATCTGATATATAGCAGCATACTCGCTGAAAAAATTTGTCTTATCCGATAGGCTCATCCATCGTTCCGATAAGCTGATTCGTCCTGCCATCATTCCGGCTTTTATGTTTGCAGGAAAAAGCCATTATGGATCTTACTGACACAAAAACATTTCAGAAACCGGAACGACAGTATTACATTGACTGGTTAAGGATCATTCTAATAATCAGTGTATACTTCTATCATATAGGGATGATTTTCGTTATCTGGCCCTGGCATATTAAAAATGACCAGCTGTACGAAGGAGGCCTCAGGCAGATAATGTCCTTCCTCCACCTGTGGAGAATGCCCTTGCTTTTCATGCTGGCCGGTGCAGGTACATATTATGCTCTGGGGAAAAGATCCCCTGGTCAATACCTGTCTGAACGGTTCAAAAGGCTGGTAATTCCACTAGTGGCAGGTATTTTCATCCTGGTACCTGTTCAGGTCTATATAGAAAAAATTAACCAGTATGACTCCCTGTTGAGCTATTATCCTCATATGTTTGATGGAATTTATCCTGCCGGAAATTTCAGCTGGCACCACCTATGGTTCATTACTTACCTCTTTGTAATATCTCTTTTCATTTCACCCTTTCTGAACCTTCTCCGCGGTAAAAGATTCCGGAAATTTTTATCACAGCTCGAAAGAATAGTAACAAAACCTCTGGCCCTGAATATATTTCTTATCCCTTTGATTCTATCCCAGATCCTTCTTCGTCCTTTTTTCGAAGTCGACACTCATGATCTTGTAAATGACTGGGCCTCTATAACTTACTATGTTATTTTCTTTCTTTCCGGTTATATTTTGCTCTCATCCGATAGAATTTCCGGGGCAATACGCAAATTCAGGTTCCTGTACCTTGCAGAGACCATTGCAGC
>CAZIAD010000108.1:0-2377 GCA_964537555.1 uncultured Brevinematales bacterium
TACTGACTTTAGACTTTTTTAAGTGGGGGTGTTAGAATGTGAGTAATGGGGGGGGGAGGGGTAGTTTCTAGCAATAGACAGCTAAGGTTGAATTATGAAAATAGAATTAGTTGATGTTAGCGAAGCAGAAAAATCTGTTTTGAGACAAATGATAGAATTATATCAGTATGATCTATCTGTATACACCGATAAAGATTTGAATGATGCAGGGTATTTCGGGTATTCCTACCTTGATTATTATTGGAATGAAGATAGCAGGAATGCTTATTTTGTAAGATATAATGGATGCCTGTGTGGTTTTGTAATGGTCAGTGAATACTGCTATGTCTTGAAAGACAGTAAAGCAAAATCGATTTCTGAATTTTTCATAATGAATAAATATAGACGCCTGGGAATAGGCCGGAAAGCTGCCCTGGAAATATTTAAAAAGTTTCCCGGAATGTGGGAAGTCAATCAAATCATAAATAATGAGGTGGCATATACATTCTGGGAGACTCTAATAAGCGCCTATACACAGGGTAATTATAAAAAAACCTATATAGATAAAGAAGACGGAAAAATGCAATCGATAGTATTTTCCAGCGAGAAAGCTGCAGAAAAATAGGACATAGCCGCCACTCCACGGAGTAGAGTCGCTTTCGTTTCTAGCAATAGACAGCTATCGACAGGCTGTCTTACGGGACAGCCTGTTTTTTTTGGCCTCTCACAAGGCACAAAGATAGTTTTAGTTAAGTCAACAATTTGACAGTAAGCTAAAAGTATATAAAATTTAAATGGGACAGGAGCGTAGCTATATTAGGCTGTGTGCCTAATTGGGGCATTTATGACCCCGTTTTGCCGCCCTGTCCCCTTTTCTATTTTCTCCCCATCTTCCATTTTCACATTCCACAGCAGTTTAAAAATCTGTCGAACTAAAGCCCTTGCGACTCTCTTATAGGCCTCAGTTGGAAGCATCCCCTGGCTAGTCAGGTATTTAAACATACCTCTCAATCGATGATCTGGATTGTGTAAGACCACATTTTTAGCCATTGTCATCAAGCCATTCTTTAAGTATCGATTGTAGTTGAAAAATTTCTTCATGTGAACAGGGGCACCTTTTTTCTTCAACCCAGTTTCATGTACTTTCATTCCTAAGCCGGAATACATCGCCAGACTATTGTTGTTAGTGAATCTACGAATATCAATGATCTCAGATACCACAGACACTGCAGTTGCTAGACCGATACCCTTCATTCTGGTAAATGAAGTGTCCATCAAGACCTGGACATCAATATTATCTTTAGCGATTTCTTTCTCAACAGTATCAATCTCTTTGATACGCTCTAATAGCTGAAGTATAGCTTTGGCGGATTGTCTGATTAATACTATCTCGCCTGGAGATCCTACATGGGAGTTTTTACTGATCTTTACTAAATCTTTAATGTGTTTCTGTTTTGCAGTGTAATTTGTATGCATTGCATCAGATAGTTCTTGTTCTGTAATTTCTTTCCATGTATACAGATCGGGGTACTTGGAAAGCAGGTTCAATACACCTTTGTTGGAAATAATATCTGTAGAATTATCATATTCAGGATGTTTACCCATCAGGTAGAGATACAATTCAGAATCTCTGGATTTAACAAACTTGCACAGTTGGCTGATCTCAGCAGTCTTCTGTTCCACGATTTTCAATCTGGCTCTCGAAATATCTCTTAGGCCATCATCTGCACGATGATATCGAGCCCACTTATGCAGAGTACTGTTTTGCAAGCGGTCCTGTGCCAGGTAGGCAGCAGCAAGTGCATCCATCTCGTTTGTCTTTGCCGGACCTAAATCTCTTTCCCGTTTTGACTCTACATCTGATGCTTTGAAAGTATAAAATTGAAATTCATTGTCATATAGAATTTTTTCAAAAAGCTTAGTATGATGATTACTTCCCTCAAAAGCAACTATGACATTATCAAAAACTTTGACCCAATTGTAGAAGTTCCTGGCTCCAATATAAGTTGCAGGCAAAGATTTGTCTACAATCCTGGTAGCATCATGGTTCATATGAACGCATATAATCTGTTGAGAATCAGGATCAATCCCGATAAACGATCTTTGACTCATAAGTCCTCCTAAAGTATAATTGACTGTTCTATTTCGGCACTCTTGTAATTAGCAGCGGTATAACCGGCAATAGTTTTATTAGCCAAAACAGTCCTTGTAGTGCTGGCAATCTCCGTGAGAGCAATGTGAAGCAGGCACAGAGTGAGCTACAGTCACTACAAGGTAAATGTACTAAATTTAAGATACTTTAGCTTACAAGGGCACAGAGAAGTAAGTGGATAGCCCTGGGCGGTTTAGAGTTGGGGCTGCTGGTGATTACCTTGTCTGGTTGTGGATCGATTTTGTC
>CAZIAD010000109.1:0-2311 GCA_964537555.1 uncultured Brevinematales bacterium
TAGAGCGCCACCTTGCCAAGGTGGAGGTCGCGAGTTCGAGCCTCGTGTCCCGCTCAGAATAAGAGACTGGTCAGTGATCAGTCTCTTTTTTTTGTGCTTATGTAACATCCTCTCCACTCCTCTACTCTATTGTTCATAGCCAGAACAAGGAGTCACCTATGAAGCATTTTTTTAGCTTGTTATTATTATTTTTAAGCCTGTTTTCCCGGACTGCATTCGCCGGGGATGTCATGAAAAACACAGATCTGAATTATGTATTTGACCTTCAGTCCCTGCCCCAGATCAGTATAGAAGTCAGTTCCAAAGAATGGAACACCCTGCTTCAGAACTTTGATCAGAACTCTAAGAATGAGATCTATGTGAAGTCGGATTTTATTTTTATTAAAAATGGAAAAAAAGAAGTCCTGAAAAACGTAGGCCTGCGCCTGAGAGGAAATGTGTTCAGTAAAGCCCGTCCCGAGACTGGTGGAAAAACCCATAATAAAAAAGACCCCCACTGGTATCCTTCCCACTTCCGTATCGATTTTAACGAATATCGTAAAAATACCCGCTTCCACAGCCTCAAAGCCCTCAATCTAAAGGCCTTTAACGGTGACCCGGCCATGGTGCGGGAAATATACTGCCTGGATCTTTTTCAGCGTTTCGGGGTATACACTGCACAGAGAAGCTCTTACGTTCGTCTCAGTATTCTGGTTAAAGGAGACCCTAAGCCTGCCTATTTCGGGATCTATCGTATGCTGGAACCTATTGACCAGTCATATCTCAGTAAGCGATATGACAAAGATAAGAACAAGGGCTTTCTCTGGAAATGCCTGTGGCCTTCTGACCTTACTTTAAAGGGAGACCTGGCTAAGATGGGAATGGAAGATCCCGACATGGGAAAAGAGTATGCCTATGACCTGAAGACCCGGAAAAAAGACTTTAATACTGCTGCTTCTAATTTTCACCAGTTCATCACCGAGCTCAATACTGTACCTGACCAGGAATTTGAACAATGGGCCCGTACTCATATCGATGTAGAACTCCTGTTAAAAGCCCAGGCCGTAAATGTACTGGTAGGCATGTGGGATGATTACTGGATAAATAATAACAATTACTACCTGTATTTTGATGAGAGCGGCGTTTGTCACTTTATACCTTATGACTATGATAACAGCCTGGGCACTTCAGGAATGAACAATACCGGTAAAGCCAATGTGTTTACCTGGGGAAGCATGGGCAATGACCGGCCCCTCATGTCCCGTATCATGAAAGTAGAAACCTACAAACAACAATACGGAGAATATATCGCGCAACTGATCTCAGAGACAAATGAACTATTCTGCTATACGGCCAGCAGTAACCGGATCACACAGTGGCACAGCCTCATAAGCCCCTACACCTCTAATGATACGGGCCAGCATATGGACATAACAGACATGCCTGCCTCATGGGGAAACGCTTCCTACTATAGATTATTGACCGGGGACAATTTCGGAGGCCCTGTGGATGCCAACTTTTTCCTGACCCGAAGCCATACCGCTGCGGTAAACCTGGGACTGAAAAAAGCCCTCCAGAATGCGGATATAAAGCTTGATTTTTCCGGTGCTGATTTTCATGAGGAAGGGAAATATTTTATACTATTCCAGGACAGAACCGAGCTCACCATGAACATCAAATCAAAATATAAGCTTAAATCCATAGAACTCAAAGGCCTCATCAACCAGACCATTGAAAATCCGGGCAATATCCTTAAATTACAACTGGATTTGTCCGATCCCCAACACCTTATTCCTGTCTCACCAGGCTGGGTACCCCGGGGTATTCTGGACATCATCATCATCAATGAAAACAAACAGGGCATACAGGAAAGGATCGGAGTCTTTAAATTTGATAATTCTTATAAAAGCCCGGAGATAAGTCCGAAATTCGTGACTTTCCGCTTTAAATATGCGGGCAATGAACCTGTAGCGATACACGGGAACTTTAACGACTGGGGAAAGGATAAGCCCCTATTTATGACAAAAGTCAGTGAAGATATGTGGGAATACAAAATGCCACTAAAAGACATTAAACCCAAGCCCGGTAAGGATGACCCTCAGAATATAATAAGATATGGATATATGATCATGAAAGAACAGCCTCAATGGTCAGCAGATAAAGCAAATCCAAACAGCAGGAGAGGCAGTTCCTACTTCTATTTAAAATAACATAAAGAAAGGGGGCTGTCTTGTAAACAGCCCCCTTTATTATTTTATTTTTTTATTTTATATCATAATCATAGACACGGTTCTTTTTATAGACTTTTCCACCCATCTTTTCAATAGCCGAG
>CAZIAD010000110.1:0-2164 GCA_964537555.1 uncultured Brevinematales bacterium
GCTTTCCAAAGCATCTTTGAGCTGGCTCATTTATCTTGAGATGCATAAAAATGATATGCCCAAATTGTACGACACTAAATTTGATGACCAGTTAAAAAAGGCTATTGTGGTTTTGGAAAACTATAATGATTATAAAAAAACGATAAAGTACTATGAAGATATTAAATAATTTAAACAGAAAGATAGACCACACACTCTTAAAAGCCAATGCTCTGGAAACTGATATAGAAAGGCTGTGTCAGGAAGCCAGAGATTACCATTTCGCATCAGTGTGTATCAATCCTATATGGGTAAATCTTGCTTCAGGCCTGCTCAAAGGCTCAGATACCAGGGTCTGCACTGTCATAGGGTTTCCCCTGGGGGCTGGACACACTCAGGTCAAATGCCTGGAAGCCGATCTGGCTGTACAAAATGGCGCCCATGAACTTGACATGGTTATGAACCTGGGTTATTTTAAAGATAAGCAGTATAACTATGTATTGGAAGAGATCCAGCACATCAAAAAGTGCTGTTCTCATCATATATTAAAAGTCATCATTGAGACGGTTTTTTTAGAAGATACAGAAAAAAGAATGGCCGTAGATATCTGCTATGACGCCGGTGCCGATTTTGTGAAGACTTCTACGGGCTTTGCTACCGGGGGTGCTACTGTACATGATATTGAAGTCTTAAAAAAACAGGCACCCGAAAATCTGCTTATTAAGGCATCAGGGGGTATCCGCTCCCTGGATACCGCTATAGCAATGCTGGAAGCAGGGGCTGACAGACTAGGTAGTAGTAGTTCTGTGGCCATAATGAAAGAATTTGAGAATATTAGGATATAAATTTCGGAGGTTCGTATGGCTTGGTTTGTAAAACCCAAGTATAACATCAAGAAAGGGGAATCGTTGGACATTCAGGAAGGTATGTGGCATAAATGTCCTCAGTGTAATACTATAGTCTACAACAAGGATTGGGAAGAAAATCTTCAGGTCTGCAGTAATTGCGGATTCCATGACCGTCTGGGTGCCCATGAACGAATACAAAGTATTATAGATCCGGGTACTTTTGTGGAGACCAATACAGACATCATCTCTGCAGACCCATTGCAGTTCAACGATGGCAAATCTTTGTACAAAAATAAAGCACAAAATGCCAGAGAAAAGACTAAATTAAACGATGCTGTAGTGACAGGCTATGGTAAACTAAATGGAGATCTCACTGAGATAGCTGTGATGGACTTTTCATTCCTGGGTGGTTCTATGGGATCTGCAGTCGGTGAAAAGATAACCAGGGCTATTGAAAACGCCGATAAAAACAAGAGACCCATAATCATTTTCAGTGCTTCCGGTGGTGCCAGGATGCATGAAGGTATTCTTTCTCTTATGCAGATGGCCAAGACTTCCGCTGCATTGAAAAAGTTTTCTGATGATGGTGGCCTCTATCTTACAGTTTTAACTAATCCCACTACGGGTGGAGTCACAGCTTCTTTTGCTATGCTTGGAGATTTTATAATTGCTGAACCGGAAGCTTTGATAGGATTTGCCGGACCTCGTGTAATCGAAGGATCTATTCGGCAGAAATTACCAGCCGGTTTCCAGAGATCTGAATTCCTCATGGAACATGGTTTTGTGGATATAATCGTAGAAAGGACAAAACTGAAGAAAACACTGTCAGATCTCATAAAATTTGTTCAATAAGGAAATATTTCTATGAAGATTAACAAACAGGAAGATGTAAGCAGCTTTATTAATGAGCAGGGGATAGTGGCAGATAATCTGCAGAAAAAATATGGCAAGCAACAAGTCGTAAAGGGCGTTAATTTTCATGTTCAGGAAGGTGAAGTAGTGGGACTGCTGGGGCCCAACGGAGCAGGTAAGACCACCACCTTTTATATGATTGTAGGACTTATAAAGCCCAACTTTGGAAGAGTCTTGTTAGATAGTGAGGATATTGTCAATTATCCTATGTACCTGAGAGCCCGAATGGGTATTGGTTATCTGCCTCAGGAGACCTCTATTTTCCGTAAACTTACGGTAGAAGACAATATACGTTCTGTCCTTGATATTCAGGGTAAGCCTGAGAAAGAGATACAGGAGATAACCGATCAGTTGATAGATGAAATGGGCCTGAATAAGATCCGTAATCAAATGGCGTATACACTGTCCGGTGGAGAAAAAAGAAG
>CAZIAD010000111.1:0-1947 GCA_964537555.1 uncultured Brevinematales bacterium
TGTATGTTTTCCCGCGCGTATTTGAGAAAGGATTCCAGGGCGGAAGATTTGTCCATATCACCTTCCTGATGGGAAAACCAGGTGTGGTAGATATTGACACCATCTGTAGGAAAGCGGATATAATCAAACTGGACCTCATCAAAACCCTGGCTCACCAAATCACGGGCGATTTTTACATTATATTCCCATACTTTTTCAGAAAAGGGGTCGACCCAGAATTCCGGGATATGGTTGGTGATGCTGATGCCATCTTTTTTATCGACCTTGAGGCCCTGCCACGCCTTTTTGGAGTACTTATCTTTAATAGCGTATCGGGATGAATCATAAAAATAAAAATGCTTATCCTTGAATACTACGATCCGGGCGATCAGATATATCTTCTGCTTTTTGGTAGCCTTTATCATCTCTTTCAGGTCGACAGGGGCCCAGACATGAGCCATAGTCTGCAGGTCTTCATCCAGGGGCTTAAATCTCAGGTTACCGGAATCATCTTTCATATCTACTACTATGGCATTCATCCCGGTCTGTTTCATCAGGGAGAGCATTTTAGTTCTTTTAGTGGCATTCTTCATCAGTGAGGTGGGGAGGTAGAGGGCCCGTTTGTGGAGAGCCATGCGGGTGTAGAGATCATAATCCGGCTCAGCAAGCATCCATAAATGGTCCAGCTCCAGTCTCTGTCCCCCGGCGGGCAGCAATGACAGGCTCATGAGCCGTCCCTGTTCCAGTTTATTCCACTCCTGTATGAGGAGATTTATCTCATCCAGGGGCAGGGCAGAGTCTGTTTTATGATTCAGGTCTTTTTTAAATACCCCTTTTTCAGTAGAGTAGATCAATAGATTGGAGGAAAGGGCCATACTTTCAAGCATCTGGGAGTCGATATCATTGGTGTTGAGGATCTCTTCCCACTGAGCATTTTTGGAGTCCAGGCGGTATACATGGGGCACAAAATTATTGGCACAGGTGATCTTTGGGGCCTGGGCAGACCCGCTTATGAGGATATCACTCACCTCTTCCGGCCCCCCGAAGTTATTAAAGAGCCCGTTTTTTATATTTTTCCACTTCGCTTTGGGGCTGCTGCTTTTATGGTAAGTACCTCGGAATGGATGCGCGGCTATGATATGGACCTCAGGGTCAGAATAGATGGCTACTGACTTGATACCGGGAATATTGGAAGGCCGTTTATTATACTCCCAGTGCAGTCCCCGGTCAGTGCTGACATAAACAGAATCTTTGGTACAGCATACCAGGTTTTTGGCATTAAAGGGGTCTATGCTGAAGTCCTTGATCTCTTCGATGCCCTGTATGAGTTTTTTTTGGCCATTTAGGATAGTCTTTATACTGAGAACGTTCAGGCCCTGATTGCGGCTGTCCCAGTGCTGCAGGTTGGAGGAAAATACTATTCCCTGGTCGGTCATGAGGAAAGTCCCATAGTACGCAGTGATGATCTTTTTTACTTCACCTCCGGTCCAGAGGGGGACAGGCCTGTCTTTCATATTCCACAGGTAGAGGCCTTTGTCACTTCCCATCAGATATTGCTGAGCTGGGACTTTATTTTTACGGGCTGAACCCAGAGTGGCGGTGAAAAAGGGGCACAGGAATATTGCTATAATATACAGGATTTTCTTAATCATAAGTCCTCGATCATAATGAGATGTGATAATTATACAATTTTACAGGGAAATTATCAAATATGGCTGCCTTAAGGGCTATAGTACTCCCAGGAGGGGGTGGACCTGAGGGATGAGTCGTATATCCAGACTGGATCGGGCCATGGCCTGAAGTATCCAGGGAAAATGGGCTCCCATGATAATACGGCCGTCACGGGACAGGGGCTGAAATACCACTATAAATTCTTTATAGTAGTCCTGATAGCGTTCAGCCAGAGATATCACTGCTTCCAGCTCCGGCTCGCTGCTCTTATCTGAAAATACCGCTTTAAGTATGACC
>CAZIAD010000112.1:0-1942 GCA_964537555.1 uncultured Brevinematales bacterium
TGTACACCTTATAACAGCGGAATTTTTGGATGTCCGTAGCAGATTGAACTACAAGATACATTACAGATTTTATCTAAATAAGAACAAAGGTTCACGATTTGTATCGTGAGCCTTTTCTATTATAAAAAAATGTTTAGAAATCAAATTAGATAAACTTATTGGGTCAATGAACAAGTCATTTTTTAAAGAAAACTTTTTAAATAATAAGAATCAAGTACTTTATTAACTCTCGAGAATTAACCTATTTATGGCTCATCAGCTTTTTCAATAACTCTACACGATTGCAGACATGCAGTTTCTGGTAGATATGGCTGATATGTGTCTTAACGGTATTTTCGTTAATAAACAATTTCCTGCCGATATTTTTATTGGTAAGACCGTCTTTCAGGAGCTCAATGATTTCTTTTTCCCTTCCTGAGAGCTGTCGCAGGCAAATACTGTTACTGATCAAGTGCCGGTAATCAGCGTATCGGGTCAATCTGCTGGCCTTACCGCCAAAGTATTTTATCATCAGATATATATTGATGATATTAAACAGGATGTACACGAAAAATTCATGAAAGGTTTCTGGTTTATTCCCCTGTATAATACCTACCAAAGAAAGAGTCATCACTGACATGATCAGAATATCCAGAAAGAGAAAAATAAAAAGTACCAGTTTTTTAAATCTATTCTTTAAACCCCGGACCACAACGGCAGTCTGTATAAAATAAATAAAAATGATAAATACAAGAACGATATTAAATACCATTTTCATTTCCAATACCCCGAAAAAGTGACTGAAAATCAGAAATATCAAGACGGGTAGGGGTATTACAGCCAGTAGGCCGTATTTCATAGGCCTAGGTATGGTTTTGTACAGCAGCACATGATACCAGCGCGCCAGGGCATAGTACAGAAAACCAAACAGAGGAAGGGAAAGGTAGAATAGAATGATTTTTACCTCTCCCGTCTGCTCCAGGTTTTGTGAAAGGAGTATACGGATAAAGTCAATTGACACAAATATATTGCTCAAAAGGGACAGATAAAAAGACTTCTTCATGATATCTATCCGTTCTTTTTTATAGACAAATAGAAACAGGAACGTTGTCACCACAGAAAGTGAGAAACACAGAAATGCAAGCAATAGATTGAAGATAAAATCCATTGTCATTAACCACCAAATCCCATTATTAAATGTAAAGATAAATTATTTATATTTAAGTATACTATATAAACTAATTCTTTGCAAACATGCTAATGCCAGCAGCAAAGAAGAGCAGCTCATACCCTGGCCCTTCAGTCGACGAAGAAAAGGCCCCCCGCTTACCGGGAGGCCCTTTCGTGGGGGAGATATTGGATATCTATTGCATGTTCTCAGTGGACTTGCTGCCCTCGACCTGTATGAGAGGATAAGTCACAGTCTGTCCCCCGGGAGTAGCCCCGGACAGTACCAGGTTCAGATCGGTGTCCACATCCAGTATAAAGGTGACATCATCAAAACTGTCCACCTCAACATCCTCCTCGGTACGGAACTTTATGGCATCCGAGGCAAAGTAGAAATAGATAGGACTATTCCCACTGAATACCTCTTCGGTGGCGGAATGGCCGGAAGCAATACCGGTGATGTAGTCAGCCTGGATATCATCCCAGACCAAATGATAGGAAATTCTAAAATCGTCCTACCCCTTTTTCTCCTGCCGGGGGCTGTCTGAACGCCACCATGCTCTCTCCTGGACACCACTCATCCGACTCACACTCAAATTCTATCTCAGAATCCCAAAAATCGCTACAAAAACTCCCTGATGCCCAGTAAAACCAGCATATCAGTTCAGACAGAGCGCAGTTTCCCCAGTCTGGGATAATGGATCAGACAAGAACAGGCTCAGAGTTTACAGCAAAAGTCTTATTTCCCACCGGCGGTGAGTGCGAAAAAGGCGGCAGCCCCTTTTTCCTGAGATGC
>CAZIAD010000113.1:0-1918 GCA_964537555.1 uncultured Brevinematales bacterium
TTTCGGACTCGGGGGCTTGTATCTTTTAATACCGCTTTAATCATACCACTCCTTTTATTTCTCCCTGTAGACCACGCCCCCGGTAGCCTGATGGGCTGGGGTCAGTGTGATCTCACAGATCTGCACATGGGCAGGGACACTGGCCGCGTAGAGCACGGCGTCCGCTACATCCTCCGCATGCAGAGGCTCAATACCCTGGTACACCTGCTTTGCTTTCTGCTCATCCCCATGAAAGCGTATATGGGAAAAATTAGTCTCCACCATACCGGGTTGTATATTGGTGACCCGCAGGGGGGTGTCCACCAGGTCCTGGCGCAGTCCGTCCGAGATAAAACGTACCGCCGCTTTGGTAGCACAATAGACATTTCCCCCCGGGTAGGCATGGATGCCTGCCGTAGAGCCGATGTTGATGATATGCCCCTGCCTCTTTCTGTCCAGCATGAGCGGCACGATAGCCCGGGTCAGATAGAGCAGTCCTTTGATATTACTGTCTATCATCTCTTCCCAGTCCTCGATGAGTCCTTCATGGAGCTTGTCCAGCCCCAGGGCCAGCCCGGCATTGTTGATCAGTATATCTATATCCCGCCACTCCGGGGGCAGGTCCTGTATAAAGGCCTGCACCGCCCGCCTGTCCCTCACATCCAGGGTATGGATGAGGCATTCGGTCTTGTGCTTTTTGTGGAGCTCCCCTTCCAGTCTCTCCAGGTCCTCACGGCTCCGGCTGACCAGGATGAGGCGGGTCCCCTTATGGGCAAAGGCTTCGGCGCAAGCCCTCCCGATTCCCTTACCAGCCCCTGAAATAAAGACAGTCTTATTTTTCATCGACCCTTCCTTGTTAAATAGTCAGGATTGATTTTAGCTAAGGACTCTCAGAGTGTCAAATGAAAGGGACGGGAAATCCCTCAGAATTTTTCCCTCGCCTCAAATCCTAAAAATCCTCTCAGCCAGGCATTTTAGATCCATACTTTAACGCATCAGCTATTATGGGAAACGAGCGGGATAATAGAAAGAGGTCTCCGGGTACAGTCCACCTGCCCACCTGGAGTATCCGGGTATATGTCGGCTCACCTCTCACAGGAAAGTCAAAGCATTAAAGCTTTAAGAGTCTCATCCCTGTTAAGGCCTACAGCCTCTGTACACTTTTTTCTCTTTTATCCAGAAATTTTTTTGCTTGCTGGACGTGAATTAATATTCAAACCGGGGTATAATATGCTTAGTCATCATTCTGAAAAGAATCAGACTAGCAGTACCGGATGGAGGATACTGACATGAAAAACCGCAATGCATTATTGCCAAGCTTACTACTCCTGGCTCTTAGTTCCTGTCAGGTCAGGCCCCTGTTATCTTCCCGATCCACAGGTGCTTACCGCCATCTGGGTGGAGGCGACATCCAGACTGCCCGGGAAAGGGTACACATCCACTTCAGCCGGGACAGCGATCAGGAAAAATTAGCACTATATAACAGCCTCAATCCCCTCATCCCCGTTGATCGCATTATCTTTATAGGGACGCTGCATGACCAGTGGTACACTGTCCCCCCCTTTAATGCCCAGGGCAATGCCCTGCTGGAGGCCGGTGACCGCTACCGTTATTTTACACTTATCCACTGGTTTATCCTCTGCCCCTTTGCCTACAATGCCGGAGCGGAACAGTCTCCAGATGGATCAGAATGGATCATAAGACAGCAGCTTCTGGCCCGGGACTTCGGTACCCCCCTGTGGCAGTACCAACCAGAAGATTTTATGGTAGACCTGAGCAACACGGCTCTCCTTAGCATTCCTGTTAATCCCTGAACCACTGATTTATCCCCGGTAATCATTGACTATCTCTGTGAGATTTAATAGATTCTGGTATTATTAAACCAAGGAGTGGTATGATTAAAGCGGTATTAAAAGATACAAGCCCCCGAGTCCGAAAA
>CAZIAD010000114.1:0-1663 GCA_964537555.1 uncultured Brevinematales bacterium
ATAGCGGTAGGTAAGTGAGGGTACAATACAGCAGCATTTTTCATAAGATTTAGCCTGTCATTTGATCTTCGTTTAAATGGTTTATGAGGCTAGAGCTCCACTGCCCCAATATCGTAAGCCCCGTTCGGTACTGGATTGCCCAGGAAGTCTTTGGTCACTCCGGTATTGATACCCCTATTTACAGCCGGACTTCCACCCTGGAGGCTGTAGTCCCCGTTAGCAGGATCGCTGAGCAGGGGGTCAGCATAGATACTGTGGGTATCAAAGCCGGTGTAAGCTTCATAAGCATTGGATTGAGACAGCTGGAAGTTAGTGAGCTCAGCTGCATTGGGGCCGGTATAAACATAGATCAGGGTGGTATTAGTGGAACTATGCCAGATATTGTAGTCCATATTGATCGCAAAGATGTTATCAAAATGCTCACTCACTACCAGCATAGCACTCCGGGCCTGGGAAAAGATATTGTTTCTGAAAAAAATACGCCCTGTATCCGCAAAGGTAGTAGACAGCACGACATGGTACCCGGCCGGATCAGGCCGCTGAGAACCCCATCCCATCCCTGCATTGTAACAGCTGTTGTTTTCAAAGTAGATATTAGTCATAAGAGAGCCTTCTGAAGTACACCACAGTTCCATACTGGCCAGGCCATTGTTCCACATGATATTATTTCTCATGTATATATCCTGGATAAGGACCGGATCCACTGTATTCTGGGGAGTGATGGCGGTATCATAGATCTCCCAGATCTTATTCCTCAGGATATAGATATAAGCCACAGATTTAAACATCTGCACTGCATTACCATAACGGACAAACTCATTGTTTTTATAATGAAGAAAGCCACCACCGATCCAGGAAAAGTCACAATCCTGGACGATGATATGATGAGAGTTGACAATATTCAGTCCGCAGGCGGCACTGTTCCGGAAGTCGAGGTTTTCAAACACGATATTGCTCATAAGCGATATTCCGGGGTTGAGGGTTCCGCTGGCTTTATTGACTGAGTGCCAGTTCAGGGCCAGTTCCACACTGGAGTAGGAGGATGCGGGGTTGCCGCTATGGTTGATCACCACCAGCTGAGAGTTGGAGTCATAGTAATAATCATTGAGGAGGCTTAATTCCCCGAGGGACCATTTCTTGACGCCGACTGTAGCCCCGTTGTTGAAGATAACATTTCCCACATCATAGGAAAAAGCTGAAGTGCTGACCCAAATATTGCCGCCTGCATTGGTCCAGTCGGATACATTGGTAGCTGATACTGAACCCAGGAAGAGCGGCTTACTCCCTGTCCCATAGGCTCCATAACGGATGAATCCCTGGGCGGTCCCACTCTCTGCCTCTATCCGGTCCCGAAAGACAGATCCCCGCTTGAAGAGAACGCTGTCACCCGGCCCCAGGGTACTATTATTGAGTTTTATTACACTCTTCCAGGGAGTGGAAGGGCTGAGCCCGGAATGAGTATCATCTCCAGCTGAGGGGTCTATATAATAGGTCAGTCCGGTATTGGTTACAGTGGGGTAATCCTCTATGAAGGGCAGGCCTGACTCCTGCCTGCGCCCACAGTCAAAAAGGGCAAAGGCTAATAATAACAAGAGAAACTGTCTGTTTGTCATTTGGCATGCTCCACACTATTCCTTATATTAGCTTAGCATGATCTGCCAGG
>CAZIAD010000115.1:0-1549 GCA_964537555.1 uncultured Brevinematales bacterium
GTTTAGAGCTTTTAAAGTCCAGCCTCACTTCCTGGTTAGTCAGGATGCTAAAGGCGGCTTTGTTGGTGTATCCGCCATCGATAATGAACAGATTATCTCCATCCACACCCCATTTACCGTTTTTGGAAAAAGGATAGAACTGGCCTTTATTAAAGCTTCCGTTCTGATAGGACCCGTCTTCAAAAAATGCCATACCGGTAGTGGATACCCGTGCATTTTCCATGCTCTTGGGATTGACTGTCCAGAACCCTACCCAGAATGCTTTTTTATCGGGCCTGGATTCAGGCTTCTCGGAACCGCAGCCTTGTATCATGACCCCCAATACAAGCACAGCTATCCATAGTGTATACCTCATGGATTCCTCCGATTTTTATTATGGTAGTATAGTAGGTATACAGTGAAAAGTCAAAACTTCAAACCTCGCTATGAGAACCTGTTTTAATAGGCAGGAGTATTATTACCTGTGGCTTTTGACTAATTCGCCTGCTTCTGCTAAGATATAATAAACAGAGGAGGGTGAAAATGTCTGATAATAAGATCCTTATGGGACAGGGGGCTAAAAAGGTGTATCTGGAGCCTTCCATGGCAAACCGGCATGGCCTGGTAGCAGGCGCCACCGGTACCGGAAAGACCGTCACTCTCCAGGTCATGTCTGAGGCTTTTTCCCGGATCGGAGTACCGGTCTTTGTAGCTGATATAAAAGGCGATATCTCAGGCTTGTCCCAGGCCGGAAAGGAACATCCTAAAGTCGCAGAGAGAGTCAATTTGATGGAGCTCACTGACTTTAAGCTGCAGGCCAGCCCGGTCGAGTTCTGGGATCTTTATCGTCAGAAAGGCCTGCCTCTCCGGGCTACAGTCAGTGACATGGGGCCTATGATGTGGTCCCGTCTCCTGGAACTTTCCGATGCCCAGTCTACTACCCTGTCATTATTATTTAAGATGGCTGATGATGCCGGGATGCTCCTCCTGGATCTTAAAGACCTTAAGTCCAGCCTGAAGTTTATGAGTGAACACGCTGAGGAATTATCACAGGAGTATGGCCAGGTCGCCCCCCAGACTGTGCAGACTATTCTGAGAAAGATATTGCCTCTGGAGGAACAGGGGGCTGAGGTATTTTTTGGAGAGCCAGACCTGGATATCAAGGACCTTATGCAGAGGGATTTCGAAGGCAGGGGCGTGATAAATATTCTGGCCGCAGATACCCTGGTCCAGCATCCTATATTGTATTCCACTTTCCTGCTGTGGCTCTTATCAGAACTGTTTGAAGAACTGCCCGAACGGGGTGATGCTGAGAAACCTCTTATGGTCTTTTTCTTCGATGAGGCACACCTCCTCTTTGAAGATGCACCCAAAGCTCTGGTCGATAAGATAGAACAGGTTGTGCGCCTGATCCGCTCCAAAGGGATAGGTGTCTATTTTGTGACTCAAAGCCCTACTGATATTCCCGAAGATGTGCTGGGGCAGCTGGGTAACCGGGTACAGCATGCCCTGAGGGCTTTTACCCCCAAGGATCAGAAGGCAGTCAAGGCGGCAGCCCAGACCTTCCGGG